>DASVRD010000116.1:0-27309 GCA_036388775.1 Pyrinomonadaceae bacterium | reverse complement strand
TCGTAACTTGGACGTTAACCGCGCCTTCAGCGTTGACGGCTTTTGCCGCCGCCGGATATTCGGGTTTCACTAAATTGGTCGCCTTGCTGTTGACGACTCCGCCGCTAATGGTTCTTGGTACAGCGCGGTTTTCTTGAGCCGAGACGAAAACGACCGAAAACAAGACTGCGAAAAGAAGGCTGAAAAGCTGCTGCGATTGTTTGTTCATAAAATTTTCCTCCGAGTTGACAGAATTTACACTAACTTTGACACCAGAGCAAAGTTTTTGTTCCCAAAAATTTAAGCGTCTGCCATTTTTAGAAAAAGCGCGTCGGTTGCGATTTTGCGATTGATGTTGACGGCAAATTGCTCGCGGAGCGTTTCGATTTCCGCGAGCCAAATTTGCGCGCGGCGCGAATCGGTGTTTTCGGCGAAACGAACGAGCTTTGGTTCCAAATCGGCGTTGATTAAATCCGGCGCGCCGAGCTTTAAAGTCCAAACGTCGTGAATCAAATGTTCCAAAACTTCGAGACGCTGTTCGTATTCATCTTTGATTTTAGCTTCGTTCATTTCTTCGGCGATTTTCAGCAGACGCGCGCGGTCTTTGGAAACCGTTATCGCGTCCAGAACATTGAGCATCATTTCGCGCTGCGTTTTGTAAACGTCCAGGTTTAAAGAAAGCGCGTTGCCTAGACTTCCCCTGGAAAGACGCGAAATCAGTTTGGCTTCGACAGGCGAAACTTTTTTCGTCGCTTGCAGATATTTTTCGATTTCTTCGCCAGCAATCGGCGCAAAACGAATCATCTGACAACGCGAAAGAATGGTTTGCAGCAGCGAATCGGCGCGCGAGGTGAGCAAAAACAAATGCGTTGTCGCGGGTGGTTCTTCGAGCGTTTTCAGCAGAGCGTTTGCCGCTTCTCCCTGTCCGGCGCTTAATTTTTCGGCGTTTTCAATGAGAAAAAATCTGGCTTTTCCCTCGTAAGGCGTCAGATTCGCCTGCTCGGTTAAATCTCGAATCGCATCAACCAAAATGCTGTTTTTATACGGAACAATTCTACCTACGTCGGAGTGTTCGCTCCAAAAAACTTTCTTGTATTCGTCTTTATGATCGCTGTCGTGCGGCGGGAGAGCGGCGAATTTCACGGCGCGCGAACAGGCAGCGCATTTATCGCACGCTTCGCCGGATTGGGGATTTCGGCACAAAACCGTTTTTGCTAATTCGAGAGCAAAAAGCTGTTTCCCGACGCCCGCGTCTCCGGCAAAGATAAAAGCGTTCGGAATCCGGCGATTGCTAATCATTCGCCGAAAAACTTCTTTGATTTGATTGTTTCCGATTAACTTGTCGAACACAAAAAGATTTTACTAGCGATTTTGTGATTCGAGAAATTGCGCGACGATTTGCAGAGTCTTTTTGTGAATTTCATCAATCGAACCGCGCGCGTCAAGGACTCGGAAACGCTCCGGTTCGGCAGCGGCAATTTCGAGATAAGCGCGGCGGACGCGCTCGAAAAAATCAATTGTTTCTTTGTCCAGACGATTCAATTCTTCGGGGCGGCTGTTTGCGCGCGCCAGAGCGGTTTCGGTCGGCAAATCGAAAAAGAGCGTCAAATCCGGTTTGAAACCGCCGGTCGCCAGCTCGATTGTTTGACGAATTTTTTCCGCCGGAAAGCCGCGCCCCGCGCCTTGATAAGCGGCGGTGGCGTCGGTATAGCGATCTGAAATGACGATTTTACCGGCGGCGAGCGCCGGTCGTATGAGCGTTTCGAGATGTTGAGCGCGGTCGGCGGCAAACAGCAGTAATTCGGCAAGCGGCGCGGGCGCGTCCTCAATTTCAAGAACAAGCGCGCGGATTCGCTTTCCGAGAGCGGTTCCGCCCGGTTCGCGCGTCGTGACGACATCGAAACCTTGCGCTGCAAGAGCATCGGCAAGCAAACGAAGCTGCGTGGTTTTGCCGCTTCCGTCCAAGCCTTCAAAAGTTAGAAAATTGCCGCTCAAGATTGATTAAGCCGTATTAAGCCGAAGGTTCTTGCTGTTGCTGCGGCGGTCTGTTTTCCTGCCTGTATTGCTGAGGTTCGCGCCGCTGATGTGTGACGGTCGCAATCGCGTGTTTGAAGATTAAAAATTCCTGACCGCTGGCGTCGAGCAAAACCGAAAATTTATCGAAGCTCTTCAAACGTCCGCTTAAAGTAGCGCCGTGGAGCAGATGAATAGTAACAATGGCTTTTTCTCGCCGCAGTGTATTTAGAAATGCATCCTGAATGTTTTGTGAACCAGTTTTTTCCACACGCCCTCCGCGCCCGACAAGTGTTTTTCCTTGAATAGATTACAACACCGCTCGCGGCACTGACAAGATAATTTTCATTTTAAATTAAGGTTTAAAGCTCGGAGTTTTCGGTTATATTCAAAAGTTTAAATAATTTTCGCCGGGTTTCAGGTTCGTCGCCGAAACCTTCGAGCCAAATCACGTTTTCCTCGCGCCTAAACCAGGTCAATTGCCGTTTGGCGTAATGCCTGACATCGAGCTTTGTTTGTTCGACTGCGCTTTCCAGAGTTCGCTCGCCGCGCAAATATTCGACGACGCGGCGATAACCGTGCGCGCCGAGCGCGTTTGATTCCGCCGGAACGCCTTTTTCGAGCAAATCTTTGACTTCTTCGACCAGACCTCTTTCAAAATGACGCTCGGCGCGGCGATTGATTCGTTCGTAAAGCAAATCGCGCGGGGGATTTAAGGCGAAAATTTTAAAACGGGCTGCAAATTCCGGCGGTTCTGCGCGTGCGGGCTGTTGTTCGGAAATTGGTTTTCCGGTTTGAAAACGAACTTCGAGCGCGCGCTGGACGCGGACGTAATCGCGCGGAAACAATTTCTCCGCCGATTTCCAATCAACTCTTTTTAAAATTCGATGCAAATATTCCGCGCCTTTTCTAGCGCGGATTTGTTTTAATCTCTCGCGTAAATCTTCGTCTGTTTTCGGCGATTCAAAAAACGGCTGCCGCAAGCTTCTGAGATAAAAACCCGTGCCGCCGACGAGAATCGCAGTTTTTCCGCGCCGCTCAATTTCATAGATTTTCTCGGTCGCGTCCGTCGCCCAATCCGCCGCCGTATAATTAACGAAAGGCGAAACGTAATCAATCAAATGATGCGGCACGCCCCGTTTTTCTTCTTCGGAAGGTTTCGCTGTCGCGATTTCGATTTCCCTGTAAATTTGAACCGAATCGCAGTTAATTATCTCGGCGCCAATTCGTAAAGCGAGCGCAACGCCGATTTCAGTTTTGCCCGAAGCCGTCGGTCCGACAATGGCGATAACAGGTTGTTTTTGTGCGGAAATCAAAATTGAAAAGCAAAACGCGCGAGCGCAAAAAGCAGAATCAACGCGAGCAAAATAAGCGAGCCGATAATCTGATTGCGCGAAAATTTCATTAACGCTCCGCCGCGCTTTCGAGAAGATCAAAAAAATCGGGAAACGAAACCGCCACGGCTTCGGCGTTTTCGATTTCGGTTTCGCCGGCGGCGAGCAAACCCGCGACGGCAAACGACATTGCGATGCGGTGATCGCCGAAAGAATCAATGCGCGCGCCTTTTAAGTTTGATTTTTCGACGCGCAAACCGTCTTCAAATTCTTCGACGCGAGCGTTCATTCGCCGCAAGTTTTCAACGACCGCGCGGATTCTGTCTGATTCTTTGACGCGCAGTTCCGCTGCGTCTCTGATTTCCAAACCGTTTTCAAGCTGTGTTCCGAGAACCGACAAAATCGGCAATTCGTCAATCAGGTTGGCGATAATTTCTCCACGCAAACCGTTTTCCTGTTGAGAATTTAATTCGCCGCCCAAAACCCGCAAATCTCCGCGCGGCTCGTTTGCGGCTTCGCTGCGGTTTAAAATCTCCGGTTTTGCGCCGAATTTCTGCAAAACTTCGATCACAGCAGTTCGCGATGAATTTAAGCCGACATTTTTCAACAGCAAATCCGAATTTTTCAAACAAGCTGCCGCGACAAGGAAAAACGCCGAAGACGAAACGTCAGCCGGAACGCTCAAATCTCTCGCCGATAGCTTTGCGTCGCCAAAAACCGCAAGCTCGTTGTTTTCATTTTTTACTTCGACGTTGAGCCAAGCCAGCATTCTTTCCGTGTGATCGCGCGTCGGAGTTTTTTCTAAGATTTTGGTTTCGCCATCAGCATTCAAACCTGCAAGCAAAACGCAGGATTTAATCTGAGCGCTGGCAACGGGCGGCTCAAAGGAAATCGCTTTTAACGGATTTTTGCCGTGAATTGTAAGCGGCGCGCGTCCGTCATTCGATTCGATTTTCGCGCCCATTAGTTCCAGCGGCGCAATCACTCGCCGCATCGGGCGTTTTTGCAAAGATTCGTCGCCGGTCAAAACCGAAACGAAATTTTGTCCCGCCAAAACGCCAGCCAAAAGCCTCATCGTCGTTCCGCTGTTGCGGCAATCGAGCGGTTCTTCGGGCGCGCTGAAACCGTTTTTGCCGACGCCGTGAACGATGATTTCAGTTTTGTTTCTATCGATTTTAACCGCGAGCTTTTCCAGACAATCGAGCGTCGCCGCGCAATCGTCGGCGGTCGAAAAGTTTTCGATGCGCGTTGTGCCTTCAGCTAAAGCGGCAAAAATCGCCGCGCGGTGCGAAATTGATTTGTCGCCGGGCAAATTGATTTCCCCGACAAGGCGTTTGGCTGGTCTAATTATCATCGCTTTCGATTTTACACAAATTTGAATTTTACGGCGCAAGCGTTCAAAATTTCGAGTAATGGCTTTGGAAACTGATTTTATCGTCATCGGCAGCGGGATTGCGGGTTTGAGAGCCGCGATTGAGCTTGCCGGAAGCGGCGCGCGCGTCACGGTTCTGACCAAAGCGCGAACAAGCGAATCGAACACCGAATATGCGCAGGGCGGTGTCGCCGTGGTTTTGTCGGACGATGACAACGCCGAATTACATGAGGAAGACACTTTGTACGCGGGCGCGGGTTTGTGCGACGAAGAAGCGGTCAGAGTTTTGGTTTCGGACGGAACAACGCGCATTCAGGAATTAATTCAATGGGGAACTGAGTTTGACCGCGAAGGCGGAAACTTGGTTTTTACGCAGGAAGCCGCGCATTCGCGCCGCCGAATTCTTCACGCGCACGGCGATTCGACCGGAAAGGAAATCGTTCGCTCGCTGATTGCGCGCGCTAGGCTCGAAAGCCGCATTGTTTTTATGCCGCACGCGGCGACCGAAAATCTGATTGTCGCCGATGGGCGCGTTTGCGGTGTGCGTTATCTCGATCCGGTTTTGCGCGCGCCGCGCGAGATGTTTGCGCGCGCCGTCGTTCTGGCTTCGGGCGGCGCGGGACAGCTTTATCTGCACACGACAAACCCGGACGTGGCGACGGGCGACGGAATGGCGATGGCTTATCTTGCGGGCGCGGAAATTGCCGACATCGAGTTTGTGCAATTTCATCCGACCGTTCTGAGTCTTGAAAACGCGCCGCGCTTTTTGCTTTCCGAAGCGATGCGCGGCGAAGGCGGCGTTTTGCGAAACGCTGCGGGCGAGCGTTTTATGTTCAATTATCACGAGCTTGGCGAATTAGCGCCGCGCGATGTCGTTTCGCGCTCGATTGTCGCCGAAATGCAGCGCACCGGCACGCGGACGGTTTTTCTCGATATGTCAGCGCACACCGAAAAGTTTTTGGCTGAACGCTTTCCAAAAATTTACGAAACCTGCAATTCTTACGGGTTGAATATTGCGACCGATTTGTTGCCCGTCTCGCCTGCCGTGCATTATTTTATGGGCGGCGTGCGGACGGATTTGGATGGGCGGACGACTTTGCCGGGACTTTACGCGGCGGGCGAAGTCGCTTGCACCGGAGTTCACGGCGCAAATCGTCTGGCTTCAAATTCACTCCTCGAAGGTCTGGTTTTCGGCGCGCGCGCCGGTCTCGCTGCGCTCGAAAGTTCAAAGTTCAAAGTGAACAGTTCAAAGTTTGAAAATCCCCAATCCGCAATCCACAATCCGCAATCCGGTGAGATTGCCGTTGCAGTTCGTAAGCGCGTCAAACGCTTAATGTGGGAGCGCGTCGGAATTGCGCGCGATGCGGAGAATTTAAAGCGCGCTTTGCGCGAGTTTGGGCAGATTTCGCAAGCGAATTTGGGCGCGAGTTCGCGCAATTTTGTCGCTGTCGCTACTCTGATTGCCCGCGCCGCGCTGTGGCGCGAAGAATCGCGCGGCGGGCATTTTCGCATTGATTTCCCCGAACGCGACGACGCGAAGTTTCATGCTCACTCAATTCAAAAGACGGGCGGTGAAATCTCGGCGAGTCAGCAGATTAACTTTGAATTCAAACACGGATGAAGAGGATAAAAGGAATAAATTCAATCCCTTTTATCCCTTTTATCCTCTTCATCCATGTTAATTTGTTTTTAGCCTTCCTCGTGATTGTCGCCGTCGTAACGCAAAACGGTTTTTTCCTCGTCAACTATGGTTTCGAGATGAACCGGACGCCCCCACAAACGGTAAACATGTTCCAGGGTTTTTTGCGCGTAAAGCTCGTCCAATTCCGAGCCTTCGTATAAATGTTTGAGATAAAGCTCGCGGTTGCCGTTGTAATCGCCGTCGGCGACGACGATGTACGGAAAACCGAAATTAGTCATATTCGCCACGAGCGCGTCGCGCACTTTTTCCCATTTCTTTTCCGTAATCGTCCATTCTTCTTCTTCGACCAGCTCGAAAACAAACAAATCCAGCTCTTCGCACAGTTCTTTAGTCAAATAATTCCGCAAAAACGAAACATCGTTATCAAGCTCGCGCACTTCGAAAATCTTGTCGAGTCCAAAGCGTTTTTCCAAATCTTCAAAAATTTTGTAGCCGACATAATACGGATTTAACTGCCCGTGATGCGGGCTGACGACGCTCGAATGCAAATCCGCGAATTCAAGATGTTCCGAGTCGGGCAAATCCAGCTCGCGCATAATTCTTGAATGCCAAAATGACGCCCAGCCTTCATTCATGGTTTTGGTCATCATCTGAGGCACGAAATATTCCATTTCTTCGTGAATCATCGCAATAATATCGCGCTGCCATGGCTCTAAAACGGGAGAGTTTCGCATAATGAAATGAACGAGGTCTTTTTCGCCCAGATTTTGCGGTTTCGGGTCGTCGAACATTTCCATTATGAGCTGAAGATCATGCTGCACGGCGCGTTCGATCTCGTCTTCCGGTTCTTTTTCGGGTTCGGGTTTGTCCAGAGCAAATAAATCATCGTAGCGACCTTCTCGTTTTTCGAGCGGCTCTTGTTTTTCATCTTTGTTTTTGCGGCGGATAAAAAAGTTCGGGTCAATGTGTTCTTCAATTGACAAAACGGAATCGAGGAGCTGTTCGACCTTTTTGCGCCCGTATTTAAACTCGTACTCCTGCATCCGCGAAGTGTGGCTCGAAACCGTGTCAACCATTCGTCGGTCGGTTTTTGAAAACCAGGCGTTGTTTTTGAAAAAGTCGGTGTGACCTAAAACGTGCGCGATGACGAGCTTGTTTTGCAGCAAACTGTTGGTTTCGAGCAGAAAAGCGTAGCTCGGATTGGTGTTGATAACCACTTCGTAGATTTTCGACAAACCGAAATCGTACATCGTTTTCATCCGGTGATAAGCCTTGCCGAAAGTCCAGTGCGAATAGCGTCCGGGCAGCGCGTAAGAGCCGACTTCATACATCACGGTCGCAGGAACAATCTCAAATTTCGTCGGAAACGGGTCTAAACCCATTTTTTGGGCGATTTCCCAAATCTGCTCCAACGCTTTTTCCAATTCTTGAACTTCTTTGTCTTGCATATTTGTTCATTGTTCGTCGTTCGTTGTTCGTTGTTAAATTTCGCTACAAATAATGAACGATGAACAACTGACATTTTAATCCCAAAAATCTTTTAATTTCAGCGTGAACTTTGGCAGCAGCGGCTCGCCGGAGATTTCTTCCGGTTCGTCCAAAACTTTAACCGATTCGTTTGGACGATAAACGTAAACTTTGCGTTTCATCGGATCAATCAGCCATCCAAGCTCGGCACCGTTTTCGATGTATTCGAGCATCTTTGCCTGCAAAGTTTTAATCGAATCGGTGCGCGAGCGTAATTCAACGACGAAATCAGGACAAATCGGAGCAAATTTCTGCTGCTCTTCTTTGCTCAAAGCGTTCCAGCGTTCGTTTCTTATCCACGAAACATCTGGCGAGCGCTTTGCGCCGTTTGGCAAAATAAAAATCGTTGAAGAATCAAAACCGACGCCCGTCGCATCTTTTTCAACCCAAACGCCGAAACGTCCGCTTAATCGAAAGTTGCGGTTTCCCGTCAGCGCGCCGGTTCCGGGCATAACGATTAATTCTCCTTCTTTAGTTTGTTCGATTCTTAATTCGGGATTTTGCCGGCAAAACATCTCGAATTGCTCATCGTCCAATCTCGTCCCGTTTGTCTGAAAACGCCCGATAAACGGGACGGGCAGCGTCGAAACATTAACTAAAAAATCGGTGTTCATTTGCACTCCTTTTTTAAACTTGCTTTGTCGCCGGGCGGCGCATAAAAATTACGCGGCAGTCAAACGCGGTTTCAAACATACCGACTTTTTCCTGCGCGATTTCAAAATCGCAATCGGCATTGGTCGCAATTTCAAGCAAACAATCGCGCCCTTTGCTGGTGATTTCCAAATTGTCCAAAGCCGCCGCGCCGCCGCACGATTTGTCCAGGGCGTCGGCGAGCCGCAGAATCGCGCCTAGCTGCCAGACGGTTTTTTTGTCCTGCTCGCTTAAATTCATAAAATCCAAATGCTTTTCCGTCGGCATTTTTCCGCGATGATAACGCGCGACGTTGGCGACAACGAGCCTCGCACTTTCGGAAAATCCCGTTAGCTCGGAATGTTTGATGAGATAAAGCGAATGTTTGTGGTATTCGGAATGCGCGACCGCGTAACCGATGTCGTGAAGCAAAGCGGCAGCCGAAAGCAGCGTGCGGTCGTGGCGCGGTAATTTGTAAACCGGCGCGATTTTATCGAAAATCGCTTCGGCGAACGCGGCGGTTTGCAGGCTGTGGCGTTCGTCGTAATTAAACCGCCGACCGACGGCGAAAACTCCGCGCAAACGCTGGTCTTCAGTGTCGGGAATCGGCGGCAATTCTTCGGCTTCGATTTCGCGCAGATAATCAATAATCACGCCTTCGCGCAGAGCAAATTCGCAGGGATTTAAATTTTTAATTCGGAGTTCGCGCATCGCGGTCTCGAGAATCTGTCCGCCGGCAATCAGAATTTCCGAACGCTGCGCGGACATTTCCGGCAGCGCCTTGCGCCCTGCCAGATTCAATCGAGAGACTTTTGCGTTAAATTCTGCGAGATCATTTAAAGAAATTTCCGTTTCGCCGGGTTTGCCGGAGTTTATCGCGCGTCCGATTGACAAAATCGTGCCGGAAGTTCCGGTCGCCAGATTCCATTTGGCGTTTGCCAATTCCAAAACCGGGCGCATCAGTTGCGAGCGAACGAAAAGCCGCAAATCCTTAATCTCTTTTTCGGTCGGCGGATCGGTTTTCAAAAAGGCTTCGGTCAAGCCGACGGCTCCGACTTTCATCGAAAAAAGCTGTTCCGGCTCGCCTCGCGTCATCAGCGAAAGCTCGGTCGAGCCGCCGCCGATGTCAATATTAATCAGCGATTCGACCGGTTTTCCGCACAAAACCGAAACTGCCACGCCGATCAAACGCGCTTCTTCGACCGCCGACAGAATCTCGACGCGAACGCCCGTCATCTGTTCGATTTTCTCGATAAATTCCTGCTGATTGTCCGCCGCGCGAACCGATGCGGTGGCGACGGCTAAAATTTTCTGCGCTCCGCGCGTTTCGGCGATTTCTCGGAAACGCGCGATGGAACGCGCGGCGCGCTCAATCGCTTCCTGCGATAAATGACGCTCGCGCAGAGTTTCGTGTCCGAGTCTGACCGAGTCTTTTTCGGCGAAAAAAACCCGGAACGAATCCGATGCCGCGGCTTCGGCAAGCGCCAGCTTGATTGAATTAGAGCCAATGTCTATGGCAGCGAGTTTTTGCGTTTTCATCACAGAAAAATTACACCAAACCATTGCCAATTGACAGCAAAAAATTTAGTTTTGAAAAACGAACAAATTTATTTGGAGGCAATAATGAAAGTACGTGATGTGATGACGACTGAAGTCGGATATTGTCAGCCGGATGCGCCGCTAGCGCAGGCGGCTGACATTATGTGGCAGCGCGATTGCGGCGTTGTTCCTATTGTTGACGAAAGCCAGCGCGTGATCGGAATGATTACCGACCGCGACATCTGCTTTGCCGTTGTGACGAAAAATCGTCTGGCGAGCGAAATTAAAATCAGCGAAGTAATCAGCCAAAACGAAGTGCGAAGCTGCGCGCCGGGCGACGCGGTTGAAGACGCGCTGAAAACGATGAAACGCCGCCAGCTTCGCCGCTTGCCGGTGGTGAACAAAGACGGCGTTTTGGTCGGCATTTTGTCGCTCGCCGATTTAATCAGCGGCATCGGCAAAGGCAAAGACGCCGTGCCGCGCAAAAAGCTGCTCGCCGCTTTGAAAGAGATTTCTCATTTGCGCCCGATTACGCTGCACGCTTTGTCTGATGAAGATGAAAACGAATCCGAAATAGCAGGCAATGAGGAAAACGATGAAGATGAAGATGATTCGGATGACGATTCAAACAGCGATGATTCGGATGAAGACGATGATGATTCTGACGACGATGATGAAGACGATGATGAAGATGAATCGCACCGACAGGAGGATAACGAAAACGATTCGGGTTCCGACGAAGAGGATGAGGAAAAGGGTTGAATGAAAACTTTGTACGTTTTGCGCCACGCCAAATCCGATTGGAATGACGCTTCGCTGACGGATTTTGAACGCCCATTGAACGAGCGCGGTTTGAATGCTGCGCGGAAAATGGGCTGTTTTTTGCGCGAGCGCGAAATTGTGCCGGATTTAATAATTTCTTCCCCGGCACGCAGAGCGCGCGAAACGGCGCGAATCGTCAAAGAAGCGGCTGAAATCGCGGCGGAAATTCATTTTGAGCCGCGAATTTACGAAGCGGGCGTGGGCGATCTAATAGAAATTGTTTCGCAAGTCGAAAACGATTGCGAAAAATTGCTGATTGTCGGTCACAATCCCGGTTTTGAACAACTCGTCGAAATCTTGAGTGGCGAACTTCAACCAATACCGACCGCCGCGCTCGCGGAAATCGAATTGCCGATTGAAAATTGGAGCGAAACGATGCGCGGCGGAAAGTTGAAAAATCTGTTTAAGGCGAAGGAGATTTAAGAATTTAGGGTTTAGGAGATAAGGGCGTATGGCGTATGTAAAAAATACGCCATACGCCCTTATCTCTATGCCCTCCAATGATCTACCAACGATAACGCAGCGTGACTGAACCGTTAATCGGTGAACCGGCTAAAATTCCGTTGTCGCCGTTTGAGGTTTCGTAATAGCGGCGATTCGTGAGGTTTTTGAGATTAAAGCCGATTTCATAATGTTTCTCGGAACGCCAGGCGAGGGAAGCGTCAAATCGGACAAAGCCCGGCAGCGTCACCAGATTGTTTGCCGAAGTGAAAACTTTCGTTCGGGCGAATGCGCCGAAACCGACACGAAAATTGCGCGGAAGCTGATAGCTCGTCCAGAAATTGCCTGAGCTTTGCGGCACGAGTCCGGCGCGTTTTCCTTCGAGCGGAACGCCCGCCGAAACGTTGTTTGAACGCAAAATGCGCGCTGACAGCAATGCGTATCCGGCATAAATTTCGAGTTTTTCAATCGGTGAGCCGAACAGAGTCGCTTCGATTCCGTCGGTTCGCTGTTGTCCCACGAGCAGTAGACGAGTCGGATTTTGCGGATCGGTCGTTTTGATATTGTTGCGGTCGAGCCGAAAAACGGCGAGCGTCGCGTTCAGACGAGTTTTTGGAATCGCCGCTTTGATTCCGGTCTCGTAATTTTGCGTGGTTTCGGGTTCGAGTTCCGTGTTATTTACAGCGAGCGAGAGATTTTCGCCGGAAGGCTGAAACGAGCGCGTCCACGAAGCATAAAGCGACAACCAATCCTGCGGTTGGTAAACCAGACCGACGCGCGGACTCCATTGTTTATCAATTCGCTCTAAATCAATTGAATTCGGACGCAAATCATCGAGCTTCTGCGCAAAACGGTCGAAACGCGCTCCGATGAGAGCTTTCCATTGCCGCGAAAAATTAATCTGGTCTTGAAAATAAACGCCGAAAACTCTGCCGGCGAAACGATTGTTATTCGTCGGCGCGGTTCTTGTCACGAGCGGCGTTAAAATCGGATTGAAAACGGCGACATACGAATTTCTTAAAAACTGCGGCGCGGTTTCATTGTCAAAACGCATTGTTGTTTTGTCTTGCGTGCCCAATTCGACGCCCGCTAAAAGAGTATGCTGCCAGCCGAGAGCGCGAATGACTCCGACGGTTTCGGTCTGATTAAAATAATTGTTTTGTTTTGAATTGCTGCTGTAATGAGTGCGCGAAACCCGTAAGCGGCTGTCGGAAGGCTCGATGCTTGCCGGAACGTTTGCAGAGCAAGCGCCGGTCGCCGAATTAAAAAGACAAACTCCGCTCGGAACGGTGTTGTAAAAATCGGTCGCATATCCGGTATGCCGGAAAACGTTGCGGACGAGCCAGAAATCCGAAAAGCGGCGCTCGAATCTAACTGCTTGCGAGGCGACGCGATTTCGCACTTCGTCAAACTGCGGCGCGCCGTAATAAGTCGAAATCGGCACATCGAGCGCCCCTCCGCGAAAAGAGGGAATTCCTCTGTCCGGCAACCGATGGTCGTTTAGATATTCAAATTGAATCGCAACATCGGTTTTTTCGTCGGGACGCCAAGCGAGCGAAGGCGCGATGTTGTAGCGGTCGAGAAAATAAAATTGACGAAAACCGCCGCTCTTTTCGTAAGCTCCGACCAGGCGAAACGCGAGTCGGTCGCCGAAAATCGGTTGACCGTAATCAACTGAGCCGCGTTTTAAGCCGTAAGAACCAAACGAAAATTCCGCTCCGCCGACTCTGTTCGTAAAACTCGGCTGCTTTGTGACGCGATTAATTAAGCCGCCGGACGAGCCGCGCCCGAACAAAACCGCCGCCGGACCTTTGACGACTTCGATGCGTTCGACGTTAGCCAAATCGCGGTAATACGGCGCGTCGTCGCGCACGCCGTCAATGAATTGATCACCGAGCGCGGTAAAGCCACGAATAAAAAACTGGTCGCGGCGTCCTTCGCCCTGCGCGACAGTGACGGCGGTCACGTTATAAAGCGCGTCCTGCAAAGATCGCGCGTTTTGAGATTCGAGCAGTTTTTGCCCGACAATTTCGACGGATTGCGGCAAATCTCGCAAAGGCGTCGCGGTTTTGGTTGCGGTCTGACTTTCAATTTCGGCAAATTCGGAGTTTGAAGTGACGGTCACGCTTGCTTCAAGCGTTTTCGGCTCTAAAAATATTTCCAGCGTCTGCGAAACACTGATGTTTAAGTCTCTAACCGATTCGTTCATTCCGTCTTTTTTGACAACCAATGAATAAACTCCGGCGGGCGCTTCAAAACGAAATTCACCTACTTCGTTAGTTTTTGTTTCGGCAACGGTTTTCTTTGTTGCGTTGATTAACCAAACTTCGGCGCGTTCAACGACTGCGGCGTTTCGGTCTCTAACTGTTCCATCAATTGTGAATGCGTTCTGCGCAAACGCGGGAATTGTGAGAAAGAGGGAAATTGAAACAAACGAAAGTAATTTCTTGAATCGAGAACTGTTAACCACTTTTATAAAAATCCTTTCGGCGAAATTGAAATTGAATTCTATTTTCAATAAGAGATTTAGAAAATATCGTATTGCGCGAACTCGTGTCAACCGCGAAAATCTTTTCATTGTGGATTGTTATTTGGCGGTGAATTTGAGTTCCACTTTAATTTCCCGCCCGTTTATGCGATATTTGCGGCAGGGAATTGAACATCAAGCCGTCGAAAAACGTAAATCAATTGCCTGATTTAGGCGACAAAAAGGAGAAATTTTAAAATGGGAATTTTTGATAAGGTTACGGATTTTGCCAAAAGCCAGTTTATCGAAGTCATCGAATGGCTCGACGATTCGCAGAATACGCTCGTTTATCGTTTTCCGGTGCAGGGACAGGAAATCAAAAACGGCGCGCAGCTTATCGTGCGCGAATCGCAAGCCGCCGTGTTTGTTTATCAAGGTCAGGCGGCGGACACTTTCGGTCCCGGTCGTTACACGATTGACGGCGGCAACACGCCGATTTTAACGAAGCTCGGCGCTTGGGCGCACGGTTTTAACTCGCCGTTTAAATCCGAAGTTTATTTCGTCAACGTCAAACAATTTACCGACAAAAAATGGGGAACGGCAAACCCGATTATGATGCGCGATGCCGATTTCGGAATGGTCAGACTACGCGCTTTCGGTACTTACTCTATGCGTGTCTCTGATCCGCAAACTTTTATCAAAGAAATCGCCGGAACAAATGCGCATTTTCAAACCGAGGACATCGAAGGTCAATTAAAACGCGCGACAGTCAGCGCGTTTAGCGACGCGCTCGGTGAAATGAAAATTCCAGCGCTCGATTTAGCCGCGAAATACGAGGAACTGGGCGGCGCGCTGCGGACAAAAATCAACGATGATTTCCGCACGTTCGGAATCGAAATCACGAAGTTTTACGTTGAAAATATCAGCCTGCCCGAAGAAGTCGAAAAAGCTCTCGATAAACGCTCTTCGATGGGCGCATTGGGCGATGCCAATCGTTATATGCAGTTTCAGGCAGCCGACGCAATGCGCGATGCCGCGCAAAACGAAGGCGGCGGAGCGGGACTCGGCGCTGGTTTGGGCGCGGGCTTTGCAATCGGCGGTCAAATGGCAAACGCTTTCGGTCAGGGACAACCGGGCGGTCAGGGACAAGGACAGCAACAGCAACAACAGCAAACAGTTCCGTGTCCGAGCTGCGGCAAGCCGAATGTTGCCGGAACAAAATTCTGTGCCGAATGCGGCTCGAAAATGGAAGTCGCGAAAGTTCCATGTATGGCTTGCGGCGCGGAATTGCGTGAAGGCGCGAAATTCTGTTCCGAATGCGGCGCGAAACAGGAAAAACAAAAATGCGCCAATTGCCAGGCTGATTTAAATCCCGGCACAAAATTCTGTAACGAGTGCGGAACGAAAGTCGAACCTACGACATAAATCAAAAACAAACCGAAATAAAAAAGCGACGGCTTGATTTTCAAGCCGTCGCTTTTTTGTGTTGGGTAGATTTAATTTTTCAAACCTTTACCGGCTAATGTTATTCTGCTGATACTCAAAAGACGAAACAAGGGGTTTATGTTAAAGAATCTTACAAAACCGCACCGAGTTGTTATTACGGGAATGGGTTGCGTAACGCCGATTGGAATCGGGCGCAAAGCGTTCTGGGAATCTCTCAAGGCTGGAAAGAGCGGCGTTAAAAGAATTTCGAGTTTTGACGTTTCCGATTTCAAAGTGCAAATTGCCGGGGAGATTGCGGATTTTGATTGGGAAGCAGAATTAAATCCGAAAGATAGAAAGCACGTTCCGCGCACCGTTCCGCTCGCTCTTAGAGCGGCACGCGAGGCTTTGGAAGACGCGAGATTGCAGCCGTCCGATTTGCAGCTTGAGGAACGACAAAATTTCGGCGTAATTCTCGGAACAGGCGGCGGCGGTCTGGGTTTTACGGAAAAGCAATACGGTTACTGGTACACGGGCGAAGAACATAAAGCCAGTGTTTATACAATTCCCGCCTCAACTCACGGCGGTTTATCTTCCGAGCTTTCCATGGCTTTCGGTTTGCGCGGGCTGTCGCACGTTGTTTCAACCGGCTGCACTTCTTCGACCGACGCCATTTTTTACGCGGCGCAGCATATCGCGCTCGGCAGACAGAACAAAATGCTCGCCGGAGGCGTTGACGCGCCGATTGCGCCCGGAATCGTACGCGGTTTTGAATTGATGACGGTTTTGACCGACAAATGGAACGACCAGCCTGAACTTGCTTCGCGCCCATTTTCAAAAAATCGTTCGGGAATGGTTTTGGGCGAAGGCGCGTGGGTTTATGTTTTGGAAGATTTGGAAAACGCTCTGAAACGCGGCGCAAACATTCTCGGTGAAATCGCAGGCTACGGGGCGACATGCGACGCTTATCACCGCGTCCGTTTGGCGGAAAACGGCGAAGAACCTGCGCGGGCGATGAAGCTCGCTCTTGCAGACGCCGGACGCGCCGCAGAAGAAGTTGATTACGTCAATCTGCACGGCACTTCGACTGTGCTCAACGACCGCATCGAAACGCAAGCCGTCAAATTAGCTTTCGGCAGACACGCCTCCAAAATGCCGATGTCGGCGACAAAATCAAACGTCGGACATCCGCAGGGTGCATCGGGCGCGGCGGGAATCGGCGCGGCTCTACTGGCTTTAAACGAAAACATCATCGCGCCGACAATCAATCTGGACGAGCCGGACGAGGCTTGCGATTTGGATTACACGCCGAACCGGGCAAAAGAAAAAGCCGTGCGCGTTGCTTTGTGCAACTGCATCGGCTTTGGCTCGAAAAATTCCGCTTTAGTGATTGAGAAAAGCAAAATTTAAATTATTGCTTAACGATTCTCTTTGCCGACCATAAAAGCTTCAAGGTCTTTGGCGAATTGCTCCGGTCGTTCCCAGTGCGGCGAGTGACCTGTTCCGAGATAGATTTTAAAGACCGAATCGGAGATTTTCGTTTTCAGCAAATCCTGTTCGGAGCGTAGAAAAATCGTTTCCTTGTCGCCCCAAATGATGAGCGTCGGGGCTTTGATTCGGTCTAATTTAGTTTTGTAATCAGCCGCCATCATTCCCGTCATTGTCTCGCGCCAAACGCGAGCCGGAAGTTTACCGGCTGCGGCGATTGCGCCGTCAAGAAAATCTTTGGGCAAAGTCGGAGAGCTGGTGCTGACGACAAAATCACGAACAAATTCCGGCGGCACGGGGTCTCTCAACTCGCCAATGGCTTTTTGAAGCTCAAAAACCGCATCGTTTTTGACGGTTGTCGCAGTGCCGATGAGAACGAGCTTTTCCACTCTTTCGGGCGCATTAACTGCGACGCCTTGCGCGACGAAACTGCCCATTGAATGACCGACAACAACAGCCCGTTTAATGTTCTTCGCGTCCATGAATGCCACAACATCCGAGGCAAAATCGTCAAATTTATAACCTTTTTCCGGTCTGTCCGAATCGCCGTGACCGCGCTGGTCGAGCGTAAAAACCCGATATTTTGCATCGAGTTGAGACAATACTCGGCTGTAGGAAAACCAGGAATCGCCGTAACCGTGCAGCAAAATTATCGTTTGCCCGTCGGGCGCGCCTTGTTCTGCATAACGCAGCCGGACGCCGGTTTTTAATTTCACATCAGAAAATGTCAGCTTCGGCGCATTGTGTTCGACATGATTTGGCGCACCCGCCGTATTATGCGAAGTCTTGACAATTTGAATCGTTGACGCGGAATTTGAAACGTCGTTTGATTTGGCGATGTTTTCGTTTGTGTTCGCTTCGCCCGCCAGATTTTCCGCTCGCAATTTGGTGTCGGCTTTTTCCCAGGCTTTTTCAAATTCGCTTTGCACGAATCTGGCAGCCGAATCTTTTTTCTGGCGTTTTAGGCTTTCGAGAAGTCCGAACAGCGCGCGCCCGTTGCGCGGATGTTTTTCGATTTCCTCACGGAAAACCTGTTCTGCAGCCGCATTGTCGCCGTTCAGAAGAAGTGCGCCGCCGAGCCATTCGCGCGCGGGCAAGTCCCAATCGGGCGGTTCGTTGTAGCCGACGGCGTTTTCCGCTTCGACGGCTTTGCGTAATTGTTCAATTGCCTTTGTTCTGTCGCCTTTACCAAACAGAATTTGCCCGGCGAGCATATTTTCTCCGACTTTTAAAACATCTCGCGCCGCGCTGTTTCCGAAAGGCGCGTCTGCCGGAACAGTTTGAATCAGACTTTGCAGCGATTTTAATTCGGCTTCGGCTTTGGCTGGCTGCTTTGTTCCCGCGAAAGCCATTCCGCGTCCGAAATGCCAGAACGCCGTGGTTATTTTCAAATTTTCATCGGGTTTCGGCGCTTTGAGCATTTCATCCCATTTTTGAAAACGAACGAGCGTCACTGTTGTGTAGGGCATGAAAAATTCGAGCATCGGCATCGCTTTCAGATGCGGTTTGACGTTTGCTTCAAGCTCTTGCGCCGTTTTGAGCGCGTCTGCAAAACGCCCGTTCATCGCGTGCGCGGCGGCGAGAAAATGGATGTTGTGGTTGTAATACATCATCGGATACGCGCCCTGCGCGCCCGTTCTTTCGAGATATTTGCGGTCGGCGACAATCGCGTCGGCGTTTGAATCGGCGGCGTCTGTGTAATCGCCCGTGCGAATGTAAATGTGCGACGGCATATGGACGAGATGCCCGGCTGCCGGCGCGAGAGTTCGCAGACGCGACGCGCTGGCAAGCCCGCGTTCGGGATTTTTAGAAGCCTCGATGGCGTGAATATAGTAATGATTCGCGCCGGTGTGATTCGGATTGCGTTTTAGAACGCTTTCCAGAACCGCAACGATGTCGAGGGTGCCTTCGGCGGGTTTTCCGTCCGGCGTCCATAATTTCCAGGGACGCAGATTCATCATACTTTCGGCGTAAAGCGTCGCAGCGTCCAAATCGTCCGGGTATTTTTTGACCAGTTCCGCCATCGCCGCTTTGTAATCGGCGGCGAGCTTTTGCTGATCTGACTGCGGATTGTTTGAATAGCGTTTTGACAAAGCCTCAATATATGCGCGTTCGTGTTCCGATGCTTGCGGCGCGAACTGAATCGCTTTTTGCAGATTTGCGAATGCTTCTTTGAGCTGTGCCGGATCCGCCTGCAAATTGTAATTCGAGCCGAGCGCCAAAGCCGCGCCCCAGTAAGCCATCGCCAGTTTCGGATCAAGCTCGGCGGCGCGTTTGAAAGACAAAACCGCTTCATCGTGGTTGAAGCCGTAGAGCAATGCCAAGCCTTGATTGAAAAACTTTTGCGCTTCCGCATTTTGGGTCGAAACCGGATGATTAACGTCGCCCATTCCGGGCAGCAGCGTCGCCCGCCTTTGGTCGGGTTGATGATTTCCGTGCTGACCGAAAACGGTAAATGAAAAAAGTAGTAATAATAACGGCAATATGTATCTCATTTGAAATCTCCTTTCCGTTTTCCAATGCTCAAAAGAATTGGACATTGGACTACGACGATTGACAGTATCGGCGGTACGCCATGGAAAAGTAATTAGGCGGCAATGAAAATTTGCTGAATTTTTTCTGAAAAAATTATGAAAGACGGATTTGAGTTTATGTCGCCAAAGGTGACAGACAATATAGCGTAGGGCGTAACCCTACGGACAATGCAAGATAGTTTTCGCTCGCTGAAGGCGAGCAACGCTTACCGCGCATTTGTTCGACGCTTTCAGCGTCGGATTATTTTTTGCGTCGTTTCGTAGGGTTCACCCTACGCTATATTGTTTGTCGCCTTCGGCGACTTTTTGAAAATTCAAATCTTTTCCAAAACATTTTTAACCACCGGCGAATTGAAGAACAGCGAGCGCTGGTTTTCCTCTTTCACTCCCTCGGCAATTTTGTTGATTGTATCGGCGGCTCTGGCAAAAGCTTCTTTGGCGCTTGCCGCGTCGCCGGTTCGCAGCCTTAAATTACCAACGTTCGCATAAACTTTCCACGCGACAATCGGAACCGGATGCATTTGCAGTTGTTCGAGCGCGGCATTCAATTCGGTTTCCGCCTGTTTAAAATCGCCGCGCGCAAGAGCCGTTTGAGACAACAGATTATGCGCGACGACGATATATTTACGCGCTTCGTAATGCGTCGCGGCTTCGAGCAATTGGCGAGCGTGTTTTTCCGCTTTTTCAAGATTGCCTTCCGCTAAACTGTGCTCGCTTTTTCCGGCGTGCAGGCGGATTTTATAACGCCAGCGAAACCACGAATCGCGCTCGAAAATGCTTTCGACCTCGCGGAACGCTTCCAGAGTTCTGCCGCCGTCGCCCATTTGCGTTTGATTGATTCCGAGATTGATTAACGAATTCGCCTGCGCTTCGAGGACGTTTGCCTGTCGCCCGATGTTCAAGCCTTTTTGGTCATATTCCATCGCGCGGTCAAAATCCTGCAATTCGCGGTAAATCCAGCCGATGCAGTTGGGCATTCTTGGTCCCCAGAATTGGTCTTCGTAGCGGCGCGACATCTCGATTCCTTCGGCGAAAGTTTCGAGCGCTTCGCTCATTCGTCCCTGATTGCCGCGCGTCATTCCGAGAACGAAATAGCTTTCGAGAAGAAGAAAACTGTCGCGCAATTCTTTGGCGAGAGATTGAGCTTCCAAAAGCATTGTTTCGGCGGTTTCGTACTCGGTTTGAAAAAAATGCAAAATGCCGCGCCACGCCAAACCCGAAAGCAAAACGGATTTATGATTCAAAACGCGGGCGCTTTTGATAATATGGTCGAGCATCGGTTTTGCTTTGTCCAATTCGCCGTCGCCGAGATGTTTGAGCGCGAGAACCTGCATCGCTTCGATTCGCAAAGCCTCGCTTCCGGCGCGTTCGGCGGCTTGCAGAATTTCGTCGGCGCGGGCTGTGATTTCGTCCAGACGATGCGAATAAAAAAGCGTCATCGTCAAAGCGTTGAGCGCGGCTGATTCCTGAGCGGTCGAACCCGTTCGCTTGGCGGCTTCGAGCATTTCGGTAAAATCGTCAACCGCTTTTTGAAATTTACCGAGAGCGAGATTTACCTTTCCGCGTTTGTGATAAAGCGCGAGCAGCGTTTCCGCCCGGTCTGCCTGTTCGTATTCTTTTGATAATTTCAGCGCGCGGCTGTAATGCGCGGCGGCTTCGGCATTGGCGAAAAGCCGACCGGCGTTATCGCCCGCGTGAGCGAGATACTCGATTGTTCGCGGAAAATCGCGCCCGCGCTCAAAATGTTCGGCGAGCTGCGCGGCGATTCGCGGCGATTGTTTGCCGTAATGCCCGATTAATTTTTCTCCCGCTTTCCGGTGCAGCAAAATCCGCCGTTTCGTGACCATATCGGCGTAAAGCACGTTTTGATAAAGCGCGTGCGCGAAACGATAGCGAGTCGCCAGACCGCCGTCCGGCAGTTCTTCTTCGCCGACCGTTTCGATCAAACCGTGAACTCTTTCGACGACCGCGAGCTGTTCTTCCAGATCAAGCTCGTCCGCATCGAGAAGCGCGGCGAGAACCGTGGAAAGAAATTCGTCGCCTTCAATAGTCGCGTATTGCAGCGCGCGGCGGTCATTTTCATCGAGAGCTTCAATCTTTTTGCGAATCAAGCTGCGGACGTTTTCCGGGACTTCGATTCTGATTTCGTTCAAAGGGCGTTTGAGCGTCCAACGCTCATTCACTTCGCCGATGTCGCCATTTTCAGCGAGAAACTGAATCAAACTTGTGGCAAACAAAGGATGACCTTCGGTTTTGCCGTAAATCAGCGCGGACAATTCTGGCGGAAAATTGTTCGGGCGAAAATGCGAATCGAGAAATCCCGCGATTTGAGCTTCGCCGAGCGTATCGAGCGCAAATTCTTCGCTGAGTTTTTGAGTCTGCAATTCAAATTTGCAGTTTTTCAGCGGATGCTCGCTTCGCTCCAAATCCGCAGGGCGATATGTGCCGACAATCAAAACTCGATGCTCGGAAATGCGCTGACCGAGATGCCGCAGCAAATCTATGCTCGAAGGATCAGCCCAATGCAAATCTTCCAAAAGCAGAATGACCGGAGCGTGGGTTGAGAGCGCCGCGAGCATATCGCCCATTTCGCGCATCATTCGTTCTTTTGTCGCTCCGGCTGTTTCCTGCTGCAATTTTTCGAGCGCGATGCTCGACACAAAAGCAGCGGGGAATTGCAAACACCAGGTCGGCGCATAAGTCCTCAAAAGCCCGACAATCCGGTCGCGATGCTGAGTTGCCAACAATGCGCCGACGGCTTCGAGAAAGGGCAGATACGCCTCGCCCGTTCCGTATTGTTCGACCGAACGCCCCTGCAAAGTAAAAACATTGGTAAAACGATTGCGCGAGCGATGCAAAAATTCGCGGATCAAAGAGCTTTTGCCGATTCCAGACTCGCCCGTGACGAAAATCACACGACCTTTGCCGTTGATCATTTGCACTGTTAATTCTTCAAGCCGTTTTAACTCGGCTTCGCGCCCGACAAACGATTCGGGTGTCTGTTTAGCCGCCGTTGAAATCTGCGCGCCGTTGCCGTTTTGCGCAATGAAAATTTCCGAAGAAACGCCTCTCAGCGATTTCAAAGCCGCCGCCAGTTCCGACGCTGAGTTGTAACGGCGCTCTTTATCTTTCGCCAGCGCGCGCTCGATGATGATGTCAAACTCGACGGGCAATTCCGGTCTGATGCGGCTCGGCGACTGCGGTTCTGCGTTGGCGATGTCCTGCGCAATCGAAATCAGGCTCCGTCCTGTAAACGGCAGCTTGCCGACCGCAGCTTCGTAAAGAATGCAGCCGAGCGAGAAAATGTCGGAACGAGCGTCTAACGTTTCGCCGCGAGTTTGTTCGGGCGACATATAATAAATCGTTCCGATGATGCCTCCCGCGCCCGTCAAATTGAACTTTGTCGAAGCGCCCGAATCAACGTCGCCAGCCAGCAGCGGCTCAATCGTTTTAGCCAGACCGAAATCGAGAATTTTCGGCTGCAAATTTCCGGTTAGCAAAATATTTTCGGATTTTATGTCGCGGTGAATTATTCCGGCGGAATGCGCGGCGGCAAGCGCGTCCGCAACACGCGCGCCGATGTCGAGAAGCTGCGGCACGGCGAGCGGCTGGCGTTCGATAATCGCTCTCAAAGTCTCGCCTTTGACGTATTCCATCACGATAAAATCAACGTCGTTTTCTTCGTCTATCGAGTAAATCGTAACGATATTCGGATGATTGAGAGCCGAAGCCGCTCTTGCTTCCTGCAAAAGACGAAGCTTTGCTATTTCATCCTGCGTCGTCTCTTCGGGCAATAATTTGATGGCGACCAGCCGACCGAGCTTGGTGTCTTCGGCTAAATAAACCTGTCCCATTCCGCCCTGACCGAGCTTTCGTTTGATTTTGTAATGTTTGAGCGATTGCCCGGCTTCGAGAAAACTCTTCATAACGTTCACACGAAGAAATTTAAATCGTGCGTCGCGGCAAAGTCTTGAAGTTACAGTGAAAAAAATCTGAAAAATTTCTGAAGCAGGCAAAAGAAAAAGCCGCGCGAATTGTTTTATGCAATTGCATTGGCTTCAATTTTAAAAAAGTGAAATCGCGGCTCTATCTCTCCAGCCTCGGTGTTGGATATTTTTTTAACATTTTCCAAGCCAGAATCAAACTGTCATCATCGTCCTGGCGAACGATTTTGAACGCGACCAGCACGTCCGAAGTGTCGTAATCAATTGACCGCAGAACATATGTATTTCCGGCGATTGCCGTTACACGTCTTTTGTAAACTGCATCTTTTTTGTATGTTTCTTCGCTTGTTCTGCGTTGTTCGATACGAGCTTCCGGTTCGGCTGTCGGCGGTTTGTGTTGAGCCAGTTGCTGAACAATCGGATTTTCGAGCGTAACATCTTCAAGCCGAATGTCACCCAGCTTTGCGATCATTCCGTAATTCGCTCCGGCAAATCCGACCGATAAGCTGCCTTGTTCGAGCGAAACGTCCGAACCGTAACCATATTCATGTGTCAGACGACTGAAAGAGTAATAAGCGCCGCCATCACGCAGAGTTAATTTATTGTCGTATTTTTCGCGCGGCAGCAAGCGAATCAAACCTGTTTCAGGCTGCTGCAAAAATTGAGCGTAAGCTGTGCGGTCTTCAGCCGCAGGCTCAAGCAAAACGTTTTCACGCCCCTTTATTTGTTCCCGGAGAGATTCTATTTCTTTCCAAACGGTGGTGCGATTCGGCGATTGCGACAAAACCGGGAAAGCGGAAAAAGCCATCAACGCGATGATTATAAATCTGCGAAAATTCATTTTTTATTCTCCTTTTTCGGGAAAGCGCGTTGCCAGCATCTTACGCTCGAATTAGAATAGAAATCAATAAATTTATGAACGTCACTAATCTTTATTGCTCGAACTGCGCTGAAGTTTACCGGTCGAACAAACTTTATAATCTCTGCGCCGCTTGCGGAAAACCTTTGCTCGTTAATTACGATTTAGAGCGCGCGGGCGAAACTCTAACCAAAGAATCTTTAAAAAGCCGCGTTGCTTCGCTCTGGCGTTACAAGGAAGTTTTGCCCGTCGAATCGGACGAAAATATTGTCAGTTTGGGCGAAGGCTGGACGCCGCTGCACAAAACCGGGCGTTTGGGCGAAAAACTCGGTCTTTCCAATCTTTATATCAAAGACGAATCGCTAAATCCGACCGCTTCTTTCAAAGCTCGCGGAATGAGCGCGGCGGTTTCGATGGCGAAAGAATTGGGCGTTGCAAAAGTCGCCGCGCCTTCGGCTGGAAACGCGGCGGGCGCACTCGCCGCTTATGCGGCAAAAGCCGGAATCGAAGCCTTTTTGTTTGTTCCGAAAGACACGCCGCGCGCCTGCGTCGTCGAATGCGAACAGCTTGGCGCAAATGTCACGCTCGTTGACGGATTGATAACCGATTGCGGCAAAATCGTTGCCGAACGCAAAGACGCCGAAGGCTGGTTTGACGTTTCAACTTTGAAAGAACCGTATCGAGTCGAAGGCAAAAAAACGATGGGCTACGAATTGGCAGAGCAAATGAATTGGGAATTGCCCGATGTCATTTTATATCCGACCGGCGGCGGAACGGGTTTGGTCGGAATGTGGAAAGCGTTTGACGAAATGGAAAAAATGGGCTGGATTTCCGACAAACGACCGCGAATGGTTTCGGTTCAGTCGCTCGGCTGCGCGCCGATTGTCCGGGCGTTTCACGAAGGTTTGAATCACGGAGCGGAAATCGAAAACGCGCACACCGTAGCTTCCGGTTTGCGCGTCCCGAAAGCCATCGGCGATTTTATTCTTTTGGACATTTTGCGAAAAAGCGGCGGAACTGCGGTTGCCGTAACGGATGAAGAATTGGTCGCCGATGTCAAAGAAATCGGCGCGGCAACCGGGATTTTCGCCGCGCCCGAAGGCGGCGCGTGTCTTTCGGCGCTCAAAAAATTAATCGAGCGCGGCGAAGTCGGCAAAACCGAGCGCATCGTGATTTTTAACACCGGATCGGGCTTAAAATATCTCGAAGCATTTCAAAACATTTGAATTCTGTGACGATAAAACCGACCAAACAGGATTTGCTGGCAGCCGTCGAGAAAACAATTTCGGATGTTATCGCGCCCGATTTAAAAGTTTTGTTTTGCGGTATCAATCCCGGACTTTATTCCGGCGCGACCGGACACCATTTTGCGCGTCCCGGCAACCGTTTCTGGAAAACTCTGCACGCCGCCGGATTTTCCGACCGACTTCTCGCGCCTCACGAACAAAACGAGCTTTTAAAAAACGGTTACGGCATCACCAACATTTGCGAGCGGACGACGGCGCGCGCCGACGAATTGACGACGGAAGAAATCGTTGCGGGCGGCGCGAAATTGCGGGCAAAAGTTTTGCGGTTTCAGCCGAAAGTTTTAGCCGTTCTGGGAATTACAACTTACCGCGTCGCATTCAATCATCCGAAAGCTGTTTTAGGTTTACAACCGGAACAAATCGGGGAAACGCGAATCTGGGTTTTGCCGAATCCGAGCGGTTTAAACGCGCATTATCAAGCAAACGATCTCGCCGAGCTTTTCCGCCAATTGCGCGAAACGATTGAAAACGAAAAATAAATTGCCTTCACAAACCGAAAAAATCGAAAGAACTTGGACAAACGTTAATGGCTTGCGAATTCACGCATTGGCGGAACGAAATCCAAATTTTGCCGACAAAACGCCGTTTGTGCTTATTCACGGTTTGGCGATTTCAAATCGCTATTTGATTCCCCTAATCACTGAGTTGGCAAAACGGCGAGAAGTCTTTGCGCCGAATTTGCCCGGTTGGGGCGACAGCTCAAAACCGCGCCGCGTTTTCAACATTACAGAGCTGGCGGACGCGCTAGCCGATTGGATGAAAGCTCAGGAAATCGAGCGGGCAAACATTGTCGGGCATTCGCTTGGCAGCCAGATTGCGGCGGAATTTGCCGTGCGACACGCTGAAATGGTTGATAAATTAATTCTCGCCTCGCCGACTTTTGAAAAGGGAAAACGAAATTTTTTCCGGCAATTTTGGCGTTTTCTGATGAATGCTCCGCGCGAGCCGTTTTCGCTGGTTTATATAGCTCTGCGCGATTATTTTAAATTCGGGATTCGCCGGGAAATCTACACGCTAAAATATTCGCTCAAAGATAAAATCGAAGAAAAGCTTTTGCAGATTCAAGCGCCGACGCTTGTTTTGAGCGGCGAGTTGGACACAATTGCGCCGCAGAATTGGATCGAAACAATGGCGGAATTGTTGCCAAACGGAAAAGCCGCCATAATTCCCGCAGGAACGCATGGCGTTATTTATCAATCGCACGAAAAATTTGCCGCGGCGGTTTGCGAATTTGTTGATTGCTAATTCGCCGGGCTGCCGTATAATTTCAACAAAGGAAAAGATAAATATGGCATCGGAATGGGCTGAAGAAGCAGACCGGCAGGCAAAAGCAATCACGCGCGATCTCATCGAAGTCGGCAAATCAAAAGGCTATCGCGTTACATATCAAAAACGCGAAGCCCGTTTTATGCTTCGCGCAGGAACTGTTACAAATTATTTTTCCGCTCATGATTACAACACGCCTAAAGGAATGGATTGGCTGCAATTGCGGATTGATGTTCTGAAAGCCGTCAAGAAAAGCACGGGACAAAATGAGGAACAAGACTAATTGGTTTATTCAATTAACAAAAAATGCGATGTGCTTGTATAAGCACATCGCATTTTTTATCACGAAAAAACTAAAAGATTTAAATCTGAGAATGAATCAAACGACGCAGTCCGTCTCCGAATTTAACGTCTATTTTCTGCGGTTCAATCACGCTCATTACTTCTCCGTAACCAAACGAAGAATGCATCATCGTTTGACCTTTCCGGTATGTGCGAGAGCGGTCATACGGTGTTCCGGTTTTCGGAGCGGCATCGGCATCCAGAGTTTTAGCAGTTGATTTAAATGTGCTGACAACAGAGCAAACCGAACAAACTACTTTTGAAATCTGACCTTTTTTAGTTAAAGACGCAACCATATGGCTTTGTTCTTCGTTGCAATTCAAACATTGTTTGCTGACTAATTGACCGATTGTATATGTCGCTTTTTCCATAATTTGA
>DASVRD010000115.1:0-50290 GCA_036388775.1 Pyrinomonadaceae bacterium | reverse complement strand
ATTTCTAAATCAAAGTGTCCGCTGTTGCAGACAATCGCCCCGTCTTTCATCAAAGGGAAATGTTTGCGGTCAATTACGTCCCGGTTTCCGGTAACGGTAATAAAAATGTCTCCGACCGCTGCGGCTTCGTTCATTGGCATCACGCGAAAACCGTCCATTACGGCTTCAACCGCTTTGATCGGATCAATTTCGGTGACTAAAACATTGGCGCCCAAGCCTCTGGCGCGCATTGCGACTCCTTTTCCGCACCAGCCGTAACCCAAAACGACCAAGTTTTTGCCAGCCAGCAAAATGTTTGTCGCCCTGATTACGCCATCTATTGTTGATTGCCCGGTGCCGTAACGATTATCGAAGAAATGTTTGGTTTGCGCGTTATTAACAGCCATCGCCGGAAAGGGAAGCACGCCTGCTTTTTGCATCGCTTCGAGTCGAACGATTCCGGTAGTGGTTTCTTCGGTCGAGCCGACGATTTTGGAAATTTGATGCTGTCGTTCTTTTAAAAGCGTAGCTACTACGTCGGAGCCGTCGTCAATAATCAAATCCGGTTCGGTATCGAGAGCGATTCGAACGTGGCGGTTGTAAGTTTCGGTAGATTCGCCCTTAATGGCAAAAACCGGAATTCCGTATTCGGCTACTAAGGCGGCAGCCACATCATCCTGCGTTGAAAGCGGATTGGAAGCAATAAGGATGCAGTCCGCGCCGCCCGCTTGAAGTGTCCGCGCTAAATTAGCGGTTTCTGTCGTGATGTGCGCGCAAGCGACGATCTTGTAGCCTTGCAAGGGTTTTTCGGTTGCGAATCTATCTCGAATGAGTCGTAAAACCGGCATTTCGCGGTCAGCCCATTCGATGCGCTGTTTTCCCATCGGCGCCAGATTTATATCTCTAATATCATAATTGGAAACTGCTGGTTGCATAATTTACTTGTCTGAAAGAGCGGAATTTTGAAAGCGTTGAATCAATTGAATCGAAGGAAACCTGCTCAAAGTTCAGAATTCCGCTTTTGTGATTTATAGTCAAATTTACTTTTAATATTTCAACAGGGAATTTTAAGCGAAGATTTGAGTAATATTGAAGAGCAAAGCGCTGCGTCCGATAATAAAGATTATGTCATACCAAGTCATTTTGCACTTCAATATTGTCCAAATCTTCCAAAACCTTTTTAATTGCACCTTTTAAATCGTTTATATTCGCCGGCTTTTTAAACTTGATTTCCAGTTTAAAGTTATGATTATCGTCATTAAACTTAAAAACGCGCAAAGGAAAATTTATATTCTTTCCGACGTTCAAAAAAGCAAGCGATTCCGAATTAGCTTTTTCCGAGTCAGCTTTTATTAATCGCGGCGTGACGAATTTTCCCGTTTGAGAGCCGTCGTTATTAGAATTCTGTTTTTGCCCGAAGCTATTATTAATTTCCTCGAACATCTCGTCTTCGTCAAACTTCCTGGCAATCTTTAGAATCGCGGCTTTCGACGAAACACCCGCGTCTAAGCACTTTTGCCTGACCGCCGGCGGTATTGACGCGATAGTTAGCGTCTCTGTAACCGAAGAGCGGCTTTTGCTGAGCTTTTTCGCCAAATCTTCGTGCGTATACCTAAAACGCTCGCACAGCGATTGATAGGCATCGGCTTCTTCCCAGACGGTTAAATCTTTACGCTGTAGATTTTCGATCAGGGCGATTTCGGCAATTTCCTGATCGCTGACATTCAGCTCTATACACGGCACCTCAGCTAAACCGGCTATCTGAGACGCTCTCCAGCGACGCTCTCCTGCAATAATCAGCCATTTC
The DNA here is from genome assembly GCA_036388775.1 of Pyrinomonadaceae bacterium. GTDB lineage: Bacteria > Acidobacteriota > Blastocatellia > Pyrinomonadales > Pyrinomonadaceae > JALZCH01. The sequence continues at coordinate 48,504 of DASVRD010000115.1, read as the reverse complement.
TCGGAACTCGCCAGCGGTTTCACCAAAAGCGGTTCGAGCACGCCCTTCTCCTTTATCGAAGCGACCAGCTCGCTTAGATCCCCCATTTCAACTCTCGGCTGTTCGGGGTTCGGCTCAATTTTCGCAATTGGAATAATGCGTCCGATAAATTGATGAGATTTCGTTAGTTCGTCCACATAATGCGAGTCGTGACGCATTTTTAATCCTAATGGCAAGCCTTTTTTAGACACGTGCAAAGACCTCCTCGCATAGATGCAGATATTCGATTGCTCCGGATGAATTCGGCGCGTACGTAAAAATTGTTTCTTTATGTGCCGGAGATTCTTCGAGTCGGACGCTTCTCGTAATCACCGTCTCGAAAGTGCTGCTCCCGAAAACCTGTCGAATATGGTTTTGCACTTCTCTGGAAAGCGTTGTTCTTCTATCATGCAGGGTAACCAGCACGCCGAGCAGTTTTAGATTAGGGTTTGGTCTCGCTCGCACTTTTTCGATGGTTTCCAGCAGATCGTCCGTTCCCTCCAGAGCAAAATATGACGCTTGTATTGGTATCAAAATATGTGTCGCGGCGACCAATGCGTTAATCGTTATCAGACCCAACGTCGGAGGCGTATCCAAGATTATCAAATCATACTCTTTTTTTATTTGCTCAAGCCGGTCTTTAAATCTAAAAATAGCGTCAAAATCACCGACAAGCTTTGATTCGAGTTTAGCCAAATTAATTTTAGCAGGAATAATATCGAGATTTTCAACTCCGGTCCGATATAGGGACTCTCTCCAATCACCCTTATTATCAATCAAAAGGTCATATGTTGAGTTCGAGACGGATTCAACATTTAAAAAAGAAATGGAGCTATTACTTTGCGGGTCTAAATCACATAACAAAACTCTCTTCCCTTTAAGGGCACACGCGGCTGACAGATTAATGGCTGTCGTAGTTTTCCCAACTCCGCCTTTTTGATTGGCAATTGCTATAATCATCAGCTTTTTGTAATTCTAATCGAAATAGACGGTTATTCGCTGATCAAATCAGGCCATTCTTCGCCTGCTACTTCTTCGCTCTCTTCGTCGCTGGAAACCAGATTCGATCCCGCCAATCGAACGACTTCGGGTTTAACCCAAATTCCGCAGCTAAAACGAAGCGCCAGCGCGATGGCATCGGAGGGTCTGGCATCAATCGCCGTCAAACTTCCATCCTGTTGACGCATCTCAATCAAAGCAAAAAAAGTATCGTTCCGCAACTCGGTGATAATGACTCTTTCAACCACAGCCCCCATTTGAGTAATTATATTTCTGAGCAGATCATGAGTCATAGGACGTTGAGGAACTGTTTTTTCAATTTCCAGGGCGATTGCGTTCGCCTCGAATGTCCCAACCCAGATAGGAATGACAGTTTCATCGGAAACCCCACGCAAGACAACAATCGGAGTACCGCTGTGAGGCTCCATAATTAACGCGCCGACTTTTACTTCAATATCGTTTTCCATCCGCAACCTCGAACAAATAATACAAAAACAAGATAGTATAAATCCAATCGTCAAACCGCAATATGCCCACGCAATGAATTGACTTTTGCATCGGTTATAAAAACCTCAATGATTTGCCCGAGCTTTGTTTTGTCCGCCTCAAAATTCACCACTTTGTGGCAAGTTGTATGCCCGCTCAGATCGTTTTGAGATTTTGCGCTAAAACTCTCCGCTAAAACCCGAACCGTTTTTCCGATGTATTCTCTTGATTTCTCTTCCTGTATTCGCTTTTGCACCGATTCCAAGATTAAAAAACGCTCTCTCTTGATTTGAGCCGAAACGGAATCGTCAAGGTGGGCTGACGGCGTGCCGGGTCTCGGCGAATATTTGAAAAGATAAGCGCTATCAAAGCGACATTTTTCATATAACTCAATCGTTTCTCTAAAATCAACATCCGTCTCGCCTGGAAACCCGACAATTATATCAGTAGTCAACGAGATTTGACGCGAAGAGTTTTGAATTGCTTCTACTTTTTTCAAATAATCAGCCGATGTATGACCGCGTCGCATCGCCTGAAGAATGCGGTCGCTGCCAGACTGCACCGGCAAGTGCACCCAATCGCAGAGATTCTCACATTCATTAATCGCCGCGACAATATCCGGGTGAAAATCTCTCGGAAAAGAAGTTGTAAATTTGATTCGTTCCATTCCGGTTCTAGCAGCCGCTCGCAAAAGACGCGAAAAAGGCGTCGCGCCTTTAAATCCTTCCATCCCGGCGTCGGTCTTCGGACGATAGCTGTTTACGTTTTGACCGATTAAATGGACTTCTTTAACTCCGGCTTCTTTTAATCCTCTCAACTGATCCAGGATCTGTATTGGCGGCAGACTTTGTTCGCGTCCACGGGAAAAAGGTACAATACAATATGTGCAAAATTTGTTACAACCTTCGATAATCGGCACAAAAGCCACATAATCCGAGCTTCTGTATTGATCTGCGACCGTCCAATCATAATTGTCTTCTCTCTCGCCCAAATCAACGTTTTTTTTATCTTTTAAGTTAATTCCATCGAGCATCTCTCCGACTCTTCCAACCGCTCGCGTTCCTAGAACAAAATCTATATTTGATGTTTTGGCAAACAAGTTTTCCCCTTCGAGCTGGGCGACACAGCCTAACACGCCGATCAAGGGCTTCTCCGCTCGTCTTTTTTTGTCTGATAATTCTCCCACACGGTTGAAAAGTTTTTGTTCTGCGCGCTCACGAACCGAACAAGTATTGATAAGAACAATTTCGGCTTCGTTATCAGACCCGACCACCTGATACCCTGTTTGCTCCAGCCTGGTGGCTACTCTTTCAGAATCGGAAACGTTCATTTGACATCCGTGCGTCTCTATGTACACTTTCTTACGCCGGGGCTGTTTTTTTTCACGGTCGTGTGAGTAATTCATAACTTTTTCTCAATAAACAAATATTAATTCCAAAAATTTATCAAATGCCTACAAAAGATTTTGTCCATCTGCACGTTCATACAGATTACAGCATTCTGAAAAGCGCAAATCAAATCCCAGCGCTTGCTCGCCGACTCAACGAGCTGGAGATGAAAGCCTGCGCAATGACCGATTGCGGCAATTTATACGGCGCACTGTCGTTTTACTATAACATGAAGAAAAACGGCATTCAGCCGATCATCGGTTTCGAGGCTTATCTGACGCTCGGTTCCAGATTTGACAAAAGCGCCGCTCTCAAAGCGGGCGAGCTGCCTTATTACACTCTTGTTTTATTGGCGGAAAATCTGACCGGCTATTTTAATCTCGTCAGTTTGTCGTCAAAAGCTTTCACCGAAGGATTGCATCACAAACCGAGAATAGATTTCGATTTGCTCACGACGTATAGTACCGGAATCATTTGTCTGACATCCGGTCGGGATGGATTGGTCAATCATTTTTTAAAACAAAATCGTTTTCAAGATGCATACAACTACGCAGCCAAACTCAAAGATATATTCGGTCAAAACAATCTCTTTCTGGAAATTCAAGACCACAATCTCCCCGAAGAAAAAGCGATTCGTCAGCCCCTCGTTCAACTATCAAAAAAGCTGGATTTGGACTTAGTGGCAACAAATGATGTTTATTACCTCTCAGCAGATGACGCCAAAGCTCATGAAATGATGCTCTGCATCGGTGCTGCCAAAACAATTCAAGACGAGTCGCGTCCGAGACTCGGTTCCGAACAATTTTATCTCAAATCCGCAGAGGAAATGTGGCGTCTTTTCGGCGCGGAACTGCCCGATAGCTTATCAAAAACAATTGAAATTTCCGAGCGCTGCAATTTTGCTCTGCCGAGCAGTGAAGATTCTTTTAATCTGCCGCTCTATCCGATACCTCTCGATTCAAACTGTGAAACCGCCGATGAATATTTCGAAAAAGTAGTGTGGGACGGTTTTAAAAAACGTCAGCAATCGGTTTGGGAGCCTTTGCAAAACGCCGGGAATTTAAAATACTTGATTGAAGAATACAAAAACAGAATCATTATTGAAACCGGTATTATCAGACGCATGGGTTTTCCAGGGTATTTTCTGATCGTTTGGGACTTCGTTCGCTTCGCCAAAGAAAACGATATTCCCGTCGGTCCCGGGCGCGGCTCTGCGGCTGGCTCCCTGGTCGCGTATTGTCTGGAAATAACGGACGTTGATCCGATTCAATACGATTTGCTTTTCGAGCGTTTTCTCAACCCGGAGCGCGTCACAATGCCTGATATTGATATTGATTTTTGTATTCGCGGGCGCGAGCGCGTTATCAAGCACGTGGTCAATCAATACGGGAGAAATTCGGTCTGCCAAATCGTTACTTTTGGAACAATGGCTTCCAAAGCCGTTATTAAGGATGTCGGCAGAGCTTTGAACATGCCTTATTCAGAGGTCGAGAAAATCGCCAAACTGATCCCGCCACCCGTCAGGGGACGAAACGTCAGCATCACGCAAGCTCTCGAACAAGTCGAAGAACTAAAAACCGCCGTGGAAACAAATCCACAGGTAAAAGAGGTGATTGATCTCGCACGCCGTCTCGAAGGCTGTGCCAGACATACTTCGGTTCACGCAGCCGGCGTGGTCATTTCTCCCAAACCGCTCGACGAGTTAATTCCGGTTGCTCTGTCGGCTAAAGACGAGCTGACTACACAATTTGCGATGTCCGATCTGGAAAAAACCGGAATGCTTAAGATGGATTTCCTTGCCTTAACCACCTTAACTGTAATAAACGACTGCTTAATCAGCATAAAGCAGTCCATTAATAAGCAGATTGATTGGACGCAAACTCCCTTAAGCGATGAAGAAACAATGAAGATTTTTGCGGACGGCAGAACCGAAGCCATTTTTCAATTTGAATCACCCGGAATGCAGGAAATCTGCCGCCGTTTAAAACCGAAAGGAATCGAAGACCTTGCCGCTCTCAATGCGCTCTATCGCCCCGGTCCTCTCGACGGCGGAATGGTTGACGATTTTATCAGCCGCCATCGCGGTCAAAAACAAGTTCGCTATCTCGTTCCGCAGATGAAAGAGATTTTAAATAACACGCACGGAATTATCGTTTATCAGGAGCAAATTATGCAGCTCGCCCAAAATCTGGCGGGCTATTCGCTTGGCGAAGCCGATATGATGCGCCGCGCAATGGGCAAAAAGAAGCGCGAAGAGATGGCAAAGCATCAGGAAAAATTTGTCAACGGCGCAACCGAGCGCAATATCAAACGGGAAAAAGCGGAACAAATCTTCTCTCTGATGGCGCAGTTTGCCGATTACGGCTTTAACAAAAGCCACAGCGTCGCCTATGCCTACCTGGCTTTCCAAACCGCATATTTAAAAGCCCATTACCCGTCGCATTTTTACGCGGCGGTTCTCTCGCACGAAGCACAGGACACCGCAAAAATACAAAAATATATTGCCGAATTGAAAACCGCCGCGATACAGCTTTTGCCGCCCGACATCAACGAAAGCAATTCCGGTTTTACGCCCGTTAACAATGCGATTCGATTCGGCTTGAGCGCGATCAAAGGAATCGGAGAAGCGGCGATTCAAGAGATTATCAACGCCAGGCGAGAAAAACCGTTTTCATCATTTTTAGATTTTATTTCGAGAGCCTCAGGCTCGGTAAATCGCCGCAGCTTGCACAGCCTGATTTACTCCGGCGCCTTCGACTCTCTCAAAGACGATTCGATTACGACAAATCATTGGCGCTCGAAACTCATTGCCGAAATTGAAACTTCAATATCGGTCGCGCAAAAGGAGCGCAACTCAAAGGAAAAAGGTCAAAACGCTCTTTTCGGAGCCACAAATCAGGATGTCAGTGAAATTAAAATCAAGGATTTTCCCGTTTTAACGGACAAAGAAATCTGGACGGCGGAAAAAGAAACGCTTGGCTTTTACTTAAGCAACCATCCTTTAAGCAAACACGACGAACTGCTTAAGCAGCTTGAAGCGCAAAGCATTTTAAGTTTGACGCAAAACGCTTCATCTGACTCCGAGCAAAAACTCTGGATCGCCGGAATCATCAGCGAAGCGCAAGTCCGCTTAAGCAAAAAAGGAAACCGTTTTTCCATTTTTAAATTGGAAGATTATACAGGTTCGATTAAATGCCTGGCTTGGTCCGAAGCATTCGAGAGATATTCGCAGCTTCTCACAAACGACGAAATAATCTTTGCCGCTGGACATCTTGAAAGTGAAAACGAAACGAATTTTTCGTTTATTGTCGAAGAAATTCACAAATTTGAAGAAGCCCTGCCGGCGCGTGCCGATTCCCTAATCGTCAATCTGCCGCCCGTTGCGGAAAAAAATATTAACTTTTATGAAAGCCTGCTTGCCTTGCTAAACCGTAATCGCGGAAAATGCGAAGTGTTTTTTGAAATGCCGATGCACAAAAACAATTGTTACCGCGTACGCCTGGGCGTCCACGGCTCTCTGCGAATACAGGGAAATTATAATTTAGCCAAAGAACTGGAGTTACTCGGCTGCGTGGTGGAATGGCAAATCCGCAAGTAATCGAAATATTTTTCGGAGGAAACAGTGCTGGAAAAAACGAACGCAAAAAAAACCGCTTTTGAATGCGTACAGATCGCGCGCCACCCGGCTCGTCCTTATTCGCTCGATATTTTTGAAAACGTTTTTGACGATTTTCTGGAGTTGCACGGCGACCGGCGTTACGCGGAGGACACGGCTCTGGTTTGCGGTCTGGCTCGCCTTGGAGACTTTGAAATTCTGGTCGCCGGACATCAAAAAGGACGCGATACCAAACAGAGACATCGCAGAAATTTCGGGATGCCGAAACCGGAAGGTTACCGAAAAGCTTTGCGATTGATGCAGATGGCAAACAAGTTTAACCGCCCGGTAATCACTTTTATAGACACTCCCGGCGCTTATCCCGGAATTGACGCCGAAGAACGCGGACAAGCGGAAGCCATCGCTTTTAATTTAAAGGAAATGGCTGAATTGCGCTGCCCCATCGTGGCAGTCGTAATCGGCGAGGGCGGTTCGGGCGGCGCTCTGGCAATAGGAGTTGCCGACCGCGTGTTGATGATGCAAAACTCGATTTATTCGGTGATTTCACCCGAAGGCTGCGCGGCTATTTTGTGGAAAGACGCGGCTCGCGCCGATCTCGCCGCCGAAAAGTTAAAACTGACCGCAACGGATTTGCGGGCGCTCGGCGTGATTGATGAAATTATTCCCGAACCAAAGCACTGGGATTATAATTTGCTGGGCGACCGCGAAAATCAATTTACGACTGATTTTAAAAATGCTCTGCTCAAAGAAATAAATCTGCTCGTCTCGATGCCCGAAAATCAAAGAATGCAGCTTCGTTATCGGAAATTACGCAAATACGGCTTCTGGCATACATTATAAAGGAGCCTTTCTCAAGAGCTTTTTTAAACTGCATCTTTTTTGTTTTGCCAAAACCGTGTAAGATGTTTTCAGCGCCGCTTCAAAGGCGCTGATTGTTTTTTTTACGGCTTCTTCGATTCCTGCCAATTTCCGTTTCCGATTTCTTTCTTTTGTACAATGCTAATTGACGCTCAAAACTTAAATCCGATGGACTTCCCTGCTTTCTTTTTCGATCTTCTTTTTTTCATTTTCGGCGCCGTGATCGGCAGTTTTCTTAACGTTTTGATTCATCGCCTGCCGCGCGAGGAATCAATCGTTTTTCCAAATTCGGCTTGCCCGTCCTGTCAAACGCCGATCAAACCTTACGATAACATTCCGATTTTGAGCTGGCTCGTTCTGCGCGGTCGCTGCCGAAACTGCCGCCTTTCTATTTCTTTTCGCTATCCGCTCGTTGAATTGCTGACCGCCCTGCTCTTTGTTTTCTGTTTCAGACACGCGGGCTTAAGCTTGCTTTTGCCGCTTGAATTGACGTTTGTCGCCGCCATTGTCGCTCTCATTTTTATTGACTCGGAACATATGATTCTGCCCGACGCGATTAATTATCCGGGAATTTTTATCGCATTCGCCACCAGAATCGGGCTGCCGCTGATAACCGGCGCAGCCGTTTTTGACGATTTGCAGTATGCTCCGCTCTCGAACCTGCAAATTCCTATCGCGTTATCTTCGGTTTTGGGAGCGCTTCTGGGCGCTGCTGCGGGAGGCGGTTTTTTATGGCTGCTCGGATGGCTTTGGAAACGTCTGCGCGGCGTTGACGCGATGGGATTCGGCGATGTCAAAATGATGCTCTGGGTGGGAGCTTTTCTCGGTTGGCGTCTGACGCTTTTGACGCTTTTTCTGGCGGCATTTATCGGCGCATTTTCCGGCATTTTATTCATTTATTCACGCCGCGAGCGCGATCTGCAAACCCAGATTCCATTCGGGATTTTTCTCGGCATCGGTTCAATCGTTGCGCTCTTTTTCGGAAACGCCCTAATCAGTTGGTATGTCTCGAATTTTATCCCGGCAAATTAATTTTTTAAAGAAAAAGCGAAGAATTTTCAGCAGGGGATCGAAATCAAGGCTCAAGAAAATTTGCTCATCAACAAAACCTTCGTTATCAGACTCAATTCCGAAATTAATTATCGGATTCCATCATTCGGCGATTTTGCGCCAATCAAATGCAATTAGATATTGCATTTGCGGTTTTTATCAACTTATTCTCCATTAATCTTTATTTTATTTTGAGTTAATTGCGCTTCCAAATCTGGAATTGCGGGGTTGTTTGAATTGATTTTTTTTAATTCGTACAATTTTTGCTCGGCAGTTTCGATTTTGTTGCTCTGAATCAAAGCCAAAATTAACAATTGTAAGGCTTCTTCGTTGTTCGGATTTTGGTTTAATATTGATTTTAATTCGGTAATTGCCGCTTCGGGATTGGCAGGTTTTGAAAAAAGGAAAGTGGAAGCGTATGCCGTTTTTATATCTGCATTGCCGGGATTTAACCTGATGGCTCGTTGATAAAGATTCCTCGTTTTTTCATAAAGCCTCGCTTCGAATTTTTCCTGCGCATCTATAAAATAAACATCGCCGAGCGCCGCCAAAACATCGGTATCTTTTTCGTTTGAAAGCCGGTTTGCCCGCTCCAAAAGCGTTATCAGCTCCGGCAAAAAACTCGAATCGTTTTGTACTTTTGCATAACGAGACAAAGCCAAACCGAGATTTTTCTGAAAAACTGCGTCTTCTTTTCTGTTTTCGGCGGCGGCGAACGCAGCCTTTATTTCTTCCGGACTCAGTTTTTCGCCGCTGTTTTCCGGCGCTGCGGTTTGTTGAAGAGAAATTGGATTTTGATTTACGAGCGGCGGCGAAAGATTGCGATTGACGGCATTGGCAATCCAGAAACCGATGACGAGACCGATTAAAAGACCGAAAAAACCGTAAATTAAAACACCGATTTTCACTCGTTCGAGATACTCTGCCGTTGAAAGGATTTTTTACTTTTTCGATTCGTCGGGTTCGACGTAAGCCAGATCGCCCGCGCGTCTGCGCGGAAGCGGATCGGAGGCGCGCCTGCGCGGGGCGCTGTTGTTTTGCCGACGGTCAATGCTCCCGGCGGGCAAGCCTTTGCCGTGAACGGCTTCGGTTAAAATTCTGGTAATTTCCTGTGAAAGAGTGCGGTGTTCGCTGGCGGCTCTTCTTTGCAGCGATTCTTTTAATTCGAGCGGAACATATGCGCCTATAAAAACGCCTTTGCGATTTGCCATTACGTTTAGAAACTCTCCTCCAAAAAAATAAAAAAAACCGATTGATCCTCGCCGAAGCGGATTCGTAAGCCGAATTCTGTTCAACCTCTCGCCTCTCGGCGAAAGATAGCCGGTCATTCATCTAGCTCGTTTGTCGCCAAACGATTCGAGCGACCTACCCGGAAGCGCTCTGATTGCCGTAAAGACAATCAAAATTCGGACGGGCAGCCCTACATAACGCTTCTCTATTCGGTCTTGCACTGCGAGGAGTTTGCCTAGCCGCGCTTGTTGCCAAACGCGCTGGTGCGCTCTTACCTTTGGGAAAACCTGAGTTCACGACAGTCTTCCCCGCACCGTTTCACCCATTACCGATGTCGGAGATTACGCTTTCGCGTTCGTGAAACCCCAAATCCATCGGCTGGATTGTTCTCTGTTGCACTTGTCGTCGTTTTCGCCCTTTTGGGGACAAAAACGCCCAGCCGTTAGCTGGCTCGCCGCCCTACAGTGTTCGGACTTTCCTCTCCCGATAAATGTTTTTACCGGCAGCGACCGGAATCCGCTCCGTACAAGAATCGGTTTTATTATAGCAAATCAATGTTGAACACAGCTACAGTCAAACCAAGCCGAATAAATGATGGCTGATAACTGATAACTGTTAACTGTTATTTTATCTCGATTCGGTCGCCGTTTTCGATTCTGATGTCTTGCATTCTGCCGTTTTTGACGAGCTTTAAATCAACTTCCGTGGAAACTAAAAAACCTTTTTCATTTTGCCGCAGGATGACTGCTTTGTCGGCTTTGATGGTTCCGCCCGCAGCCAGTATCGCCTGCGTAACCGTCAAACCGGGGTGAAAATCTTTTTGTCCCGGTGAGGCGACCAGACCTGCAATAAAATAAAATTGTTTGGCGCTGGCTTCAACCGGATTTTCGTTCAGAATTTTGATCAAATCACCATCGTAAACCAGAATTTCGCCGTTCAAATCTTTTAGATTGACTGTCACTGTTTCTTTGTTTGCACGAATGATCGCGGCGCGTGTCGCTGTCGGAATCTGCACCGCCTCGGCTAAAACTGTAAACAGTGGAACCGCTTCGCGCCGGATTATTTTGACTCCGGGTTTTTCGACCGCGCCGACGACGACGACTTTGTGGCTCGCGTAATCTCTGACGCCGACAGTCAGTTCCGGCGCGTCGTAAAGCTTTATTTTTTCGCTCAATAATTCGGCAATCTCTTCGGTCGTCAAACCCGCTACAGCGATTGGCTCTCCGGCGAGCGGATAATCAATCAAACCGCCGTCAAGAACTGTAAAAAGAGTCGAATCTTTGCCGGGTGAATTGAGCAGGCGGATGTCTAAAATGTCTCCGACGCCAGCGCGGTAAACGTCCGTTAAAGGCTTTGCGGCAATTCTGGCTTTTAAATTCTCCCGGCGAGCCACCGCAGCCAATTTGTTCGCAGCCGATTCGAACGCAGAGTTTTCGCCGTTTTCGGCAGCCGCCTGGCTGCTCGTTTCGTCTTTCTTACTTTTTTCAATATTTAAAACGGCAACCGGCTCGGAGTCGGCTTTAGATTCTTCGGAGTTTGCTTTGGCGGTTAAATTTCTTTTTTGAGCTTTCGGCGACGGAATTTGATGATTGCCTTTAATAATCTGTTTATTCGGGTCCAAACTGATTTTCTCGATTTCATCCTGCGCGCGGCAAATCGCCGGAGAAAATGATAAAAACGTCAAAAAAACAAAAATATAAACGATTTGAAGAGCTTTCATAAATACGCACCTTTACCTGAAGAGACGCCCAAACATTTGAAGCATTTTGGCTTCAATAGAAAAAAACGCGCAAACGGGGTGTTATTTTAGATTTTCCGTTTATTAAAGAAAGATAATTCTGGAAAGCCTATTTATTTTTCAGAGGAACGAGCAGTTCTCCGGCTAAATAAATTCCCTCGCGTCCGGCTTGCAAAACCTGTCTGGCGATCTCCGTTAAATCCGCCGCTTCGTCCTGCTGGACGAGCTTGACGACCATCGGCAAATTAACGCCGGTCAGAATTTCGATTTTTCCCGCCGTATGAAACATCGCAGCGATATTTGTCGTCGTGCCGCCGAACAAATCCGTCAAAAGCAAAACGCCTTTTCCCCGCTCGACCGCAGAAATCGCGCGCTCCAACTCTGAACGGGCAATTTCCACATCGTCGTGCCAGCCGATTGAAACGGCTGCGATGCCGTCAATCGCGCCCAGAACCGTTTCCGCAGCCGCCAACAGCTCGTTCGCCATTTGCCCGTGAGACAAAATCACGCCGCCGACTCGATTTTTCATTTGATTTGCCTCCCCGTTTAAAATTTGAATTCCCAGGCTCGATAGGATAACTGCGGTTTAAACAATCGGTTTGCTCGTTTTTTTCACGTCCCGGTGCGTCACGCTGGCTTCGAAACGTTTTTTTCGCAATTCTTTGGCGACGGCGTTCGCCATCATCACCGAACGGTGCCGCCCGCCCGTGCAGCCGATGCCGATGGTTAGATACGATTTTCCTTCGCGTTTGTAAAGCGGCAAAAGATAATTTAACAAATCCACAAACCGCTTTAAAGTTTCGTCAACTTCCGGCTGCGAATTTAAAAATCGAACCACGCGGCGGTCGCTCCCCGAAAAACGCTTTAATTCCGGGATAAAATACGGATTCGGCAAGTGCCGAACATCGAACATTAAATCAACGTCGCGCGGCGTGCCGTATTTATGCCCGAAACTGACGACCTGAACTTTGAGCGGCATTTCTCCGGCAGCCGACGGATCGAATCTCTCGATTAGAAAACGGCGCAGGCTGTGAACCGTATGTTCGGAAGTGTCAATGATCATATCCGCGAGGTGCCGGATTCGCTCCATTTGCTCGCGTTCCGCGTTGATTGCCTCTTGCAAACCGTCGCCTCCGTCCGCCGGGTGCGGTCTGCGGGTTTCGCTAAAGCGCCGCTGCAAAACGCGGTCCGACGCTTCAAAAAACAAAACAAAAGTTTTCAAACCCTGATTTTTTAAATTTTCCAATTGAGAGGGAAACTCTTCGAGGAGCTTCCCTTCCCGTATGTCTATGACCAGCGCCGCCCGCTCGATTGTGTTTTCGCCATGCTCGGCGGAAAGAAAACGCGCAAACGTCTCAAGCAGCGTCACCGGCAGATTATCTACACAAAAATACCCCAAATCTTCAAAAGCATTGGTGGCTGAAGACATCCCGGAGCCGCTTAATCCCGTTATAATAACGACGTGCGGCAGCGACGTTTGAATTTGCGCTTCAACCGCTTTTTTTTTCATAAAAAGAACACGATTAAGGCTGAATCAAACCGTAATTGCCGTCACTGCGTTTATAAATAACGCTCAAGCTTTCGTTATCGGCGTCTCGGAAAACCAAAAACTGATTCGTATCCGCCCCCAAAAGTATCGCCGCTTCTTCCGCAGTCATCGGTTTGACGGCGTAATTGTCGGCTTCGACGATTCTCGGAGGCGCGGGAGCCGCCGTAATGTTTCCGTCTGGCGTCGGCGCGACCTCTGCGGTTTTCTTCGCGCTGTGGCGGCGGTCAACTCTTTTTTCTTTTAATCTGAGGGCTTGTTTTTCAACTTTTTGAACGACTCTTGAGATTGCCAGATACAAATCCTTATCGGCTGTCGTCGCCGTCAAAGCTCTTTCGCCGATCATTAAAACTATTTCTGCTTTCTGCCTGTTTTTCTCAACGTTAACCACAAAATGAGCGTGAGCCGCGTCTTCGGGAAACATATTCGACAATTTCGTTAACTCCGTTTCAACATGCGCTCTGATCGCCGGCGTCACTTCGACGTGACGCCCCGTAACTTCGATTCTCATTCACAAACCTCCGTGTTTCAATAATCAGTAAAACTGAAAAAGCCGAAAATCTTTCAATTTTCAGCCGCAAAATCTAAACAACCGTTTTCCGCTCGCGCGAACCGGGAATATTCATTTGGTCGCGGTATTTCGCCACCGTCCGGCGCGATAATTTGATTCCCTCTTTCGCCAGAATCTTTGCTATTTGATCGTCCGTAATCGGATCGTGCGTATCTTCATCTTCAATCATTTTCTTGATACGGAGCTTGATAATTCTGGTTGAAACCTCTTCGCCTTCTTCGTTTAGCATCCCTTCGCTAAAGAATCGCCTCAACTCGATAACGCCCTGCGGCGTGTGCGCGTATTTGCGATTGACGACGCGGGAAATGGTCGAAAGATGCATTCCGATGTCTTCTGCCACGTCTTTGAGCATCATCGGTCTGAGAAACTGAACGCCTTTATCCAAAAATTCCCGCTGCCGGTCAACGATGCATTCGACCACGCGGTAAATCGTCTGCCGCCGATGCTCTATGTTTCTCAGCAAATCAATCGCCGAGCGCATTTTATCTTTGATAAAATCGCGCTCCTCTTTCGAAGTGTCTTGTTTACCGAGCATCTGCTGATAAGTGTGACTTAGACGTAGGCGCGGGCTGCCGTCGTCTGCAAAATAAATAACATATTCGCCTTCGATTTTTTCGATGTAAATTTCCGGCGCGATATAAACAGGGTCGTCCGAATCGTACTGGCGTCCGGGATACGGTTCGAGCGATTTGATCGTTTTGATTTCTTCGGCAATTTCCGTCGCTTCGCAGCCCAATTGTTTTGCCAGATGTCCGAGCTTATGCGGCAGCAAATCGTGTAGATGATCGGCGACTAGCTGCGCCGCGAAACTGTCTTCCAAACCTCTGGCTTTAAGCTGTGCGTACAGACACTCTTTCACGTCGCGCGCCGCGCAGCCGACCGGGTCGAGCTGAATCACAACTTGTCTGGCTTCTTCGGCTGCTTCGACCGTACATCCGCAAAATTCCGCAATTTCCTCATTTGACGCAAAGAGTCTGCCGTCTTTGTCGAGGTTTCCGATTACGTACAGCGCCGTTTCCAAGAGGTGATCTTCCAAAGGCTGGAGGCGAAGCTGCCATTCGAGATGCTCCGAGAGGCTTTCCGAACGAGTCAAAAACTGCTCAAAGCTCGGAGCGTCCTCTTTGTATTCGATTTCCTGAGTGCGATAGCCGGGGTCTAAATATTCCTGAAACTCACGCCCGAAATCCACTTCTTCAAAAGCATCCGAACGATGTTCGGTTTCGTCAGAAAAATCTTCTTCAAAATTGTTTGTCGGAACGGCTTCTTCGCCCGCACTGTATTCAGGTAAATCGGCAATCCCATCAATTTGTCCGTTTCCGTTGGGCTGGCTGAGCGCGGTTTCAAAAATTTCTTCAAAACCGTTTCTCGTATCTTCGAATTTATCCGGGAGAATGTCGCTCGCGTTGCCGTCGGCGTATTGATCTATAATGTTTTCGGAGATTTCGCGGACTTCATCCTGCGACTGAACCTCCTCCAAAATCGGATTGACCAACATTTCCTGCTGAATCAAATCGCTCAACTCGATTGAGGTCATTTGCAGCATTTCGATGCGCTGACGCAATTGCGGCGTCAGCACCATTCGTTGGTCTAATCTTTGAGTCAGTTTTAACGACATACTAGGGTCAATTAAATAGCACTTACAAATTCACTCCAAAGTAACCCGCGCCTCGTGATGAGAAGGCATCCGGCGTTACCGAATTATAACCGATGAACAACCGATTTGTCCGTTAAAAACGCGAAAATTTAATTCGCAAACAACTAGAGCCTAAACCGCTCGCCGAGGTAAAGTCGTCGAACTTCCGCGTCGGAAACGAGTTCGAGCGGTTTTCCGCTCCGAAAGATTCGCCCGTCAGCCATAATATAAGCCCGATCCGTGACGCCCAGTGTTTCTCTGACGTTGTGATCGGTGATTAAAATTCCGATCCCGCGATTTTTCAAATGCACGATTATATTTTGAATATCGTCAATCGCCTTCGGATCAATTCCGGCAAAAGGCTCGTCGAGAAGAATAAATTGCGGTTCGGTCGCCAGACAGCGAGCGATTTCCGTGCGCCGTCTTTCGCCTCCGGAAAGCGCGTCGCCGCGCGTGTTTCTGACGTGGTTGATTCCGAATTCTTCAAGCAGTTCTTCAAGTCTGGCTTGCCTATCGCGTCGGCTGAGACCGAGAGTTTCAAGTACCGCGAGAATGTTTTGGGCGGCGGTCATTCGACGAAAAATCGAAGGCTCCTGCGGCAAATATCCCAAACCGAGCCGGGCGCGCAGATAAAGTGGGAGCTTAGTGACATCGCGCTCGCCCAAATTTATCCGACCGCGCTCGGCTCGCTCCAGCCCAGTCATCAGATAAAACGTGGTCGTTTTTCCCGCCCCGTTCGCTCCGAGCAAACCGACGACTTCGCCCGGTTCGACAAACAGCGAAACATCATCAACCACGCGCCGCCGCCCGTATGTTTTCTGTAAGTTAAAAGACGCCAGAGCACTGCCCGACGGGACTCCATTTTTTTGATTTTCGGAAAAAGAAAAAGCCGGGGAACGCTTTATCTCCGCTTCAACCTTTTCTTCAGCTTGTTCTCGAAAAACTTTCCACATTCAGGCTTTATTGTTTTTTAACCTTATGCGTCGAGCGAACTCTGCCGGGCGTCGTCGCCGTGTTCCCGCCTTGCCCGACGACTCGGTTTTCGCGCAGATAAACCGTCACCTGACGCCCATTCAAATTTCCCTGCTCGGCGTCTTCAACGTAAGCCGGATTTCCCTTTAAAACGAAAACTTCGTCCGCCGCCGTATATTGCGCCCAATCGCCCGTCGCTTTTCTTCCCGGCTGGGTAATCGCAACCGAATTTTGCACCACCGTTTTCGACACCTCGTTGGTATTGTTTAAATAAATTTCAGCGACACCGCCCGTTATTCTTTCGGTCGCCTGACGCAGATCAACATTACTCTCATAACGAAGCAGCTTTTGCTCGTCCGAATACGAAATCTTATCAGCCGCCGCAAAAGCCGGAACAATTTTGTCAACCCCGTTTTCGCGGCGTTTTGCGTTATAAAGCGCGCTTTGAACTTTGCCTTCGCCGTACATCGAACGGCTGTCGCGGCGCAAAATCAAACGTTCGGCTCGAACAAAATTGTCTTCCTGCCACGCTCTCGCATTTCCCGTGTAAACGGCGACGCCGGCGACGTGGTTAAACTCGGCGGCGTTTGAAGTCAGAAAAACCGGCGAATTGACTTTCGCAAACGGCGCTGCGCCGCCGGTCTGTTCCTGACTGTAATAAGTAGTGGCGACTTTGCCGCGCAAATACGAAATTTTGCTCCGCGTATTTGAATCAATCTCGACGGCTTTCAAACGCGCCCGGCTGTCCCAGACGGTCGGCTCGCCCCCGCGCAAACGCACGGTTTCGTCGCTCGCCGTATAGCTAAAACTGTTCGCAGTTGCGTTCCGTTCCTGCTCGTTAAATTTAGCGTTTCCGACCGCCGCTAGCTTTTCGACGGATTGCGCGCTTCGCTCAAAATCGGCGGCAATTTTCTCGGCTGTTAAAGTTCTGGTTGAACGGTCGTTTGACGCGACGGTCGGTTCAAGTATCGCTTTAGACCCGCCGGATGAAGCAAACGTCCGCGCCAGATTTCCGGTTTCGTAAAACTCGCAATCGAAACGCGCCGCAAATAACTGCTGCTTGTCGAGATTCGGCGCGGCTTGCAGCGGAACAACGAGCAAATCGGCGTTTCCGACGGCTTCGGCGCGACTTAAATCTTTACCTGAGCCGTTCCAATAAAGCTTTACCGCATCGGCAGTTAAACGTTTGTTCGAAGCTTTCGGATTATTTGCCTGCGCTTGCGGCGCAAGCATTTTTATCTCGGTGCGCCCGCCGGTTTGCATTTGTTTTAAAACCGAGCGCTCTTCGCCCTGCAAAGCAAATAAAACCTCCAAAAAATTTGGCGAAGACATTTCGACGCGCGAATATTCCGGGGAATTTAAAGCAATCAGCGAAACATTCGTTTTTGCGCCTTCGGCTCTGGCTTTTTCGAGCAGACTTTTATTTTTCCGCGCTTTAAAATCGAGCCTCAGCGAGCTTGAATCCGAAATATTTAATTCGTTTTCGGCGCTTACGCTTTTAATTTTTACGCTCCCGGAAGCGTTTGCAAAATTAATCTGCTGGTTTAAATCAAACTGCGCAAACAATTCTTCCGAATTGACTTCGGTCGCACGATCTCCCGACGCTGTACGCAGAAACGCGCCGCCTTTGGTCAAAAGCTTTTCGAGCTTTTTCTGTTTGTTTAAATCTGCTGAAATGTTTTCGCCGCTCATCAGCTCTGTTCCCTGCTGAACGTTTGCGCCACCGCTCAGATTAATTTTTCCGCTCGCCTGTTCGTAAATTGCCGTTTCGGCGCGAATCACGACCGGAGCGGCGGTAACGGCATTTTGCGGTTTTCCGTCGCCGAAACTTTGCAAATCATCGGACGCCGTAATGATTTCAACGTTCCTGTGCAGCTCCATTCTTTCCCGGTCTTTTTCATAGACGGCTTTTTCCGCCCGGATTGTCGTCGGCTGGGAATTTGAATTCTGGGGCGTGACGACGATCAACGCGCCGCCGTTTAGCTCGAATCTCGCCAAATCATGATCGAAAGCGGCTTGAGCCGAGTTGATTTTGACTGCCGACGAGCCGAAATCGGTCAGAGAATTTTTCGCCGCCGCGCCGCCAGCCGCGACGTTAATTTCGACCTGATTGCGAAGTATCAGATTTTTTTCCTTGACGTTAAACGCTGCGCCGACCGCGCTGCCGGAAATGTTTTCCCGACTGAAATTAATCAGCGAATGTGTTTCGGCGATTTCCTTTTGTTTGTCGTAAGTGATTTGCTCGGTGATAGCTTTTAAGTTGTCCCGCGACTCGAAATTGACGTTGCCGGAAAACGAAACCACAAAATTTTCGGGATTATTCTGGTCGGGCGTGTAAACGGCTTTTGCAGCCTGCACGCGATCCGGTTTTTCGGAATCCGGCGGATAAACTTCGAGATAAACATTATCAAGCTCGTGCCGCCCGTCTGCATAAGTCGTTTCTTTATCGGCGCGAACGAGCATTTTCAAACGGTCGCCTTCGGTCACGCGGCGCTCGTAACCGTTAATGACGGCGACGACCTCGTTTGAAAGCTGCGGCGCCCCGCCGTGCATTACGAAATCTCTGTTATTTCTGGCGCGCCAATAACCGATGCCGACCAGCGCCAAGGTTAAAATCAAAGCAGCAATCGCCGCGTAACGCAAAACAAGCGGAAAGCGCGCGCGCAGTTCGACAAAACTCACGCGGCGTCTCCTTTGAGGCACAGCGTGCGCCGGCGTCGTTTTGATTTTTTCGGCGATGCGGCTTTCCATTTTTTCCTAAGCTTCTTTTAAATCCTGCACGACAAGCTGCAATCTGGTGTTTCCGTTCCAGACGTTGATCTCCGGCGTGTAAGCCAGCTCGATTTTAGTCTGCGGTCGCAGCTTTTGCTCTTGAGCGTTCTCGACTCCGTTCCACCAAACGGCTTCAAACTGACGACGCTCATTGTCTGCAAGACGCAGTTTGAGATGCTTTTCTTTCATTACCAGTGGCTCTGCCGTTAAATGCAAATCCTTTGTGGCAAAAACCGGTCTCTGATTTCCCGCTCCGAACGGTTCGAGAAGCTGAAGCTGGCGAACCAAATCCAAATTTAAGCTGGCGGTCGAAACCTGCGCGTCAATCTTGATTTCCGGCATTAAATCGTCAGCACCCAAACACGAGGCGCAATGAGCGTTTAAACGCTCGCGCAGAGCCTCGACGTTTTCGGCTTTGATCGTCATTCCGGCGGCTTGCGCGTGCCCGCCGTATTGGTCGAAAAGCTCCGCGCACGAATCCAAGCCCTGAATCAAATGATACGGCTTGATGCTCCGCGCCGAGCCGTGCCCGACACCGTTTTCGAGCGAAATCACGATTGCCGGGCGATGCAGCTTGTCGGCTATTTTCGACGCCGCCAGACCGATTACGCCGCGATGCCAGCCTTCGCCCGCGACGACTACAAAATGCGGATCGCGGATCGCGGATTTCGGAATTTCAAGGATTGCAGATTCGGTGATTTGCTTTTGAATTGTCTGGCGTTCGCGGTTGCGGCTGTCGAGATGCTCGGCTAAAAAGCGCGCTTTTTCAAAGCTGTCGGCTTCAAACAATTCAACCACCGCGCGCGCCGCGTCCATTCTCCCGGCGGCGTTGATTCGCGGCGCGAGCCGAAAACCGATGTCGTAAGCCGTCATTTCCGACGTGCAGCTCGCCACTTCCATCAAAGCGCGCAAACCCGGATTTTTCGCATTGGGCAAATCCTGCAAACCGAGCGCGACAATCGCGCGGTTCTCACCCGTCAGATTCATTATGTCGGCAATCGTTCCAATGGCGACGACTTTTAAAAAGCTCTTGACGAGATTTTGTTTGCCTTTTTCACGCAAAAGCGCGTGCGCGAGCTTAAAAGCGACGCCCACGCCCGCGAGATTTTTGTCCGGGTAAGGACAATCATCCTGGTTCGGATTGATGACGGAAAAGGCTTTCGGCAAACCGTGTTCTTTGGTCAAATGGTGATCCGTGACGATTACGTCAATTCCGTTTTCGCTCGCCCATTGAATCGGTTCAAACGCGGTGCTGCCACAATCAACTGTAATAAGAAGCGAAAAACCCGCCGATTTGGCTTTTTCGAGAGCGGGAATGTTTAAACCGTAGCCTTCCGTAAAACGATGCGGAACGTGAAAACCGGTTTTTGCGCCCAGAATTTCCAGAGCTTTTCGCAGCACAACAGTTCCTGTCGTTCCGTCAACATCGTAATCGCCCCAGACGAGAATTTTTTCGTTTTGCTCGATTGCTTTAAAAATGCGCTCGATTGATTCGCGCATTCCGCGCAGCAGATTCGGTTCGAGAATCTGATCAAACGAAGGATTCAAAAACTCATGCGCGGCTTCGCCCGTTGTAAAGCCGCGGGAAATGAGCAAAGCGGCGATCAGCGGCGCGACATCTAATTCGCTCGCCAATTGACGCACTTGCCCGAGATCGTGTTTTTGAATGCTCCAGCGTTTTTTCATTTCCTCAAGCCTGCGGGCTGATCACGCCGTAATACAATAATGCCAGAATCGCCGCGCCGACCACGATTCGGTAAATGATAAAAATGTTGTTCGAGCGCTTTCGCAAATACCACAGCAAAAACCAAATCGAAGCGTAACCGACTATCCCCGAAACAATCGTCCCGACAATCAAAGGAATTAAATTCTCTTTCGGTAAAATCTCCATCGCTTCTTTTAATTCCAGCAGCCCGCTTGCCAAAATCGCCGGAATCGAAAGCAAAAACGAAAAACGCGCGGCGGTTTCTCTCGTCTGCCCCGCGAAAAGCCCGCCCATAATCGTCGAACCCGAACGGCTCACCCCCGGAACTAATGCGATGCACTGAGCAAAACCGACAATTATCGCATCAAAAATCCCTAATCGGTTCATCTCTTTCTGGCGGCGTCCGACTTGTTCGGCAATCCAGAGCAATACGGCAATCGCAATCATCATCGCGGCAATCAGCCAGAGATTTTTGGTCGCTTCGCCTTCGATGAAATCCTTGAGCAGTAGACCGACGACGCCAATCGGAATCGAGCCGATAATAATCAGCCAGCCAAGCCAGGTTTCGTCCGACATCCAGAGCGGTCTGATGCCGTGCGTCCCGTGAAAAACCCGCCGCTCGCCGCGCCTTCGCAGCAAGCTCAAATGGTCGCGCAAAAACGAATACGAAATATTCCAAATGTCTCCGGCAAAATAAACGAAAACCGCCGCCAGAGTTCCGAGCTGAATGACGGCAATCGTCGCCGTCATCTGTTCGGCGTTCCCGTTATGAAGATTTGTCAAACGGCTCGCAAAGATTAGATGCGCGGTCGAGCTAATCGGGATGAATTCGGTTAAGCCTTGAACAATGCCTAAAATAATTGCTTGGATCAGATTCATTCAATTCGGAGCGAAATTCGGTTTCACTGTTTTTCAACACTACTTCAAATCTTGTAACTGTTTCACGCCGATTCGTCAAAACTCAACGCTAATAAAATATCTGGATGTTCGGGACACTTTAGTGCAGGTTTAATAGTTGCATCAGTCAGCAGGCTAATTCAGGCGTTAAATTTATTCTCTAAATGAATTTCGACTTGCAATCCGGTCGTAAAACCATGCCGGAAACATTTGCCCGGCACGAACCAGTGTCGAAAGCGGAAACGGGAATGCGGCGATTTTCTTTTTTCGTTCAATTATTCTGATGATTTTCGCCGTCGCCGCGGGCAATTCCATCAAAAACGGCATTCGCTTTTCGCGCCCCGCAGTCAGAGGGGTTTTGATAAAACCCGGGTGAATTGTCGTCACCGAAACCCCGCTGCCTTTTAAATCAACCCGCAAACTTTCAAACAAAGCCGTCATCGCGGCTTTGCTGGCGCAATAAGCGGCTGATTTCGGCAGCCCGCGATATGCCGCCAGACTCGAAATCGCAACCAATTGTCCACTTTTTCTTTCGAGCATCTGCGGCAAAACAGCAGCGACCGAATTAACCGCGCCGATTAAATTGACATTCATCACCTGCGCGAAACTCTCCGGCTGCAAATTTTGCGCGTGAACGGCGCCTCCGGCAATTCCTGCGTTGGCAATTAAAACGTCAATTTTGCCGAATTCTTTTCGCAATTCTTCAGCCGCCGCAAAAACCGAATTTTTATCTGTGACATCGGCGGCAAAACCGCGCGCCGTCCCGCCATTTTTTTTTACTTCCGCCGCCAGCTCATCGAGCATTTCTCTGCGCCGCGCCAAGAGTCCGAGCGTCGCGCCTTTTGCCGCCAGTTGAAGGGCAAGCTCGCTGCCGATTCCGCTCGACGCGCCGGTGATAAAGACAACTTTGTCCGTCCAGTTCATTAACAGAGTTCTTCGACGTATTCGCTCAAAATTTTCAATGCTCGCGGCAAATCGTCTTGTTTTATCAGCAAATGGTCGCGCGAAAATGCGGAGATTGCGCCGACCGAAATATTCGCTTCGGCTAAGATTTTTGAAACGAAAGCGAGAAATCCAACGACGCTCCAATCGAGTTCAACCGTAAAAGTCAGGAGCCGAAAATTGCTTTCGATTTTTGCGTCTCGCGCGGCGTGCCGCATCGTCTGCCAATCAACCGCATCGAGCAGCATTGTCGTTTCGTATCTGTCCGCGAGCAACATAAACGGCGCAGTTCCACGCGGGCTGAGTTCAGGGTTTTCCAGCAGACGGCGATAATTTTCGTGCGAGAGAGCGATTAAAACAAAAGTTTCGGGCGCTATTTCGACTTTTGTTTTTTGCAGTAAAGCTAAAACTTTGTCGCTCATTCGACTTCGATCACAGTCGGGAGAATTACCGGTCGGGTGCCGGTTTGTTTTTGGATAAATCGTTTGAGCGCGACGCGCAGATGCTCTTTAAACCAAGCTTTATCGGCAATTTCATCAGGTGGCGCAGCTTCTATTGCTTCCGTCACAATCCTTTTCGCATCGGCGATAAAGCCGTTTTTCGGATTGATTCCGAGAACTCCGTGAGCTTTAATTTGCGGCTCGCCTTCGAGCGTTTTGCTTTTACCGTTGACGGTCACGACGAGCGACACAACGCCGTCAAAACCAAGCTGCTTTCGCTCGCGAACTGTTTCGCGGTCAATTTCTTCAAATCCCGAATCGTCAATAAACGTGCGCCCGATTTCGCGTTTTTCCGTGACGGAAGCAAAATTTTCGTCCAATTCCAAAACATCGCCGTTTTCAATCAGAATTATGTTTTCATCAGGGTAGCCGAGATGATTGCGAACATATTCTTTGTGCCGGAAAAGCATTCGATATTCGCCGTGAATCGGAACGACAAACTTCGGGCGGACTGTTTCGGTCATAATTCGGATGTCTTCCTGCGAAGCGTGACCGGAAACGTGAATCAAACGCCGTTTTTCTTCGATAATATTCGCGCCTTTTTTGTATAAATGTCCGATAAGGCGAGAAATCGCACGGTCGTTGCCGGGAATGATCCTGGCTGAAAGTACGACCGTATCGCCTTTTTCGATTTCCATTCCCTTGTAACCCTGCGTGGCGAGTTGGTGAAGCGCGGCGCGCTGTTCGCCTTGTGATCCGGTAACCAGATAAACAACTTCATCGTCGTCAAGAGCTTTCGATTCGCCGACCGAAACCAAAATATTTTCGGGAAAATCGAGCAAGCCAAGACTTTCGCCAAGTTCGACATTTTTGTTCATTGAGCGCCCCATCACGCACACTCGCCGCCCGTATTCGACAGCCATATCGAAAACAATTTGAATGCGATGGAGAGATGACGCAAACGAGGCTACAAAAATTCGCCCGCCTGCCTGCGCGAAAAGTTCTTCAAAAGCCGGAATGACGGCTTGCTCGGAAGGCGTTCTTCCTGTAACGGTTGCGTTCGTCGAATCCGCAAGCAAAGCCAAAACGCCGCGGTCGCCGTATTTTTTTAAAGTCTCCAAATCATACGGCTCGCCGATGACGGGCGTATCGTCAATCTTATAATCGCCGGTGTGAATTATCGTTCCGACCGGAGTTTCAATCGCCAGCGAAAAACAATCAACGAGCGAATGAGAAGCGTTGATAAACTCGATTTTAAAATGATTGCCGATTTCGACTGTTTGCCGCGCCGCGACTCGATGGAGCAAAACTTCGTCGAGCAGATTATGTTCGTTTAACTTTAATTCGGATAAGCCGACGGTAAAACGCGAGGCGTAAACCGGCAGATTAAATTTCTTTAAAAAATAAGGCAGCGCCCCGATATGGTCTTCGTGTCCGTGCGTGAGAATTAAAGCCGTTAAATCGTTTTTGTATTCTTCCAAAAAATCGAAATCGGGGATGCAGACATCAACCCCGTAAGCCGTTTCTTCGGGAAAGCCCATTCCGGCGTCAACCACAATCATTTCATCCTCATAGCGAATCGCCATACAATTCATTCCGAATTCGCCGATTCCGCCCAAAGGTATAATTTCTAATTTACCCACTCGATTATTTCTTTCTAAATTTTTCGTATGATTTTTTGATTGCAAATATTATGTTTGTGTTCGAAGTATAATACACCATTTTCATTGATTAATTTGAATTCCCCAATAAAACAATTAAGATTTTCATTTAACTGTCTGCATACCGACTTCTAACATTTCGCTTTAACAACATCGCCATACATAAAGGAAACTCTCGCAAAAGCTAAACAACAACATTAAATCTTTTCCTTATCTTAAATTAACGCTTGACAAGAACCCGAAAATTGAATTATTCTCTATTTGAATTGAAAAGGCGAGCAGGGAAAGCGGGGCTGGGCTGGCGAATAGCCAGAACAAGCACTCAGGTATTACTTTAACATTCCCGCAATTTCATTAAAACGTCAAAACCTTTTGCACTAAATAATTTAACTGCAAGAGGCTTTTTCTTTTAGCGATAAAAACAGAACCTTTTTTATTACCTGAGACTATTCGCTTTTCCCTTTCGCCGCCCGGCGGAAACAACCATTCGAGAAATAGGATTAAGATAAAAGATCGATTATTTTATCAGCTCTACGCAAATTGCCTCGAAAATATTTTTCCATTCCTCAAACGTCAGAGACTCGGCGCGGCGCGATTTTTCGATTTGCGCTGCGGCTAAAACCTCTTCGATTGTTGCACCACGCATAACTTCCCCCGCAAACTCAAATCGAACGTTTTTCAGATTATTAAAAATGGTCTTTCTCTTTTGCTCGAAACCTCCACTGACAATCTTCCAAAAAACTTGCTCGTCTGCTTCCCTCTTCGTTATCAGACTCTTATTTCTTATTTTCAATTTTATAACCGCGCTCCAGACTTTCGGAATCGGTCTGAATGCGGCGGGCGGAACATCAAAGAGCTTTTCAACCTCGCAATACGCTTCCACAAAAACCGACAGATAACCGCGCGCGGAGTTTCCCGCAGGAGCTGTAATTCTCTCGACCACTTCGCGCTGAAGCATCAAAATCATTTCGGAAAAAACTTCGCGCTGCTCGATTAATTTTTGCAAAATCGCTGTTGAGATATAATAAGGCAGATTTGCGACGAGTTTGACCGGTTCTCGATCAGAAATTGCAAATTGTCTAAAATCGAGTTTCAGAGCGTCGTTTTCAATTAAGATAAAATTTTCATTACCTCCGAATTCGCTTTCTAAAATCGGAATCAAATCTCTGTCTAATTCGACGGCAAACACTCTGGCGTTTCTTTCTAATAATTTACGAGTCAAAGCGCCGCGCCCCGCGCCGATTTCAACGATTGTTTCGCCCGCCTGAACGTTCAATGAAGAAATTATTTTCTCGATATAATTAGAATCAATGAGAAAATTTTGCCCGAAAGATTTTTTGGCATAAACGCCCGGAATTTTATTTTTACTCTTTTCCTTCAAAATATATTTGATTTTTGTTAATGATTTCGTTTAATCGCCGAGCCGAAGACTTTTCAAGCGAGTTATCAACTCAAAAATTCGGATAACCCGTAATTTCCAAATCATCCGCGTTTTGTCTTATCGCTAAATCTTTTAAACGGATAGACTCGGCTAAGTGGTGCGACCCCGAACCCAAAACGGAAACGGGCGCTTCAGAACCGCCGATAATCAATGGCGCGAGGAAAAACGTTGCTTTATCAATTAACTTTGCGTCAACAAACGATCCGGCGATTGATGCGCCGCCTTCGACCAAAAGGCTTTGAATCTCGCGTTTCGCAAGCTCGCTTAAAACCGTCGGTAAATCTCGCCCGCCTTCGACTGCCCGGATGACTTCTATTTTTTTGTTTTGCAATTCGTCAATTTTCTCGGTATTCCGGCTCAAAGTAAAAACAATTGTCGGAATCTCTTTCGCGGTTTGCGCGATTTGAGAGTCAATCGAGAGCCGCAAATTGTTATCCAAAACCACTCGTACAAGCTGACGCCGCCGCGCTTTGCCGGAACGGTCTGTTAAAACCGGGTTATCAATTATCGCCGTATTTGCGCCGATTAAAATCGCGTCGTATTCGTGTCTCAAATCGTGTGCGCGCTTTCTGGAAATCTCGTTTGAAATCCAGCGCGAATCGCCGGTTCGAGTGGCGATTTTGCCGTCGAGCGATGCGGCGATTTTGAGATGAACAAAAGGTCTTCCCTTTTGATGCCAATGAATAAATCTTTCATTTAAACGAGCCGCTTCCGCCGCCATAATTCCGGTTTCCACCGAAACTCCTGCTCGCCGCAAACTTTCAAATCCCTTGCCTGAAACCAGCGGATTCGGGTCTTCAATCGGACATACGACGCGCCTGATTCCGGCATTAATCAATGCTTCGGTGCAGGGCGAGGTGCGACCGAAATGATCGTGCGGTTCGAGCGAAACGTAAGCCGTTCCGCCTTTGGCACGCTCGCCTGCTTGTTCGAGCGCGATAATTTCGGCGTGCGTGAGATTTTCGTAAAGATAAAAACCTTCGCCCGCGATTTCGCCGTTTTTATCAACAATGACACAGCCGACAAGCGGGCTTGGGCTAACTTGTCCGATGCCGCAAGCGGCAAGTTCCAAAGTGCGCCGCATTATTGCAAAATCTGTTTCTGTAAAATTGTTTTCCAATTAAGTTAACTAAACAAACCGTTTACATACTGCTCAGGATCGAAAACCATTAAATCATCAACTTTTTCGCCGATTCCGACATAACGAATCGGCAGATTTAATTCTTTCGCAATCGCAACGGCGATTCCGCCTT
The DNA here is from genome assembly GCA_036388775.1 of Pyrinomonadaceae bacterium. Taxonomy (GTDB): domain Bacteria; phylum Acidobacteriota; class Blastocatellia; order Pyrinomonadales; family Pyrinomonadaceae; genus JALZCH01. Next base: position 21,288 of record DASVRD010000115.1, on the reverse strand, counting down.
TTGCCGTGCCGTCGAGCTTGGTCAAGACGATTCCGGTGACATTCGCGGTTTTTAAGAATTGTCGGGCTTGTTCGAGTCCGTTTTGTCCGGTCACGGCGTCAATTACGAGCAGGGTTTCGTGCGGCGCGCCTTCGACTTCGCGCCCGGCTACACGTTTCATTTTGTCCAGCTCGGACATCAAATTCGCTTTGTTGTGCAGACGCCCGGCGGTGTCAACGATTAAAACGTCGCTGTTGCGGGCTTTTCCGGCTTTGATCGAATCGAACAAAACAGCAGCCGGATCAGTTCCCTGTTTTTGCTGAATCAACGGAACTCCCGTGCGTTCCGCCCAAATCGCCAACTGGTCGCTCGCCGCCGCGCGAAAAGTGTCTGCGGCGCAAATCAAAACGTCGTTTCCATCGGCTTTGATTCGGCTTGCCAGCTTGCCGATAGTAGTCGTTTTGCCGACGCCGTTGACGCCGACAATCATCATTACATACGGTTTGATTTCGTCTCTCACGGAAGTTTCCGACGCGACGCCTGTTTTTTCCGTCGCATGCAGAATATCGAGCAATTCTGTTTTGATGGCGTTTTTGAGCGCGTCAACATCGTTGATTTCGGCTCTCGAAACGCCGCGCCGCACGGTGTCCAGAATCTGCATCGTCGTGCTGATTCCGATGTCGGTCGAAATCAAAATCTCTTCCAGCTCGTCTAAAAGCTCTTCGTCAATTTGTTTGCGGTTTTGAAAAACCGTGTCAATGCGGTCGTTGATTGCGTGCCGGGTTTTTTCGACCGCGCGCGAAAAACGCGCGGAAAGCTCCTGTTCGAGAGCTTCTTCCTCCGCCTTTAATTGTTCGAGCGATTTGTCTAAACCTAAAATCGAAGACGAAAAAGGTTTTTCTTCGTCTTTTTTCCTGCGCCAAAAAAATGCCATCTGTTATAAGTTCAAAGTTTAAAGTTCAAGGTTCAAAGTTTAAATGAATTATAGCGCATCGAACTCGAATGAATAAAAGACGCTTTAAATTCAGTTTTCGCAGTGTTTTGTAAAACTTTAGACTTTTTAGATTTTTGCCGCGTCTAAAACGGCAAAGCGCAAAATTAAATGCGTTTTTATTTTAAACGGCAATTTCGCATAAAATGCCGGCGGCAATGTAAAACGATGAGTCAAACCCGGACGGATGAAAAACTCGTTGAAATGGCTTTAGCTGGCAATAGCGATGCTTTCGGCGAGATTGTCCGTCGTTGGGAGCGCAAGATTTTCGCTCTTTGTTACGGAATGCTCGGGCGCGAAGAGGACGCCCGCGACGCGGCGCAGGAAACTTTTGTTTCGGCTTTTCGCAACTTAAACGGATTTCGCGGCGACGCCAAAGTTTCATCGTGGCTTCACCGCATTGCGGTCAATCAATGTTTGACCCGTTTGCGGCGTCAGAAAACGAGAAACGAAGCTCCGCTCGAATTTGAAAACGAGGACGATTCGAGTTCGTTTTTCACCGCAACAGGGCAATTGCCTTTGGGTGAAACCGAGCAAAAAGAGCGAATTGAAACCGTTCGCAAAGCTGTCGGCGCTTTGCCGACCGAATTAAAACAGGTTGTGGTGATGAAGGAATTTGAAGAAATGACGTTTCAGGAAATTTCGGAGATTCTGGAAATTCCGCTCAGCACCGTTAAAAGCCGGCTTTACACGGCTCTCAAACAACTCAAAAAGCGGCTCGAAAAAACGCCGCTCGAAGTGGTTTAAAGAAATGCAAAACAACAACAATCACAAATCCGATTTGAATTGCGCTTTCGGCGAAACGCTGGTTGCTGTTCTTTACAACGAAGCGACTGCGGCTGAAACCGAAAATTTCGAACGTCATTTGAATCGCTGCCGCGAATGCAGCGAAGAGCTTGCCGCTTTCGGAATGCTCAGAAATGCCGTTTCCGATTGGCGCGAAAACGAATTTGCTTCGCTCGCTTTGCCGAACATTGTTTTACCGGACGAAATTCAAAAGATCGAACCGGCTGCAACGGAAAAACATTCGCCGCTTCAATCGCTGCGCGACTTTTTCACGCCCGCAAATTTCGGCTGGCAAATGGCTGCCGCCGGTTTCGCAGGATTTATAATTCTCGGTTTGCTTTTTATCGGCTCGACGGATTTATTTAAGCCAATTAAAGAAGTCGCCGACGCGCCGCGTCCTTCAGTCAATGCGACGCCTGAAATCGCAATCGCTCAGAAAGTAGAACGTGAGCGAGACGGAACAACAGTTGAGAAAAACAAACCGCCGGTAAACGCTTCAAATCAACCGGAAGAAAAAAGTCGAAAAGTTACGGCTCGCATTAATGACAAAATTCCAAAGCATTCCGGCATTCCGGCGGCTCGAAGTGATAATTTGCCGAAACGCCGAATTCCGGTTCCGAAAACCGAAAGAAAAGTTGAAGATTTGAGTATTTTGCCCGTCGCCGAAGCTGATGATAATTCGCCGCGTTTGACCAACTTGCTCGAAGAAATCGAGCCTTCGGAATAATTTTTTGAGGTTTTGAAGATGAAGAACTTTAAATTTGCATATTTTTTGATCGTCTCCCTTTTAGCTTTTATTTTTCCAGCTTTTTCCTCCGCCGTCAGCGCGCAGGAACCGGGAATGCCGCCGCCCGCGGCAGCAGCTCAGGATGATAAACGCGGCGAGCCGCTTTTTCGGCAGTTGAATTTGTCGCCCGAACAAATCGAGCAAATTCGGGTTATCAACCGCGAAACGCGCGAGCAAATGCGCGGTGCTGTTCAAAAACAGCGCGACGCGCGGCGCTCTCTCGACATGGCGATTTATGCCGATAATTCAAGCCAAGCCGAAGTCGAACAGCGCGCGCGCGAGTTTGCCGAAGCTCAAGCTATGGTTTCAAAATTGCGCGCCCGCACCGAATTTCGCATTCGCCAGGTTTTATCCGCAGAACAGCTCGCGCGCTTTCGAGAGCTTCGCCGCCGCGCGATTGAACAAGCGCCTCAACAGCAGCAACAGCCCGGATTTGGCGCGCCTCGGCAAAACCGCCCGAGACGCTTGCCGCTCAAAAATCGCCCGCCGTTTTAAGATTGAAGAGTCCGAAATAAAGGCTCAATTCTTTGCTTCGGACTCTTCAAACCTGCTTTAAAATTAAATCACTCTGGACTTTTTCCCGCGTTTTTCGCATCATACGATAGATTTTCTAATCGTTTCCGGCGCGTGAAACGTCTCCGATGAACTTTTTCAAACGGTTTCTGCTTGAGCTTCAAAATTTAACAATCCTCGTCGGGCGAGCAGCCGCACGCATTTTTAGCCGTCCGCGCTATTACCGCGAAACACTTGAGCAAATGGATATTATCGGCGTCGGAAGCCTGACGATAATTTTGTTGACGGGCTTTTTTACCGGCGGCGTTCTGACTTTGCAAACCTACCCGACGCTCGCGCAATACGGAGCGCAAAGCCAGATCGGTTATCTGACGGCTTTTTCGCTGATTCGGGAACTCGGTCCGGTTTTAACCGCTTTGATGGTGACGGGGCGCGTCGGTTCGGCGATTTCCGCAGAGCTTGGCTCGATGGTTGTTTCGCAGCAAATTGACGCGATGCGCGCGCTCGGCACCGATCCGATTCGCAAGCTCGTCATTCCGCGCATTCTGGCGCTGCTGACGATGATGCCGCTTTTGACGGTAGCGGCGGACGTTTTAGGCTTAATCGGCGGCGCATTTGTCGGCAATTTTTTGTTTGCGCATCCAATGAGTCTATATTTTTCTTCGGTCAGACAAGGCATCACGACCGAAGATGTGTTGGGCGGAGTAATCAAACCGCTCATTTTCGGCTTGATTATCGGCGCTATTTCGTGTCACAAGGGATTAGGCACTGAAGGCGGCACAGTCGGGGTCGGACGCTCGACGACAACTGCGGTCGTTATGGCTTCGATCATCGTTATTATTGCCGATTTCTTTTTGGCGCGCGCGCTCCAGTTTGTTTTCGGAACTCCGGCGGGCATTTAGTTTATGGATTTTTCTCAAACAACGGCGACCAAAGCCGAGGCAAAATCAAACGACGGATTTGAAGTTAGCAGCGAAATCACGCGCGAATCGCCGTTTGAGGTGACCGATGAGCCGGAGCGCGCGGTTCCCGCCATCGAATTTGAAGACGTTCATCTTTCGTTTGACGACCGCAAAATTCTCGACGGTTTGAGCTTTATCATCCGAAAAGGCGAAACGAAAATAGTTTTGGGCGGTTCCGGCGGCGGCAAATCAACTATTATTAAATTGGTTCTGGGTCTTTTAAAACCCGACGCCGGACGCATTTTTGTTGACGGCGAGGACATCACCAACTTTACCGAGCCGGAGATGATGACCGTGCGCCAGAAAATCGGAATGGTTTTTCAGGAAGGCGCGCTTTTCGATTCGCTCTCGGTTTACGACAATGTGGCTTACAGGCTGCACGAAAAAAACGTGCCCGAAGATGAAGTCGAAGCCGAAGTCCGAAAAATGCTGCGCTTTGTTAATCTCGAAGATGCGATTGACAAAATGCCGGTCGAGCTTTCCGGCGGAATGCGGCGGCGCGTCGGAATCGCGCGCGCTCTCGTCGGCAATCCGAAAATTATTATGTTCGACGAGCCGACCGCAGGGCTTGATCCGCCGACCGCCAGAACGATCTGCGAGCTGGCGATAAAGTTAAGAGATTTGCAGGACGTTTCTTCGATTTTCGTGACGCACGAAATGAACAATCTCGATTATATCTGCGGCGAATATGCGACCTTAGATGAAAACGGCGAAATAGTTTTTGAAGAAGAAGGCAAACGATTGTGCCTGATCAACACCAAAATAATAATGCTCCGCGAAGGCAACATAATTTTCAGCGGTACAGACGAAGAATTGCGTCGGGTAGAAGACGCTTATATTCAGAAATTTATTAAGGGCAAATAATCTTGTTTTATAATGTTTCGACTCGGATAAAAGTTTATGGCAAGTTCTGGAAAAACAATCGGCTTTAGAGAGCTGCGCGTCGGAATTTTCACGCTGATTGCGCTCGCGGTTTTGATTTTTCTGCTTTTAAACGCTTCGGGCGATTTCAACCCGTTTGAGCGCAAATTTCAGCTCAAAGCCAATTTCACGAGCGCCGAAGGTTTGCGCGAAGGCGGGCAAGTTCAGCTTGCCGGAATGCCGATTGGCAAAGTCCAAGAAGTAAAACTTCGCCCGCCGGGCGCGGCAGACGAGCCGAAAGTCGAGGCGACCTTTACCGTTTCGGAGATTGTTGACGGTCAGCCGGTTTTCGAGCGTATCAGAACCGATTCGACCGCGCAGCTCGTCGCTTCCACGGTTCTCGGAAACGATAAAGTAATTGACATTTCGCCGGGAACTTCAGCCGGTCAGCCCGTCCCTGAAAATTACGTTTTAAGATCTGTCGTACCGGCGACGATTAACCAATTAACTGTTTCCGGCAACGAGCTGGTTCAGCAGCTCAATCGTTTAGCGATTCCGATGACCGATATTGCGACTAAAATCAACGAGGGCGAAGGAACGCTCGGCAAAGTCATCAACGACGAACAGCTTTATAACAATCTGAACGCGACAATTGCACAATCGCGCGGCACGGTCGCCGAGTTACAGTCAGTCGCGAGACAGTTGAATCGCGGCGAAGGAACGGCGGGAAGACTCTTGAACGACCCGGCAATTTACAACAGCATTAATCGCTCGACCGAACAGCTTGAAGCAATTGCGAGAGATTTGCGCGCCGGGCGCGGAACCGCCGGAAAGCTTTTGCGCGACGAAGCCGTTTATAATGATTTGCGCGCTACGGTTGCCGAAGCCCGCTCTTCCATTGCGCGTCTTTCTCAAATAGCCGAACGTTTTGAGCCGATTATTAGCGATCTTACCGAAGGGCGCGGAACCGCCGGAAAATTCTTAAAAGACGAAGCTCTCTACAACGAAGCCCGCGATACGCTGGCGCGTTTTAATTCGACCGCACTTCGCGTCGAAAACATCGTTTCGGCAGCCGAACGCGGCGAAGGAACGCTCGGAAAACTTATTCGTGACGAAACGCTCTACAACAACGTCAATCAGGCGACATCGGAAGTGAATAAACTGATTTACGATTTTCGACAAAACCCCAAAAAATATTTAACCGTCAAATTCGAGCTTTTTTAAACGCTTGAAAATGTCAAAACAAAAAGGGGGCGAATAATTTTATCATTCAATTATTAATCTCTTTTTAGGATAACCTTTACTTTTCGGTTTTCTTTGGCAAAGAAACGGTTTTCACGTCCACAGTTATTTCCTTCAAACGGTTAGCAATTTCTGTCGGCATTGATTCCTGGAAACGTCCGCCCAAGTGTTTGGCGAAAAACCGTTCTGCTGCGGCGATCATCGCCATTTGATTGACCGGGCGCTGAAAACCGTGTCCCTCGTCCGGCGCAACGATATACTCTACCGGCAAATTTTTGTCGCGCATGGCAATGATAATTTGGTCGCTCTCAATTTTGTTAACGCGCGGGTCGTTTGCGCCGTGAACAATCATCAGAGGCGTTTTGATTCGCTCGACGAAATTGAGCGGAGACTGCCCTTTGAGCTGCGCTTTTCCAGCATCGGTGCTTAAATCTCCGATGCGGACTTTATCTATAATTCGCAGGCTTTCCCAATACGCCGGGATTATTTCAAGCGTGGTAATCAGATTTGACGGTGCTACTATCGCTACAGCCGCGCGATAAAGGTCGGGCGTAAAAGCGACACCGGCGAGCGTTGCATAACCACCGTAGCTGCCGCCGATAATTCCGACTCGTTTTTCATCAACAATTCCCTGAGCGACGAGATGCCTGATTCCCCAGGTTAAATCGTCCTGCATTTTTTCGCCCCACTGTAGATTTCCGGCGTCAACAAATTGTTTGCCGTAGCCGGTAGAACCGCGAAAATTCGGCTGCAAAACCGCATACCCGCGGTTTGCCCAAAACTGCGCGTAAGAGTTGTATTCCCACCAGTTCCTCGATTGCGGTCCGCCGTGCGGATTTACAATCAGCGGCAGTTTTTTCGCCGCGATGCCTTTCGGAAGCGTCAGATAAGCCGGAATTTCAAGATTGTCGGAAGATTTGTAACGAATTATTTTCATCTCCGCCAGATGTTGGCGCGGTAAACGCTCGCGGGTGCGGTACTGGAGCTTTATCTTTCTGCTTGTACGGTCAAATAAATAAACTTCGCCCGGTTCCACATCCGAATAGACAAAAGCCAGCCACACCTTTTCATCCTTTGTCCCGGACGGAAATTCGATGGTTTTGCCTGCAAACCGGTTTTGCAGAAATTTGTAATCAGCCGCAAACTGCGGGTCTTTGTAATCGAACCGGAGCTTATCGTCTTCGTAATAAGTCGCTATTATTTCACCCGAAAGATTCGAGAATATTGCGCCGCCGAAATCAACGCGATTGTGCGGATCGCTTTCAACCGTTTCGATTTTGCCGGTTTCAACATCGAGCAGCACAAGCTTCGACAAATTAATGTCCGTGCCCTTATTGGTCGTCATATAAACGCGGCGATTGTCTTTGTGAAAGCGAACGGGCGTGCAGGTTTCAAAAACGCTGCACGAAAAAATCTGCGTAAATTTATCGTTTGCGTCGAGACGCAAAATCTCCGTATCGCCTGCCGTCGTCGAGCGTCTTGAGAGCCTGAGCTTATCCGTATTGTCAAACTGCCAGCCGACAAAACGATTTGTGTTTTGGCGCAGCAGGGTTTGCTCGCCGGTAGAAATTTTTATCTTGTAAAGATCGTGCCATTTCGGGTCGCGGGCATTTAGCCCGACGTAAATTTCGTCCGGGTTATTAAGCGGCAGTCTGTAAATGCTTGTTTGGACGTTCTTCGCGTTTGTCAGATTACGCGCCGCCGGAACTTCCGCTCCGCTCTCCGGTTTCGCGTCAACGGCGATGGCATAAACGTTAAAATTTTCATCTCCGTTATTGTCCTTATTGAACATGATGAATCTGGAATCGCGACTCCAAAAAATGCTTCCAATCGGGCGCGCCGATTCATTTGTCAAAACGCGGGCTTTTTCAAATGGCTCGTCCGTGAACTTCAACCAGATGTTCATTGTGCCTTTATACGGCTTGCGGAAAGCGATGAATTTGCCGTCGGGAGAGATACGCGCGCCGGTGATTTCGGGATTTCCGAAAATTATCTCGCGATCAATAATCGGCGGTAAATTATTTTGAGCGCTCACTGAAAACAACGAACCGGAAAACGTGAAAATTGATAAAAGAATTGGAACGGAAAGGAAAATTTGTCTGAACATATAGAAATTTACACGAGCTTTGTAATCAGTTTAATTTAAAGGCAGTTTTCATAAATCCATTTTTAAAATTAAAATGCTTGAATTTCGCGCCCCAAATTTATGCCCCCAACCTATCACAAGCCGCGAGCCGTTTATTGTGTAAAACAAACATCTTTGTTTGTCTTTAGCGCACGCGCATTAATTTTCTATATTCGGGTGAGTTGCATTGGTTAAACGTTTGAAAGTTTTAGAAAAATGGCTTTGGTCAGGAAAACCGCAGTTTAAAGCTATCTCCGAGAGCGACAAATCCGTTGAGGCGAGCGCCTTTTTTGCGGTGTCAATTCTTAAAAGCCGAATATAATCGGCAATCGTGCAGTTATATTTTTGGCGAAATACGCGCGCCAAATGAACCGGGTGGACGTTTGCAGCCCCGGCGATTTTAGCGATAGTGAGAGTTTGATTGAACTCTGCCCGAATAAAATCCTTCGCCCCGGAAAGCCATTTCGGGACGGATTCTTTCCGTAACGCATTATCTTTTCGGCGGGCAAGCTCAACGGAAATTTCAAGCATTGCCGCTTCAATCGCCAGTTCCGAGACATAATCTTCCGAGTCGAACTCCAAAGCCAGCTTTGAGATCAGCGAAGGCAGCGAACCGCCCCGAAAATCAACGGAATCCGTAAGTTTCACTTGATGCTGAGAGAGGCGATTCAACCAATCAGGTAGAACTTCAACGCTCAAACAAACAATTCCTTTTCCATAATAATCTTCCGAGTGCTCTTCATTAGCCGGTCGAAAAATCGTTAGATACTGACTGCATTCACGCTTTTTTCCGGCATATATTTCGGAAAATTTTCCGCGCAAAACAAAAACAAAACGAGCATTCTCGTGAATATGATTCGGACTTTGCGCGCCTTGAACATAAGCAGCTTTCCGAATCCGTAAACCGGGAATCGTGCGTTTTCCAATGATTTTAAAATCGGTGTCCTTCATTCGTTCAATCTCTTAAAAGACATATTAAACCGAAACTGTCTGGATTTCCTGAACAACTCGAACTGCTGATTCGAGCGCCCCCTGCATCCACGAAGGATTGAAAGAAGCATGTTCTCCGGCGAAAAAAATTCGGTTTTCCGGTTTTTGGAGCATAGGAATTTGATCTAAATCGGGATGCCCCCAAGCGCCCAGAACAAACGGGTCTTCGCTCCAGCATTTAGCAAAGCCTGTTTCATAGTTTTCGCGCAGACTGGGAAAATAATCTTCCAGTTTTTGGGCAGTCGCCTGCAAGCGTTCGTCGTTCGGCAAACTTCGCAGATTTTCGGAAATGTTGCCGCGCAGATACGCCTGCAAAATTCCGCGCGTTGAATTTTGTCCGAAAGACGAATCCCAAATCTCCCCGTAATTATCGCCGATGCCGTAACCGTTTAAACCTTTTTCCAGCCAGAATCTCTTCCGGGTTTGCAGAAAAATCCGCGACGCTGAATCGTATTTTACTTTTTCAATCACATCTCGTTTGGTTGCTGAGAGATGCGGCTCGATTTCGATTTGCCGCAGCATTGTGAGCGGAGCGGCGCAAATTAAAAAGTCAGCCGAAATCGTTTCTAATTTTCCTTTTTCGCTGAATTTGACCGTGACCGAATCTTTTCCCTGTTCGATCCGCGCGGCTTTTGATTCGTAATGAATTTTGCCGGCGAGCTTTTCGGCAAACGCTTTTGGCAGAGCGTCATTGCCGCCGCGAATTTTTTGCCATTTTTGCGGCTTTTCGAGATGCACCAAAGAGTCCATCGCATCGGCGAATTTTCCCCAGCTTACTTCGTCGCGTTTGTTTTGCCTGATTCGGACAAACTTTCCCTGCGCCGGATAAAAAGGAATCAGCGGCAACCCAAACTCTTTGATATAGCGATGCGTCAGATTATGGTTTTCGTTTATCCGCGCTGCTCCCGCTTCTGCGTAAAGATTTTCGGAAAACGGCTCGCGCAAAGTTAAAACTCGCCCGCCTATGCGATTTTGCGCTTCCAGAATCGTAATTGAATGTCCCAATTTGCCAAGCTCGTAAGCCGCCGCTAAACCGGACAAACCTGCGCCAATAACGATTATTTTCCGCTTCTGAACCTGCGAAAATCCCTGCTGCGGAAATGATGCGAAAGCCGCCCCGAATCCTGCGATTTTCAAAAATTGGCGGCGATTTATCGTCATCGAATTATTTAACGGCGGTCGTTTCCGCTTTTTTGATTTGAATTCCTGTTCCGATTGGAAAAAGTCCGGGCAAACTAATCGGCAAACGCCCGCGTATATCCTGTTCGCCGAGAACGGCACGCGCGGTCGCACGCTGCAAGACAGCCATATCGCCGTAAGCGACAAGATAAGTTTTCATTTGCGGAAAAGCGGTTAAAAGATACGGGTTTCCGAAGCTGATTCCGACCACGTTTTTGTTTTCAGCCAGCAAGTCCTGCAAAACTTTGACGCTCGAATCCGGCAGCCCGACGCTTCGCGCCTGCCCTGTGCGGACGCGACCGTAAAGCGGCGCGATTATAATTTCGGCTCGGCGGGCTTTTTCCAGCGTTTCTCGAATCTCTTTTTCGGTTGAGCGCTCGTCCAAAATCGCAGCATCGAATTTCATTCCGCCGCGACGCATTTCGCGCAAAAATGTGTTTCCAACCCAAGATTTATCGTCACCGTTAGTTATGCCAAAAACGAAAATTTTCCCATTTTTTAGTGGAATCGCGCCGCCTTCAGACTTAACCAGCGTGACGGCTTTGTTGGCGACTTCCTGAGACAAATCGCGCGCGGCTTGCGAGGCGACAATCGTGTCGAGCGCTTCAATCGGCGCGAGACGGTTTTTCGTCAAACCAAGCTCATATTTTAATGCCAGAATTTTCCCGACCGATTCGTTTAATCTCGCTTCGGAGATTCTGCCCGATTGGACTGCTTCGCGCAGACCGCGAATCGTCAGGTCAACATCTGCCGGTTTTAAAATCATATCCGCGCCAGCCAAAAACGCGCGGACGGCGGCTTCATCCTGATGAAAATAAAGCGTCAAACCGCTCATATCCATTGCGTCCGTAACGATCAAGCCTTTAAAACCAAGCTCTTTTCGCAAAATCTGCGTATTGACGACGGGCGATAGAGTGGCGGGAAGATACGCTTTTTCGGCGACGATTTCAGTGCCTTCAGGGGCGTTAACAGGCGCAATCGGTTTTTCGAGCGGCTTGATTTCGGTTGCATCAATTTGCGGCAGTGCAATGTGCGCGACCATTACGGAAGCAACTCCGGCATCAATCGCATTTTTAAACGGAACCAGCTCGATTTGATCGAAACGCGAGCGCGGCAAATTGATAACCGGAAGTCCGCGATGCGAATCAACCGCCGTGTCTCCGTGTCCGGGAAAATGTTTGACTGTGGCTAAAACATTTTCAGCTTGCAAACCGTTGATGAATGCCGCCCCGAAACGTGAAACGTCCGCCGGATTTTCGCCGTAAGACCGGACATTGATCACAGGATTATCGGCGTTGTTGTTGACATCAACGACGGGCGCAAAAACGTGATGAATGCCGAGCGCGCGGGCTTCTCTGGCGGTAAATTCGCCTTGCCGCCGCGCCAACTCCGGCTCTCCGGTCGCCGCGACCGCCATGTTCCAAGGGAAACTTACGGTGTCTTCAAAACGCATTCCGGTGCCGTATTCAAAATCGGCGGAAATCAAAAGCGGGTATTTTGCCGCCGCCTGCATCCGATTCGTTAAATGCACGGCTTCGTAAACCGGCGAGGCGAATAAAACGATTCCTCCCACTTTGTTCGTTTCGATGTGGCGTTTTAACTCGACGAATTCGGGATTGTCCTGATTTAAAAATCTGGCGTTGATTCCGACCGAGACGAGCTGACCGACTTTTTCTTCCATCGTCATTCGCCGCAATTCTTTTTCAGCCCATTTCGAGGCTTTTTGCGACGGCTCGACAAAACGGTTTGCCGAGGGGTTGTTTTGCGCCGCAACGAGCGGCGCTGAATTCAGGAACAGAAAACAGACGAGAAACAGGCTTAAAAATTTGTAAAAATTCATTTTGGAAAAACGCCGGACGCGGCGGGTTTTGTTCCTGCGATTTTAAAGGAAAGATTTGTTTTTGTGAAATCAGACAAAAATATCGGACAGCAAAATAAAGAGCGGCTCAATAATGGCTCAATAATAAGGAATCAATTAGAAACTTTTAGGGATACTTTTTTTAATATTTTCGCGCGTTAACTAGTAGAGGAATTGAAAACTAAACATTATTAAATTTAATAATTGCGGCGTTTTCTAATTGGCGATAAGTTAAAGGCAGATAAAGGGAGGCGCAGATATGAAAGTTATAAAATTATTACCGGCAATCGTTTTACTTGCGGCAATGTCCGTCGGCGCTTTCGCGCAGGACGAGACGATTAGCGTTGAAACGAATCTGGTGACATTGAATGTTGCGGTTACGGATAAAAACGGCAATTATGTGAAAAATCTGAAAAAAGAAGATTTTGAAGTTTTCGACAAGAACGTCAAACAGGAAATCGAACAATTTTCTGCGGAAGAATCTCCTGTTTATTTCGGCATCGTTTATGATTTGCATCCGACGACCGACGAACGCACGAAAAATGTTTTAGACTCTCTGCGGCAATTTACCAAAGAGTTAAAACAAAAAGACAATTTTTTCATAACCGTCTTTAATGAGCGTGGAAGCCTGACAACCGATTTTGTGCCGACCGGCGAGCAAATTCAGACGGCGCTTCTCGATGCCAAACCGAATTCGCCCAATTCCCTTTACGACGCTGTTTTCGCCGCTTCAAGTAAAGTCCGCGAAAATAAAAACTCGAAGCAGATTTTGATAGTTTTGACCGATGGAGAAGATAATTCGAGCCATCACAGCCTAAAAGAATTGCGGCTGCATTTGCGAGGCATAAACTTGCCGACATATACCATTAGCTTCGCCGATCAGAATCAGCGTTTGTGGAGCTATACCGACATTTATCGCGGTCAGCAAAAGCAGACTTTGGCACCATCGGAAACCAATCAGCTCAATCGCGCCGCGCTTGACGAATTAAGCCGCACAAGCGGTGGACAATCATTTGAACAATCAATTCAGAATCGGCTTTTCTTATATTCGATTTTAAGAAAAGTTCAGGCGGAAGTTGAAAATCAATACGTGATCGGCTTTTATCCCGAAACCGTGGACAATAAATGGCACAAGCTGAAAGTTGCCGTCAAAGCGGAAAAAGGCGGTAAATTTCGCCTGTCGAATCGGAGAGGTTATCAAAGTTTAACGAAAAAAGGATAACTTTTATTACATTTATGAAATGCAGAAGGCTTTGTTCATTCGTGAGCAAAGCCTTTTAGTTGATATGAATTAATCGGATGTAATAAAATGACCGGGAAAAATAACAAATTTCTTTGTTCAGATCGAATTAAAAAATTAAAGGCGTATTGCCGGAAAGCCAATTCTAAATGATTTCTATTCTGGAAGGACAACGATAATCATGAAAAACCTATGTTTCAGCTTAGTTTTCGCGCTCGTTTTCTTATCGGCGGTAATCGGAATTAAAGCTCAATCACAAACCTCCGCGTTCGCCGGAAATTGGATGTTAGATAAGGAAAAAACCAACACCAGCAAAGATTTTCCCCAAAAACTGAAAAACTACAAAATGGCGGTTAGCGGAACCGAGAGCAATATTAACGTCAAAAGCCAGGTTGACGGATACGTGCCGATTGAAGCCGAAGGACGCGGCGCTGTGACTCCTGTTACCCAGAGCGCCAGCAGGATGGGAAATTCGCAGCCGACCGGAGAGATTAAATCTGCGACTTCCGGGACGGAAAAGATAAATTACGGCGGAACAATGGCGTTATTTTTTACCACAAACGATGCTGTCTATAATCTCAACGGTGAAGAAGTAAAAATTGAAACTCCGCAAGGCTTAGTCAGAGTTAAAGCCAAACCGGATAAAAGCGGCAAATCGCTGCAATTCACGACAATTCGCCGGATTAAAACCCCGAATGGCGAAATGGAAGTTACCACCAGAGAAGTGTGGAAACTTTCTGAAGACGGTAAATCAATTAAATTATTGAGAACGGTTGAAACGCCCACCGCACGCGATGAAATTACCATGATTTTGGCTAAAGTCGGTTAGTAAGCAGTTTAGAGCGATTTGCAATTATTCATACACCAAAAGCTAGGAAGTGGCGTCGAGCACGCGCTTATTTAAATAAAATTCACCTTATTCCTAACCGTGCCCGTATCATGCCCAAAATTTCCCCTTATTTCCTGTTTTGCTGATACAAATTTGAGACAAAAAAGCCCCGGTTTTATTGATTTATTCAATAAAACCGGGGCTTTCCCGTTTTAATAAAAATGCCCAGGACTGGAATCGAACCAGCACGGATCTCTCCACACGCCCCTCAAACGTGCGCGTCTACCAATTCCGCCACCTGGGCGAATTTGAAATTTCAAATCTGAAATCTCAAATTTCAAATAAATTCAAAAAACTAGTTCTTATTGGCAGCCTGATTTGCGGGCGCCGTGTTCGCTGCGGGCGAAGCAGCTACGTTGGCATTGCCGGCATTGGCGTTTGATGCTGCTGTGTTTGCGCCCATCGCGTTTTCGGTCGCAACCGCCGAATTCGCATTAGCGTCGCCAGTTGTCGCAGGCGCTTCGGCGGGCATTGCTCCCGATTCTAAAACCGAACGCCCGCCGGTCAAAGCATTCTGACTAAGCAAAAACGCCGACAGCATAAAAAGCGTCGCCGCGACGATGGTGATTTTCGACAAAATATTGAGCGTCCCGCGCGGACCGAAAGCCGTGCTGGAAACGCTGCTCGTAAAAAGCGCGCCTGCGTCGGATTTGCCGGGCTGAAGCAGCACCGATGCAATCAAGGTGATGCAGGACAAAATAAATAATGCGTAAAGTAAATAAATCAATGTAACTGCCTCTATTTATAATTAACAATTTGAGCAAAGCTCTGTGCGTCGAGACTGGCTCCGCCGACCAATGCGCCGTCAACGTCCGCCTGTTCCATCAAAGCTCGAATATTATCGGGTTTGACCGAACCGCCGTAAAGAATTCTGGTCGCTTCGGCGATTTCCGCCGAATGATTTCGTTCGAGCGTCTGGCGAACAAAGCCGTGCATTTCTTGAGCCTGTTCGGGCGTGGCTGTCCTTCCGGTGCCGATTGCCCAAACAGGCTCGTAAGCGATGATGATACTTTTCATATCATCGGTTGTCAAACCTCGCAAACCGCCCGTCAATTGAGTTTTGACAACCGTTTCGGCACGCCCTGCTTCTCTTTCGGGCAGCATTTCGCCGACGCAAACAATCGGCTTTAAGCCTGCCGCTAAAGCCGCACGGATTTTTTTGTTGACCGATTCGTCCGTTTCCCCATAAAACTGTCGCCGTTCAGAGTGCCCAATAATGCAATATTGCGCGCCGACATCTCGAATCATATCCGCCGCGACTTCGCCTGTCTGGGCGCCGTGTTTTTGTTCGGCGGCGCAATCCTGAGCCGCAATCTTCACATTCGAGCCTTCAAGCCTGTCAGCTACGGTTTTCAGATGAACAAACACAGGCGCGATGACGACCTCGCAATGATTGGCGTTCGCTGCCTTAGATTTTAATTCAACGGCTGTTTCCACCGCTTCAGCAAGCAGTTTATACATTTTCCAATTTCCGGCAATAACGGGTTTTCTCATATTTTATTTATCGTTTAAAGCTGCAACTCCAGGCAATTCGTCTCCGGCTAAAAATTCGAGAGTTGCGCCGCCGCCAGTCGAAATATGGGAAATTTTATCGGCTAAACCCGATTGATTGATTGCCGCAACCGAATCTCCGCCTCCGACAATTGAAGTTGCGCCTGCATCGGTAGCATCGGCGACTGCTTGCGCGATTGCCAGCGTGCCTTCGTCAAAAGGCTTTTCTTCAAACATTCCCATTGGACCGTTCCAGATGATTGTTTTCGCGCCTTTTATTGCATTTTTAAATGTTTCGACGGTTTCCGCGCCGATGTCCAGACCGACGAGTCCGGCGTTTGTAAATTCAACCGGAATCGTTTTGCGCGAATTCAAAGGATCGTAAGAATCAACCACTTGATGATCGGTCGGAAGCAATAATTCGACTCCGGCTTCCTCTGCCTGTTTTTTGATTTCGAGCGCGGTCGGCATCATTTCATTTTCGACCAGAGATTTTCCTACTGTAAAACCTTCGGCTTTAAAAAATGTATAAGCCATCGCGCCGCCGATTAATAATTTATCAACTTTGCGCTCGATCAAGGATTTAATTACCGGAATTTTGTCCGAAACTTTTGCGCCGCCGAGGATTGCGACAAACGGGCGTTCCGGGTTGTTGAGGGCTTTTGACAGAAAATTCAATTCTTTTTCCATCAACAAACCTGCAACCGCATCTTTGACAAACTTAGTGATTCCGGCGGTCGAAGCATGCGCGCGATGCGCCGCGCCGAAAGCGTCGTTGACGTAAACGTCGCACAGTTCGGCTAGTTGCTGGGCGAAAGCGTCGTCGTTTTTTTCTTCGCCGCCGTGAAAACGCAGATTTTCGAGCAACACTACATCACCATTCTGCATTCCTTCAACCTTCGATTTCGCCGCTTCGCCGACGGAATCTTCGGCAAACGCGACGTTTTTTCCTAAAAGGCTCGAAAGATGTTCGGCAACGGGTTTGAGCGAATATTTATTTTCGTCGTAAACGGTTCCCTGCTCATCTGCTTTCTTTTTGTCTTTGAGCGGGCGTCCGAGATGCGAAGCTAAAACAACTTTCGCGCCTTGTTCAACCGCGTACTGAATCGTCGGAATCGCGCCGCGAACTCGCGTGTCGTCTTCGATATGTCCGTTTTTAATCGGAACATTAAAATCAACTCT
Organism: Pyrinomonadaceae bacterium; assembly: GCA_036388775.1. Taxonomy (GTDB): domain Bacteria; phylum Acidobacteriota; class Blastocatellia; order Pyrinomonadales; family Pyrinomonadaceae; genus JALZCH01. Next base: position 4,213 of record DASVRD010000115.1, on the reverse strand, counting down.
GATAAAAACTCTTTTCCCAGCTAAATCTAAATCTTTAATAGTTTTTTTATTCATAAAGCCCTTTTAAAATCCCTTAAATTGAATTTCGTAAAAACTGATAAACATAAAATACGAAAAGAAAAACAACCAAATTGGTGACAAAAGATTTGCCACAGACAACACTAAAAACAATATTCCACCGTCATTGCTCTGGTCTAGCGTTTCGTGATTTATAACGCAAATGATAAGGCTGACTAAACCTAGCAAAAATGGAAATACCAAATAATACAAAAGGAATAACCAATAAAACGATTCGGAAAATTCAAGTTTGAATATCGCAATTTTTGATTTTTCCGCACATAAGAAAAACAGAACAACGCTGACGGGCTGAAATATCAGAGTAATAATAAGAAAATATTTCAACCGAACCATAAGAAAAAACAGAAATGCTTGCTAAAATAATTTTAGCAAGCATTTCTCATTCAAATTACAAACCTTTCGCCGCAATAAATTTAATCAAATCGCGGACGCGGCAGGAATAGCCCCATTCGTTGTCGTACCAGGCGAGAACTTTAATGCAGGTGCCGCCGATAACTTTGGTGTTTTCGGCGTCAACGATTGACGAATTCGGGTTGCCGCGAAAATCAATCGAGACGAGCGGTTCTTCCGAAAACGCGAGAATTCCTTTCATTTCTTCGTTCGCGGCGTTTTTCAAAACCTGATTGACTTCTTCGGTGCTGGTTTCTTTTTCCACGTTCATCACCACGTCAACGAGCGAGACGTTCGGCGTCGGGACGCGGACGGAAATGCCGTCGAATTTGCCTTTGAGTTCGGGAATCACGAGCGCAACAGCTTTTGCCGCTCCCGTAGAAGTCGGAATCATCGAAAGCGCGGCGGCGCGGGCGCGGCGCAAATCTTTGTGCGGTAAATCGAGTAACTGCTGGTCGTTTGTATAGGAGTGAATCGTGTTCATCAAAGCGTTTTTAATTCCGAATTTTTCGTGAATCACTTTTGCTACGGGCGCTAGACAATTTGTCGTACACGAAGCGTTCGAGATGATTTTGTGATTTGCCGCGTCGTACATTTCTTCGTTGACGCCCAAAACAATCGTCACGTCTTCGCCTTTTGCCGGAGCCGAGATAATCACTTTTTTAACCGTCCCGCGCAGATGTTTCGCCGCGTCTTCGGCTTTGGTAAAACGTCCCGTGCTTTCAATCACGATTTCTGCGCCGACTTCTTCCCAGGGAATCAACGCCGGGTCTTTTTCTGAAAAGACGCGAAACTCGTCTTCGTCAACTTTTATCGAATTTTCCGTGTGCGTGATGTTGTTTTCGAGATTTCCCAAAACCGAATCGTATTTTAAAAGATGCGCCAGAGTTCGCGTATCGGTTAAATCATTGACTGCTACAAAATCAATTTCACTATCGTTCAGCGCGGTTCGCAAAACATTGCGACCGATGCGACCGAAACCGTTAATTCCAACTTTTATTGCCATTTTTTGTAAAACTCCTCCTCAATATTTATTATTTAAATGCGAAATTGAAGATTATTCGCCGACTTCAAAGCCTGTCAAGAGACAAATTTTCATTCAGGTTCTATACTACAACAAAGATTCTTGAAACTGACTCACAAAAACCGTCGTACAAGTTTCCGAAGTTCAACGCCGCTCGAAAAAAGCGGAATAATTTTAAAAATACAGTAATAAATTGCAAGGAGTTTTGCTTCCGATGCGCCTTCATCTATACACTTTTATTTTGTCTGCCGGACTGCTCGCCTCCGGCGCTGCGGCAGAAGTTTCTGCTCAAACAAACGAAAAAAATCAGATTGCTTCGGTTAAAACCGATTTCGATTCGGAAAAGGAAAAAAACGAAGCAGTTGAAAAACCGGCAGAAAAATCGTCTGAAAAACCGGCAGAAAAACCCAATGCACAACCGGCGGAAAATAAAAAATTCGCTCCGTTTGTGCCGCGTCCGTTTTCCGGTTTGACTCGCATCGGAGTCACGCCCGGGCAAGTCGCGCCTTTTACCTTGAATGAAGCGATTCGACGAGCGCTCGAAAACAACAACGACATCGAAGTCGCCCGCAACGATGTGCGTTTGAACGAGCAATCGCTGATAGCTTTTGAAGGTTTTTACGACCCGTTTATCGGTGTCACGCCGACTTTTACGCGCAGCGGGACCACCGGGCAATCGGCTCGCAACGATTTCACGGTCAATACCGATTTCTCAAAAAACATCAAAGTCGGCGGCGGATTTATTCGAACTTTTTACAATAACCAGCGCACGGAAAACCGTTTCCAACAAGCGCAGGTGTCAGGCTCGACGATTGACGGTAGCGGCACGAGCGCATTATTTTCTTCTTCGCTCGGCGTGAGCTTTACCCAACCGCTCTGGCGCGACCGCGCGATTGACAACAATCGCCGCAACATCAAAATCCAGCGCAAGCGTCTCGAACAATCCGACGCCGATTTTCGCCAGCGTACGATTGATGTTATCGCTCAGGTGCAACGCTCTTACTGGGATTTGGTTTTCGCCCTGCGCGACCAGCAAAACCGCCTGGCGAATTTGGATTTGACCAAACAAAATCTGCGCCGCGTCGAAGCGCAAATTGCCGCCGGAGCGGCAGCGCCGCTCGCCCGCGCCGAAGTTGCCACCGAATTGGCAAACCGTGAATCGGATTTGCTGCTCGCCGCGCAAAACGTTACGACGGCGGAAAATACGCTTAAACAATTGATTTTGCGCGATCCGAACGCGCCGGAATGGTCTACGCAAATGCTTCCGACCGATGAGCCGAGCTTTGATCAAACGCCGGTTAAATTGGACGACGCTCTCGCCGAAGCCAAACAAAACCGCCCGGAATTGCGCCGTTTGAATTTGCAGCGCGAAATCAACGACATTGATGTTAAATATTTCAAAAACCAAACCAAGCCGATTGTTGATTTAACCGGTTCGGTTTATCTCAACGGCATCTCTCAAAGCATTGGGCAAACTAATCGTAATTTGCAGGTTCCGCAATTCAACGGGAATGATGCTATTTTACTTGAGCAAATTAACGTATTGAGAAGAAATGCCGGATTACCAAACCTTGAGTTTCAACCGGTTTCCGTTCCTGTTACGCCCGGTTATTTAGTTGGCGGTTTCGCTCAATCAAATGCGAATCTTTTCCGTACCGACGCTCCGACTTATCAAGTCGGCGTGACGATTCAAATTCCTGTCGGAAACCGCACTGCAAAAGCGAATCTGGCAGGCGCGCAAATTCAGCAAACCAGACTCGACGCCCAAACGCGCGACACCGAACAACTGGTCATTGCCGAAGTTCGCAATTCGGTTCAGGCAGTTGAAACCGCACGTCAAAGAGTTTTAACCGCACGCATCGCGCGTGAGAACGCTGAAATTCAACTGCAAGGCGAACAGAAACTTTATGAAGTCGGACGTTCGACGACGTTCTTGCTGTTCCAGCGGGAAAATGCTCTGGCAAACGCGCGCAACGCCGAAATTCGATCTGAAACCGATTTTAATAAAGCTCTCGCGGATTTACAGCGCGCCACTTCGACGACGCTTCGCACGAACAACATTATTATCGAATCGGTCGTCGCTCCATAATTCGATTTTCTTTTTAATTCTTTGGTTGAAGAGTCGAAACAACGACTCTTCTTTTTTTTCTTTAAGTTTTGCGTTATAAGTTTTTCATTCCAAATGAAAATCTCAGCCACGATTATCACCTTTAATGAAGCCGAAAACATTCGCGCCGCCTGCGAATCGGTCAGTTTTGCCGACGAAATTATTGTCGTAGATTCCGGTTCGACCGACCGAACACGCGAAATTGCGGAAAGTTGCGGAGTTAAAGTTTTGGTTCAAGAATGGCATGGATTTGCACGGCAAAAGCAATTTGCCGCCGCAAATGCAATAAACGATTGGATATTCAGTCTTGACGCAGATGAAAGAGCTTCGCCTGAGCTAGCTCAGGCGATATTTAAACTTAAAGAACTACCTGAAGAAAAACTCTCAGGCGGCTACAGAATTGCTCGCAAAAATTTTTATATGAATCGCTGGATTCGCGGTGGCGGCTGGTATCCCGATTGGCAATTGCGTTTTTATAATCGGACAAAAGCCGTTTGGAAAGATGTTTTGATTCACGAATCCGTTCAATTGAATTCGGATGCTCGATTGGAATATCTGCGCGGCGGCGACATTTTGCATTACAGCATCGAAAACGCCGCCTATCATCACCGAAT
>DASVRD010000114.1:0-3118 GCA_036388775.1 Pyrinomonadaceae bacterium | reverse complement strand
GTTCGATAAGCAATGAAGTTTCGCGCGTCAACCGTTTATTTGTCAAGTAAAATTCCGCCTCATCGCGCGCTTTTTCTAAAATTTCTAAGTCGCGCACCAAATTTCCGATTCTGAAAATTGCCACGCCGGATTGCCTCGTTCCCAAAACTTCGCCGGGACCGCGAATTTCCAAATCTTTTTCCGCAATTCGAAAACCGTCAGAGGTTTCTTCCATAATCCCCAAACGCTGGCGGGCAACAAAAGTTTGCTTGTCGCCGGTTAAAAGAACGCAAAATGATTGCTCCGCTCCGCGTCCCACGCGCCCGCGCAACTGGTGAAGCTGCGACAGACCGAACCGTTCGGCGTGTTCGATAATCATCAAAGAAGCGTTCGGCACATCAACTCCGACTTCTATTACGGTTGTCGAAACCAAAATGTTCGTCCCTCCCGAAACAAACATTCTCATTTGTTCTTCTTTTTCTCCCGCCTTCATTTTGCCGTGAACCAACCCGACCGCGTATTGCGGAAAAACCTTCCGCAGTTCTTCAACCATCGCGGTCGCGGCTTTCAGATCCATCTTTTCAGATTCTTCAACCAGCGGATAAACGACGTAAACCTGTCTGCCCAAATTGATTTCGCGGACAATTCCCTTATAAACGCCTTCGCGTTTGTCTTCGCCGACGACGACGGTTTTAATCGGCGTCCGACCTGGCGGCAATTCATCAATCACCGAAACATCCAAATCGCCGTAAACCGTCATCGCCAGACTGCGCGGGATCGGCGTCGCGGTCATCACCAAAACATCGGGGTTATAGCCGCGTTCTCGAAGAGCTGCGCGCTGCATCACGCCGAAACGATGCTGCTCGTCAATCACGGCAAGTCCGAGTTTGTGAAATTCGACGGTTTCCTGAATTAAGGCGTGAGTTCCGACTGCCGCGTGAATTTCGCCCGACGCCAAATCTTTATGCAGCTTTCTTTTCTCTGCCGCCTTGATGCTTCCAGTTAATAGCTCGACGCGAAACGGCGTTTTTGCCAGCAGTTTTTTGACGTTGCGCGCGTGCTGTTCGGCTAGAATCTCGGTCGGAGCCATCAGCGCGAATTGATAACCGTTTTCCATCGCCGCAAGTCCGGCGAGAACAGCGATAATCGTTTTGCCGCTCCCGACATCGCCCTGCACCAATCGGTTCATCGGCGCGTCAGATTGCATATCTTCAAAAATTCGTTCGACGACTCGCCGTTGCGCATTAGTTAATTCAAAAGGCAAAACCGAAAAAATGCGCTCGCGGATTTTCGGAGTGATTTCAATCACCGCCCCTTTCGGCTCTCTGGTTCGCTCGCCGCGACGGAAAGCGAGCGCAAAGCTGTTCCAGAAAAACTCTTCAAAAATCAGCCGCAAATGCGCCTTGCTACGCGCTCGTTCGTAATCCGCAATTTGGGAGTTTTCGGGCGGAAAGTGAATTTCCCTAAGCGCGTCAAAACGTGAAATCAAATCTTGTCGCTTAATCAAATCGGGCGGCAGAGTTTCCGCAACTGATTTTTCATCGAGCCGATTGACGACATCGAAAATTATTTCGCGCAAGCGTTTGGTCTGAAACTGTCCCAATTTGCGATAAACCGGAACGCGCCGCCCGACGTGAATTGCCGGAAATTGTTCTTTGAAATCTTCGATTTCGTCAGTCGTTAGTTGTTCGTCGTTCGTTGTTTCTTCTTCCCGGCGACTCTGCGTCTCTGCGTTGGAAAATTCTTTGAGCAATCCGTAAGCATCAAAATCAACATCGTCAGGCAAGATTTCCAGCTCGTCGGGTTTGTTCAAACGCAAAGCAAAAGTGTTGCGGCGCGAGTCCCATTCCCACTTGCCGAAAGCGACGAAACGAGTGCCCCGCGGAAAACGGTTTTGATGATATTGGACAATTCGGAACGCCTGTTTTCCGGCGACAAACCAGAAAACCACGACTGGTTTGTGCGTACGCTCGGCGTCGGATGCCGTAATTTCAAAAATCCAGAGCGGCGGAGCTTTATACGAACGGTTTTTGCCGACCTGAAATCCGCCTGAAACGCGCGCAAACAATTCGACCGCAGTTTCCAAACCGTCGTAAAGCTCGCCGATTTGCGTGAGATTTGAACGGTCTTCCCAGCGCATCGGCAAATAATTCAATAAATCCTCGACGGTGGCTTCGCCCGCGTCGGTTTTGTTTGCAAACGTTGCAACGGCGAGCGCGAGCTTGCGCGTCATCGCTTCGCTTAAATTGGCAACTCGGAGCTTTTTAAATTCAAAAACCTGAGTTTGTAATTTGATTTTTTCGCTGCTCGCCACTCTTTTTTAGGTTTCCAAAGTAAACGGGTTAAAATCCGTGTTGCGGTCAAAATAATCTTCGCGTTCGACTCGTTTTAAATAATTCACAATCGGGTAAGTCGCGGGCGTCGCCAGAACTTCCCAGCCGACTTTCAACAGATAATTGCTCCACATCACCAGAATAACCTGTTCGGTTGACCAAACGCCTAAAAAAGCTAAAGGATAAAATATCAGCGAATCGAACGCTTCACCGATAATGGTCGAGCCGATTGTCCGCAGCCACAAAAATTTCCCGCCGGTTTTCAGTTTCATTTTCGCCAAAACAAATGAATTGGCAAATTCGCCGACGAAAAAAGCGACGAGCGAAGCGGCTACGATTCGTGGCGTTTGTCCGAAAATCGTTTCGATTGCGGCTTGCTGCTGCGGATTCATCGTCGCCGCCGCTGGCAAATTGACGACGACAAACGACATCAGCGAAGCGAAAATCAAAGCGCCGAAACCAGCCCAAATCACGCGCCGCGAGCGGGCGTAACCGTAAACCTCCGTCAAAATATCTCCGAAAAGATAGCTAATCGGAAAAAACAGAACACCTGCGCCAAACGTAAAACCGCTGACGGTCGTGACTTTATGAACGCCGATTAAATTTGAGCAAAGCAGCACTGTGACAAACGCTGCCGTGATTAAATCGTAATAACGATAGTTGCTGTTTTTTTTTGTATTTGTTTCCAAAAAACTTCTCCCGGCTTGGGGTTAAAATCTAAGGCTTTTATGAATTCTTTAAACGATAAAACCGCAGAGAAAATTAACTGAGAAAAAAAAATTAGTCAAAAAAACAGAAATAGAAAC
>DASVRD010000113.1:0-5830 GCA_036388775.1 Pyrinomonadaceae bacterium | reverse complement strand
GAGCGAAACACCATTTTCGGATTGTTCTTGCTCATCACTTTCGTGATTGCCGCAGTTAATGTGGTTTTGCCGTGATCAACGTGTCCGATGGTTCCGATGTTGACGTGCGGCTTACTTCTATCAAATTTCTCTTTCGCCATTAGTAACCTCTTTAATTACTGATTAAATTAAAATGGAGCCGATACTGGGATTTGAACCCAGGACCTTTTCCTTACCAAGGAAACGCTCTACCCCTGAGCTATATCGGCTCAAATAAATTATTCAAACAAATATGACAAATGCTCTTTAGCGTGACAATTAGCGCATAAAACCTCGCATTTTTCGATTTCGGCTAAAAGTCTTTTCAAACTAACTCCAATGCCAAGCGCATTGCCAATTTCAAAGCTTTTTTCTGAATTGTTTTTATGATGAAAAGTCAGCGTTGCCGGATGCGATTCATCGCAACGCGCACACTTCAAAGTTTTCTTGTAATTAATCAGCCACTTTCTTCGGCTTTCGTATAATCTCTTGTTTTTATCGGCTTGCTTCCTGAGCAGTTTCTCTCGATTACGCTCATAATAGCGACGATTATACTCCCGTAAATTTTCGGAATTCTTAGAAGCCACTTTTCAACGAACAATTTTATGGAGCGGGAGACGAGGCTCGAACTCGCGACATTCAGCTTGGAAGGCTGACGCTCTACCAACTGAGCTACTCCCGCCCTACTGGTGCAGAGGGTAGGATTCGAACCTACGTAGGGCGTGAGCCCGACGGGTTTACAGCCCGTTGCCTTTAACCACTCGACCACCTCTGCAATTTTATCAACCGCTTACTACTGACACCTCTGCTGTCAGTTGCAAAACTCTGATATTAGCCGATTCGGTTTCTCTTTTGCAAGCGCGCTAAATGGTGTTTTCAAAATTCGTCGGGCGCATCCGTTTTCTTTTGAACCGTGAGACGCTGGGCGCGGGGATGATGTTGCTCGTAAGTTGCTTTCAAATGATTGTCGGTAATATGCGTGTAAATCTGAGTCGTCGAAATATCAGCGTGACCGAGCATCGCTTGAACCGAACGCGAATCTGCGCCGCGCTGTAAAAGATGAGTGGCGAAACTGTGCCGCAAAGTGTGCGGCGAAACATTTTCAAAACCGCATTTTTCCGCGCAATCTCTGACCAAATTATAAACATCTTGTCGGGAAAGCGGCTTGCCCAATTTGCTGACGAACAAAATCGGGTTGTTTTGATTTTCGTTTTTGCGGCGAGCGTTGAAATAATCCAACAACCACAGAACCGCACTTTTGCCGAGTGGTATGCCGCGTTGTTTATTGCCTTTGCCATGACAAGTTAAAACGCCGGAATCAATGTCAATATCGGAAATTTTCAGATTGATAATTTCTGAAACTCTCATTCCGCAAGCATATAGAACTTCGAGGATCACACGGTCGCGCAAACCAGTTTCCGTTTCGACATCCGGCATCGCAAACAAACGGTCAATTTCTTGTTCAGTCAAAAAACGCGGCAGATAAAAGCCTTTTTGCGGCGCGACCAAATCTTCAGCCGGATTTTTCTTGAGATGACCGTCAAGAAGCAAAAATTTGTAAAAACCGCGCGCCGTCGAAATCATCCGCCCGATTGAAGTCGGCGACAAACCTTCGCGGGCGAGCGAAACCTGCCATTCGCGCAGCTCGGTGCGAGTCAGATTCAAAATTTCCAAATTGCTTTTCTCAGCCCAAATTTGCAGCCGGTTTAAATCGCGCTCGTAGCTCTCCCACGAATTGCGCGCCAAACCTTTTTCGACGCGCAAATAATGGATAAATTCCCGGACAAAATCGCGTTGTTTTCCGCTCATTAAATTTAAAAATCGTCGTAATATCTTCGCGGCGCAGGCGGGCAGCCGGATAAATCAAAAACCGATTCGTATTCTACACGAGCGTTGCCGTCCAAATTCGTAAAAGTTCGCCGCATATTCCATCTCGATAAATTAAACGTGCGAAAGTCATTCATTGGATTGTTTTGCAAGCGCCTCACAATCTCCTTTTTGACCGTGCATTGCTGCTCGAAAGTCATTTCCGAAAAACCGTCTGCTAAAGATGGAATTGCATCGTCGCTTAAATTATGAGCTAAATAATTCACGTCAAAAGCGCGACCTTGCTGCAACAATTTGACGTTATGACGGACTATCAAATCATCCGGGTTCAAAACGTGCAATCCGCCGACAACTAAAAGCGCAGTCCATAATGCGCCCCACGCGAAAAATTTCGGCTGCCCGCGCAAAACCGTCGCGCCGAACCACAGAAAAACGAGCGCCAGCCAGAGCATAAACGCCGTCGGATAAAGCCGCATCGTCGTCAGCCCGTAACCGAGATTTCCCGTGTAAAGCAGCATTCTTTGAACGGCGGAAAACATTATGACGAACAGCAGAGCGATGTTGATTCCGGCGAGAACGCGGAAAAGCTTTTCCCCGAAAGGTTCGTCTTTACGCAAGAGCCAGTGCGCGGTCAGCAAAATCGGCAGAGTCAAACCGGCAACCCAGCACAGCTCGAAAAATCCGCGTCTGGCGTACTCGGCGAGCTTGAAATTTTCGGTCGTTTGAACAAAATCCATTCCGCCGAAAAAGTAACGCAACTGAATAATGACAAAACCGAGAAAAAGCAGATTTATTAAACCCAGAACAACGCCGGTTTCGATTGCGCCGAGCGAAAAAATACTATTTTTGGGAGCTTCGTTGGTCGCAGTTTCCGTGGCGGCTGTTTCACTTTCCGCTTCTTCAGCAGCGTTCGGCTGTTCGGAAATGTCTACCACGGATTTTTCCGGTTTGATTGTCAAAATTTCCGGCGTTGGCACGTTGTTTGTAAAATTCTGAGCAAAAAGATTTTCGAACAGCGCGCCGCGCAAATAACCTGAGGTTATCCACGCCAGAAAACCGAAAAGAAGAAAATGTCCGAACACAGTTGCCGGCTCAATATTGAAAGTGTTTTTGACAATTCCTTCAAAAACGGCGTCGGCAGCCATAAACAGCCCGCCGAAAACCAGCAGAATCGGGGCGGCAATCGCCAGCCCACGCAAAACGGCGGCGGCGTGTTTCATCCATCCGCGCTGCGGCAATTTAGCCCATTCAATATCGCCGAAAACCAGAAAAAATGGCGCGAAAGCCGCATTCAAACCGCTGGAAATCGCGCCCGCCGCATAATGAAGGAATCCTGCAACTTTGGTTTGAATTCCCAGGGATGGCAAAGACAGAATTGATAAAATCGCCAGCATTATCAAAATGTCCAAAAATTGCAGCGTCAGCGAATCGCGCCAAACAAACATTGCCGCAAACGTTACGAGCGCCGCGTGCAAAGCAAGATTTTCGCGCTGTAAAAGCGCGCGTTTTCTTCTGAGCGTTAAAGCAATCAAGGCGGCGACCAGCGAGGCGATCCAGAGCAAAAGATTCAAGCCCCAAGGCGTCGCGCGCAACAGCGCGTCTCCCAAAATCCCCAAAAGAATTGCCGCTTCCAAAATTTCAAGTCCGGTTTTAGTTTTCTCGTTCATATATTTGATTTAAAAATTCAGAGCTGTCTGCATTTTCGGTTCGAGCTTAAACAAAGAGCGTTTGTGCCAGAAGCTGTCTTCGTCGCCGATTAAAAACATTTCAAAAACTTTGTCCACGCCGACGCCTTCGACGATGTCAAGACGCGGATTAGACACATTTTCGGGCAAATCGAAAACCGCTTCTTTTTCAAACATTCCGCCCGCCGGAACTTTCGTATCCCAGGACGGTTCGGAATTTTCTAAATCCGCAAGTCGTTTGAATCTGCGCCCGTCATCGTCAACAACTTCAAGCTCCGGCGCGTGCAAACCGAGTTCGACTTGCCGCGCGTCGCTGAAAATTTTCACGCGCACGACATAAAACTCGCCGTCGGCAGTTTTGTTCCCAAAAGTTTTGGTTTTCCTCACATCCGTGACAGCCGCGTGCATATGACAATCGAGATAAAAACCGCAAAACGCTTTCGGCTCGTTTAAACTCAATGTTTTTTCCGCGCTAAAAAGCGAAATCGTAACCAGCAAAACGGCATAAACGCCGAACCAAACTCCAACCGCGCCGAAAACAAATTTCGCCAGCCAAACCTGCCGAGTCGCGCCCGCCACAATCATCAGCAAAACCGCCAAAAACAAGCCGCCAATCGTCAAAAGCATCAGCAAAACGCCCATTTTTCATTCCTCCGAAAAGCCTTTTGAAATATTAAAAATGGCAAGAAAACTGCGATAAAACTTGAAAATATTAATAAAAGCGTTCGATAAGGTCGGTAGTCGAAATGTTGGAAACAAAGGCTGGCGAAGATTAGAAAATTTAGAATTTGAATCGCAATTATATGTTTTTTAAAAATCAATCTGCCAACCAGAGTTCCTATGAAAACGATAAAAGCAAAAAACCAGACGAAAAATCTGACTAACAATCCCCAAGACAAATCTCGTTCTATAAAACCTCTCTGCTGTTTGACCGCTTCAAAAATTAAATCGTGCGTAAATATAAAAATAAGAACTTGAATTGCTGTTAGAATCGCGCCATTAAAGCAAATTGCCGCAGAAATCATAATTATTTTTTGCTTTCGTAGATTCACAATTTTATTGAATTTGTATCAAACAGCTTTCATTGCTTTTATCAGCGCTTCCATATGATTTAAATATTTTTCCAAAGACGCGCGTCCGTCTGCGGTGATTTTGTATTCGGTGAGCGGCGTTCTGCCTTTAAATGATTTCACGCACTCAATATAGCCCGCGTCTTCCAATTTGCGGGCGTGAACGCTTACGTTGCCGTCTGTGGTTTGCAACAGTTTTTTCAAATCGTTAAAGCTCAAGCTCTCGTTCGCCGCGAGCGCGCTGATAATTCCGAGCCGCATTCGCTCGTGAATAACTTTGTCCAAATCGTTGGAAACCGATTCCGCCGCGCGCTCGACCTTTTTTATAGTCCGCGCCGTCGGCTGTTTCGCTTCTCCGTTTTGTCCGCTTTCCCAGCGTTCTTCCGCCAAAGCCAAATTTCTTTTCGCCATTTTTAAATTCTTTTTTAATCGCCGCGAATAACAAATTACAGTTAAACTTTAAAGACAACTCGTAATTTGAAATTCGTAATTGATTTTCACCCTCCGTGTTTTCTCGCAATGATTATTCCGAAAATGATTTGCATCACGCCGAATCCGGCTGCCATAAAATAATCGCCGTATGCGGGCGGAAAAATCGCCGCAATCGCGCCCAAAATCAAAAAGCCAATGCCCATCAAAGGCACCGGCTTGACCGAAAACATTCCGCCCGTGACAACCGCCGCTCCGTATAAAAGCAGCCAGACGACCGGCAAAACATCGGTTTGATTCGTTTTATAAAGCAGCACCGTCAACACAAGTCCGGCAAACAGCGGCGGCGCAAAACCGAAAGCGAATTTTCTGGCAGGCGCGCTAAAAAGCGAATCTTCCATCAATCTTGATTTCTGCCACATCGCCAAAAAACCGATGGCGGAAGCTAACAGAACTTCCGCCATCCAGGTTATTAACCAAAATTTTGTCGAGCTTTGATTTGCCGCAACTATGCTCGCGCCGATTGCCGTAGCGCCCATCAAAGCGCCGCCGTAACCCGGAACCGCCGTAAACGAAGCATTGGCGCGTTCCATTGTCTCGCGGATAAACCGCAAATTATCAATCGCCCGGTCGCCCAGGCTCGGCGGATTATCCGCAGTTTCTTCGTCTTCGTTTCGCAGTGGAAATTGGTGAACCGACATTTTTCGCGTTTTCGTCTTATTTTCGGCTGTTGCTTGCCGCTCTAAATTACTTACAGTTTGAATAATAATCAGTTTTTAGATTTTGTCAAGAACTTTGTGA
>DASVRD010000112.1:0-37148 GCA_036388775.1 Pyrinomonadaceae bacterium | reverse complement strand
GAGCGAAACACCATTTTCGGATTGTTCTTGCTCATCACTTTCGTGATTGCCGCAGTTAATGTGGTTTTGCCGTGATCAACGTGTCCGATGGTTCCGATGTTGACGTGCGGCTTACTTCTATCAAATTTCTCTTTCGCCATTTTTCACTCCAAAAACTGTTGAGTCTAAAAATTAATTAGCTGCTTGCGCCTTTGACTTTTGCGATGACTTCTTCGGCGACGTTTTTCGGTGCCTGGTCATAACGCTCAAAGTGCATTGTCGAAGTGGCGCGTCCCTGCGTTGCTGAACGCAAGTCAGTCGTGTAGCCGAACATTTCCGAAAGCGGAACATAAGCTGTGACAACTTGTACGTTACCGGCACGCGGCTCCATTTTTTCGATTTGTCCGCGCCGACGATTTAAGTCGCCGTTTACAGCGCCCATATATTCTTCCGGCGTTACGACTTCGACTCGCATAATCGGTTCGAGCAAAACGGGTTTCGCTTTTCTGACCGCATCCTGAAACGCGAGCGAGCCAGCCATCTTGAACGAGATTTCGTCCGAGTCAACATCGTGATACGAACCGAAAACGAGACGCACGCGAATATCAACCATTTCGTAGCCCGCAAGAAAGCCGCGCTGCATTGCGTCTCTGACGCCTTCCATTGTCGGCTTAATAAACTGCTGCGGAATGACGCCACCTTTGATTTCGTCTTCAAAGACAAAGCCTTCGCCCGGCGCGGGTTCGACAGTCAATTCGACGTGACCGAATTTACCGCGACCGCCGGTTTGTTTCTTGTAAACTTCTTTGCCCGGCGCGTTTCCGGTAATCGTTTCGCGGTAAGCGACCTGCGGTTTGCCAACATTTGCTTCGACGCCGAACTCGCGCTTCATCCGGTCAACAATAATTTCAAGGTGCAGTTCGCCCATTCCGGCGATAATCGTTTGCCCGGTTTCGTCATCCGTGTTAACGCGGAACGAAGGATCTTCCTGAGCCAGACGATTGAGCGCGACGCCCATTTTGTCCTGATCCTGACGAGTTTTCGGCTCGACCGCGACGCGGATAACCGGATCGGGGAAATCCATCGCTTCGAGAACGATATGTTCTTTTTCGTCGGAAATCGTGTCGCCGGTCGTGACGTTTTTCATCCCGCCGATGGCGACGATTTCGCCTGCGCTCGCCGATTCAATGTCTTCGCGTTTATTCGCGTGCATCAGCATCAAGCGTCCGACGCGCTCTTTTTGGTTCTTGATTGTGTTGTAAACGTAAGAACCCGATTCGACAGTGCCGCTGTAAATGCGAACGAATGAAAGCTGTCCGAGGTGCTTGTCAGCCATCAGCTTGAAAACAAGACCGGAAAACGGCGCTTTCGGATCAGCCGGACGCGGCTCGGTTTCTTCAGTTCTCGGATTAATGCCTTCGATTGGCGGAACATCCAGAGGACTCGGCAGAAAATCAACCACCGCGTCGAGCATCGTTTGGACGCCTTTGTTTTTGAAGGCGGAGCCTGTGACGACCGGAACGATTTTAAGATCAATCGTACCCTGACGAAGCGCAGTGCGGATTTCGTCTTCCGAAACCGTCTCGCCCTCGAGATACTTCATCATTAAATCGTCGTCAATGCTCGAAACGGCTTCGACCAATTTGTCGCGCCACTCGGCGGCTTTATCCTGCAAATCAGCCGGAATGTCGGTGACTTCGTATTCGGCACCTTTGGTTTCGTCTTTCCAAAGCAGCGCTTTCATCGTAATTAAGTCAACGACGCCCAAAAACTTATCTTCTTCGCCAATCGGAAGCTGCAAAGCGACTGCGTTTGCGCCGAGACGGGTTAAAATCGAATCGAATGAACGATAAAACGAAGCTCCGGCGCGGTCTAACTTATTTATAAAGCAAATGCGCGGAACGCCGTATTTATCGGCTTGACGCCACACGGTTTCCGATTGCGGCTCGACGCCTGCAACGCCGTCGAAAACGGCGACCGCGCCGTCGAGAACGCGCAAAGAGCGTTCAACTTCCATCGTGAAATCAACGTGTCCGGGCGTATCAATAATATTAATGCGATGCTCGATTTTATTGCGCGTCCAAAAGCAGGTCGTCGCGGCTGAGGTAATCGTAATGCCGCGCTCTTGTTCCTGCTCCATCCAGTCCATCGTGGCTGTGCCTTCGTGAACTTCGCCGATTTTGTGCGAAACGCCAGTGTAATAAAGCACACGCTCGGTTGTCGTGGTTTTACCCGCGTCAATGTGCGCCATAATCCCGATGTTTCTAAATCTTTCTAAAGGAATCTGTTTCTCAGCCATTTTTGTTCGTTGTTCGTTGTTCGTTGTTCGTTGTAACTGCTATTGCAATGAACGGCGAACCGTGAACTAAAATCTGTAATGCGCAAACGCTTTGTTGGCTTCAGCCATACGATGCGTGTCTTCTTTTTTCTTGACGGCGTTGCCGCGATTAGAAGCGGCGTCCATAATTTCGCCGACCAGCTTTTCTTCCATTGATTTTTCGCCGCGATTGCGCGCGTAACTGACAATCCAGCGAATCGCCAGCGTGTTGCGGCGCTCGGAGCTGACTTCGAGCGGCACTTGATAAGTCGCGCCGCCGATGCGTCTCGATTTCACTTCAACTTGCGGCTTGACGTTATCAACCGCGCGTTTGAAAATCTTCATCGGCTCTTCGCCGAGTCTTTCGGCGACGCGCGTCATCGCGCTGTAAAAAATCTTTTCGGCGGTTGATTTCTTGCCTTGCAGCATCACGCCGTTGATAAACTTCGTGACCAACACATTGCTGTAAACCGGATCAGGTAATACGTCTCTTTTTGCGGCAACTCTTCTTCTCGGCATAATTCAATAACTCTCTCAGCTAAAAACTATTTTTTCTTTGCTCCGCCTTTGGCTGCCGGCGCGCCTTTGCCGCCTGCTTTCGGGCGTTTCGCTCCGTATTTCGAGCGGCTTTGAGCGCGGTTCGCAACTCCGGTCGAATCAAGCGTTCCGCGAATAACGTGATAACGCACGCCCGGCAAATCTTTGACGCGACCGCCGCGAATCAACACAATCGAGTGTTCCTGCAAATTGTGTCCGACGCCCGGAATATAAGTCGTGACTTCGATTCCGTTGGTCAAACGAACGCGGGCGACTTTACGAAGCGCCGAGTTCGGTTTTTTCGGAGTTTGCGTATAAACGCGCGTGCAAACGCCGCGTTTTTGCGGGTTGGCTTGCAGCGCGGGACTCGCCGTTTTGTATTTAACGTCTTTGCGACCTTTACGAACCAGTTGTGAAATAGTCGGCATAATTTCTTAAATGTCGTTGCTGTTTTTTGAAATAAAAACAAAAGCAACCTATAACCTGCCTCTTACCGAAACTCGTTCGGCAGTCAGCGCAAGCGGTTTGCTTTGCTTGCTATTAAATTAAAAACTTTCTATTTGAAGGAAAATTCCTTCAATCAATTTCCTGACTTTTCTGTGGCGTGGCTCTTTTTCATTAAGAAAAGGCTGCTTTTTGATTTGGCTAATTTGCCGCCGGACGTGGGTAACGCCCGTTTTACGCCACAATAATTGTCATCCCCAACGCTTCCCTGCTTTCCAGAAAATTTAAGCGTTGTACTGTTTACTCCAGACGTGCTGTCCGAAATTTAAGACTATACTAATTCGCAAAAACCTTGTCAAGCCGCCCTGATAAAAGTTTCACAATCTGGCTCTCCCGGCTTTGCGTCAACCAATAAAGTTGTTAAATTAACGTTTTCTTTTCATTTCAAATTACAATACTTAAACGGTTATCTATGAAAACGACATTTGAACAATTTTTAGACAAACACGACGAAAAGGCTTGGGAAAGAGTATTGACCGATTTGCTTCCCGAAATTCACGAAGTTGATCGCGCGGCAGCGCAAATCTGGTTTAAATTTTTCCCGCTCTCGCTTTTCCTCGCGCTCGAAGCGGCGGAAGACAAACAGGAATTAATCCGCAAGTTTTTGCTGCAAGGCAAATTCGAGCTGGCGGAACAAATTGACTCGTCGCACCATTTTCTTTACGGTCACCGCTTTTGGCGCGAGACGAAAGACGCAATTGTCGCCCGCGCCCAAAACGCGAACGGTTCGATTTCAGATTTGGCGACGGAGATTCGGCAAATCGCCAAATCGGTTGCCGACAAAATTGCGGTTGATAGATCGGTGCTAATCGGCATTACGGCAGTCGGATTGATGACGCTCGTTCAAGCCGGTTTGGAAAAACTGAAAGCCGCGCCCGGAACTGTTTCGATTGACAAACAACACGCCAAAAAATCGGCGCAAGCCGTCTTAAACGAACGCGCCAAAGACGATTCGCAAGGCTTGTTCGGTTTTCTGAAAACGATTGACAAACAATGGACTGTGACGTGGGACGAAAACCGGAACAACGCCAAATTTAAAGCGATTAGCGAAGAAGAAATCGCTTCGGCGGCGCAGCGCGATCAATCGCAGAATTGGCTGGAAAAAGACGCGCGCTGTATCGAAGGCGTGATTCCGGTCGAATGCCGCTCGGCGGCTTGCGGAACTTGCTGGGTCGGCGTTTTGGGCGGCGCTGAAAAGCTCTCCGAGGTCGAACGCAAAGAAGCCAAATCAATGCGGCGTTTCGGTTATCTTTACACCGACGAGCCGAAACCGCTTATCCGCCTTTCGTGCCAGGCGCGCGCAACCGGCGCGGTTTCGATTGTCATTCCGCCTTGGAACGGAGTTTTCGGCAAACAGCTCTATAAAGAAAACGTGCCGGAAGAAGTTCTCGAACCGGCGACGACGACAGCCAAACAAACGCGCTCAATCGTGCAAGACGAATCGAAGAAAAATCAACTTTTATAAATTGAAAAGAAACCACAGATGTTCACGGATAAACACGGATTTTATTTGATTTATCTGAGTTTATCCGTGAACATCTGTGGTTTCATAATTTTTTGTGATCGAAACGCCTTCAAAATTCTCCACGCTGCCGCCGACAATTTATGTTTTGGCGGCGGTTTTTCTGTGGAGCACGGGCGGGCTTTTTATCAAAATGACGAGCGTTTCCGGTTTTGAGGTCAACGCCGGACGCTGTCTGCTGGCGGCTTTGACAATCGGTTTGCTGACTTATAAAAAAGGCTTGCGGCTCGATGGCTTTACGCTTCTGAGCGCGTTTTTTTATGCCGGAACGCTTTCGTGTTTTGCGATTGCGACGAAAATGACGACCGCCGCTAACGCGATTTTTCTGCAATACACCGCGCCGATTTATATTCTGCTGCTCGCGCCGCTGATTTTAAAAGAAAAGTTTCGTTTTACCGATTTATTTACGGTCATTTTTTGTATCGCCGGAATGTCTTTGTTTTTTTTAGACGCCGCGCCAAGCGCCGAGCTTTCCGCCGAATCGCAGTTTAACGGGAATTTGCTGGCGCTCGCTTCGGGCGTGTTTTTCGGATTTTATTTCACCGTTTTGCGGCATCCGGTTATGCTCAAAAAGAATCCGGCGGTTTCGGTTTTTTACGGCAATCTGCTCGGCGTTTTGATAATGCTGCCGTTTATCGTTCCGAATCCGTCGGTCTGGACGACACAGGATATTTTGAGCGTCGGCTTTCTCGGAGTTTTTCAAATCGGGCTGGCGTATTTTCTGTTTACTTACGGTATTTCAAAAGGCGTCCGCTCACTGGACGCGAGCATTATCGGTTTTATCGAACCGCTGCTTAATCCGGTTTGGGTTTTCTTTCTTTTGGGGGAAAAACCTTCAAACTGGGCGATTATCGGCGGCGTTGTAATTATCGCGACCGTTGCCGCGCACACAATTTTTAATGCCGGAAAACCGAAAATCGAGCCTGCGACCTAATTAAACAAGCGCTTTCAGCCGTTCGGTTATGTCTCGCGGCACAGTTTCTGTGTTAAACTTTCAAAATGCTGAGTAAACGAGTTGCAGAGACCCGTTATTTTTTTATCCAAAGCATTATTTAAAAGGATTTTTCCAAAACATTTTATTTTTTTGTGGAGAAACGATATGGCTAAATTTGAAGCTCCGGCAAACGTCAAGAATGCCGAATTGATTCGTTGGGTTGATGAAATGGCTGAGCTTTGCCAGCCTGAAGCGGTTTACTGGTGCGACGGCTCGCAGGAAGAATACGACCGTCTGTGCGAAGAGATGGTGCAAAGCGGCACTTTTATTCGCCTCAATCCCGAAAAACGCCCGAACAGCTTTTTAGCGCGCTCGCATCCGTCGGATGTGGCACGCGTCGAAGACCGCACTTATATTTGCACCTTGAGCAAAAGCGACGCCGGTCCGACCAACAACTGGATGCAGCCGCGCGAAATGAAAGCCACGCTAACGCCGAAATTTGAAGGATGTATGCGCGGGCGGACGATGTACGTTATTCCCTTTTGTATGGGACCAATCGGCTCGCCGATTTCGCAGTTCGGCGTTCAGCTTTCCGATTCGGCGTATGTCGTGGTCAATATGAAACTTATGACGCGGATGGGAGATCAGGCTCTCGAAGCTCTCGGCGACGGCGAATTTGTTCATTGTCTCCATTCGGTCGGAATGCCGCTCGAACCGGGACAGCCGGATGTGGCGTGGGCTTGCTCGCCTGATCCGAAAGACAAATACATCGTTCATTTTCCCGAAGAACGCTCGATCTGGAGTTACGGTTCGGGTTATGGCGGCAACGCCCTGCTCGGCAAAAAATGTCTGGCTCTCAGAATCGCCTCGAAACTTGGACAGGAACAGGGCTGGCTCGCCGAACATATGCTGATTGTCGGCGTTAAATCGCCGGACGGCAAAAAAGATTACATTTGCGCCGCGTTTCCATCCGCCTGCGGCAAAACCAATTTTGCGATGCTGATTCCGCCGAAACCGTTTCAGGAAGAAGGTTGGGAAGTGACGACGGTCGGCGACGACATTGCGTGGATCAAACCGGATGAAAACGGCAGACTTCACGCCATCAACCCGGAAGCCGGATTTTTCGGCGTCGCTCCGGGAACAAACTACAAAACGAACCCGAACGCTATGGAAACGATTCGGGAAAACACAATTTTCACGAACGTCGCGCTAACGGACGACGGCGATGTCTGGTGGGAAGGAATGGACGGCGAACCGCCCGCACACGCGATTGATTGGCAGGGCAACGATTGGACGCCCGAATCCGATAAAAAAGCCGCGCATCCGAACTCGCGTTTTACGGTGTCATCAATTCAATGCCCGGTGATTGACGAAAATTTCGACAATCCGCAAGGCGTTCCGGTTTCGGCATTTATCTTCGGCGGTCGCCGTTCAAATGTCGCTCCGCTAATTCTGCAATCGTTCAACTGGGCTTTCGGCGTTTACAATGCGGCGACGATGGGTTCGGAAATGACCGCCGCCGCTTTCGGCAACATCGGCGAAGTCCGCCGCGACCCGTTTGCGATGCTTCCGTTCTGCGGTTATCACATGGGCGATTATTTCGCGCACTGGCTCAACTTCGGGCGCAACATTCCCGAACCGCCCAGGATTTTTAACGTCAATTGGTTCAGACGAGGCGAAGACGGCAAATTCCTCTGGGCTGGTTACGGAGAAAATATGCGCGTTTTGAAATGGGTTGTCGAACGCGCGCGCGGCAAATCAATCGGCATCGAAACCTCGCTCGGCTGGGTTCCGCGTTACGAAGATTTGGATTGGCGCGGAATGGAAAATTTCACCGAAGAAGATTTCGAGAAAGTGATGAGCATTGACCGCGATTTGTGGGTGAAAGAAATCGCAATGCACGACGAGATTTTCTTTAAGCTCTACGACCGTTTGCCGAAAGAATTGACGTTCATACGCGAGCTGTTGCTTTCAGCATTGTGGCGCGCAACAGAATTAGGGCTGGCAACACCGCGAGTTGAACCAGCAGAGAAAAACTTTCAGGAAACGAGAGAAAAAGAGGCTAAAACAGCTATTGCAATCTCACCTGCGGCATAAACATTTAAACAACACAAAAAAATAAAGGGACGATTTTCAATCGTCCCTTTATTTTTACACTGAAAATGTCGTAAAAATTCTACTCCCCGCCAACGGTTAATTCCGAGACAAGCAGAGTCGGCGCGGCAGTGCTTCCGAGCTTGAAGCTCAAGTCATTGCCGACCATTTTTACGTCTTTGAGGGCTTTCAAAACGTTTCCGGCGATTGTGATTTCCTGAACCGGATAAGTGAGTTCGCCGTTTTCAATCCAAAAACCGCTCGCGCCCTGCGAAAAATCGCCGCTTACATAATTGACGCCCGAACCGAAGAAATCCGTTAAATAAAGTCCGTTTTTAACGGATTTTATAATGTCTTTCGGGTGGGTTGTGCCGTTTTTCATGTAAAGATTCGTGCTGCCGACGTTCGGATTTGATTGATAACCGCGCGAAGCGTTGCCGGTCGCTTTCATATTCAAACGACGCGCGGCGTAAGAATCACAAATGTAATTCTTTAAAACGCCGTTTTCCAGAATTGTAATCTGCGATGTTTTCACTCCTTCGGCATCGAACGGGCGCGAAGCCAAGCCGTCAGTCATTGTCGCATCGTCAACGATTGTGACGAGCGGCGAGCCGACTTCCTGACCGATTTTATCAACCAGAAACGACGAACGGCGGAAAATGCTCCCGCCCGCCGCCGCGCCGAAAATCATACTGACAAAACCGCCCGCGACCTGCGGATCAACCACGACCGGAACAACCTGCGATTTGGCTTTCCGCCCGCCGAGCTTTCTGACAGCGCGCCGCGCAGCTTCTTCGCCGACTTCCTTGGGTGAAGCAAGTTTGTTGTAATAGCGACCGACAGTGTACCAGCCATCGCTTTGTTTGACGCCGTTTTCTTCGGCGATCAAACCGACCGAAAAGCTCGCGCTCGTTGTTTGATATTGCCCGACGAAACCGTCGGAATTTGCCAGAGTTATCTGATTGCGCGAATCGTTCCAGCTTGTTCCTCTGCCGTTTGTAACGCGCTTATCAAACTTCAGACCCGCGTCTTCGGCGGCTTTAGCGATTTCGATTTTCTTTTCCGGCGCGATTTTGGCGAGCGATTCGTCAAACATCATCAGCTTGCCTTCGTAAACGCCCAAAAGCTCTTTCGGCGCTAGCCCGTTGTGTTTGTCGGCGTTTGAGATTTTGACAATTTCCATTGTCTCGCGCGCCAAATCCTGCACGGCTTTGCCGTTAAAATCGGTCGTAAAAGTGTTTGCCATCGCGCCGTTTTTGATCACGCGCATTCCCAAGCCTTTGCTCGTTGACTGCTGCAATCTTTCGATTTTTCCGAGCCGGACGGTCGTGTTAAAACCCGAACTCGAAACGATATAAACGTCTGCGGCGTCCGCGCCCTGTTTTTTCAAAGCCGAAACGAGTTCGGCAGCTAAGCTTCTATAATCCTGGTTCATTTTTTTTAGCTCCTTTCCTCGTTTTTATTCTTCCTCGGCTTTCGGCGCCGCAGCTTTGACTTTCGTGCCGCCGACGGTGATTTCGGAAACTTTGACGGTTGGCGTTCCCATTCCGACGGGAACCATTTGACCGCTTTTACCGCAAGTCCAGCCACCGTCCGTAAATTTCAAATCGTTGCCGACCATCGTGACTTTCGTCATCACATCGGGACCGTTTCCGACGAGCGTCACGCCTTTGAGCGGCGCAGTGATTTTGCCGTCCTCGATCATGTAGCATTCGGAACAGGAGAACGTGAAATCTCCTTTCGTGATGTCCACATTTCCGCCCGTAAAGCCTTTGGCGTAAATGCCTTTTTTGACGGTTTTCAAAATCTCTTCAGCCGAATATTTGCCCGGCTGCAAATAAGTATTCGTCATACGCGGCATCGGCGGGTGATTGTAAGCCTGACGGCGACCGTTGCCGGACGGTTTGACGCCCAATTGTTTCGCTGAAATGCGGTCGGTCATATAACCCCGAAGGATTCCGTTTTCGATGAGAGTCGTGCTTTGCGGCTGGTTGCCCTCGTCATCAACGTTGATCGTTCCGCGCATATTCGTAAACAAGCCTTCGTCAACGACCGTGCAATGTTCGGAAGCGACTTTTTGACCGACGCGACCGGAATAATTTGAAAGTTTCTTGTAATTGAAATCGGCTTCCAGCCCGTGTCCGACTGCTTCGTGAAGCAAAACCGCGCTTTCAGCATTTCCCATTACGACGGTTTGCACACCGGCTTCGGCTTCCTGTGCCGAAAGGTTCAAAACTGCGAGACGCGCGGCTCCTTGAGCAATATCGGCGGCTTTGCGTTTGTTGAAGTATTCCAGACCGATGCGTCCGCCCCCGCCTTGATAACCTGTTTCGCGGCTCTTGCCTTGTTCGGCGATGCAGGACGTGTTGAACATAAAGAGCGGCTGCGAATCTTCCCAGTAAACGCCGTCGCTGTTGGCGTAAGCGATGTGTTTAACTTCGTCGTTAAAACCGACCGAAACGCGAACGATTTTCGGATCGTAGGCTTTTGCCGCCGCGTTTGCTTCTTTGATAAAAGCGAGTTTTTTGGACAGGTCTGCGCTCGTGGCAAGCTCGTTAATCGGATAAAGGTTTTTGGGTTTGAGCGAGCTGACCGGCATAATTCGCGTTCGCGCCGTGTTGTCGGCGGCAATCGCGCTGGCGGCATTAGCGGCTTCGAGCATTTTTTCGAGCGACAAATCTTCCGTGAAAGCAAAGCCGATCTGGTCGCCTTTGACCGCGCGGATTCCGACGCCCTGAACAATGCCGCGACGTGCGGATTTGACAATATCTTCTTCAAACGACAAATCCGAAGTGATTCGATATTCAAAAAACAAATCGGCAAAATCCGCGCCTTTTGCCAGACAGGCGGTTAAAACTTTGTTAATTTCAGCTTGCGTGACGTGAAAATAACTGTCGAGATGTGCAGTATTCGTCAAATTCAATTCTCCTGCCAATACTTGGTTGAGCCATTTGTCGCTTGCCGCAATCGCCGCGAGCGCCAATGATCCTTTTACCATAAAATCGCGTCTTTTCATCGCTAGGGTGTCCTTTCGTTTTGGGAAATTTATTTAGAAAAGCAAAAACGGTTCTGTCGCAGCAATAAAACGTAATGAATTGAAAAAGGTTTCAGCGATTCGGGAATTATTTTGTTGACAGTAATTCAATACGTTTTCCAGAACTCACAAAGCAGACTTCCGCCATCGTTTTCCTTAAACTCAAAACACCGCTTAATCGAAATTTGTGACAAAAATTTAATTACTTGTTTGTTTATTTCTTGATTGATTGAAATTTGTTAAAAAAAGCAATCCTTCTAAATTTCTGATATAAACTGTAAAAAATGAATGAATATAAGCTCATTCATTTTTGTATCTATACCTTTCTTCCAAAATTGCTCGGATGTTATGGCAAGAATAGATTTCAAAGAAATTTCACAGGCTAATTTAGCAACAGGTGAACAAGATTCATTTGAATTTTTCGCAAGAGATTTTCTTGAAATATTGGGTTATGAAATTATCAGTCCGCCAAGCAGAGGTCGTGATGGTGGGAAAGATATGATCGTTTCAGAAACTCGTAGAGGAATTGGTGGTATTACAATTTACCATTGGCTTGTCAGTTGTAAGCATTATGCTCATTCTGGTAAATCCGTAAATTCAACCAAAGCTGAAATAAAAATAGAAACTAGAGTGCGAAGACATAATTGTGATGGATTTATTGGATTCTATTCAACCCTTGCTGAAACTGGATTAATTGAGGATTTGGAAGGAATCAAACGCGGACAAAGTATTGGAAAATTACCATTTGAATTTCAAATTTTTGATAAAGAAAAAATTGAAACCAATCTTCTTGCATTTCCAGAATTTCAATTACTCCTAAAAAAATATTTTCCTATTTCATATCAATCTCAGACGTTAAGTAATTTTGGCATAAATATAGCAATGTCAAGGTTTGGAATGCCACGACCAATATTATTCAAACATCCAAATGAAAATAAGGAACTTTCTGTTGAGGAAGTAATACGCTTGTTTCCTCAAGGCAATCAATACGGATTTATACCTTGGACAGGAGAGATGTTTTTTTTAATAACATTTTAGGAATAACAAAGATAATGAGAGGTGAAAATCTTATTGATCCAACAGTCGAAGAACTAGAATATTTAAATAAGGCAATGGAAATTCAGATAGAATATTTTCGACAAGAACAAATAGAAGAAGAAAGAAAAAATAAGGATTTTACCGAATCTATTAATCCAGATAACTAAATTCTTTTTATGAATTACAAAGACATCATTACGATTGAGCCGGACAAACGAAGTGGAAAGCCTTGTATTCGCGGGACTAGAATGACTGTTCAAGATGTTTTGGAATATCTTGCGGGCGGAATGTCGGAAGCTGAACTTTTGGAGGAATTTCCTGATTTAACTGCCGAAGACATCCGCGCCTGTTTTGCATACGCCGCCGACCGCGAACGCAGATTAGCAATTCCGCCCGATTATGAAGCTGCTGTTTGACCAGAATCTTTCGCCGCGACTGCCGAAAATTTTGGCGGATGTTTTTCCGAACAGCGTTCACGTTCGTGAAATCGGCTTTGTCCAAGCAACTGACACCGAAATCTGGAACTATGCTAAAGCCAACGATTTTATAATCGTCTCCAAAGACACGGATTTTCAGCAGCGCAGTTTGTTACTTGGACATCCGCCAAAAGTAGTTTGGGTTCGCGTTGGAAACTGTCCGGTCAAAACAATTGAAGATTTATTGCGAAAGCATTCAGTTTCCATTCACACTTTTAATTTAGACCTGAAGAAATCATATCTAATCCTTCCATAAACAATCTTTACAATCAATTCGCTTGAAAAACAGCTTGTTGCGACCTCTTGTATTTTGAATCTGATGAGTTGCTTCACTTAATTTTGATAGTCGCATACAATTTTGATAATCAAATCCAAGTATGAAAATCAAAAACAGAAATAAGAAAAAGAAACCTTTACCCTGGACTGAAAAGAAATATGTCGGTCATCACGTTTATCGCTCGGTAAATGAACATCTACCTTTTATGTTTTGGGAAAGATTAACTGACAAACCGATTAAAGACGGCAGTTTTAATGATCCGACCGCCGAAGTCGGTCAGCGTTATTTTTACAAGCTCACGCGGGTTGATGCGCTCGGCAATGAAAGCGCTCCGGTGACGCCGCAAACCACTTTTACGGATCACGCCGGAAACACTTACGAGCAAAATCCGCTGGTTGATTTCGCTGGTTACAACATTTATCGCTCTGCGGAAAAGGACGTGCCGCTCGATAAATGGGAACGCCGCAACAAAGAACCTCTGCAAACTACGGAATTTAAGGATGAAGGCGTTGAATCAGGCGAGATTTATTTTTATTACATCCGCGCTGTTGATTCACAAGGAAATGAAAGCGCACCGGGCGAAGTTGTTCGCGTCATCAGAAAATAAAACGGCAAAATGATAAAAGCGATCACGAATATCTCACCTGCAATCTGACATAACTATTACAATGGCTTTTCCTTTTTCACGTCAAAATTAAACTTAACGTTTTCACAGTGAATTAAGGATTAAATGAAGGAAATAACGTCTCTCAATCAAACAAGCAATAAAATACATTTGAAAAATACGGCGATTGTCGTAAGTTTTCACGCGCTCGCAATTGTCGCTTTGTTTTATTTTAGCTGGCAGAATCTAATTGTCTTACTAATTCTTAATTGGATGGTAGCGAGTCTTGGAATCGGCATCGGCTTTCATCGGCTTTTGACGCATCGCGGCTTTAAAACTCCGAAATGGCTGGAATACGGCTTAACGATTTTGGGTTCTCTGGCAATCCAAGACGGAGCGATTAAATGGGTTGCGACTCACCGGATTCATCACGCGCACACCGAAACCGAAAAAGATCCGCACAGCCCGCGCGGATTGGGCGGCGTTTGGGCGCATGTCGGCTGGATTATGCGCGGAACGGCGCAGGAACACGATACGGCAACCTTGTCGCGTTATGTGCCGGATTTGCTCAAAGACCGTTTTCATGTCGCGCTCGCTCGTTATTACTCTGTTCCGACGATAATTCTCGGATTAATTTTGTTCGCGGCGGGCGGCTGGACGATGGTTTTGTGGGGAATCTTTTTGCGGACGGTTGTTGGCTGGCACGAAACGTGGCTCGTTAATTCGGCGACGCATTTGTGGGGAACCAGACGTTTTGAAACGAATGACGATTCGACCAACAATCCGATAGTTGGATTTTTAGCTTTCGGCGAAGGCTGGCATAACAATCATCACGCGCATCCGGTTTCGGCGCGTCACGGCTTAAAATGGTACGAATTTGATATGAATTGGCTGACGATTAAATTGTTTGAAAAACTCGGTCTGGCAAAGCAGATTAAAGTTTATAAAATTTAGCAGGTTACGCGGTGATTGTTTCCGGTTGCAGCGCCGTTTTTTTTGTTTGTTCGATATTTTGTCGAATAGTTGCGCACAGGTTTCCCAGATAAGGCTTGGTCAGATAATCGTTTGCGCCCGCCGCCAATCCGTTTTTTTTGTCGGCTTCAAATGCTTTGCCGGAATAAATAAGAATCGGAGTGCGCGCATCATATTCGCGCAGACGGCGGCACAGCTCCAAGCCGTCGCCGTCGGGAAATTTAGAATCCAACAAATACAAATCGAATCGTTCCGACTGCGCCAATTGCCACGCTTCGGCGATGGTATTGATGGTAACGACTTCAATATTTGAAGATTTACACATCATATTTACCAAAGCGCAACTGTCTTCATTGTCATCAGCATAGAGAATACGATAACGATCAGGAAGTTTCATGGTTTTGCCCTTTTTAATTTGCGTGATTTTAGTAGGACTTTTATCACCAACTGCTCGAATCCACCGTCAATGTTTCACGTAATTTCGTCATCCCTACTCGCATTCGGGTTTTGATAGTGCCAAGCGGAATCTTTGTTCGGTCGGCAATCTCCTGTTGCGAATAACCTTCAAAGTAAGCCATTAACAATAAGCTGCTTTGATTTTCAGGTAATTGACTCAAAGCCGTTCGGACCTGTTTTTGACGCCCTCGTAAGAACAGGTTTTGCTCAAATCTAGAATCCGTATAAAGCGGGCTGCTCGTTTTTACCTTCTCAATTGTCAGCGTTCGCGTTTTCAGATAGCGTAATCGGTCAATCGCTCGACAGCGCGCGATTGTTACGAGCCAGGTAAAAGCTTTTCCGCGTTCTGCGTTAAAGCTTTGCGCCTGCTGCCAGACTTGCACAAAAACATCCTGCAAAACGTCTTCGGCTTCGGAGCTATTGTGTAAAATACGCATCAACAATCCGAAAAGTATCGTTCGATAACGATCATAAAGTAGGGCTAAAGCGGCTTCGTCGTGATTTGATATGCGTTGAATTAAATCCGCCTCGTCACTTTGAACGGCGTCAACAAATACCGGATTAATTCTCGTCGCCATACGATTTCACTTTGTAAGTTTTTGTTTAAATTTCCTTCAACAAAAATCCGTCACCAAAAATCTCGCTATTTGCCGCATCTTTTTCAATGCGATTATTTTCTCTGCGTTCGGAAATCCAATTTGAAACCGTGCCGACAATTTCGCGGTGCGAACGGCGTTTTATTTTTTCTTCGTCCGGCGTCGCGGTTTGTTTCGGTTCTCGCGTGTTTTGAATCCTGGCGTTTGCCGTCGCTTCCGCATCTTTTCGCTTGATAACTTTTATTGAGGTTTTATTCACGACTTCTTGTGCTCCCGCGCCTTTATATGTTGTTAAGACTAATCCGTTCAATCAATTTTTATAGTATAAAGCGCTAAAAATCGCGTTTATATAATGCCTCTGAAAATCAGCGGCTGCGCCGTCTTCGATATTTGTCCTGCCAATAATTCCAGCGCCAATTCAAATCCATTGGATGAAACGTCTTATGAAAGCCGAGCAAAACGCTCAATTTCAATTTGCAGTAATATAGTAAAAATAAAATCAGCTTCATCCAAAACACCCTTTGTTCCAAAACTCTAAAAATCAAACTATCATTTAAAAAAACGAAGAACGGCTAACTTAAAACGGAAAGCCGTCCTTCAACGTAGCGTTAGCTACAATTAAGAAGCGACAGTTGTCAAAAAAGCTTCGCCATTAGAGTTTAGTTAACACAGGAGCGTCACCTGAATGCGTGTTGCTTTGATATGCATTCGTTTTATTTAATGGCTTTAACCTATTTAATTTAATCAAATTTTCAATTTTTGGTCGGTGCGTTCCCACACAAACGGAAAACAAACCGGCTTCATTGTTGAATCGGACAAAATTGCGTTTTGAAACTCGGACGAGAATGTGTAAAAGGATTTGAAGCCAATGTTTTGCAGTTGCTTATATGTTTGGCGCATAGTAAAATTCAAATTAAGCTTTCCCTTAATCGGCGTTTTTAATGTTTACGGTTTTGTGTGTTACCGCACATATAAATTTCTTTTTCTGTTATAATGTTTCGTATTCGGATATTCGCTCACTGATAGTGTCTTAATTATTTTCTATAACCGAGAGGTTGAAATGCCCGTTTCCGCCAATACAAACAACGCGCTCAGAAATTATCTGCTCGCTGCTCTTCCCGCCGGTGAGTTTGCGCGTATCGAATCCAAGTTCGAGCCGGTTTCTTTTAAGCTCGGCGAGGTTCTCTACGAATCAGGCGATAAACTTGATTACGTCTATTTCCCGACGACCGCGATTATTTCAATGCTGTATGTAATGGAAAACGGCGCGACCGCCGAAATCGGTATTATCGGCAACGACGGAGTAGTCGGAGGCTCGCTGTTTATGGGCGGCGATTCGACAACGAGCCGCGCGATCATTCAGAGCGCGGGCGAGGCGGTCAGAATGAAGGCAAAAGATTTGAAATGCGAATTTGCCCTCGGCGGCGCGTTTCAAACAATGCTGCTGCGCTTCACTCAAGCCTTAATGACGCAGATTTCGCAGACCGCCGTTTGCAACCGTCTCCATACGGTCGAGCAGCAGCTTTGCCGCTGGCTGCTCTTGAGCCACGACCGTTTAGACTCGGATACGCTGGTAATGACGCACGACCTTATTTCCAATATGCTCGGCGTGCGCCGCGAAGGCATCACGCTGGCTGCGCAAAAACTGGGAAAGAAAAAACTGATTAAAAGTGTTCGCGGAACCATTACGGTGATTGACCGGCGCGGATTGGAAGAAGCCGCCTGCGAGTGTTACGCGGTCGTCAATGGCGAATATAACCGTCTGCTCGGCAGAGGTATTTCCAGAACTTTCGGGTGAAACACGCGACTTTAACGCATTCATTTGTTATTATTAATTTTGTCAACAGTTTTAGTTTTTTAAGTATTAACATTCGACATCGGAATTGGTCTGACTAACTTCTTTTTGTGCCGTCTGCTTTTTGCAAGATACAAGGAGATTTAATGTCCGAAATTATCAAGCCAGCTAACCGGCTGCTCGCCGCTTTACCCGCCAGAGAATACGAGCATCTGCTTCCGAATTTGGAAGAAATTCCTTTAAATTATGCCGAAACACTTTATGAACAGGGCGAAGCTATTCGCTACATCTATTTTCCCAATAGCGGAATGATTTCGCTGCTCACGCACGCCGCAGAAGGCGAGGTATTGGAAGTCGGAGTTGTCGGCAATGAGGGTATGATCGGTCTTCCCGTGTTTCTCGGTGTGGAAATCTCACGCAATCAGGTTATTGTTCAAGGCGATGGAGCGGCTTTAAGAATAAAGACCGAAGACTTTATCAAAGAATGCGGGCGCGGTGTCTCTCTGCCGAAATTGCTTCGACGATACACGCACGCTCTCATAACGCAAGTCTCGCAAACGGTAGCGTGCAATCGTTTTCACCTGATTGAAGAGCGTCTTATGTGCTGGCTTTTGTTAATGCACGACCGGATGCAAACGGATAAATTCAAAATAACGCAGGAATTTTTATCTAAAATGCTCGGCGTGCGCCGCGAAGCCGTCAGCAAATCCGCCGCGAATCTTCAGCAGCGAAAGTTAATCGAATACAGCCGAGGCATTGTTTCAATCATAAATCGCGCGGCTTTGGAGGCGGCAGCCTGCAATTGTTATTCGATTGTTAAAGCAGAATACGACAATCTTCCTGCCTAGAGCGGATTTCATTAAATTGAAAGATAAAGAATTAACAGGGATGGAAGGGATAAAGGGGATATTTCTTGTTTTTATCAATCCCTTTCATCCTTTTATCTCTGTTAATTTTCTGTTTTTTGTCTTTCGACTAATTGAAACTTGCTCTGGTTTGCAGAAACATCAATAAACTTTGTTCGCAACCTGCTTGCCAAAACGTTTCGCTGACGGTCAAATCAGTTTTATCCCGAAATTCAAAAGCCGCCGAAAGATTGATCAATCTTTCGGCGGCAATTTTTTACGTAACGGCAAATTATCTTGTCGCGCCTGCCACTTTTGCGGGCATTAGAACGTTGTTAATTATATGAATAACACCGTTGCTGGCTTCAATATCCGCAGTTTGCACCGTCACGTTGTTAACGCGAACGCCGTTTGTGCTGTCAATTTTGATGTTCTGACCGTTTAAAGTGGCGTTGTCGCTTCGCTTTTCCATATCGGCTGACATCAGCTTGCCGGAAACGACGTGAAATTTGAGCAGGGCTTTGAGTTTGTCAACATTTGCCGGCAGGAAAAGATTGCTCAGAGTTGTTTCCGAAAGCTTTGCAAAAGCCGCGTCGGTCGGCGCAAAAACGGTAAACGGACCTTCGTTTCCAAGCTCGTTTGAAAGCTCGGTGCTTTTTAAAGCTTTGATAAAAGTGTTGAATTTTCCGTGAGTTTCCGCCGTTTCGACAATATTCGATTTGTTATCCATTATGTTCCTTAAATTATTTTGATTGCTGCGCTTGTTTTTAATTGTTCGCGCAATCGGTTATTGGTTGAAGCGATGAAATTTCGATGTGATTGTGTTCGTCCGTTTCATGCCGATTGCGTCACCGGTTGGGAAACACATAAGCGGAATTGTTTGAAGCGAATGCAAATCAAACCGCCTTTTCATCATTTGAAATTTGTCCGCTGAGAGTAGAAATTGCTTTAGAAATGCAAAGCGGAGCGAGATACTTTGTTGCAGAGATTTCCCGAACTTTGTCATATAAGTTACCAGCCGTTTCAACCCGCCTTCATCAATCGTTAGATTGAACAAAGCGCGAATTTGTTGATTGTTGAGCCGTTAACTTCAGTTAAACTGATTGATTTCAGAGAAGCTGAGAAAAGAATAAGCTGAATTCCGTCCATAACCAGAGTGCGCCTTTAAGTGATTACTGTCAACACAGGCTTCGGCTGACATTTTTATTTCGAGGATTCAGTAATTTCTTTTTTCTCCGCTTTGCTGAACTTTAATAAATCGCCCGGCTCGCAATCGAGTATCTCGCAAATTTTTTCTAATGTGGCGAAATTGATTCCCAGCGCTTTGCCTTTTTTAAGCCGCCACAGAGTTGTGTGGCTGATTCCGCTTTGTTTCGACAGCCAGTAGAAAGAACGTTCGCGCCTTTCTAATAATTCATCAATTCTAATTTCAATCATCATTCGTGATTTCCATTTGCTATTAACTTCAATAAACGCTTTTAACAATCTATCCTTATATCACACATCTAAGATATATCCTACACTTGACATATACCATAAAGCGATGTAAAATAATAGAGAATCGAGCTTAGCTCGCTCCCTTCTCAGTTTCTCTGGAAATTGCCGGACTACCTGAAATTCCACAGCCTAATTCCGCAAAAGAAAGCAAAATTATCTTTCTGCTGCAATCTCCTAAAAACCGCGAGGAATATCATTTCCAGCTTTTATGATGTTGATGTTGCACGGCTTACAGGAAAATAAGAACAATTTTTATGTCTAAATTAACTATCAGAGAACGCCAGATTAACAATACCAGCGTGTTAGACCTGGATGGCAAACTAAGACTCGGCGAAGGCAGTCAGGAATTTCATAATGCGATCCGCACGCTCGTGGAAAAAGGGCGAAAGAATATCGTCGTCAATCTTGAAAACGTAACGTCTATAGATTCGAGCGGATTGGGCGAATTGGTGGCGGGATATGTCGCGGTAACGCGAGGCGGCGGGCAAATAAATTTGCTGCACCTGTCAAAAAGAGTTCACGAATTGATGTTTATGACAAAGCTTTTGACGGTTTTCGACGTTTACGACAGCGAATCCGAAGCAGTTAACAGCTTCAAAGCGCCCGCCGAAAGTGGATTGCTATGAAATGTACGAGCAGGAAATAAGCCGGGAAACACAAAAATGCGCCTGGTGCGGCGGAACCGGAAACAAAGCTTTATCGGCGAGTTATGTTGTCTTGTGTGTGGTCTGCGCGGGAAAAGGCTGCTTTACAACGCTTGAGCCTGCGGCGCGCTGTCATCAATGTCTCGGCACAGGTAGGCGCAATCAATTCGACTCTTGCCCGACTTGCATTGGCAGAGGTTGGATAATTGTTTTCGGTCAGGGATAAAAATTCTCTAACAAAACGGCAAAGCAACGATTTTAAATTAACAACTAATGAAATATCCGCAATTAGAAGAAAATATGCGAAACGCAAAATCTTCTCTCGACCTGGCTTCCAGCGAAAATGTCGTTGAGCTGTGCCAAAAGTATCTGGCGACATTAGCCAAATACCGCGAAGAGCTTTATAAATTGCGCGGCGCGCCCGAAATTAATCTGCGAGATTCTCCTTTGCCGGCGGGAGAAGTGGAAAATATCAGAAAAGAAATTCGCGCGTCCGTGACAAATATTACGACGGAACATAACAGAGTCGAGGCGCTTCTCAAATCGTTTACGGCAATCAACGGCTTTGAGGCTGTCAACACATTTAATAGCCACAAATACAAAGGTCATAGCAATTGGGAGTTAAAAGCCGGAGGCGTCCGATTTCAAGGCGGCGCGGAATCAGACCGAATAGCAATTTATGAGGCTGTCGAAACGGCAAGCCGTCTTCGTCGTGAAGAATATACCAGCCGCAACAAAACTTCATTTCAAAATTTAAGCATTTAACATTAAAAACAACAAAAACAATGAACAATCAAACTAAAGCCGTCGTCAACAATCTCGATGCAAATGCGCCGAAGATGCAGAAGCGTGAGTTAACAGAATCAAATTTCGAGCTTGTTATTTTAGCCGCCCAAAGATGTCGTCAACTGGTTAACGGAGCAACCCCGCATATCAACGTTCCTGACAAAAATCCGAGAAATACTTATACTGCCATCAAAGAAGTCGAATTGGGACTTATCAGTTTCAAAGGTAATTACGACGAATAATTTATTAACTGCGGACAGGTAAACTTACTCTTTTATTTGTCTAAAGAACTAAATAAGCAAAGAAAAAGGACGAATAACCGAATCGTCCTTTTTTCTCGTTTAATTTTATCGGCAATTATCGAGCTTAAACCGGCGGAGTATTTGAATTAGTGTTCGTGTTTCGGTTGCCGTTTGAATTCATATTTGCATTTGAATTCATATTGCCGTTACCGTTACCGTTCATATTCATATTACCGTTCATATTCATGTTCCCGTTCATATTTCCATTCCCGTTCCCATTCATATTCCCGTTCGTATTGCCGTTGTCGTTTGTGTTTGCATTCGTATTCCCGTTGTCGTTTGTGTTTGCATTCGTATTCCCGTTGCCGTTCGTATTGCGGTTGCGGCTCATATTGCCGTTCGCGTTACGAGACATATTGCCGTTGGCATTACGGGCGCGATTGCCATTGTCGGTGTTGTCGTTTTGGTTGCGGCGCATATTGCCGTTGGCATTGCGCGCCATATTTCCGTTTTGGTTGCGTGCGCGATTGCTGTTGTTTTGATTGTTGCTGTTGTTCTGATTTTGCTCAACGCTTGCGAACGTTGCGCCGGTCATCATCAATCCGACAATCAGCGTGAGAGCGATCAAAGCTTTCTGCATTTTCGTCATTTTTTTTGCCTCCGTTCAAAAACTTTAGAATCGGTTTCAAAAACCGAATCATTATATTTTCCGAACTTTATTCAAACTAAGCTGTGCGTTAATTATTGAGCGAAAATAAACTTCATTTCTGTCCGAAGGCATACAAAACGGCAAAAAAGATATTTCCATCAAGGCGCTAAGCGCTCGATTTTCCAAATTTTTGAATCAGTTAACGAATATAAAATGCGGTCGTGCAGACGCGACGGGCGACCTTGCCAGAATTCGATTTTTTCCGGTTTAACGGCATAACCGCCCCAATGCGCCGGGCGCGGCAAAACGTCGGAATCTTTATATTTTTCGGCGACTTCCTGATATTTTTGTTCGAGCAATTCGCGGCTTTCGATTGTTTGGCTTTGCGGCGAAACCCAAGCGCCGATTTGGCTCGCTTTCGGTCTGCTTTGAAAATATTCGGTAGAAGCGGCTTCGGAAATTTTGCTCGCCGCGCCTTCTATTCTGACTTGCCGCTCCAATTCTTTCCAGAAAAACAACAAACATGCGCGCGAGTTTTGCGCCAATTCTTCCGCCTTGCGGCTGCGGTAATTGGTAAAAAACACGAAACCGTCGTCCGCCAAACCTTTGAGCAAAACAATCCGCGCCGACGGATTTCCGGCTGCGTCCGAAGTGGCGAGCGTCATCGCGTTCGGTTCTAAAACGCTTGAATTTAACGCTTCTTCAAACCATTTTTGAAATTGTTCAAATGGATTCTCGGCAACGTCTCGCTCATCGAGCGACGCTTGAACGTATTCGCGGCGCAGTTGTTGAATATTGGAAATCATAATTTTATTTTTACAAAGGCGTTGTAATTTTGCGAGCTTCGAGCAATTTTAGTTAAACTCAGCTTCGATTATGCTGCTCAAAATTCCGTCCGCCGAATTTTATAAACGCAATGATTTTTACAGCGATGCATGGCAAGCTGCGGCTACAGAAATATGTCTCAGGCATAAAATCGCGTTTGCAGATTTGCGCCGCGCCGAACAAGGCGAAAACATAATTTTCTTTGTTGACGAACGCTTTGTCATAAAAATTTTTGTAGAGCCGCGCAATAATTTTCCGCGAGAAAAGGCGTCGCT
Organism: Pyrinomonadaceae bacterium; assembly: GCA_036388775.1. GTDB lineage: Bacteria > Acidobacteriota > Blastocatellia > Pyrinomonadales > Pyrinomonadaceae > JALZCH01. The sequence continues at coordinate 14,250 of DASVRD010000112.1, read as the reverse complement.
CGAATTCGCGCACGGGAAAACGAGTTTGCAAACGCCGGAAATTCTTTTTGTCGGCGAAATCGAAGGTTTTCCGTATCTCGTCATCACACAGCTTGCGGGCGTTTTGATGCGTGAGATTTGGGGAAGTCTTGAAGATCGAGAAAAATTACCGGCGGTCGAACAATTAGCCGTCGCCGCGCGTGAGCTTCATTCTCATTCGGTTCCTGCGGATTTCGGATTTAAACGCGATTGGGGCGAATTTGTCCGCCGACAATCAATTGAAACTCTTGAAAGACAACGGCGAGGCGGCGTTAACGCCGAGATTTTGGCGGTTTTGCCCGAATTTATCGAAGCTAATCTCAAATTGCTGCCGCAAACAATCGAGCCGGTTTTGCTGCACGGCGATATTCATCCGGGAAACGTCTTGATGCAGGAAAGAAACGGGCGCTGGGAAGCGACGGGTTTGTTTGATTTCGGCGATTCGTTTCCCGGCTTTTACGAACACGAATTTGTCGCGCCCGGCGTTTTGGTGATTCAAGGAAAACGCGAATTGCAGCGCGCGCATTTTCTTGCCTACGGTTACAAGGAAACTGATTTGGATTTGGATTTTCGCGCGCGTTTGATGTTGCTGACAATTCTTTACGAATGCAGCAATCTTCGCCGTTACGCCGAACGGCTCAGACCGGAAGCCGTGAATTATACGTTTGAAGAGCTTGAACGGGCGATTTGGGCTTTTTATTAATTGCTCAATAACGCTTTTAATAAAAAATGTTCCGATTTTATCGGACTTATGTTAAAGTCTGCGTTGTAACTGTTGTTACTAAAACAGCTTAGCAAAAGGAGAAAAAATGGCAGCTAAAAAGACATCGGGCGGCGGGACTGAAGAGCAAAATACCGAATCTTCGGGCGGCGCTGCAAATAAATCAGCAAGCGGCGGTAAAGGCGGCGCAAGCAAAGGTTCAGGCGGTAAAGGCTCAGGCGGTAAAGGAGCAGCCGCCAAAACAGGCGGAAGCAAAGGTGGAGGCAAAGGCGGAAGTAAGGGCGGAGGAAGCGCCAAGAAATCCGGCGGAGCATCGAGCGGCGGCAAAGGCTCTACAACAAAGAGCATTTTAAATAAAGTCGGCGAAGTTGCTGCCGAAGTCGCAATCGGCGCGGCAACCGAAGCCGCAATCGGCGCGGTCAAAGGCGCGGTCGAAGCCGTTGAAAAAGCGACCGGAATTGGATCGGAAGGCAGCGGCAGCAAAGGCGGTTCCGGCTCAAAAGGCGGCAAAGGCGGTAAAGGCGGCGCAGGCAAAGGCGGTTCGTCTAAGGGCGGCGGGTCGAAAGGCGGAGGCGGTAAATCCGGCAAAGGCTCGGCAAAATAAGAATAAATCTAAGAGAGAACCTACAAGAAACAGGTTACGGGAAAAGATTTTGCTGGTTTCCCGTAACCTGTTTCTTGTTTCTTTTGATTTAAACTTTAGCGTATGTCAAACCGGTCTGCCCCTGATATTTCCCGCCCCGATCTTCATAGGAAACCGCACAATCTTCGTCAGATTCAAAAAACAAAATCTGTCCGACGCCTTCGTTGACATAGACTCTAAGCGGAAGATTTGCCAGATTCGCAATCTCGACTACTAATCTCCCCGTCCAACCGGCTTCGAGCGGAGTCGTATTAACGAGCAAACCTGCGCGCGCATACGTAGATTTTCCGAGCGCTATTCCGGTTACATTGCGCGGCATTCGGAAAGTTTCGACCGTCACGCCCAAACCGTAATGATGCGGCGGGAGCAAATAATAACGCGCGCCGTCTTCGGCGGTTCTGAGCGGCGGTTCGATGAGCGAAGATTCGGCAAAGTGTTTCGGGTCAATCTCATCGCCGCGAATTGGCGAAAATACGCGAAATCCGTCGTCTGCCAGCCGCATATCATAGCCGTAGCTCGAAGCTCCGGCGGAAATTATTTTATTTTCGCCGACGTAACGCATGAGTTCAGGCAAAAACGGATCAATCATTTTTGCTTCTTCAGCCATCCGGCGAATCCAAAGGTCTGATTTAATCATTCAAAAAATTCCTGTTTAAATTTAAAGTTTTTTGGCGCGCGTGGCGATGTAAGTCGGCATAAAGCGCGCGAGCGGGTGACGGCTATGATGATCTTCGTAAAAACCGATTAACGCAAATCCCGCGTCGAGTTGTCCGCCGATTTGGTCTGCCAAAGTATGACTGAATTCGAGCGGCTCGCCTTTATCCGTGTAAAAGCTCCGTTCTTCGTCGGTCAAACTTTCCAAATCCGAATACGGCAGCGCATATTTAACTTCAAGCTCGCCTTTTTCGGCAAGCAGCGAATCGAAAATGTACAAAGCCGGTTTATTAAAACCAGCCAAAAGCTCACCGCCGCGACGCAAAACTCTGTAGCATTCGCGCCAAACGGGGCGAACGGCAGGAGCGAAACAATTTGAAACCGGTTGAAAAATCAAATCGAAGCTCTCATCGGCAAATACTGAAAGGTCTGCCATTTCGCCCTGCACGGTTTTGAGAGATAAATTTTCGCGCGCGGCGACTTTCAAATCCTGTTCGAGCTGTGCGGGCGAATTATCGAAAACCGTTACATTTGCCCCCGTCGCTGCCAGAACCGGGACTTGCTGTCCGCCGCCTGAAGCGAGACACAAAATGTCAACGCCTTTTAAATCCGCCGGAAACCAATCGCGCGGCGTGGGCTTAGTTTCGGTTAAAAGAATCGAAAAATCACCGCCTCTGGCAGCTTCAATTTTTTCCGAAGAAACCGGCACAGTCCATTCGTTTCCCTTTTCGACCTCGCGGTTCCAAGCGGCGCGGTTGTATTCGACGATGTTCATTGAAAAACTCAAAAAGACAATTTCGAGTTCTTTTATTTATCATTTCCAGCCGCCGAGTTCAAACGCAAGCTGCCGTCGCCGACCGTGAATAAAAATTTCGCGCCGCCGCTTCCGGCTCTCGCTTGGATTGCTTTTTCGGTAAATTTCGCGCGGTCGCGCGGTTTTAAAGTCTGGAAGGAATTTTCGATTTGTCCGGTGCGTAAGATTTCGGCGTTGATGTCTGCGTTCATATCCGGCGGCATTGTGACGTTTAGCTCTCCGTTCGCCACCTGCACGTCGGCTCCGCTTCCGCGCCAGCCTCGCGCTGTCGCATTAAATTTTATTTTACCGCTGCCGAAAGTCGCCATTACCACACCGCCTGAAAACGTCAGGTCGGCGTTTTCAGTTTGGGAGGCTTTAATCACAATCACGCCTTCGACGCCCGATAAAGTTAAATCGCCGCGCCCGGAGTTAATTTCCAAATCGGTAAACGACGGCAGCTTGATTCGATAATCAACTCGAAAAGGAACGTTTAAAAGCCGTTTGGGAAATTGTTTGAAATTCCTTTTTAAGAATTGTTTGTCGTGTGTTCCGGTCGTCAAAATGCGGATGTGATTTGTTTCGGCGTCGGCGATAAAGCTGTTGACTTGCGCGAGCAAATTCAAATCTTCTTCACTGGCGGCTTCGATTGAGATTTCAGCCGTAATCTCGATTTGTCTTTGCTGCCAGCCTTCGATTGCAATTGAACCGGCGGGCGCGCCCAAAAGCGTGACGCTTCCGCCCGGATTTAAATCGAGACGCTCGGTTTTTACCGTTGTTCGCTTAAAACGATTTTGCCCGGAATCGGTTTGTCCGAAAATGAAAAGCGGCAGCGTAAAGAAAACGGCTGCCGCAAATAAGATTTGTTTTGATTTCACTTTTTTTAACGTAGAATAAATGCAATTGTCCCGCGTTTATTGAGGATCGTCATATTCGCGCGACCGTCGTTGACGCTGCCGGTAACTTTACGCCCTCCGCTCTGAAAACTCAATCCCGAATTTCCCAGAGGTCCGAGCGCGAAATTGTTGGGTTCCGACGCAGTTGCGGAAAGCCGGAAAGACGAAGAGAAAGGAATGCGAATGTTAATGTCGCCGCGCAACAATTTAAAGCTGTAAGTTCCGCCGGATTGCAGTGTGCCGTCGAAAAAGATATTGCCACTCGAGCTTTCCGCCATCACCGTGTCGGCTTTGATGTTGGATAAGCTAACGTCGCCGTCAAGACTGATTTTAGCGCGAATCATTGAACCGGAAACGTCGCGGACTTCTAAATTGCCCATTTTGGTTTCGATGTCAACGGCTGAATCGTAAGGCACCCAGACTTTGAAATTAATGCTTCCAATATCGCCGCGTCCCTGATTGTCGCGGACGATGTTAATAGTTAGCGCATTGTTTGACGATTCGGGAAGCATTTTCGCCGCCGACGATTCCATTTTCGCCGAGACGCGAATTTCGTCGCGCTGCCAGCCGTAAACGGTGATTGTCCCCGTCATATTGGTGAGCTGAAGCCGGACATTTTTATTTGTCCGATAAGTTTTGGTAAATTGCTTCTGCGCCCAAACGGCGGGCGAAAAAACCAGTGAAGCAAAAATAATGAGTAAACAAGCCTTCATTCTTCGAGTCTTTGCGTAAATAGTAAATCGTAAATAGCGCGCGGCGTAAAAGGTTGTTAGAGCAAAACAACCGGAGAACAGCTAAATTACCACACCGGACGCTATTCACGATTTACTATTCACTAAAACCTTATAAATCAGCAAACTCCCGTAACAATTCCATTTTGTCGCTGAGCGCCGAGTTGAGCATTTCTTCGGAAACTTCATCGTGAGGATTAACCTGCAACTGTTTTTCCTGTTCGGCGACGATCATATCCAGCTCTTGCAAATTACGGTCGAAAGCATCGCGCAGATGCTGATTCCATTGTCTTTTGCGCTGTTCGACGCGGCGCTGCCAGTAATCAATCGCAATTTGCTGTTCCTGAAGACGCGCGTCAATGCCGTTATGCGTTTTTTCAGCCACTTTTGTAAAACCGAAACCGCTCAAAACCTGCGACATCACGCCGGTTTGTTGAGCGGTCGAGGCGGAAAAAGCCGGAGCATTCGCCGTCGAATTCTGCTGCAAAGCGACAACGGTCACGAGCGCCGTGATCACGACGGTTCCTAAAACGGCAGAAGCGAGCTGGTGCGACGATAATTGCCAGTTTTGATTAAGCCAGCGCGCGGCAAAACCGCCGTTAGCGTGCGCGGGCTGCAAATGCGGCTCTTTATGGACAAGCGCGCTTTGTTCGCCTTCAATCAAATTGCTGATTCGCAGCCACAAAGCTTGTGAGTTCGGCGGCGAGTCGGGAGCGTTTCTGACTTCCAAACAGCAGTTTAGAATCTCCGAAAAATCCGCGCGCAAAACAGCGCACGGCGCGCAAATTTCAAAATGGTTTTCGATTGCGGCACAGTCTTGTTCCGATAGTTCACCGTCTAGATATTCGTTGACGTGTGCCTGACACCATTCACAGTTCATTTTTCATTGCCTCGAAATCGAAAAAACTTCATGGTTGCCGTCGCGCAACCTTTTGGATAAATTTGCCGCTTGAAAAACGGCTCATTTTTTATGTGTGCGGCGGCTTCGATTAAAAATTCGTTATAACCGGAGCGCACAAGTTTGGAAGCTATGAAACTTCATTTTGTTGCCTTAGCAAATCACGTAATTTTCTGCGCGCCTTGTGAAGCTGCGATTTTGACGTGCCGATGCTCAAACCGAGCATCTTTGCAATCTCCTCGTGTTCGTAGCCTTCAACGTCGTGCAAAACGAAAATCGTGCGATAACCGCGCGGCAATTGACTGATTGCCTTGTCCAAAGCGATGCGGTCAACCACCGGCATCCGGTCGTAATGTTCCGTTCCGGGAACGATTTGTTCGGGCGTGTCGCCTTCTTCGGTCGTTTTTTCGTCTTTGACCGAGCGTTTGCGAAAATGCATCAAAACCTGATTGACCGTCAGACGGTGCAGCCAGGTCGTAAACGCCGATTCGCCGCGAAAGCTGCCGATTTTGCGGAAGAGCTGGATAAAAACTTCCTGCGTTAAATCTTCGGCTTCGGGCGGATTTTGCGTCATCCGCAAACAAAGACTGTAAACGCGGCGATGATGCCGCTGATAAATTCGCTCAAACGCCGCCATTTCGCCGCCCGCCGCTGCTTGCGTGAGAGCGTAATCGCTCGCTTGCGCATCCGGTTTCGGCTTTGATTTGGATTCCGTTAGTTTGGTCGAATCGGGAACTGCTAAGGGCTTGGCGTTTTCGTCCTGCTCGATATGGCAAGATACGCCGTCTAAAGTTTGCGAAGTCACATTCATCGTTCGCGCTCCAAATTTTCGATTCTTCTGTACAGAGTCTGTGCAATCTCGCGGTTATGACGCGGTTGTCCTTTATCATAGTTGCTCGAAAGGCGGCGAAATTTTACAACTTTTAATTTATAGGCGGCAACCAAACCGATTCGCTTGACAGTTGCCGTACAAACGGGTTTTGCTTGAGCGTACGCAAATGCTCGAATCACCCGAACAAAAAAGAGCCGATTCAAACGCAGCGCCGCAGATAATGCTGGCAATCGTTCCGTTTCGCCTTTTGCGCGGCGAGACCAAAACGCCGCTCGGCGTCGGTCTGGCGGACGCTTTAACGATTCGCCTCCACGATGTCGAAGGTCTTTCAGTTCGACCGACAGGCGCGGTTTTGCCGCTTGCCGAGAAAATCGAAGATTCGTTTGAATTGGGCAGACGGCTCGGCGTTGATTATATTTTGGACGGTCACATTCTGCCCGCCGAATCGCGCACGCGCTTTAGCGTTCAGCTTCTCGACATCAGTAATCAAAGCGTTCTTTGGGCGTCGCAGTTTGACGAAACCGAAGCCGACATTTTCCATCTCGAAGATTCGATTTCCGCCCGCATCGTCGAGTTGTTACTACCGCAGCTAACCGAAAAAGCCAACAAACAGAAAAAAGATTTTTCGATAAAGCCGTTTACGTCGTCCGAAATAACCGGGGAAATTATAGAAAAAGATGCAGACACAAATCCGCTGCACGATTCGAGGAACGACACGTTAAGTTTGCCCGAAGAAATTGAAGAGAAAAAACGAAAATTTAATTATCTTTTCATTGCGGCAATCGCGTTTGCAGTTCTAACCGCCGGCGCGGCTGCTTATTTTCTGTTTCGTCCCGCCAATAACACGCAAACGAACGCAAAAACTCTGGTTGTTCTGCCGTTTAAAAGCGACAACGCGGCGACAAATTCGATTGGAAGCGGTTTGGCTGACGCTTTAACGGGAAAGCTCGGAGCGGTCAAGGCGATTTCGGTTCTCTCGTCGGGCGCGGGGCGCGAAATCGCCAAAAACGAAGGCGAAATCAACGTTTCCGCCCAAAAACTCGGAGCGGAGTATGTTTTGCGCGGTTCATTGCAAACAATCGGCGATAAGAGCGAGTTTAATGCCGAACTGGTAAACGCCGAAAACGGGCAAAATTTATTTGCCGAAAAATTTACGGCAAATGCAGGTGATTTGCTGACTCTGCAAAATCTCGCCGCCGAAGGAATTTTAGAGGCGTTGTCAATCGTTCCGACGCGCGAAGAGCGTGCGCTGCTCAACAAACGCCACACCGAAAACGCGCTCGCTTACGAGCTTTATCTCATCGGGCGTTTTCAAATGGCGAACCGCTCGCCGGAAAATCTGCGCCGCGCCATTCAGACTTTTAATCAAGCGGCGGAGCGCGATCCGAATTTTGCTTTGCCCTATGTGGGCATTGCCGATTGCTATTCGCTGCTCGTGCTCTATGACGTTCCGCCGCCGCCCAATGCTTACAAAATCGCCGAAGAAAATGCATTGCGCGCGCTCAAGCTCGACGAAAATTTGAGCGAGGCGCACGCCACGCTCGGCTATATCAGATTCAACGGCGAACGCAATTTTGAAGCGGCGGAAAAAGAATTTCGCCGCGCCATACGCCTCAATCCGTCTTATGTGGCGACTCATCACTGGTTTGCTCTGGCGCTTTCGGGAATGGGCAAACACGATGAAGCGCTTGCCGAAATTAAAACCGCGCAAAGACTTGATCCGACCGCGCTGATTGTTCGGTCTGCTGCCGGTATGATTTATTTCCGCGCCCGCCGTTACGAAGAAGGTTTGGCGGAAATTTCAGACGCTTTAAAAATCAACCCGGCATTCGTTCCGGGACATAAAGCGGCGCGCTGGATTTATCAGGCGCAGGGCGATTACGATGCCGCGCTTGCCGCTTTTCAAAAAGAGCGAAGCTACAGCGGAGCAAATGACGACGATTTAGGCTGGCTGATTATTCAAGCTCAGGTTGAAGCCATCGGCAATAATCGAGACCAAGCCGCGCGGCTTCTCGAAAAAGCCTTGAACGATCCGTTCGTCCAGCGAAATCCGACTTCCTACGCCAACGAAATCGCTCTCGCTTTTGCCGCTCTGAACGACCGGGAAAACGCTTTAGCGTGGCTCGAAAAGGCGTATCTCGCAAACGACCACAGCATCTGTTTCCTCAATGAAGAACCGCGTTTCGATAATCTCAGTCAAGACCCGCGTTTCGTCGCGCTCGTGCAAAAATCAAAAACTCCGAATTAAATTGAAAAAATTTTGTCTTTCGCGCACAATGGCGGCACAGTTTCAGAAAAAGTTAAGAAGTGGGAGAATTTATGCTTTTTCGCACTCAGTCAGCCGCCGTTTACGGCATTGACGCCAACCTCGTTGACATCGAAGTCAATCTCCAGCCAATCAAAGGCGAAGCCGATTCAAATCCAATCGTGACCATTGTTGGGCTTCCCGACGCCGCAGTGCGCGAATCGAGAGAACGAATCCGCGCCGCAATTACCAACAGCTCATACTTTTTCCCGTTTCACAAAACCGTCATCAATCTCGCTCCGGCGGATGTCCGCAAAGAAGGCGCGAGCTTTGATTTGCCGATTGCGCTGGGAATTTTGGGCGCAAACGGCGATTTGGGAAAAGCCGAAAATCTAACCGAAATTCTCGCGGTCGGCGAACTGTCTCTCGACGGACGAGTTCGGAACGTGCGCGGCGTTTTGCCGATTGCAATCAAAGCGCGCGAGAGCGGAATCCGGGATTTAATCGTACCTGAAGAAAACGCCCGCGAAGCCGCAGTCGTTGCGGGAATCCGTGTTTTTCCCGTTACGACTTTGCGCGACGCTGTGGAAACGATCATCGCGCTGCATTCACAAAATCCGCCTCTGCCTTTGACGGTCACGACTGCGGAAATTATGCAGCAACAGCCAAATTATCCGGTTGATTTCCGCGAAGTTCGCGGGCAAAACTCGGCAAAACGCGCCCTCGAAATCGCCAGCGCGGGCGGGCATAATATTTTGCTCGTCGGTCCGCCGGGTTCTGGCAAAACGATGCTCGCCAAACGTCTGCCGACGATTTTGCCGCCGCTTGAATTTGAAGAAGCTCTTGAAATCACCAAAATTTATTCGGTCGCCGGAATGACAAATAATTCCGGTTTGATTACGGCGCGCCAATTTCGCTCGCCGCATCACACGATTTCCGACGCGGGTTTAATCGGCGGCGGAGCCGTCCCGAAACCGGGCGAAGTTTCTCTCGCTCATCACGGTGTTTTGTTTTTAGATGAATTGCCGGAATTTGACCGGAACGTTTTGGAAGTTCTGCGCCAGCCGATGGAAGACGAGCGCGTAACAATTTCGCGCGCAGCGATGTCGCTGACGTTTCCGGCGTCGTTTCTGTTTGTCGGCGCGATGAATCCTTGTCCGTGCGGGAATTTCGGCTCTGCTCAGGAATGTCGCTGCTCTCCCGTTCAGATTCAGCGTTATCTCGGCAGAATTTCCGGTCCGCTGCTCGACAGAATTGATATTCACATCGAAGTTCCTGCGGTGAAATTTCAGGAATTGCGCGGGCGCGATTTGCCCGACGGCGAAAGCTCGGAAACGATTCGCCGGAAAGTCGTCAAAGCCAGAGGAATTCAGCTCGAAAGGCTTGCGGGCGAAGGCGTTTTTTCAAACGCAGCAATGCCGCCGAAATTGATTCGCCTGCATTGCGAGCTTGAGCCGGAGGCGGAAAAGATGCTTGAGCGCGCAATGACCAGACAAGGGCTTTCGGCTCGCGCTCACGACCGCATTTTAAAAGTCTCCCGCACCATTGCCGATTTGGATTCGAGCGAGCAGATTCGATTAACGCATTTGAGCGAAGCAATCGGTTATCGCTCGCTTGACCGGAATTATTGGTCGTAAGCTATTTTGGTATTTATTAAGTTGTAAATCTTTGTTTCTTGATGTAGATATTAACTGAATAAACGGGAAGCTTCACGTCAGTCCGAGCGACTTTAAATATTATTTGTTTTCTCCCTTTTTTAAAATTTGAATGAAACTGATCAGTCGCTATATTTTGCCTTTTTCGGCGATTCTGCTTTTTGTCGGAGCAGCCTTGTTATTAACTTTTCTTTTCTGGTCTATCTTCCAGGCAATTCCGGCTCTTCTCTTTTTCGTTTCGATAGCTCTGAGCGCGTGGCTGTTTGGTCGTAATAGCGGTTTTTTTGCCAGCCTTTTATCTGTTTACATTGTAAATTTCTTTTTCTTTCCACCTTATTTTGCACTTGACCTCAGTTTTGAAGGATTTACTCGTAGCACGCTTATTTTTGCCGTCGGGCTAACTTTAAGCTGGTTGACGACCGCACATAAGAAATCCGAGCTTGAAAGAACACGGTTGAATGTTGAGATCGAAAATCAACGCAGAAGGCTTTCCGATATTATTTCCAGCGTTCCCGGCGTCGTTTGGGAGGCTTGGGGGCAGCCCGACAAAAATTCGCAAAGAATAGATTTCATCAACGATTACGTTGAAACAATGCTCGGCTACACAATCAAAGAATGGCTCGCCCAGCCGAATTTCTGGCTGACGATTGTTCATCCCGATGATAAAGAAGAAGCGGCGCGGCGCTCGTTCGAGCATTTTTCCAAGGGCGGCGCCGATACGAACACATTTCGCTGGATAAGAAAAGACGGGCGCGAGATTTGGGTTGAGTCTCACTCAATCGTTATCGCCGATGAAGCCGGAAAACCAATCGGAATGCGCGGCGTCACGCTCGATATTAGCGAACGCAAAGAAGCTGAAAAATCCATAAAAATTTCGGAAAAGCGCTTTCGTACATTAGTCGAGCAATCGCCAATCAGCACGCAAGTTTTCTCGGCTGACGGTCGAACGATTTTGACTAACTCCGCGTGGGAAAAATTATGGGGCGTGACGCTCGCGGATTTGCCCGATTACAACATTCTCGAAGACCAACAGCTTGTCGAGCGCGGCATAATGCCGTACATCAAAAAGGCGTTTGAAGGAACACCGACAACAATTCCGTCAATTCCCTATTATCCTGACCGGGGCGATTTTATAAATCAACCGCGCTGGGTGGAAGCCTTTATTTATCCGGTCAAAGACGAACAAAATCGCGTGCGCGAAGTCGTCCTGATGCACGAAGACATCACCGAGCGCAAAGAAATCGAAAAAGAACGCGAGCTGATTTTAGAGCGCGAGCAAGCGGCGCGTTTGAAAGCCGAAGAAGCTAATCGTGTCAAAGACGAGTTTCTGGCGACGCTTTCACACGAGCTGCGAACTCCGTTGACGGCGATTCTCGGCTGGTCGCAAATGCTTTCCAACGGTTCGCTTGACGAAGAAACCGTCAAATATGCCATTGAAGTTATCGGGCGCAACGCGCGCAATCAAAGCCAGCTTATCAACGATATTCTCGATGTTTCGCGGATTATCACAGGAAAATTGCGAGTCACGGTTAAACCGATTGAAATAAAATCCGTCGTCGAATCTGCAATTGAAGCCGTGCAGATTTCGGCTGATTTGAAAAACATTAATATCAATTTTAAATACGACGACAGCATACAAACAATCAAAGGCGATGCCGACCGTTTGCAACAGGTTTTCTGGAATCTGCTTTCAAACGCGATCAAGTTTACGCCTCAGGGCGGAGCTGTAAAAATCGAGGCGGAAAAATTGACGACGCACGTTCGCGTTTCCGTCAGCGATACCGGGCAAGGAATCGAACCGGAATTTTTGCCTTACGTTTTCGACCGATTTCGTCAAGCCGACGGTTCAAGCACCAGACAGCACGGCGGTTTGGGTCTGGGTTTAGCAATTGTTCGGCATCTTGTCGAGATTCACGGCGGGACGGTCAGCGTTGCGAGCGAAGGCGTCGGGAAAGGCTCGACTTTTACTGTTGATTTGCCTCTGAATTTTGAAATCGAATCGCCGGTTTCGGAATCTGAAAACAATCTTCCGCAGGAAACGGCTCAAAATCTTTCGATTGAAAACAAAACCGCGCTTCCGCTCAATGATTGCTGCATACTTTTAATCGAAGACGATGCGGATTCGTTGGAATTAGTGACTTTTCAGCTCGAACAAAGCGGCGCGAGCGTGACTAGAGCGGCTTCATCGCCTGAAGCCTTAGAAAGTTTTAAAACCAAAAGATTCGACGTTCTTATCAGTGACATCGGAATGCCTGATGAAAACGGTTACGAATTTATTCGGAAGGTTCGCGCTCTCGACGCAGAAAACGGCGGTTTAACGCCCGCCATCGCCCTAACGGCATACGCGGGCAGCAAAGATCGTGCGGAAGCGCTCGCAGCAGGATTTCAAACTCATCTTGCCAAGCCGGTTGATAAAGAAACTTTGATTGTAGCGGTTTCTTCACTAATCGAAGGTCAAAAACTGCTTTCAAACTAAAGCGATTTCATCGGAAAACCGATATTTCTGAGCAAATTTTCAAAGCGCGAATCGTTTCTCGCCAGATCGAACATCGGCTCGACTTTCAAAAACGGCATAAATCCCGAACGTTCTTCAAATGCTTTTTCCAGCGATTCAAACGTCTTGTCCGAATCGCCCAAACCCAGGTAAATCATTGCGAAATTGTATGCCGGAACATATTGCCGTTTAGCAATTTCCCGTAAATTCTCTAAAACCTCAAGCGCTTTCGCGCGTTCGCCGCCGCGGGCGTAGGCAAAACCAAGATACGAATCAAACGCAGAAACTCCGTTGGAAACCGTTACGGCTTTGTTTAATGAGGTAATCGCGTCGTCAAATTTGGCTTGCTGCAAAAAGGCGAGTCCGAGATTGCGATAAGCAAATGTGGAATATTTATCGAGTTCGAGCGCCTTGTTGCATTCTTCAATCGCTTTGTCGTAATCGCGGGCGAAATAATAGGCGTAACCGAGACTGACGTGCGCAAATGGTGAAAGCGGGTCGAGCTGCTGAGCAATTTGGCATTTTCGGATCGCTTCGTCGTGCCTACCGATGGCTTTCAGATAAAAACCGTAGCCGTCGTGGGCGTTCGGATAATTCGGGCTGATTTGTAGGGCACGTTTGAATTGTCGTTCGGCTTCGGCGAAATTCCAATCGTAGAGCAAATGAGCAAAGCCCATTGTAGAATGCGCTTCAGCCAATGCATCGTCCAGTTCCAGAGCCTTGACCAGAGCGGCTTTCGCTTTCGGGTAAGCCTTGCGCGGCGCCCAGCCGCCGGTTGAAGAACCGAGAAAACAATACGCTTCGGCAAGACCTGAATGAGCGAGCGCGTAATTCGGGTCTAAATCAATCGCCTTTTGAAAATACCCGATGCCCTTTTTGATCCAACTTTCCGTCCGCTTGGACGTGACAAAATAGCGCCCTTTCAAATAAAACTGATAAGCCTCGGTGTTTTCGGTATAACGCTGGGCAAGTTTTTTCTTCTCTTCCCCGGTCAGTTTCAGCTTTAAATTCTCGCTGATGTCTTCGGCAATGTCATCGAGTAAAGTAAAAATATCCCCCATTTCTCGCCGGTATTGATCGCCCCAGATTTGCGCTTCGTTGGCGACATCAACCAACTCGGTTCTGACAACTATTGAATCGCCGATTTTCACAATTCGCCCGGCGAAAATGGCGCGCACGCCAAGCTCGCGCCCGATTTCCTGCAAATCGGTTTCGCGCCCTTTGTAGCGAAAAACCGTGCTGCGCGGCACGACTCGCAATTTCGGCAGCTTGGAGAGCGAATTAATGATGCATTCCGTGATTCCGTCTGAAAGATATTCGGTTTCGGCTCCCGCGTCGCCGTTGACAAACGGCAAAACAGCAAGCGAATCAATTGCCTTGCGAGTACGTGTTTTGCGCGTCGAAATGCGAGTTTTAGACAAAATTTGAGTCGGGTGTTCGGAAGGCAGAATTTTCGTAGTAACGCTCAATCCCTCGTTCGAGTCGTGAATGCGCTGTAATTCAATTTCAAATTCGAGCCGCTGCCTGATTCGTTTTAAATCACTCATAAAATCCGTCATCGCCTGATAACGTTTTTCGAGGTCTTTTTCGAGAGATTTAGCAACAATCAATTCGAGATCGGACGGCGCATTTTCGACAAAATCGGAAATCGGCTTCGGGTCAACTTTCAA
>DASVRD010000111.1:0-1537 GCA_036388775.1 Pyrinomonadaceae bacterium | reverse complement strand
CTCGACTACCGGACGCAAACCAGCCATCGCCGCACCGACGCCGAGACCTGCAAAACCAAGCTCGGTAATCGGCGCGTCAACGACGCGCTTGTCGCCGAATTCTTTCCACAAACCGCGCGTTACCTTGTAAGCGCCGTCATATTGAGCGACTTCCTCGCCGATAATAAAAACGTTTTCGTCTCTGACAATTTCTTCGCGCAACGCTTGATTCAAAGCGTCTCTAATAGTTAAAACAGCCATAAATAATTAAGCGTAAACATCTGTAAATAAATTTGCCTCGTCCGGCAGCGGGCTTTCGTCGGCAAATTTGGTTGATTTATCAACGGTTTCCTTTGCACGGTTTTCCATTTCGTCAATTATGCCCGCGGAAATAACACCGGCTTCAGTTAGGCTGTGTTCAAACAATACAATCGGATCGCGCTCGCGGTATTTTTCGATTTCCGATTGCTCGCGGTATTTACCGGGGTCGGACATTGAATGTCCCATATAGCGATAACAGCGCACTTCTAGGAGCGTCGGCTGCGATTCTCCACGCGCCCTTTTAACCGCACGCTCAACAGCTTCATAAACCGCCAGAACGTCCATTCCGTCAACAAATTCACCAGCCATTCCGTACCCTTCGGCTTTTTTCGAGACGCTGGCAATACTCATCGCGCGCGCCTGCGAAGTTCCCATTCCGTATTGGTTGTTTTCGCAGATATAGATAATCGGCAGATTCCAGAGCTGCGCCATATTCAAAGATTCGTGGAAAATGCCCTGATTGACCGCCGCTTCACCAAAGAAACACAAGGTGACTTGCCCGCTTTCTTTGTATTTCGCCGCATAAGCCATTCCGGTTCCGACACCGATTTGCCCGCCGACAATTCCGTGTCCGCCGTAAAGCTCGTGTTCGGCGCTAAAAAAGTGCATCGAGCCGCCTTTGCCTTTGACCGTGCCGGTAACTTTGCCGTAAAGCTCAGCCATTACGCTTTCCGGCGAAACGCCGCGCGCCAGCGCGTGGACGTGATCGCGATAGCTCGTAATCACCATATCTTTCGCGTCGAGCGCGGCGAATGCGCCGATGGCGCAGGCTTCCTGCCCGATATAAAGGTGGCAAAAACCGCCGATTTTTCCGATGCGATAAACTTCGGCGCATTTTTCCTCGAATCTGCGCGAAAGAATCATCATTTCGAGCATTTCGAGCAATTTTTCATTGCCGATCTTTTCGATAACCGATTTTTGATGCTCCTTGCGCTGTTCATACTCGGCGTGGGCTTCTTCTCGATTAACTTCGTCTTTTGATTGTTCCGGAAAACCTTTGCGGGCGTAGAGCTTGGTTTCATCCGGTTTTGGCGTATCCTGCGTTTTCTGGGTTGTTTGGGTTGCCGTTTCGCTCATTTTTTGTTCTAAACTATCCTCTGTAAGTTCGTCACCGTACAGATTTATCTTCTGAATCAAATGTAATATTACCTAAAAAGTATAAGTGAAAAATGTTCGCTTGTGCAAAAAAGTTGCTATTTGATGAAAATTTGCGAAAAAAATCACAAATTTGTGCGCA
>DASVRD010000110.1:0-25581 GCA_036388775.1 Pyrinomonadaceae bacterium | reverse complement strand
AGTTTTAACTATTTCACTTTCTCAAAACGAGCGAGAAAGGCGTAACGGCGGGCAATTGGTGTGACCGAGAGCTTGCCCAAATTTTGTTTTTCCAGATTTTCGAGATGCGGCATTAAATTATGCCAAAATTGGACATGGAATTGTTTGAGCCAGTTTTTTAAAATCGTTTGAAACCAAACGGGCAAGTCTTTTTGATCCCAAAAATCCACAATGTAAATCGAGCGACCGGGTTTTAAATTATCGAGAGCGGCTTGAATCGCTTGGCGCCAGGTCGGAATCATTGTGATTGAGTAGGAAAAGAAAATCGTGTCGAAAGGCTCGTCGAGATTGAAAGTTTTTCGGTAATCCAGATCTTCCGCCAGCTCGCGCCGCAAAATGATATTTTCGGTTAAATCTTTGGCGTCAATCTTCGCTTGCGCCGTTTCGAGCATCACTTCCGCCGCGTCTAGCCCGTAAAAACGCGAGGCGGGATATTTTTCCGCCAAAACGATCAGATTCCTGCCCGTTCCGCAGCCGACTTCCAACACGGATTCGCCCGCTTGCACGTCCATTTCATCAAGAAGGCGGTCGCGTCCGAGCAGATAAAATTTTCTGGTCAAATCGTAAATGTGCCGCTGATAACGGTACATTCTATCCATTGCGACTCTTGCATCGCTCATAAATTGGTTCGTTGTTCGTTGTTCGTCGTTCGCCGTAGATTGCTTTTTGCAACGAACAACGAACGACGAACAACGAACCAATTCATTTCAAAGTATAAAGATGGAATCCGCCGTAAATTGCCGCGCGGTCTTGTTTGAATAATTCCTGAGAAAATTCTTTTTCGTAATCGAATTTGGCGCGTAAATCAGCGGGCAAAGCGGTTTCAAGCGGAGAATCCGCGCCCGCAGTTCTAAAAATAACCCGCGTGTTTTCGCCGCCGCGCGCGGCAATCGCCGTCCACAAATCTGTCAAAGTTTCCGGGTTCATCCAATCCTGCGCGTCCAAAAAGACGAAACGATTAAAAGCGCCGACGGGCTGTTCTTTAATAAAATCAATTATCGAAGCTATTTCGGCGCGCAGGCGCGGCGAATTTTCTTTTAAAAGCGAATAATTTTCTTCTTTCAAATAATCGGGAATCGCCACGCGGTTTTCAGTATCATAATGGCGTGTAAACGCCTGCCACGCGAAATAATTGTCCTGAATCGGAAAACCGGCGCAGAGCCGATGCACCCGCTCGCGCATTAATTCAATAATTCCGTTTTCGGCGTCGCGTTTTAATTCTTCAAATTGCTGCGGCGGAATTCCAAGACCGAAAACCGTAATCGGCGTTTTGCTCAGGATTTTAATTAAAAAATTGTCGAAAAACGGCGCGACCGATTTCTCGAAAAATTGTTCCTGTTCGGCGAGCGTCGTCGCTTTCGTCAAATCGTTTGGGTTGCAGCCGATTGTTTTGGCGAAGCGGTGGAAGAAACGGAGGAAATAACCGTTGCGGGCGTAATTGTAAAAACCTTTGGCGAAATAATTGATTCGATTATCCCAAAAACCGCGCGTGTCTTCATCGAGCTTCGGCGCGAGATATTTGTGATAATTGGCAACGTTGCTTTTAACGTCGGCGCGCCCGAAAAAATCAAAAAACGATTCGTAATCGGGCAAATGTCGCAGCGCGGCGATTTTTAATCTGGTTAGATAAAGATGATTCGGATTCAAATCAACCGCCGTCACGGATTCGGGCTGCGCTGTCAAATAATTCAAGGCGTTGCAGCCGCCCGAAGCGATTGATAAAACGCGCGAATTGCCGTCCAATTTTAAAGCCTGCAAATCAACGCGCGGGTCTTCCCAAATCTGGTTGTAAACCAAACCGTCGAAATAAACCGCGAAAAGTTTCTGTAAAATTCCCTGCCGGCTCGCCGCAGGCTTGTTCTGCACCGCCTCGAGCAATAAATCCTGACTCATTCTTTGTAGTAATAAGTAATCAGTAATCAGTAATCAGTAATAAGTAAGCGGCTTTTTAACTTATTACTGATTACTGATTACTGATTACTCATTTGTTTACTCATTTGTTAAAACTTGTACCACATCGAGACTCGACGCGCGCCATGCCGGATAAAGCGCGCCGACGAGGCTTCCGACGATTGCCAGAGCGATTGCCGTCAGCATCCAGCCGGTGTTGTATTCAAATGCCAGATTGAAAACGTTTTGAATCAAAAACGCGGCGGCAAAGGCGACCGCGAATCCGGCGATTGCCCCTAAAATGCCGATCAGCAAAGCCTCAAACTCGATTGTCCCGACGATAAACATCTGCGACGCGCCGAGAGATTTTAAAATGCCGATTTCGCGGCGGCGCTCCGTAACGGTCGTGTACATCGAAAGCAGCACGAAAATAAACGACACGAACGCGCCTAAACCGACGAGCGTCCGCAAAAAGTTTTTGAGCGCGGGAAAACGCTGTTCGGCGTCAACGATTAAATCCTGCGTCAAATTTATTTTATTTCCCGGCAATTCTTCGTTGATTCTGGCGGCGACGGTTTCGGCTGGTACGCCTTCTTTGATTTTGACCAGAATATAAGAGCATTTGCCCGGAGCCTGTAAAATGTCCTGCAAAGCGGCGAGCGACATTTTCGTTCGCGCGCCCGACGGCGGCGCGAAAACGCCGACGATTTTATAAGATTTGTTGCCGAATAAATTAATCGAGCCGCCGACATCTGCGTTTAAATCACGGGATTCGCGCTCGTCCAAAATTACTTCGTCGTTTGCGACTGCGGCGCGCCCGCGCACGATTTTCATTTCGTTCATTCGTGCGTAGCCGTCCCAATCAACGCCGTCAATTTGTCTCAAACCGAAGCTGCCCGTTCCGGCGACGAAATAACGAATAATCGGAACAGCCGATTCGACGCCTTCAATTTCTACCAGCCGTTCGACATATTTCGTGTTGACATTAGCGTTTGAACTCGACGTTTCAAACGCTCCGGGGCGCGTGAAAACGATTTCGGCTTTCCAATTCGACGCGCGCTTCGCCATATCGTTCGACATTCCGCGCGCCAACCCGGTGAACAAAATTACCAGCACGACGCCGAGCGCGACACCTACAACGGCGATAAATGTTCTAAACGGACGAGTCCGCAAATTTGCCAGCACCAGCTCATTCATTTCTTCTAAATTTTATCTTATTTCCGTTAAAAGCTCGCGGGCGAAATTGATTTCTTTCGGCTCGGTTTCGTAAACGTACAGCTCACGGCGGCGGCAAAAATCTTCGTACAATTTATCGTACAAAGCGAAAAGCCGGTCGGTCGAAGCTTCCCAAGTGTGATTGCGCGCGGTTTCCAAAGCGTTTTGAACTTTATGCTCGCGGCGCGCTTCGTCCGTAAAAACGTTTTGAATCGCGGCGGCAAATTCCTCTGCTTCGGGCGCGACGAGCCAGGCGTTTTCGTTTGAAGCGTAGGAAAGCAAACCGCCGGAATTCGGCGCAACCACGGGCGCGCCCGAAGCCATCGCTTCGAGCGGCGCGATTCCGAAAGGCTCGTGCGGGTTCGGATGGACAAACGCATCGGCATTTGCGTATAAATTTGCGAGCTTTTGTTTATCGGTCAAATGCCCTAAAAACTTGGCTCTGCCCGGCGCGATTCTCTCAAATTCCTTTTTCAGTTCTTCGGCTTGCGGTCCGTCTCCGGCGAACAAAAAACGATAATCTCGCGTTTTGTCCCCGCTTAAAATCCGCATCATTTCCGGCAGCATCGTTACGTTTTTTTCCGGCGAAATACGTCCGGCGTACAAAAGAACCGTCGCAGTTTCGGGAAAACCGGAAAGCTCAATCAGCTCGCGTCGGTTTGCGGCAGTTTTGCGCTCAAAGTTGTAGAGCTTGCTGTCAACGCCGCGCGGGTTTGAGAACACTCGTTCGGAAATCGGCGTTCGGGCGGCGCGAAAATAACGCCAGCAGAAATTGAAAAACCATTCCGAGCGGCGCGGATTTTTTTCCGGCAAAACCGCGTCCAACAAGTCCTGCGCCGTGTAAGGCGAGTTTCCGATGTGAAAATCGAACATCGGAAAGTTATAATTTCCCATTACGCGCCGCGCAAACCAATTTGCCAGCTTGCCTTTTGATAAAAACGAGCGGATGTTGTCGTCCATCCGCTCGCACGAAAAGTGAACGAGCATCGGGCGACCGAGCTTTTTAAAATGCCCCATCCGAATGATTCCGGCGAGCAGAGAAAGCGAATATTTTTCGGCAATCTCGATCATATCCGGCATTTCGTCGAGAAGAATGCGGCGAATCGGCATATCGCCTTTGAGATAAGTTTTCCAAGGCAGCAGAATGCGATAACGTTTGTCGAAAACCGGCGATTGCGGGGCTTGGACGTAATAAATTTTTGCGTAAGGATTAACTTCTTCTATCGCGTCGGTCTCGCCCGGAACAATCAGACGCACGTATCTTTTGTGCCGTTCCGCCGCTTCGAGCAGGCGATTGTACGAATTGCTGATGCCACCGGAATTTTTGTGGTAGTAATTCGTGATGTGAACTGATTTTAAAGGTTTATTCGCCAATTTTTACGAACCGTTTTTAGAAGATTTTGTCGTGCTTCTTAGATAAAGCGCAGCGGGAATCAGGCACAGCAAAAGCAAAATCATTCCGTCAATTCCCCAAAACGAGAAAATCGTCCATTTGCCTTTGTTGTAAGTCCAAAAAGGCTTGCTGATAACCGCCCAGCCCAGAATTTGCGCGAAAACTCCGAAACCTAAAACGCTGCAAATGGCTGCGAGATATGCTCCGCGCCGCATCATTTTGGCGATCTCCATCGGGATAAAGCCGACGAAAATAAAAATTAATCTCGGCAGCCTGCTCAAATCGCTCCAAATTGATTTGCTTTCTTCTTCACCGACAATCATCACGTCGCGCCGCATCGCAAACAAACCGAACAGCGCCGAAACGATGGAAATACTGATTGAACGTAAAATTGCTTCTTCGGTGTGGTCGCCGGTTTGAGTAAAATGAGCAAAACCGTATTGCACTGCAAACTCAAAAATGTGGCTGATTGCCGGAATCAAAAGCATTACGGCGAGCAGAGCTTTCCAGGCGGGTTCAACGCGCCGAAATTTTTGAATCAAAGCGCTGCTCAAACCGGCAAAGAAAAAGCGAAAAACGAATTGCGCGAAAGCGGCGGCGAGCGCGATTTTAAGGCTTTCTCTGCCGATTAAATAAGTGATGAAAAAGATGGGCGCGCGCATTGTGCCGCTCAAGACTGCGCCTTTATAATTCCATTGACGAAAAAGCTGCGCCGGATCGCGTCCGACGCTCGCAAATGCCTCGCTGATTGTGTTTGTTTGCACGATAGGCGGGTTTGTATCGAACGTTATTTCTTTCATGATAAAGAGGCAACGCGAGTTTTCGGAGTCGCCGTTTTAGGGCGGTAATTCCGGCACTCGTCGTAAGCCTGATAAACCTTTTCAAAAACCGAATCCCAGGAGCGCGTCAGGGCAAATTCGCGCGCCGCGCGGCTCATTTCACGCTGCAATTCCGGTTTGTTCATTAACTGCAAAGCGAAACGGGCGTAATCATTTAAATTGTCGGCGGCATAACCCGTTTCGCCGTGACGGACAATGTATTTCGGTCCGCCGACGTTGGCGACAATCGCCGGAACGCCCGACGCAAACGCTTCCTGCACGACGTTTCCGAAAGCGTCGGTTTCCGATGGAAAAACGAAAGCGTCCATATTGGCATAAGCCTCGGCGAGCTGTTCGCCTTTGATAAAGCCCGTAAATTTCGCTCTTTCAAAATTTTGTTCGAGCCAGCCGCGCTGATTTCCGTCGCCGACAATCAGAAACTCGTAATCGGTTTTTCCGGCTTTGATCAATTCTTTTTCCAAATCAACGAGCAGCCGAACGTTTTTTTCCGGCTGAAGTCTGCCGACAAAACCGAGCCGGAAAATTCCGTCTTTCACTGTCCGTTTTTGCGGCGAGAAAAGCTCTGTGTCAACTCCGCGCGTCATCAAATGCGCCGAACGCCGTGTGCCTTTTTTCAAAGCGTCAATCAAATCCTGATTCGGCGCTAAGATTACTTTGCCCATTTTGTAATACAACATCGCGCCGTCGAAAATTTTGCGCTCGGCTAAATTTATTAGAGGCTCGCTCAGCTTTTTCGGCACAAACCGGAAGGTTTGACGCAAACGGGTGGCGGCAAATTCGTGAAGATTCGTGTGCCACGACGCGATGACCGGAATTTCGTAGTCAAACGCTTTATAAGCGATATAAACGCCTAAAATGCTGACATCGTTTAAGCCCGTAATGTGAATTACGTCAGGTTTGAACTCGGCGACGAGTTTTTTGGCGCGCGCGTGATGCCGTTCGAACAATGGATCATATTTTAACCCGGCGTCCATCGGAATTGCCAGCGGGCTGCGTTTTAATTCCTGTCTCGTAACGGAGCCTTCTTTGGTAATCTGCGTTTTTGTTCCGGCGTGAACCGTCAGAAAAGGAAACCCTCGGCGCAAAGCAAAATTTTCGAGCCGCTTGCTCGTCAGCGCCACGCCGTTGACTTCCAAATATGAATCTGTAAAAAACGCTACCCGCAAAATTTAAAAGAAGAGGAGAAGGGGAGAAGAGGAAAGTAAACAAAACTCCTCTTCTCCTTTTCTCCTCTTCTCCTTGTCTTATTTAAACTGCGTCGGACGACAAATCCGACAATATCTGTTCTTCTTCGCTCGTTGTCGCTAAAGCCGGAGCGTTAAATGATTTCGGCAAGCGGTCTTTACGTTTTACCATCAAACCGAACGCCGGGCGCGACGCGCGGCTGCCGAATGCAGCGAGCGTCCAAGTCGCCATTTTTAACCAGCGCGGTCCGCCGCGATCCCAGAAAAACGACAAAGGTTTGGTTCCGCGCTCGTCAATTTTCGCGTACACGCGGTTTTGCCAATGCTTGCGCTCGGCACCGAATTCGGGATAATTTTGCAAAATCTCGGCGAAAGATTGAAGCTGCCGCCAATTGAGCGGCTGGCGATAATGCGGCATCAAAACGACTTCGCTGCGTTTGTCAAACCGAATCTGCTCGGCGAATTCGCCGAAAGTTTTAACAGTCGTCAGATTGACAACCGAATTGCATTGGCAGCCGTGCCGGTCGCCGCCCGACACAACCGGATAACCGAGCTGGTCAGCCATTTCCAGAACGGCTTTGTTTTCCGACCATTTGCGAAAACCATTGATTTCAAAAGCGTGAATCCAGCGTCCGTGTTTTTCGAGAAAATTATTGAGCAAAACTCGGTGTCGCTCTTTGCCGAACAATTCGATGTCCCACAACGGATGATTCAAAATCACCAAGACTTCGGGAATTTCATTTAAAAGCCCGAATAATTCATCAAGGCGATTTTCGCCGTAAATCAAACCGCGTTTTCCGGCAAACGTAAAATCCAACAAATCTTTGGTAATCGCGTCGGCTCGTTGTTCCGGCAGATTATGAACGCCGACGTGGAAAAAGCCGCCGTCAAACGGCACCGTCCATTCAAGCGAAATCGGCGCATTTTCGGCGTTTCCGACTTCGCCGCGAACGATTTTGTTTGCCGAAATTTCGTCGTGATCGGTTAAAGAAATGATTGCTTCAAGACCGATTCGGTTGATTTGCCCGCGTTCGAGATTAAAAACTTCCTCGGCGGCAAGCGGCGGCGTCCAGTAACCCACTGAAAAATCAATTTCTCTTCCATTACGCTCAAAGTAACTTTTGCGCTCGCGCTCCCAAAAATTCTTGACAATCGGAATTTGCGCGGCGTAATGCGGAATAAAATCCAACATTTCGCGCGAATGCTGCGTATGACAATGCAGTGAAACGCCGGATTTGAAATCTCGCGCGAAATCGTTCGATTTATCGAGCAAATGCAGGCGAGTTAGTTTCAGATTCATTCGGATTCGTCTCCGTACCAAAGTTTTGAAAGTAGCAAATTTAGCTCTCGTTGTAAATTTTACCGAAACCGTTTTCGCGTTTCGGCGTTCGGTTTACGATGTTAATTTCGGCTGGCGGTTTGGCTCGAAATGCGATTTTCGGTTAAAGTTCCTTAAGACCAGCCAA
The DNA here is from genome assembly GCA_036388775.1 of Pyrinomonadaceae bacterium. GTDB lineage: Bacteria > Acidobacteriota > Blastocatellia > Pyrinomonadales > Pyrinomonadaceae > JALZCH01. The sequence goes on along the minus strand of DASVRD010000110.1, from coordinate 17,555 downwards.
AGATTAACGACCGATTTGAACAAATGAACGCGGCAAATTTAATCGGACAAACTCTCGACGGCAAATACAGAATCGAACGCGAAATAGGGCGCGGCGGTATGGGCGCGGTGTATCTCGCCCTGCACGAAGGAACGGAACGCGCCGTCGCTCTGAAAGTTATCGCGCCCGAATTTATGCGCCGCGAAGAATTTGTCGAGCGTTTTCGCCGCGAAGCCCGCGCCGCCGGTCGCCTGCGTCATCCTAACGTCGTTGACGTGACCGATTTCGGTTTAGCCGAGACAGAACTGGGGCGCGTCGCTTATCTCGTGATGGAATATCTCGACGGCTGCACGCTGGGCGAAGTTCTGGAAGAAGAAAAAAGCCTGCCGCTTTCGTGGACGCTCGATATTTTGGAGCAAACCTGTTCTGCGGTCGCCGAAGCGCACCGGCAGGGCATTATTCACCGCGATTTAAAACCCGACAACATCTGGCTCGAACCTAACTCGCGCGGCGGCTATACCGTCAAAGTTCTCGACTTCGGCATCGCCAAGCTCGAAGAGCCGATGAGCGAAGACGAAGAGGAGATTCAAAGTTCAAAGTTCAAAGTTCAAAGTCTTTCTTCTCAGTCAATTGATTTGGAAGGCGCAACTGTCGCTCTTTCTGCAAATTTAACAACCGAAATTGACGAAGGCGCAACCTTAAATTTTGAAATCCAAAATCCAAAATCCAAAATCCAAAATCCGGATGAAGGCGCAACGGCAATCTTTCAGTCGTCACGGGCGACTGTTGCCGAAAATAACGGCGGCGCGGCGACAAATCAGGAAGCTGTAGCGACGCAGATTTTATCCGTTCCAAACGGTATTGAAAATAGAACTGTCGGCAGCTCGTCATCGGCTTTAACGCGCGTCGGCGCGGTTTTGGGAACGCCGCTTTATATGTCGCCGGAACAATGCCGAGGCGAGCGGCTTGACCCGCGAGCCGACGTTTATAGTCTCGGCGTTATCGCATATCAAATGCTTTCCGGCTCGACGCCTTTTACCGGCAATTTCACCGAAGTTATCAAAGCGCATCAGCAAACGGAACCGCCGCCGCTCGAAACGAAAAAACTGCGTCGCCGGGTAAAACGGACGATTCATTCGGCGCTTGCGAAATCGCCGGACGAGCGCCCGGCTTCGGCAATTGATTTTTCGAGCAAGCTGCGCGCGTCGAGCGAAGGCATCGGTATGCTGCTGCGCCGCGCGCTCGTGATTTACAGCGAGCATTTACCGACGTTTTTGTGGCTTTCCCTGCTGCTTCAATTGCCGGGCTTTCTGGTTACTTTTTCGCGGGTTACGATTAATTTTTTGCGTTTCGAAAACGTCATTTCCTCAACGGTAGCAGGCATTTTCTCAGTCATTTTGGGATTTGCCTCAATTTTCGTCAACATCTTTTTCGCATCAATTCTGCTCGGCGTGACAACGTGGATCGTCGCCCAGCTTTTAGCCGTACCGCTGCGCCCGGTCAATTGGAAAAAGGCTCTGTCGGCGGCGAAAACCAGATGGCGGGGTTTCGCGGGAACGGTTACCATCACTACGTTAATTGCATTTTCAGCTCTTATTATCGGGATAATTCCCGGCTCGATTTTGCTCGGCTTCAGCGTCTCGGTTAATTGGGGCGCCGCTGCTACAGGCGTTTTATCGTTTCTTTCGATTGCTGTTTTGCTTCTCGGTTTTTCGCTGGGAGTCGGCGTTTTCGTGCTTTTTTATCTAGTCTCACCCGTTGTGGCGATGGAAAACCTGCGCGGTCGCCAGGCATTGCGGCGTTCTTCTCAGCTTGTTCGCCGCTCGCTCAGCACAACGGTCGCCGCATTTTCGCTGTCATTTTTCGCGCCTCTCCTGTTATCGGGAGCTTTAGCGCTTTTCGTTTCGGCGATGATGAAGTCAAATGACATTTTCGTTGTTGAAAAAACGGCTACAGGCGTTAATATTCGCCTGCGCAATAACAGCAAAGTTTCGATAGGAAACGATTTTGAAGAGCAAAACAAAGAAGAGCAAAACAAAACCGTTCAACCCGCTCCTGTAGAGCCGGAAACCGAAGAGGACAAAAAGCTGAAAAAATCTTTTCAAGAAACGGTTTACGAAGCGATTTTTCAAATCTTGTGGTTTCCGATTCTGGTTCTCCTCAGCTCGCTGACATCGGTCATCACGGGTCTTTTATACTTAAAATCCAGACAAGCGGGCGGCGAAGGCTTGGGCGAATTGCTCACCGAATTTGAAGAAAACGACCGCACGCAAAAACGCTGGCAGCTTCGTTTGCGCGAAAAGCTAGCGCAATCCGGTCGCCATACGAGCCGCAATACGAAAAAGTCCAGTGAGTCTGGAGAGTCTAGGGTCTAAGAGTCAATTGAATTTTCGCTTTTGACTCTCTGGACTCACGACTCTCCAGATTTTCCGACTCTGAAAAAATGAGATTTGCAGTAGTATTATTTCTCACCGTTTTATTTTGCTCTTTCGCTGCCGCGCAAGGCATTTCGCGAGAGATTCCTACGGGCGCTCGACCGCAGCTTGCGGTTACAAACACGCGCGGAACAATTCGCGTCGTCGCCGAAGAAACGGGCGACAAAATTCTTTTGACGGCTGACTCGCCGAATTCTCCGGTTTCGGAAACCGATGTCATCGTAAAAAACGAACGAGGCGTGCTTTCAATAACAGTCGGCGAAACGGCGCGACGGATTGATTTGACTCTGCGCGTGCCGGAGCGTGCGCGGCTGAAAATCGTCGGCAAAGACGGCGCTGTTGAAGTCGGCGGAAATCTCGAATCGGCAGATGTCATAACCGAAACCGGCACGATTTACGCTGAAGTGCCGACCGAAGCAATCAAATACAACTTTCTCTGGACGGAAAGACGCCCGCTTTTGTTGAGCGATTTGACACTTTCCGAAGTCAAAGAAAAAGCAGGCGGCAAATTCTCTGTCAAAGGCGAATTAAACGAACCCGATAAAAAAAGTCCAAAGTTGGAAGAATCCGATGAAACAGAAGAGCCAACCGGCGAGGCGCAACCGACAACGGACAAAAAAGAAAAAAAGAAAAAAAGCGAAGACAGAAAACCTAAGACGGAAAATCGCTTAATCTCGTTGAATTTTACGACCGCGCGCGGAGTGATTTTGTTAAACGTCCCGCCTTCGGAAGTGCCTTCGGATTTGCGCGACCGCGAGTTGACGAGAGCCGCGAAAACAATCATTCAAAGCGGCGACCGGGTTTTGACCGATGCGATTCGTAAAGTCAGCCCGCGAAGATTCGGCGATTACGCGAAAACTCTGCCGCCGTTTCGCAGCGAGCCGACAATCGTTAAACGCCCGAATTCGCCGGATGCTCCCGCCAGCGCTGCGGATTCAGCCCGACGATTAAACGTCAGCGTCACGGACAAAAACGGGCGTGCCGTCAACGGTTTATCAAAACAGGATTTCGCAATTTTTGAAGCCGGCGCTGAACGCGAAGTTCTCGATTTGCAGTCAACCGCAACGCCTTTCAATCTCGTTCTCCTGCTCGACGTTTCGGGCAGCGTCGAAGAGCGCATTGATTTTATCCGCAAAGCCGCCCGCAGTTTTATTAACACCGTTAGCCCGCAAGACAGTCTCGCCATCATCACTTTCCGCGACGACGTGCAGGTTTTATCGAATTTTTCCGGCAACAAGCGGGCGCTTTCCGATTCGCTCGACACTTTCGACGCGGGCGGCGGCACGGCGCTTTACGACGCTCTCGCCTTTACGCTCGTCGAAACTTTAAAACCGCTGCGCGGCGAGCGCACGGCGATTGTGATTCTTTCCGACGGCGACGACACGCGCTCATTCATTCCGTTTGAATCGCTGCTCGGCGCAATCGAAGAATCCGGCGCGCTCATTTATCCGCTTTACGTGCCTTCGGGCTTGATTCCGGCGGCGAATGTTCCAGAATCAACTCAGACAATTGATCCGCTCAGAAATCGTTATTTGACTCTGACGACGAAAGCCGAAGAAGAAGCCAAAAGACTCGCCGAAGTTTCCGGCGGGGTTTATTTTCCGATTCGCCGAATCGAAGAATTGCAAAAAGTTTACGAAGATGTCGTCGCGCAGCTTCGCACAGCTTACACCTTGACCTACCAATCAAAATCCAAAGCCGCGCCGCGCGTCACGGTTAAACGCGAAAACGCTTTTGTCCGGCTCGGAGCGAGCGTCTCCGTCCCGCCGCGCCTTCAAAGCCGCAAAATAGAAATCGAAACGCAAGAAACCGCGCCCGCCGTTTTTCAAAAAACTTCTTTTGCGCCCGCAAGTTTTCAGGATTCAAACATCACTGGCGAAATCAAGCAAATAAAATATAAACTGCTGGCAGCGGAAACTTTGCGAGAGTTTCCGCTTGAAACTCTGGATGTAAATCGCGCTCCGCCCGCGTTTGTTTTAACCGACGGCGATAAAAAAGTCGCCGTCAGCCGCTGGGTTTCGCCGAAACGCACACGCTCTTATCCTTACGAACGCCTTTACAACACTCTCGCTCATCCGAAACGCGCCGCCGTGATTCCGGTCTTAAAAGACGAAGCACAATCGGGCGAGCGCGATTTTTTAGCCTGGGACACTTTTTCGCTTTTAAATCTTCTGGAAGTTTACGCGGTTTTGGGTTATTACGACCGGGCGGAAAAAAGTCCTCGACGCGCCGACAGTTTAATCGGGCAGCAATTTAACAATGAATTTATCCAGACGAAATTAAAAGACTTGAGCCGGACAAATCTTTCGGCTTTCGAGTGGAATCTGCGCGAGCTGAAAAATTTAAAACAAACGCTCGAACTGGCGAAAACCGCTTATCAAAAAATCTCCGAAACGATGGGCGTTAAAATGCACGACGCGGCGGGAGTTGAAAATTTCGAGCGCAAATTAACGGGCGACATCGTGCAGTTTTTAGAATTTTCCCGCCAAAAATCCCAACAAGCGCAGCGGCGCGAAATTCAAACCGACCAGCCGAAAGAAACGATGCCCACGCAAACGAAAAGCCGCATCACAATCGCGGATTATCTCGGCGGCAAATATTTTCTGACGGTTGACGAAGCCGTTTACGAAAACGGAATCTTGTATTTAATCGAATCGAAACACACCCAGCGCGGAAAATTGACTCACACGAGCGACATCAAAGACGGGCTGATAAAAATGATCTTGTACCGCAATCTGGTTGATGTCCATCGCGGCGGCAAACCGATCAAATTCGTTCCGGTTCTGCGTCTGACCGCCAATGAAATGCAAGGCGCAATAATGTCCGGCGCAAAAACCGAAGAACTTGCAAAATTCATCGAAACAAATCGTTTCGATTCCAAACAAGCAGAACTCGTGAAAAAGCTCTTCGCCGAAGCGCAGGCAAACAATTTTCTGATTAAACTGGAACAAGCGACTACAAAATAAAGATGGAGATTAGCGCCGAAATCGTCAAAGGAATTTCCTACCAACCGCTTTTGCAAAAACAACTAAAACAGATTTCTTTCAGCGATTTTGATGTTAATCAAATTCCGGCTTCGTGTCTCATTACAAATATTCAGAATTCCTTTGCAATCAGCAAATGGCGTACGCCAAAACGCACGCGGTCTTATCCTTATGAAAGAGTTTATAACACGCTTTCTACCTCGAAACGCCTCACGATAATTCCGGTTGTAATTGACGAAGGACTCAAAGGCGACCGTGATTTTGTTCAATGGGACACAATCGCGTTGATGAGCTTGCTTGATGTTTATGTAATTCTGACTTTTGTGCGGGACGCGAATAAGCACCCGAAACTTGCCGGCAAAATCACTAATCAAAAACTTGATAATTCTCACGTCATTAATAAAATCAGCGAAATCAGCAATTATTTTAGTTCAGCGCTGCATTGGAATCTGAAAGAATTAGCGAATTTGCCGCAGATTTTGAAGAAAACTCAAATCGCTTATGAACAAATTTCGCTGAAAACCGGAATCCTGCTTCATAGCGCGGAAGGATTAAGAAAATTTGCAGCCGTTGTTGAAGAAAGTTTGGAAGCATTTCAAAAAAGCTCGCGCGAAAAAGCGCTTGGAGCGCAGCGGCGTGAATTTGCGACTTTGCAGCCAAAAGAACTGTTAGCGACTGCGACAAAAGCCAAAATTACAATTACAAATTTTCTCGGCGGCAAATATTATTTTACGGTTGATGAAATCAAGATTGAAAATGGAATTGCCGAGTTGATTGAAAGTAAACACAGCAATTCGTCGAATCTGCCCAGCTTGAGCGATATTAAAGACGGTCTTGTCAAAATGATGCTTTACAGCAATTTGGAAAACGTTGCGGTTGATAATGTTCGGCATATTCATCGCTCTGTTTTACAATTAACAGGAAATGCGCTTGTTAGTTCAATTACTTCGGAAAATGAGCGGAAAGAACAAAACAGCTTTTTCCAAATGAATAATTTCAACGCCAGACAAATTTTATTGACTCAAAATCTTTTTGCCGAAGCGCGGCAAAACAATTTTATCGTTAGAATAGGAAATTAATGATTCGCAGCCCTTTACGTTATCCGGGCGGTAAAAGTCGCGCGGTTGAAAAAATTGCTGCTTTGCTGCCGCCATTTTCGGAATTTCGTGAGCCTTTTGTCGGCGGCGGCTCGGTTTTTATTCATCTGAGGCAAAAACATCCCGACAGTAAATTTTGGATAAACGACAAATATTCCGAACTCATAGCTTTTTGGAGGGAATTGCAAAACAATTCGGAAAATTTAATCAAGTTAATTTGGCAATGGAAACGTGAATTTGCCGACGGCAAAGAGCTTCACGGCTTCCTGCGAGCAAACATAGAAAATTTTAATTCGCTCGAAACTGCCGCCGCGTTTTTTGTTTTTAATCGAATCACGTTTTCCGGCACGACCGAAGCCGGAGGTTTTTCCGAACAAGCCTTTCGTTTGCGCTTTACCGATTCGAGCATTGAACGACTGATAAAAATGCCGGAAGTTTTGCGCGATGTTAAAATCACAAATTTTGATTACGAAGAAGTCGTCAATGCGACCGGCGAAGATGTGTTTTTGTTTCTCGATCCGCCGTATTTCAGCGCGACAAGTTCCGCTTTGTACGGCAAAAACGGCAAGCTGCACAAAAATTTTGACCACGAACGTTTTGCCGCAATTCTGAAAAAATGCCCGCATCGCTGGCTTTTGACTTACGACGATTCGCCGTTTGTACGCGAGCTTTTTTCTTTTGCCAACATCGTTTCCTGGAATTTGATGTATGGAATGCGAAACGTGACGGAAAACTCGAAACAGCTCGGCAGCGAGCTTTTAATCTCAAATTTTGATTTTAAATCAAACGCTCCGCTTTTTTCGATCCACGATTTACGATTTACTATTTACGAATGAAAAGCCCGCTGCTGCAATCTCTGTTTGACGAAGAAGAGCGCAAACCACTATCGGTTTCAGAATTGACGGCGAAAGTTTCGAGCGTGATCGAGCGTTCGTTTAAATCCGTCTGGGTCGAAGGCGAGATTTCCAATTTTGCGGCGGCGAATTCAGGGCATTGGTATTTCACGCTTTCCGACGAGTTTTCGCAGTTGCGGGCGGCTTGTTATCGCGGCTCGAATTTGCGAATCAGGTTTCAGCCGTTTGACGGTTTGCAGGTCAGAGTTTCCGGCAAGCTGACGGTTTACCAGCCGAAAGGCGAGTATCAGATTCTGGTCGAATCGCTTGAGCCGGTTGGCGAAGGCGCGATGAAAATCGCTTTTGAGCAATTAAAACAAAAGCTCGAACGCGAAGGTTTGTTTGCGGAAGAATTAAAACGCCCACTGCCATTTTTTCCGCGCCGCGTCGGCGTAGTCACTTCGCCGCAAGGCGCTGCGATTCACGATATTTTGAATGTTCTGGCACGGCGAACGAGAACGGTTGATATTGTTTTGATTCCGACTCGCGTGCAGGGCGAATCTGCGCCGCAGGAGATTCGAGACGCGATTGAGCTTGCCAATGAACAGCATTTTCACGCTTTGCAAGCGGGCGACCGAGAAAAGTTGATTGATGTTTTGATTGTCGGGCGCGGCGGCGGCTCGACCGAAGATTTATGGGCGTTTAACGACGAGAGAGTTGCGCGCGCGATTCGCAGTTCGTTGATTCCGGTAATTTCCGCCGTCGGACACGAAGTTGATTTTACAATCGCCGATTTTGTCGCCGATTTCCGCGCTCCGACGCCTTCCGCCGCAGCCGAATCGGTCGCCGCGCAGGAATCGCAAATTGCTGCGTTCTTAATTGAACGACAGGAAGATTTGCGGCAGGCGATGGAATATAAAATTTTAGAATCAAAATCTCGTCTTCAGGAATTGCGGGCTGCGCAGGTTTTCGCCGAGATTCCGGCTCGCTTTCGGGAAAAAAGGCAAACGGTCGAAACGAATTTGCTGCATCTTAAAACGCTGTTTCTCGATAAAACCAGACAAAATCAGCGGCGTTTCGATTTTTTAAATGCGAAATTAACGCCCGCGATTTTAAAAACAAATGCCGTCCGCGCCGAATCGAATTTGCGCGCTTTGCACCAACAGCTCGACGCCGCAATTCAATTAAAAATGGCGGATTCGAGCGAGAAATTTCGGCTTGCCGCGTCAACGCTCGACGCGCTTTCGCCGCTTGCAGTTTTAGGGCGCGGTTTCGCCCTCGCACAAAAAGAAACCGGTGAGATTTTGCGCGACGCGGCGCAAATCGAAACGGGAGAAAATTTAAATTTAAAACTCGCGCACGGCAGTTTGAAATGTAGTGTTACGGGAAAGAGTGAAACCGTCCCGCTTCGCGTGGACACGGATAAGCGCGGATAAATTAACAGGGATGAAGGAGATTAAGGGGATAAATTCAATCTGTTTTTTATCTCCTTAATCTCCTTCACCCCTGTTTGAACCATTTTATTTATTCGCGCCCATCTATGTTAATCTGTGGTTTCATTTTGTTTTTATGTCAGAAAATCGCCGCATTGTCGTCAATCTCGAAGAGCCTTCGCAACAGCCGGGCGCGCCCGCGTCTGTGCCTTTAAATCAAAGCCAAGCGTCGAAAGCAAGACGCGGAGGATGCGGCAAGATTTTGTTGATTTTGGGCGGTTTGCTGGCGGTTGTTTTGCTGATTGCGGCAATCGGCGGTTATTGGTGGTGGTCGAATTTGCAAAAATCGCCGACTTATTCGCTGGCGCTTTTGATTGACGCGGCGCGCAAAGACGACCAGCCGAAGATTGACCAGTTTCTCGACTCAAACGCGGTCGTTGATAGTTTTGTCCCGCAAATCGAAGCCAAAGCCAAAGAACGCTACGCGCGGGGTTTTCCGCCCGAAACCGTCAAACGCGCCGAACAGTTGATCGGGCAGTATTTGACGCCGGTTTTGCCGACAATCAAAGAACAGGCGAGGCGCGAGATTCCGCTTCAAATTAAAAATAAAACCGCCAGTTTGCCGCAAGTTTCGGCATGGGCGACAACCGTTGCGCTCAACCGCGTTGCGGAAGTCACTCAATCCGGCGACACGGCGACGGTGAAAAGCAATTATCAAAATCGCCCGCTCGAATTAACGATGCAGAAAAACGGCGATAAATGGAAAGTCGTCGGCGTAAAGGACGAACCGCTCGCCGACCGCATCGCGCAGCAAGTCGGGCAAATTGTGCAGCAAGAGCTTGCCAAAAAACCCGGAGCGTCGCGTCTGCCGAATCGTCAGGTGATTGAAGATTTGCGCCGACAGCTCGAACAACTTACGCAATAGTTGTAATAATGAACGAACCGAATTTTGAAACACAGCTCGCCGCTTTGGAGCGAATCGTCCGCGAATTGGAGCGCGGCGAACAGCCGCTGGAAGAAAGTCTGAGGCTTTTTGAAGATGGCGTTCGCCTCGCGCGCGAATGCCAGGAACGCTTAAACAAAGCCGAACGCCGCATCGAAATTTTAATGCGCGATGACGACGGAAAACCCGTTTTGGAAACTCTCAACACAAAAGAAGACGAACCGGAAGAAAAACCGGCGCGGACGGTTAAACGCCGCATTGTTTTCGACAAAGACGAAGAAGAATCTGCTTTCTAGTTTGTGCAAGTGAATCTGAAAATTTTTCTCACTGAAACGAGCGATCTTGTTAATCAAAAACTCGACGAGCTTGTTCCAGAATCCGAAACTGAGCCGCAAAATCTTCACACGGCTATTCGCTGGAGCTTGTTTGCGGGCGGCAAGCGTTTTCGCCCCGCGCTGACGATTGCCGTCGGAAATTGTTTCGGCGCGCCGATTGAAAAACTTCTGTCAACCGCTGTCGCGCTTGAAATGATTCACACTTATTCGCTCGTTCACGACGATCTTCCGGCGATGGACGACGATTCGATTCGGCGCGGTCAGCCGACCTGTCACGTCAAATTCGACGAAGCGACCGCGATTTTGGCGGGCGACGCGCTGCAAACTCTGGCATTTCAGACAATTGCCGAAGATGAAAATTTAACGCCGAAAGCGCGCGTAAAACTAATTTCCGAAATCGCCCGCGCCGCCGGAACTCCGACGGGAATGGTTGCCGGGCAGGTTCTCGATTTGGCTGCGGAAGGCAAGCAAATTTCCGGCGAAGATTTAAAACGAATTCACGAACGCAAAACCGGCGCGATGATTATCTCCGCCGCACGCGCTGGAGCGATTGTCGGGGAAGCGACCGAAAAAGAGTTGAACGCGATTTCAATTTACGCGGCGCAGCTCGGATTGTTGTTCCAAATTGTTGACGATTTGCTCGACGTGAGCGGCACGGCGGCGGATTTGGGCAAAACGCCGGGCAAAGACGCGCGTTCGGAAAAAGCGACTTATCCCGCGCTTTACGGTTTGGAACGGGCGCAAAATCTTGCCGTCGAAACGCATCGGAACTGCGTCGCCGCGCTTTCCGAAATCGAAAAACCGATTGAGCTTTTACGCGACATTGCCGATTTTATTTTGCATCGCCAGAGCTAAAAGCCATTCAAACAAAGCCCATTTTTTGTAAAAGCGCAAGCGAGCCTTCCGAAAATAAATGATTGACAATTTCTGATAAAATTATGTTTCGGACTTTTATTTCTGGAGTTGTTCTCCTAATAATAGGTCTAATATCCGGCTATAATAAGATGCAAGGAGCCAGCGAGAATATGAATAAACCATAATCAAAGTGTTTGCGCTCAAAATGGTGACACTACAAAAGGTTCTTCATAACTTTAAAATTTATGACGCCAACAAAAAAGAAAAATCACGTTTCGCAGAAAGCGAATTCGTTTACAGAATCGGTTATCCGCGAGATGACGCGCGTTGCGAATAAACACGGCGCGGTTAATTTGTCGCAAGGTTTTCCCGATTTTGCCGCGCCCGAAGACATCAAGCAGGTGGCGATGCAGGCGATTGAAAACAATATCAACCAATACGCAATAACCTGGGGGGCGAAAGATTTCCGCGATGCGATTGCAAAGAAAACGGCTTGGTATTTGGGGTTGGAAATTGACCCGGAAACCGAAATAACCGTGACTTGCGGCTCGACCGAAGGAATGATTGCGGCGATGATTGCGACGGTTGATCCGGGCGAGGAAGTGATTGTTTTCGAGCCGTTTTACGAAAATTACGCGCCCGACGCGATTTTGTCCGACGCCATTCCGCGTCACGTACCGCTTTACGCGCCCGAAAACGGCGGCGATGAATGGACGTTTGACCGCGACCAATTGCGCGCCGCTTTTAACGAAAAGACGAAAGCGATTATCATTTGCAACCCGAACAATCCGACCGGAAAAGTTTTCAGCGCGGAAGAATTGCAGTTTATCGCTGAGCTTTGTCAGGAATTCGACGCGCTGGTTTTTACGGACGAAATTTACGAACACATTCTATATCCGCGCGGCGGCGAAACGCTCAGGCATTTTTCAATCGCGCAGTTAAACGGAATGCGCGAGCGGACGGTGATTGTTAATTCTTTGTCGAAAACTTATTCGGTCACGGGCTGGCGCGTCGGTTACTGCATCGCGCCGCCGGAAATCACGAAAGCGATTCGCAAAGTCCATGACTTTTTGACAGTCGGCGCCGCCGCGCCTTTGCAAGCCGCCGGAGCTTACGCTTTGAGCTTGCCGCAGGCTTATTACGCCGGACTGCAAGCCGAATACACGCAAAAACGCAATTTTCTGCTGCCCGCTTTGGAGCAAGCCGGTTTTAAAGCTTACGCGCCCGAAGGGGCTTATTACATAATGACCGATATTTCCGCCTTCGGTTTTCCGAATGATGTTGATTTTACGAAATTTTTAATCACCGAAATCGGCGTCGCCTGCGTGCCCGGTTCGTCGTTTTATCACCATAAAAATCTAGGCGCGCAACAGGTTCGTTTCTGTTTCTGCAAAAAGGACGAAACGCTTCAATCGGCAGCCGAACGACTAATTAAACTGCGTGAGAGAATTTAATTGCGGTTCACTTACGCGGAGATGAGAATGCAACCAAACGTCTTGTCGCACGTATCAAAAAAATGGAAAGAAACTTCGGCTTTCCGTTTTTTAACAAAAATAAAACTGGAGGATTAATGATGTTGCTTAAAAAAAGTGTAAGCAAATTTGCGGCAATTTCCGCATTTGCCGTTTTACCGTTTGTCTTAGGCGGTGTTGATGTTAACGCGCAGGAAGCGCGAACCGCGCCTGCGCCGCGAGCCGAATCTCAAGCGTTTTCGATGTTTTTCGGCGGCGGGAGCTATCTCGGCGTGCAAACTGAAAATGTGACGAAAGAAAATTCCGGCAAATACAATCTCGGCGAGCCGCGCGGCGTTGCAGTCGTCAAAGTTTCTGAAAACAGCCCGGCGGCGCAAGCCGGTTTGCGCGACGGCGACGTGATTGTTCGTTTTGACGGCGAAGAAGTAAAAAGCGTCTCGAAATTACAGCGTTTGATTCAGGAAGTCGCGCCCGATCAGAAAGCCCGAATCACCGTTTTACGCAACGGCGGCGAGCAGGAGTTGACGGTAACGATGGGCAAACGACCGGAACCGCAATTTCGCAATTTTGGAACGATGCCGGAAGGCGTTTGGACATTGCCGCCGATGCAATCTGTTCCGCGATTAGACCCGCTTCCGCGAATGGAAAATATGCCTCGCTTTGAGCCGCTTCCGCGCGGGGAATTTAAATTTGAAATGCCGGACAGCAACAATGTTTTTGTTTTTCCGGGAGCGTCACGTCGCTTAGGCGTTACGGTTTCGGCTTTGAACAAACAGTTGGGTGATTATTTCGGCGTTGCTGACGGCAAAGGTGTGCTGATTGAAAATGTGGCTGAAAACAGCCCGGCGGCGAAAGCGGGCTTGAAAGCCGGTGATGTGATTGTCGAAATCGAAGGCGAAGCCGTTTCAAATCAAGTGGATTTGATTCGCGGTTTGAACAAAAAAGCCGAAGGGGAAATCGCGCTGACATTTGTCCGCGACCGGCAGCGCCAAACTGTCCGTCTGATGCTCGAAGCAAACAAATCGGTAATTGCTCCCGGCAAAACGATGAGGTTCTAGAGCAAATTTCAATTTATCGAAATACAAAAGAAGAAAATTAACAGTGATGAAATGGATAAAAGAGATAAACCAAAAACAAGAAATATCCCTTTTATCCCTTCCATCCCTGTTAATTCTTTGTCTTTCAATTTATTGAAATGCGATTTAAGTTTCCGAATAGAAAAAGCGACGAGGTTTATGAACAAACCTCGTCGCTTTTCTTGTTCGAGAAAACTTTATTGCACGATTCTTTCCCAAGTCGCAGTCATTCTTTTAACAGTAGCTTTCGGGTATTCGGTGAGCATTTGTTTGCGGAGCGTTTCGGCTTCTTCTTTGGTTTCTCCGGCGTAAATGGCGAGAAAATTCGGAATCAAAATGCTTTCGCGGTTTTTATCCCACAAACCTTCAAATTCATAACCCACCGCGTCCATATTCGGACAACTGTAAAACGTGAAAACCTTGCGTTCGAACTGTAAATTCTGCAATTCTTTGCGTTCCTTTTCGACCGCTTCCATATATTCGCCGCCATCGCAGTCTTCCAATTCGTAGGTTTTCAGCAGCACGGCGTAAAACGGCGCGGAAGAATAAGTTTTATTGGCGACAATTTTTGCCGGAATCTTAAACGATAATTCCCATTCGGCAAACTCTTTTTGCCGATGTTTGCAAGGCTTTCCCGGATCGGGGCAAATCGCGTTTGAAACGGCGGTTTTCGCCTGTGTTTTTTTGTTTGTCTGGCTTTCGCTCGAATCAAATTCGATTTTGCTTTCGGTTTTGCTTTCCGCTCCGGCTTCCGAAGCGGTGCGAGTTTCGGCAACGCTAATCGAACAGCCGGAAAGTAAAAGCGCAATAAATCCAACTTTAATAATTTGCAGCGGTTTCATATTTTTATAAAATCTCATCTTTTTAACGTGGGAAAAGAGAAAAAAATGTATCAATTTTTGATTTCTCTTTGAATTAAATCCGCCGCCATTTTGCCCGACAACATCACGAGCGGCATTCCGCCGCCGGGATGCGTCGCGCCGCCGACGAAGAACAGATTTTTGACATCTCTCGATTGATTCGGCGGGCGCAGAAAAGCCGAAAAAGCGCCGTTTGATGAAACGCCGTAAATCGAACCGCGATTTGCCCTGTATTTTTCCTCGAAATCGGCTGGCGTGATAATTTGTTCAAATTCAATCGAATTTTCCAAATCTTTGAGACCTGAATTTTCCAGCTTTTTGATGATCGAATCCCGGTAAGATTTTTTTTCTTTTTCCCAATCGGTTTGCTCGCTTGTGTACGGCGCATTGATTAAAACAAACAAATTTTCGCACCCGGCGGGCGCTTGCGTTTCGTCAGTCCGGGAAGCGGCGCAAACGTAAATTGTCGGATTTTCGGCAGGACGCTTTTCTTTAAAAATTAAGTTGAATTCCGCCCTGTAATCGTCGGAAAAAAAGATGTTGTGATGCGCCAATTGCGGGAATTTCTTTTTCGCGCCCAAAAGCAAGACAAAACCGCTGCACGACGGCTCGATTTTTTCAAGCTTTTTATCGGGAAAACTTGGGCGGTCCTTTTCTTCGATTAAACTTCGATAAGTTTCGATTGCGTCTGCGTTTGAGACTACGAAATCCGCAATTAAATTCTCGCCGTTTTTCAGTTTCACGCCGATTGCTTGGCGGTTGGCGAAGATGATTTTTTCAACCTCGCAGTTTGTTTTGATTTCAACGCCCAATTCCATCGCCAGGCGCGTCAAAGCTCTTGGGATTTCGTAAATCCCGCCGCGCACATACCACGCGCCCAAACCGAATTCGACAAACGGAATCAGAGCAAACGTCGCCGGAGTTTGATAAGGCGATGAGCCGTTGTATGTGGCAAAACGGTTGAAAAGCTGCTGCAATTTCGGCGAGCGGAAATATTTTCGGTTGTGCGCGTCCAGAGTTTTCCAAGAAGAAATCGCGGCTAAATCTCCTGCATAGCGCGGGCGCAGCAGTTTCGGCAAATCGTTGAGCGAATGAGCCAGAAAAGTGCGCTCGGCAACTTCGTATTTGCGGCGCGCGTCCGCGATAAATTTTTCAAATCCTTCGACATCGCGCGGTTCTATTCTTTCGATTTCTTTTAAGGTTTTCGGCAAATTGCGCGAAGCGTTGAAAACAGTTTTGTCAGACCAAAAATAACGGCAAATCGGTTCGAGCAAAACGAGTTCGAGATAATCTTCGAGACGGCGATTTGCGGCTTCAAACAATTCTTTTAAAACGTGGCGCATTGTTAAAAGAGACGCGCCGGTGTCGAATTTATAATCGTCCGATTCGATAAAATTAACTTTGCCGCCGACATTCGAGTTTTTTTCGAGAATTATGACCGAAAAACCGACCGCCGCAAGCCGTATCGCCGCCGACAATCCGCCTAAACCCGCTCCGATAATGATTACCTTTTTCATCCGCTCGATTTATTATTATCACGTATTTTGTTCGTCGCTGAAATGAGCATTAAGTGATTGCGGCGAAACGAATGCAAGCCGGAAAGCCTCAATCGTTCAATCTGTCGGGTGTCAGCAGAATGTTAAAACTGTGATAGGATAACGGCGCTAAGTTTTTGCAGACCACGCCGGAAAGTGAAAAAAGATGAAAATTTGCCCCGTTTGCCAGACAACTTATACGGACGAGTCGCTCCGTTTTTGTATGAAAGACGGAACGCCGCTCGACAATTTTCAAGAGCCGACAGCCGCGCCGGAAACGGAAGACGAACAGACAGTTTTTTCGCCCGAACGCTCGCCGAAAATGGTCGTGCCGCTCGACGCGCCCGAACCACAAGCGCCTGCGCCGGTTTCGCCCGTTAATCAACAAAAGCCGCCGCAATCGCCGCCCCGACGCAAATCGAACGCTGGAATTTTAATCGCTCTCGGCGCGCTCGGCGTCTTGATATTGCTTGGAATCGGCGGTTTCGGAGCCTGGTGGCTATTCAACTCGCGCGGCGCTCGAAATAACGAAATTGCCGTCGCCAATTCAAACACGAATCTCAATCAAAACGCGAATCTTTCCGTCAACGAAAATCTTTCTGCCAATGCTAACAGCAACGCAAACGCAAATTTAAATCTCAATGCGAATTTAAAAACGCCGACTCCGACACCGACACCGACCAGAACGCTGACACCGACTCCGACGCCTGCAAACCGCAACGCGAATTTAAGCAATGCGAATAACGTTTCAAATACAAACGCCAATCTTGCCGTAAACGCAAATCTACAGCGACCGACGCCTTCGCCCGCGGCAACTCCGACGCCGCAAAGACCACCGACGCCGACGACAATTTCGGGCGGTGTCGTCAACGGCAAAGCCGTCAATCTTCCCAAACCGCCTTATCCGCCGGCGGCGCGTGCAATTCGCGCTTCGGGCGTGGTCAACGTGCAGGTTTTGATTGACGAAAACGGGCGCGTCGTTTCGGCGCAAGCCGTTTCCGGTCATCCGCTGCTCCGCGCCGCGGCTGAATCAGCGGCGCGGCAGGCGCGTTTTAATCCGACGATGTTGTCCAATCAACCTGTGAAAGTTTCCGGCACGATTGTTTACAACTTCAATATTAATTAACACTGAAAAGCCGTTTTAATTCGGCGATTCGTTTTTCCGGCTCGCCGTAAGTTTCGCGGTAATCGAGACCGCTCCGGCGAATCACTTCAAACGCCTCGTCGCGCCCGTAAACGTGCGTAATGTAAACACGCCGCTCGGTTTCGGAAGGAAGCTGTTTATAAGTCAGAAAATAATGCTGCAAGCGTTCGACGACCGCGACGGGAACTTCGGAAATATCGTTTAAATGCCCGAACGCCGCATCGTCGTACAAAACGGCGATGATCTTGTCGTCCGCTTCGAGCTTGTCAACCATCCGCAAACCGCCGATTGGTTTGGCAGCAAGAAAAAAATCGCCGTGCGCCATCGTCTTTTCGGTTAAAACGCAAATGTCGAGCGGGTCGCCGTCGCCTTTGACAATCGGCATACCGGTTTTCTCGCGGCAAAATTCGGCGATTGACTCGCCGCAATAAGTCTGCGGCAGAAATCCGTAAGGCATCGGGCAAAGCGAGGAAAAACGCTGCGGGCGGTCAATTCGCAGGCGACCGGAAGATTTATCAAGCTCGTATTTGATCGCGTCGTTCGGCACAATCTCGATAAAAGCGTTGACAATTTC
>DASVRD010000109.1:0-22365 GCA_036388775.1 Pyrinomonadaceae bacterium | reverse complement strand
AATCGTTCCGACATACGGAATTGCGTTGAGCAATCCGGCAATCAGCGCGATACCCGCCCACGCCGGAACACCCAGCACCCAGAAACCGAACGCATAGCAAACCGCCATTATCAACCCGATTAAAAGCTGCCCGCGCACGTAAGATTCGAGAATTCGACCGGATTCGTCAAACAGACGGCTGAAAGGGTCGCGAAAGCGCGGTGGAATCAAATCTTCAAGCGAATCGCGCCATGTGGGGAAATCAACCAGAATATAAAAAACGAAAAAAGGAACGAGCAGCAAATCGAGCGATGAAACGATTGTGTCCAAAACCGCCGAGCCTCCTCCGTTGACGACGACGTTTCCGTTCTCGTCAACGGTAGTGGTGCTCATATTTTCGTTGTAAAAAGCTACGGGATCGCTCAAAAACTGTTCGATTTTATTTCCTGCCACTCTTTCCAGCGCAGGCGAATAGCGTCTGAGAAATTCTCTTTGCCGCGCGGCGTTTTCCGGCGTAAAGCTGTCGGCGATTTGCTGTCCGGCTTTTGTGCTTTCCGCCCAAAGGTCTGGAACGACAAAAGTGAGAAACGCGGCGACGGCGAGCGTGACCAGCGAAATAGCGGCGATTGCCGAGACCGTTCTCGACAAACCGCGTTTTTCTCCCTGAAGAACAATCGGGTTGAGCAGATAAGCCAGCGCAAACGACGCCAGCACCGGCACAACGGCTACGCTCCCGACAACGTACAGAAAATAAAGAATCAGAACCGAAACGACGACGGTCGGAACCCACCGCAGCCACCAAAAAGGCGACGGATCATCCGGCGTTTTCGATTTAAACCAAGTATTATTCATCCCGGATAAATTATCAGTAATCCGACAAAATCGGAATAAGGAGAGAAAAAAAGGTCGTCAAAATATCGGTTTTGTAATCGCCGATGGACGGAAAGTATCAGACATTTTGAATCAGATTTTCATCGTTGATTTTTCTCCTCGCCCGGACGATAAGCGCGTTCCAGATTTGCTTTAATATCCTCAAGCGCGAGCCAAGCGGGTTTGAATTCGCCGCGTGCGTAGAGCGGCGATTGATCCATGTAGTGGCGGCTTTCGGGATGACCGCTTGCGCCGAAAACGTGGACTGAGAGACCGCGCACTTTGGGAGCAAATTCGACTACGCTGACGTATGTCCCGCCCGCCGTGCCATAACGTCTTTTCTGTCCTTTAGCTTGCTGTGAGTAGAACGTAAAGACTGAACCGTTCCCGCCGCTGACGCCGGGAATCGGAATGCTGGGGCGATTATCCTGAAAAGATTCTTCTTTGCTTTCGTCCACTCGCTGCAAACGGTTGATTTCGCCCCAACCGACTCGCCACGTCCCGAAATCACGCTCCAACGTTTTCAAAACATCGGCGAGCGCCATTGCCTGCGCTTTGGCTTCGGTTAGTTTGCCGGTTTCTATCCTTCCGCCCCAAAAGAAAAGAAGCGTCATGGCAACCGATTCGATTGTGCTTCGACGATTCCATCTCGATAATTCTTCGTATGCGGCGCGCAGATTCTGAGTTTCTTTATCATCCGCTTTGCCTGATTCATCGAGGTGTTTTTTCAAAGCGGCGAGCATTGACGGCAGATATTTTTCCGCAGCCATCACAGTCGTATCCGCTGCCGCTCTCTGCCATTCGTCAAACGTGAATTTCTTATTTTGAGAAAGAATTCGCCGTGAAATTTCGCCGCGAAGGTTATCTCCTTCCTGCACCATATAAGGCGGGAATTTTTTCGGATCGGGATTGCCTTCGCTCGTCAGCAAAAAAGGCGTCGTGTTGCAGTTTTGCATCCAGCCGGTTTTCGGATTTGTCATTTGCGGCAATTCGTCAATTGTGTGATAGCCCTGCCATTCGGTCGCCGGATCGCTTCCGTCAACGGGTTTTTTCCAATCAAAACGCGGATTGCGGCGCGGCACTGCGCCGTTGTAAAGATAAAATGTGTTGCCTTGTCTGTCGGCATACATCACATTGCCGAAAAGCATATTAAGCGGAGCCATCGCCCGTTTTAATTCATCGAGCGATTTTGCTCTGGTCATCAGATACCATTCGCGCAGCCAGCCGTCGCTTTCAAATTTCGACATCTTAATCGCTAAAGGCTTTCCCTCCCGAGCGCTAATAATCGGACCATGATGTGTGCGACGCATCGTAAAACGGCGCGTTTCCATTCCCGCCGCAGTCTTGACGCGGATTTCTTCGACGTGTTCTTTCGCCATTCGGTAATCTTTGCCGTAACGATAAGCGAGCGGGCGTTTCGGATCGTCGAAAGTTTCAATATAAACGTCGGTTAAATCTGCCGCATTGTCCGTGCTGACCCAGCCGCCGTTTTCGTTATGACCGACGTATGGAAAGGGAAATCCGAACCGCGTGTAGCCGGTAAAATTCCATCCTTCGTCGCTGTGAACATGACCTTCGTAAACCTGTCCCGAACCGAAAAACGATAAATGCGGATTGATAAAAAGCATTGCGTGTCCGCTTGCGCTTTTCGACGGACCGACTACCCAGCCGTTTGAGCCTTGATTGGCTCTAATTCCGCGTTCGATTTCGGCGGTTTGAATGTTGCGGAAATCAATCGCCGGATCATAGGCAAAGCCGTTTTGATAATAGTTGTAGCGAATAAACGCGAGCGGATACCAAGACTCGAATCTGGCGAGCAGACGCGGCTTTGTTTCCTGGTGACGCTGCAAATAATAGTTCAAACCCGCAGCGAATGCGTCACAAATTCCTCGCGTGTGAGCATCCAGGCGAGCGTATTCTTCGCGCGCCAGCCTGGGTATTTCAAGCGCGTGATTCAAACGGTCATTGTTCAACGTCACTTCACCGTAAATTTCCGAAGAGCGACCGATTGCGGCAATGTAATTTTCTTCGATTCGCCAGAAATTGTCTTCGGCTTGGGCGTAAGCAAAACCGAACACCGCTGCGGCGTCCGTCCGTCCGAAAACGTGCGGAACGCCGTAAACGTCCCTGTAAATCGTCACCTCGCGGGCAAGCTTTTCAGAATTGTTGTCAGAACGTGAAGCCTTTTGAGCGCAAACAAGCTGACAAAAGATAATCAGCGCGCAAAATGCCAGCGATTGGGTCAAGATTATTTGAATTATTCTTCTCATTTTCGTTAGTTAACCTTGTCTGATTTCCGGTGTTTGTTGCGGCGACTAAGATAATTTTACGCTTAAAAACAAATAATCAATTGTCGAATTAATTATTTCGGCAACGGCTGCGCAAGTATCCATTCCATCGCCGAATCTCGTCCAGCCGTGTAAAGTTCCCACACAGGCTCAATCAATTTGTCGGGCATTAGCGAGGGCGTGTCTTTGTCCTGTAATTTGTAATACTTAGTCGAATAAGATACTTGCAGACGCGAATTCGGCAGCGTAAATTCGTCGTTTTCCGAATAACTGTTCGGTTTTGAGCCGCTCGGCTCGCCGACGAGAACAGCGTTCATTTCGTTTCGCAGATCAATCGCGTTGTGCATTGCGGCTGAGATTGTGCCGCGCCCAATAATGACAAATAAACTGTTCGGTTTGCGAAAGGCGCTCTGATTTTTTAGTTCTTTGAGAATATGCGAGCGAAATTTTAGAAAATCTCCGCCGTTGCTCTGGCGCACGTCTATAACAAGGCGTTTGGCTTGATTTCCCTCAATCAGTTTGAACGCTTCGGCGGAAACCCGCTTAAACGTATCGGCATCCGGGTAAGATTTGAGATTGAGATAAACGGTCTGCGCGTCCGGCAAAACCGCAACCCACATCAACTCGTTGGCTCTCTGCCGGTAAAGCGGCGCTTCTTTCAAGGTCGAAAGCCATTCGATTTTCGCATCCGGTGCCAGCGCCGCCAGATTTAATGAAAACCGCTTTCCTTCCGCATCTTCAAAAGTCCATTCCGCACGGTTTATGTCCGGCGCAATTTTGAGCGCGTGAAGGATTTCCGCAAACGGCGTCAAGCTCACATTTGAATAACGCACAAACTGCTCGCTTTCTTTGGGAACTAAAGTGTTGATTCGTTCAATCGAATCGGCGAGATTTAATTTGCCGATTCCAACGACGCGCGTCCCGAGTGCGCGTTTATATTCGGCTGTCGTCCGCAATACGCGCAAGTCGCTGCCGAACCAATACAACGTCAGCGGATAACGGTTAAACGTCTTGTGCGGTTCAAGCGCCGTGTGCGCGTCTCCGACCATCGCGACAATTCGCCGCAACCCGACTAAAATTTCATATTCCTGCAAAGAGGGAATGGCAGAGTTGAGTTCCGCAACGGCGCGTTCAAACTGTTCTTTGCCGACGGTATGAAAAGCGTTTTTGTGGCGCTGCGGCAACTCTTTGGCGAGATACTGCAAATCCTTTTGCCATTGTTCTTTGGTCGGAGAATTGGCATTGGATTTTACCTGCGAATAAACTTGCGTGTTGTGCGCAAAGGCAAATAGTAAAATCAACGTCAGCAATATTGTTGTTTTTTTCATTTCTCTAACACAAAGCAAAACCGGAATCGAGCGCAGTAATAAGCTCATCAACATGATCTTTTGTCGAATTGAGCATCATTCCGGTGCGAATTACGTTGCCGTAAAGCCCGCCTTTGCCGATCAGAACGCCTTGCCGTTTGGTTTCTTCAAAAACCCGCAAAACGGCTTCGGGCGCAGGCTCCTTCGTTTCGCGGTCTTTCACTAATTCAATGCCCTGCATCAAGCCCATTCCGCGCACGTCGCCGATAACGGGATATTTATCTTTTAATTCTTCCAATTTTCCGCGAAAATAATCGCCGACGACGCGGGCGTTTGTCCGCAAATCTTCTTCTTCAATCATTTGGATAACGGCGAGCGCGGCGGCGGATGAAACCGGGTTTCCGCCGAATGTTGCAAACGTTAAACCCTGAAATTTATCGGCGACTTCGGGCGTCGCAATCGTCCAGCCGATAGGAACGCCGTTGCCCATTCCTTTCGCCGAAGTGATGATGTCCGGCTTAACGTTCCAATGCTCGATGCCGAACCATTTATCGCCGGTTCTGCCCCAGCCGGTTTGAACTTCGTCGGCTATAAAAAGTCCGCCGTGTTTTCGGGTGATTTCTTCGACTCTTTCAAAATAGCCTGCGGGCGGGACGATAAAACCGCCGACGCCCAGAATCGGCTCAGCCATAAACGCTGCAATTTCTCCGGTCGTCGTTGTTTCAATTACTTCTTTGACATCTTCGGCGCACGCCAGACCGCAGTTTTTCGGCGACAAGCTAAGCGGGCAGCGATAGCAATAAGGTGCGCGGGCGTGAACGATTCCGGCAACCTGCGAGGGAAGCGGTCTCCACGTCGAATGTCCGACAGAGGAAAGCGCCGTCGCGCTTCTGCCCGAATAGCTGTGGCGCAGAACGACGATTTCGTGTCTGCCCGTCGCCAATTTCGCTGCCGTAATCGCCGTATCGTCGGCTTCCGTGCCGGTGCTGGTGAAAAATGATTTTTTCAAATTGCCCGGCGAGATTTCCGACAGTTTTTCCGCCAGATCGCCTTGCGGCTGGTTGGCGTAAAGCGTCGAAGTATGGGAAATCTTATTAACCTGATTGATAATCGCCTGGTTGATTTTAGGATTCGCGTGTCCGACGCTGACGGTTAAAACGCCTCCGAAACAGTCGAGATAACGATTGCCCGCGTCGTCCCAAACGTATTCGCCTTCGCCTTTAACCAAAGCTAGCGGCTCCTGGTAATAAGTGGCGACCGCCGGAAAAAGAAATTCTTTGTGTTTGCGGACGGCTTCCGAAACTGTGGTTTTTTGCTCTGTTGGATTCATATATTTCTGGTGCTTGCTAATTTGTTATTTGCCAAAATTTCTCAATTATAAACATGGATTAATCGGAAGTCGCTTTGACTATACATCGCAACTTTTTCGGCATATCTGATTATTCGTTCAAGATTTTTGTCTACTGAATTCATAAAGGTAAAGTTCAATAAAACTATTTATGTTTCATGACAACTTTGGATTGTTGTTTTTTTGGGATTCATAAAATTATTTTCTTATTTTGTCACGATATTAATGCTTTCAAACAATTTCCGCTGCGCCCGCATTATCATTACTACGGGATTTTTCTCGTCAGGAGTTTTTTCGGGCAGCTCCAGATTTGTATTAAAAGCGATAATTGAAGCGATGCGCGCTTTGGGATGAACGTCAAGAAACGCTAAAAAACCGTTTTGGTCTCCACTGTGGCTGACGTATCGCTGCCCGTTCTCATCGTCAACAAAAAAAGTTAAACCGATAGAAGAAACCTTGCTCGGATTTGCCCGATTGCGAAAAATCTCAACGGTCGGCTGCCACATTTCTTCGAGCGAAGAGCGCTTAAGAACACCGTCGTAAACGGCTTGCTGCTGCGAATCGCCGATTAAAAAGTTTAGATATTTCACCATATCGGTGAGCGGCGCGTTCCATCCGCCGTTTGAAACGGTGATTCCCGTATTTACGTCGAAACGCGCGGGCTTCGGCTTTCCGTTTTCCACGTAATAGCTGTGCGAGCGGTATTTGAGCAGATGATACGGCGTTGCGTCGAAATAGCTGCGGTGCATTTCCAACGGCTTGAAAATGTTTTTGTCAATGTAAACTTCATAATCGTCTTTGGTGATTAACTCGATGATTCTGCCCAGGAAAACGATTCCGGGATTTGAATAGCTGTAACGGCTGCCCGGTTTGAATTCGATTTCCGTATAAGGAAACATTGCGGCAAGCTGTTCCCAATCCTGCGGCTCGTGCGGATGCCAATCTTTGTCGCCGCCCCACGGAAAAGTCGAATTGCGAAACCCCGCACTGTGCGACAGTAAATGCCGAATCGTAATCTCGCTCATCTCGCCGTACCGATTGTGAACCGCTCGCAATTCGGGCAGATATTTGACGACCGGATCATCGAGCTTTAACAATCCCCGGTCACGAAGCTGCATAATCGCAATCCCGGTCAGAGTTTTGGTAATCGAAGCCCAATGATAAATCGTGTTTTCGTCAACCGGTTGATTTTTCTCCAAATTTGCCGTTCCATAAAATTTTTTAGCCGCGACTTTGCCGTCTTTGATGAGCATAAAGCTGCTGCCGACAATCGGGGACGATTTCAATTCCTGTTCATAAACAGTTTGGAATTGTTTGTAAGCATCATCAAAATTACTCATTTTTTGCGGCGTTGTTTGAGCATTCATTGTTAAGACGTTCAAAAATAATGCTAACAAAACATACCAAATATTTGGTTTCGGTCTTTTCATCTTTTATTAAAAGCTTTCAATTTCGGATTGCAGGTTTTTGCTATTCTTAACCACATATTCGCACGAATAGATTCAGATCGGATTTTATTAAAATCTGCGTTTATTCGTGCAAATCTGTCAATTTGGGAGGATGCGTCGCAAATCCCGACGGAGACTCATTTCGTTCCGCTGACTAATCAGGGTAAAACGGTTTATATCACCCTCGCCCAAAATTATTTGTACACGCTGCTTTTTCGGACTGCGTTCATCGGCGGAAGCGCGCTTTTCGTCGCGGCTTTTGTTTTTGAGGCTTTTGGCGTTTCGGTTTTTCCCGAAACTAAAATTTAAGACCTCCCGCCGGAATTACAAAAAATCCTTGACCTTGCCAGTTTTAAGAAAAGTTCCGATTAAATCCGTAACAGTGTGGCTCGCTGCGCCCAACCATAGACCGAGAAATATCGCTGCGAGCGCATAATCGCCGACATTCAACCGCGTCCAAACACCAGCCGTTTCCCACAGTTCTCGAATTTGATCGAGCGAAGGCGGCGCGGCGTTTCTGAGCGCTGCGGCAAAGAAAAAAACGATTGCGCCGAACAAAGTAACCGCGCCGCAGAAATAAACGACTCGAAACAGCGTGCCGAAAACAACCCCGTGCGACCAGCGCGAGCGATGCGCGAAAACGACTTTGTAAGGAAACCAGAGAAAACGAAAAATGCCCCAGCGCGTGTATTGAACCGATTGCGTGTCCAAATCGGGACCGAACATCAGACCGCCGAAAAGAAACGCTCCGGCAGCAAAAGCCGCGAGCGAAGCATTGTCAGTCAAGCGCCAAACGAGCAGAAACGTCGGCGGCGCGAGCAGAAATGTGATTGCATCATGTGTTTTTCCCGAAGGCATAAATTTCTAGCGCACGCCCCATTCCCAGATTCCGAAAAGAATCTTTTTATCAACCGGCTGTCCCGATTGTTTAAGCGCGAGAATCGCCTGCGAGCGATGATGCGCTTCGTGCGAAATCAAATAACCCAGAAAAGCGGTCGCGTGCGGCTTAAAGCCTTTGATTTTGCCGTCTTTTTCTATTGCCGAGACAAGCATTTGCCCGATTGCTTCGGCGGAATCCGCGAGCGCGTTTTTGAGCAAGTTTTTATCGCCGGCATTCACTCTTTCGATTTTGATTTGATTTTCAAGCAATTCGGGCGCGGCTTGTTTGAGCCACATCAAACGAACATTTTGAATATGCGCGAACTGCTCGCCCGCGTTTCGACCTTTGGAAGAAAGCGCAGCGCTCAGATTTTCAGGCGTAACCGCTTCGAGCAAATAAAGATTAACGCGGTTGTTGATTTGCCAGGTTTCGAGAATTTGATTTGATTCCATTTGATTTTGCACTCTGGAAAACGGGCGCGTCGGATTGTAGCAGAAAATTTAAAAACGCCAAACGCAAATTGCCTTTTCTATCGGCAGAGTTTTGCGTTTTGCCAAGCCCGAAATGCTTTGAAAGCCGGATTTTGTTAAGATTTTCACTTGGCATTTGCCTTGCTTTATTTATATTTAAGATGGCTTCCTTCTGGCAAAAATTAAAAACGACGCTCAAAATGATTAAGTTCGAGCATACTTTGTTCGCTCTCCCGTTCGCCTTTTTGGGCGCGGTTCTGGCGGCAAACGGTTTGCCGACGCTCTGGCAAATTTTCTGGATCACAATGGCGATGGTCGGCGCGCGCTCGGCGGCTATGTCTTTTAACCGCATTGCGGACAGAAAAATTGACGCCGCCAACCCGCGCACCGCAAACCGGGAATTGCCAGCCGGAAAACTTTCAATCAACTTTGCTTGGGCGTTTATGATCGCCGCGTGCGCTTTGTTTTTTCTGGCTTCGGCGATGCTGAATGGATTGACTTTGATTTTGTCGCCCGTCGCGCTCTTCAGCGTTTTGTTTTATTCCTACGCCAAACGTTTTACCGCGCTCGCGCATTTGATTTTAGGCTGGTCGCTGGCAATCGCGCCGACTGCCGCCTGGATTGCCGTGCGCGGCGCGATTGATTCGCCCGTGCCGATTTTGCTTTCGCTCATCGTGATGATGTGGACAGCCGGATTTGACGTGATTTACGCCTGTCAGGATTTTGAATTCGATAAAAAAGCCGGACTTCATTCGATTCCGGCAAAGCTCGGCATCGCGGGCGCACTGATGGTGGCGCGTATTTTTCATTTTCAGGCGTTTCTAGTTTTAATTTTGCTTTATTCATTCACAGAACTCGGCTTGCTTGCATTGGTTGGCGTTGTTTTAACCGGCGCGCTTTTGATTTATCAGCATTTGCTCGTCCGCCCGAATGATTTGAGCCGTTTAAATGCCGCGTTTTTCACGACGAACGCTTTTGTCAGCGTGATTTTGTTCCTGACTTTCGGCGGTGCTGTGTTTCTTAGCAAATAGCAAATTCCTTATGAAGAAATTCTTTAAATTCTTAATACCTGATTCAAAATTCGGAGCCGCTACTTTTGTCGCATCTGTGGGAAGTTTGCTGTTACTAGTGCTGTTTTATATCGGTTCTATCTTGCCCAAAGATACTGTTTTTCTTTACGGATTTGCTGTTTTTGTTTTATTTCCTTTTTTCATCGGCGTTGTAACACCGATAACGATTGGATATAAAAGTAAAATTTCGGTCGGCGCAAGTATCGGTTATTCGCAGCTTGCGCTGCTCGGCGTCGGAATCGGATTACTGTTTTTCGCGCTTGAAGGTTTGATCTGTATCGTAATGTCTGCGCCGATAGTTTCAGTTAGCACGATAATCGGCAGTTTAATAGGTTATTCAATACAAAGTTCAGTTGAAAAAAAAGAAACGAATATTTTTAGCTCGTTCGGATTATTTCTCGTTCTGATTCCATTGCTGAGCTTTACTGAAAAACAATCTCTGCCTGGCGAAGATTTGACGCCGATAGTAACCAGTATTGAAATAGCCGCGCCGCCCGAAAAGGTGTGGCAAAATGTCGTCGAATTTCCCGAATTAAAACCGCCGACAGAGTTCCTATTTAAAACCGGCGTCGCTTATCCGATTAAAGCTGAAATCAAAGGCTCCGGCGTTGGCGCTATCCGTTATTGCGAGTTTTCGACGGGAGCTTTCGTCGAACCGATAACAATTTGGGATGAAAACAAATTATTGCAATTTTCGGTTGAAGAACAACCGATTCCCATGCGCGAATTGTCCCCGTACGGCGCTCTTGATACGCCGCACTTGCACGATTATTTTGTGTCGCGGAAAGGGCAATTCAAACTAACTCGATTGGAAAACGGCAACACACTATTGGAAGGCACAACTTGGTATTATCATAAAATTAAACCCGAATTTTACTGGCGAATGTGGACTGAACAAATAGTTCATACAATTCATCAAAGAGTCTTGAATCATATAAAAGAGCAATCAGAAAAATATTAAATAGGTTATGCAATTTTCACACGATACAAAATTAAATTTTATTGCCCAAAAAGTTGAGCGCGGCGAGCGGCTTTCGTGTTCCGAAGGTGTGGCGCTTTATAAAACCGACGATTTAAACGCGCTCGGAAAATTGGCGGATTTCATGCGACGCAAAAAGCACGGGAAAACGACTTATTTCAACGTCAACCGCCATTTTAATCATACGAACATCTGCGTCGCCGATTGCAAGTTCTGCGGTTTTTACAAACGCGCCCGGCAGGAAGGCGCGTACACGCATTCGATTGACGAAGGCATCGAGATTGCCCGCAATGCGGTGAATGAAGGCGCAACCGAATTGCATATTGTCGGCGGTTTGAACACAAAGCTGCCTTTTTCTTATTACACCGATTTGTTTCGCGCTTTGAAACGCGAGTTTCCGAAACTACATTTGAAAGCTCTAACAATGGTCGAATTAGACTTTTTCGCCCGCTTTTACAAAATGACGGACGAAGAAGTGATTGAACGATTGAAAGAAGCCGGAATGGATTCGTGTCCGGGCGGCGGCGCGGAGATTTTTGCCGAACCGACGCGCTCGCGCATCTGCGACCACAAATGCGACGGCGCGCGCTGGCTCGAACTGGCGGGAAAAGTCCATAAAGCGGGTTTGAAAACCAACGCCACAATGCTTTATGGTCACATCGAATCAATCGAAGACCGCGTTGATCATTTCGTCAAACTGCGCCACCAGCAGGATGAAACCGGCGGTTTTCAATGTTTTATTCCGCTCGCTTTTTATCCGCCGGGAACTGCGCTTTCCAGTTTGCCGGGACCTTCTGGTGTTGATTCGTTGAAAACAATCGCGGTTTCGCGCCTTATGCTCGATAATTTCGATCACGTCAAAGCGTATTGGGTGATGCTGGGTAAAAATCTGGCGCAGACGGCTTTGCATTTCGGCGCGAACGATTTGGACGGCACAATTACAGACGGCGGCGAATTAACGCACAGCTATTCAAACGAAGGCGAAGTCAAAATGTCGCGGGCAGAGTTAATCGGATTGATCGAAAACGCCGGTTTTGAAGCGGTCGAGCGTGACACGGTTTATAATCGCGTCGAACGGATTGCAGCCTGATTTTTATAATTGCGGATGAATGTCGAAAAAGCGAAGCAATTTTCAGAACAAATCCGAGCTTCTCGCAGTTCGCAGCTTGCTCGGCGCAATCGGCGCTTTGCCGCTTGAAACTTCGATGCGCTTCGGTAAATCGCTCGGCAGATTCCTCGGTTCTCGTTTTCCCAAATTACAAAAAACCGCGCGGCGCAATCTGGACATCGCTTTTCCTGAAATGCCCGCCGAAGAAAAAGACAAAATCGTTCTCGGCACATTTGAATCTATCGGCAGGCATCTCGGTTTTGTTTCGCATTTCCGTAAATTTAAGCTCGAAGACGTTCGCAACGTCGTCGAAGTCGTCGGTAAAGAACATTTTGACCGCGCGCACGCTGCGGGGCGCGGAGTTTTGTTTTTTACGGGGCATTTCGGAAGCTGGGAAGTTTTTAATCTGCTGCCGCCCGCGTTTGGTTTCGGGATGAATATTCTCGTCCGTCGTATAGATAATCCGCTGCTCGAAAAATATGTTGATTCGTTTCGGACGAAATTCGGGAGCGTCACTTTGGACAAAACCCGTTCGGCTCGGCAAATGTTTCGCGTGCTGGAAAACGGCGAGCTTTTGGGGATTCTGGCAGATTTAAACGCGCAGGAAAAAGAAGGCGTTTTTGTGGATTTTTTCGGCGTTCCGGCTTCGACGACCGTCAGCATTGCAAAACTCGCCCTGAAAACTAATGCTGTTGTGCTTCCGGCTTTTGCGGTTTGGGAAGAAGCGAAACAGAAATATGTGGTTTATCTCGAACCGTCCGTCGAATACAAACAAGGCGACGTTTCGGATGAGAATGTCCGCGAATTAACTCAGAAAATCACTAACGTCGTGGAAAAGTACGTTCGCCTTTATCCCGAACAATGGCTCTGGATTCACAAACGCTGGAACACCAGACCACCGGGCGAGCCTTCGATTTATTAGGTTTTAATTGATAAAGCGTCTTTCGGCACGATAGCGATGAAGCAGTTCTTCGAGAAAACCTTCGTAAGTAAAAGTTTGCAAATCGTATCCGGGTTTTAATTTATAAAGAATCGGCATCGCCACGCGCCAAGCCATCCATTTGCGCGAGAATTCTTTTAAATCTTCGCGGCGGCGCAGGAAATTTTCGACGACTTCAATTTCTTTTCCGGTAATCTGCGACAAATCAGCCGCAAAATGAGTTGGCGGAAATTGGCGTCTGTAAGCCTCATCGCTTGTTGCGGAAGCGGCAAATACTTGTTCAAAACTCGGCGCTTCGGTCTGGCGTTCGCGGACGACGACCGTTCCGGCAAACAAATCGCCGATGCGCTGGTCGCGGCTGCTGACAAAAACCGAAATCAAACCGATTGAATAAAACGGCAGCGGCATCATATCGAAATTTCTGAGCAGATTTCTCGCCGCCGCTTCCCAAAACGTAATCGGTCGCCCGTCTTCACGAATCACGCGCAGCTTTAAAAGGCGTTTGCCCGGAGTCTGACCGTTCATCGCCCATTCAAAAATGGCGAAATAACCCGTAAAGATTAAAAACGCGATGATAATAAACGCCGCGATCACCCATTTCGGCGCTTCTTCAAAATAACCGTCAAGACGCGAAATTCCGGCAAACGAGAAAAACACCCAAGCCATTAAAAGCAGCAAAATCACCTGCAAAAAATGATCGAGCGCGCACGCCAAAAAACGGTTGCCGATTGACGCCAAAGCAAAGGCAAGCGGCACGCGCTCCGGCGTTTCGATGACTAGAATTTCTTCGGTTTCGATTAATGCGGACATTTAGGTTGATGTTACACGCAGAAACTTTCGTTTACCGACTTGGAGCAAAATTCCTTGATCGCTGATTTCAACATCGGCGTTTGCGTTTGTAACTTTTTCGCCGTTGATTTTAACGCCGCCTTGTTCAATTAAACGACGAGCTTCGCCGACCGAAGCGGCTAAACCTGTTTCAGCCAGCAGTTTTGGCAATTTCCAATTGCTTTCGGCTAAAGCCTTTTCTTCGATTTCATCGGGAATTTCTTTTTTGACGAAACGGCGATTAAATTCGTCTTCAGCTTCGGTTGCAGCTTCAGCAGAGTGAAAATCTTTGATAATCAGTTTCGCCAAATTGACTTTCAAATTGCGAGGATTTTCATTGCCGGATTTCATTTGTTCGATTTCGGTTACAGAAAAAGCGGTCAAAAGCTCATAATATTCCCACATCAATTCGTCGGAAATTGACATCACTTTGCCAAACATTTCGTCGGGCGATTCGTTGATGCCGATGTAATTTCCGAGAGATTTCGACATTTTCTGCACGCCGTCCAAGCCTTTTAAAATCGGCATTATAATCGCCACTTGCGCTTCCTGATCGTATTCGCGCTGCAAATTGCGTCCCATTAAAATATTAAATTTCTGGTCTGTTCCGCCAAGCTCGACATCGGCTTCGAGCGCGACAGAATCGTAAGCCATTACGAGCGGATAAAGTACTTCGTGAAGCGCAAGCGGGCGGTTTTCATTCAAACGCTTTTCAAAATCGTCGCGTTCAAGAATCTGTTTGACTGTGACGTGCGACGCAAGCCTGATAAAACCTTCCGAGCCGAGCGTGTCCATCCAGCGCGAGTTAAACTCAATCACGGTTTTTTCCGGGTCAAGCAGTTTGAAAATCTGGGTTTTATAAGTTTCGGCGTTTGCCGCGATTTCTTCGCGCGTTAGAGCCGGGCGAGTGGCGGATTTTCCCGACGGATCGCCGATCAATCCGGTAAAATCGCCGATTAAAAAAATCACGATGTGACCGAGGTCTTGAAACTGCCGGAGTTTGCGGATGACGACGGTGTGTCCGAGATGAATGTCCGGCGCGGTCGGGTCGGCTCCGAGCTTGATGCGCAAAGGTTTTCCGGTTTTTGCGGATTTTTCAAGCTTTACCCTCAAATCCTCTTCACGTATAATCTCAGCCGCGCCTTTTTTTAAAAAATTGATTTGTTCGTCCAAAAACATAGATTGAAATTGTAGATAATCCTGGCGGAATTTTCTACAAATCGGTAATTTATTAAATCATCCGATTCCGTTGGAACAATTATCTTGATTATCAACTGCAATTAAAATTCAAAATCAGCCTCTAAAGGAAGAAACAATGAAATCTCAAACCACGGATAAAAATAGCGGCAAATTGAACCTAAATTGTTTGCGGCGGTTTTTTCTCACTTTTGCTTTTGTTTTTCTGATTTTTTGCAGCGCGGCTTTAACTTCGGTTTTTGCTCAAGCGGGCAGACTTGATCCGGCTTTCGGCAACGCCGGGAAAGTGCTCGGTTCTACTCTTACCCGAACCAGCAATAATATTGCCGTTCAGCCGGACGGGAAAATACTTGTTGCCGGACAAATCAATTCGAAATTTTCAGTTGCTCGTTTCAATGCCGATGGCAGTGTTGACAACACATTCGGCTCGCTCGGTGTGGCGCAAATTGATTTTTACCCGAATCAGCCCAGTGCTGCCTCCGCCCTGGCGGTTCAGGCAGACGGGAAAATAGTTGCGGTCGGACAGACTTCCACGCTGTTTGGGTCGCTTGTTGATCAATCGGATTTTGCACTCGCTCGTTTTCTGCCGACGGGTGCGCTCGATACAACTTTTGGGACAGGAGGAAAAGTCATTACCCCCGGAAGTTCGATTGATGATTTAACCGAAATAGTGATTCAGCCTGACGGTAAAATTGTGACGACCGGATTGAAACTGGCGAGAATGGGTTCAAGTATTTACAGAGGAACCGAGTTTTTTGCCCTTCGCTATACTTCCAACGGCGCTCTTGATTCAGGTTTTGGCAACAACGGAACCGTCTCAGTTTCCTTTGATATACCGACAAATCCGATACAGGGCAGTCAAACTTGCCAAACGCTTCTTTTACAGCCTGACGGCAAAATAGTGGTGGGCGGAAATATTGCTATATTCGGACTCAGCGGCGGAACGGCGGTGGCGCGTTTTCTGCCGAACGGGCAGCCCGATGACACTTTCGGCACAAACGGCAAATCAAACTTCACTCTTTTTGATGGACTCAACTCAATGGCTTTGTATCCTGACGGAAAATTTATTTTAGTTGGAACAACAGGCGGCGATTTTGGGGTGGCTCGCCTGACTACAGCCGGAGCCTTAGACAATACGTTCGGCACAGGCGGAAAAGTAACCACCTCAATAGAAGCCCAATCTGATGTAGCCACAGACGTTAAGATTCAGCCAAACGGCAAAATTGTTGTTGCCGGTTACAGCAGCGCATCAGATACAGTGAACCAAAACTTTGCCCTCGCGCGCTATAACCCGGACGGCTCGCTCGATATTTCATTTGATGATGACGGCAAAGTGATTACGGATTTTGGTAACAACGCCAACGATTTTATCAACGGTATTGCCTTACTCGCCGACGGTAAAATTCTCGCGGGCGGAGTGAGCAACAATCAAATTGCGTTAGCCCGCTACTTTGCCGATGGTCTCATCAATCGCAACCCTTTTGATTTTGACGGCGACGGGCGCGCCGATTTTGCGGTTTACCGCCCCGGAAATTCCGGCTGGTACATTCTGTATAGCTCAAACAGCCCCATTTTTTCCTATGGGTTCGGACAACCGGGCGATCTGCCTGCTCCCGCCGATTACAACGGCGACGGCAGAACCGAGGTCGCCATCTTCCGCCCGACGGGACAAGGCGATCCGAATAAAGCCTATTTCTACATTTTGCAAACATCTATCAATCCATTTCGCGCCGAACAGTTCGGCAGAGAAGGCGACGTTCCGGTTCCCGGCGATTGGGACGGCGACGGGTTGGCTGATCTGGCGGTTTACCGCGATGGTTCGCAAACCGGCGGGCAAAGTTATTTCTTTTATCGCCCGTCCTCGCAGCCCGGAGTTGATTTCCGCACTATAACCTGGGGCGTAACCGGCGATAAACCGGTTATCGGTGATTACGATGGCGACGGCAAATTAGACGCCGCAGTTTTCCGTCCTTCAGTTGCTTACTGGTACGTTTTGAGAAGCTCAGACAATCAGTTTGAGCAGCGCCAATTCGGCGTCTCGACCGACATTCCGACTCCGGCTGATTTTGACGGTGACGGGCGGACAAACTTTGCCGTTTATCGTCCTTCGACCGGAAATTGGTACACTTCGACTGATCCGGCAATCAACTATGGCGAAACGCGCTGGGGCATTTCGACGGATTTGCCGGTGGCGGCAGATTACGATGGAGACGGACGAGCTGACATTGCCGTTTTCAGACCCGAAGGCGGAAACTGGTATGTTTTAAGAAGCACTGCCGGATTTACAGCGGCAAAG
Source organism: Pyrinomonadaceae bacterium (assembly GCA_036388775.1). Lineage (GTDB taxonomy): Bacteria > Acidobacteriota > Blastocatellia > Pyrinomonadales > Pyrinomonadaceae > JALZCH01. Next base: position 5,357 of record DASVRD010000109.1, on the reverse strand, counting down.
TGGGGAGCTAACGGTGACAAACCCGTTCCTAATATTTTCGTCCCTTAATTATTTCAATTTTGCGGATGTAAAAAACGCCGATCTTAGTGTTTAATTAAAGATTGGCGTTTTTTATATGGCTTCTAATAATTCAAAAAGCAAAAATATGTCGGGGAATTTAGCAGACACAGAATTGGCTTTTATCGGCTGCGGCGTGATGGCTGAATCAATCGTCGCCGGAATTTTGAGGCAAAATCTGGTCAAACCCGAACAAATCGCCGCGAGCCATCCGCGCGCCGCGCGCCGCGAGGAACTGCGGGCAAAATACGGCATCAACGTTTTCAGCGAAAACGTTGATGCCGCTAAGTCAGTGCAAAAATCGAAAGAATCAATCGTTTGTCTTTCAATTAAACCGCAACGAATTAAAACGGTTTTAGATGAATTGGAAAACAACATTACGCCCGAACAATTGACGGTTTCGATTGTCGCGGGCGCAAAAATCGAAACGATTGCGGGCAAATTAAAAACTCCTCTGGTTGTTCGTGTGATGCCGAATACGCCTTCGCAAATCGGCGCGGGAATGACCGCCTGGACTTGCACGGAAGCGGTTTCCGATGAACACAGAAAACAAGTCCGCGCGATTTTCGGCGCGCTCGGCAAAGAATTGTTTGTCGAAACCGAAAATATGATTGATATGGCAACTGCTTTGTCTGCTACGGGTCCGACTTATGTTTTTCTCGTGATGGAAGCGATGACGGACGCTGGCGTCCATCTCGGTTTTTCGCGCGAAATGGCGAAAGAATTGGTGCAGCAAACAATTCTGGGTTCGGTTTTGTTTGCGATGGAATCGCACAAACACCCGGCAGAGCTGCGAAATATGGTCACCTCGCCCGGCGGAACTTCAGCCGAAGCGATTTATCAAATGGAAAAAGGCAGTCTGCGAACTGTGCTGTCAAAGGCAATTTATGCGGCGTATCAACGCGCCGTTGCTCTCGGACAAAAGAAATAAACAGAGACGAGCAAATGCAAGATAAAAAAACGCAGTTCAAGCGCGCTTGAACTGCGTTTTCTTCATTCTTAAAAAACAAACCCGCACAAATAATTTCGCCATAAGAAACCTTTTCGTTCTACTTTCCGCGTTTATAACCGGAAGCATTTTATTGGGCAATCTAAAAAATGAATCGTTTCAGGAGAAATTCAAATGACCAAGCGTAATTATTTTAACCTCTGTTTTCTTTCGCATTTTCCCGTCGCGCGTTTTGCGGCGCTCGCAATAGTTTGTTTGCTCGGCGCTTCGGTCGCACACGCCGATACGGTTTTTACCGCCGCTCTAAACGCCAATCAGGCGGTTCCGGCGACCAATTCGACTGCAACCGGAACCGGCAGCGTGATCCTGAGTGATTTTCAATACACCGTCACAGTCACTTTGAATCTGAGCAATTTGCAAAGCGAGTCGTTCACAGCGCGTATTCACGGTCCGGCGCAGCGCGGCGCAAACGGCGAAACGCTTTTCACTTTACCGGCTGGCGTTTCCACGCTAAATCTTTCAATAACTCCGGCGATGGCGGCAGACTTGAAAGCCGGTTTGTGGTATTTCAGTGTTGTTACGCCGAATTTCCCGAACGGCGAAATCCGCGGACAGCTCGAACCTCTTTGCGCTCCGCCGCCTGCGAATATGAAAAATTGGTATCGCGGCGAAAACAATTCGCAGGATTTGATAACCGGAATTAACGGCTCGCTCCCAAACGGTGTGAATTATACGACGGGAAAAGTCGGAAAAGCTTTCGGTTTTAACGGCGTCAATCAATATGCTAACCTCGGCAAATCCTTTAATTACCAAGCGTTTACGATTTCGATGTGGGTCAAGCCGGACGCGACGCAAGCGTCTGTTGCAACTATCGTTGATAACAATAGCAACGAATTTGACAATTGGTTGATCGAAAAAACTTTTAATGTGCCAAATCAATATAGCTATTTCGACCGCAATGTCTGGGTGCCATTCACTCTCATTCCGAACGTTTGGCAGCATTTAATCCTGGTTCGGGCGGAGTCGAGCGTCCGAATCTATCGCGACGGCGTTTTGCAGAACTCCGGTGATGCGCCCAATCCGATTTATTACGATGGTGAACAAACGCTGCTGCTCGGTCGCAGTTTCAATCGCTTCAATCAACAAGGCTACGACCAGTATTGGAAAGGGGAAATTGACGAGTTTTCCGTTTTCGACCGCCCGCTTGATGAGTGGGAAGTCATCAATTTGTACAATTCCGGCGTTGCGGGCGTTTGCACCGAATCAGGGGCAACGAAAAGGGAGATAAACGGCAAAATTGCTTTTAACCGCCTGAACGGCGGGTCTTTGGAAAAGATTTTTACCATCAACGCGGACGGCAGCAATTTGGTCGAGCTGACAAACAACGCCGGCTTTCGCGATCTTCATCCGGCATTTTCGCCGGACGGCAGCAAAATTGTTTTTTCGCGAAACGCGCAAATCCATACGATGTCTTCCGACGGCTCGAACGCGACGGATCTGATTCCTAATTCAGGCGGGACAACGTGGGAAGTTTTTCCGCAGTATGCGCCAAATGGCAATATAATCTCATTTGTGAGAGGGTTCGCTAATGAAGCGGAGATTTACACGGTATTTTCCGACGGAACAAATCTAAAAAGGTTAACCAATAATTCGGCTCTTGACGACGAAGCAGAGTGGTCGCCCAACGGTCAAAAAATCGCTTTTTCCAGCAACCGCACCGGCTATAATGCCATTTACACGATGAATTGGGACGGAAGCAATCAAACCCAGATTACTTTCGACAATCAGGACTTCAGTCCGTCATGGTCGCCCGACGGCTCAAAAATAGTTTTCAATCGCAACGGCAGAATTCACATCATGAATGCCGACGGAAGCGGAATTGTTAATCCGGCAAATCTGCCTGGACAATCTCCGTCATATTCGCCCGACGGCACCAAAATAATTTTTCACCGTGCTAAAGAAAGCACAATTGATCTGGCGGTAGTGAATACGGACGGCACCGGAGAAATGACTCTGGTTAACAACGGTCAAAACAGCGTCCCGACGTGGCAGCCGATTCCAAACCCGGAAAATCTGACGCCGCTGCCCACAACCAACATTAAAGTTTCGTTTTATAACGTGATCGCTCCCGGCAGGACCGTCGCCATTCCGCTGCCGTCGAATCAAATGCCAAAGCTGCCCGCCGGTTTCGTTCAGTATTCGCCGATTTATGACATTCGCACATCGGCATCTTACGCCGGCACCGTAAAGGTTTCGTTCGACGTGCCTTCTATCGCGCATGCTTCTTCTTGCAGCGAGCTGCGCGTGATGCATTTTATTTACGGGGGGTGGAATGAAGGCTATTATCCGCTGCCGGTTTTCAACAACGGCATCTGCACGGTTTCGCAAAACGTTTACACGCTCTCGCCGTTTATGGTCGCTCGCGTTAACTCGAATCCGGTGACGCTGTCGGGAACGATCACTTACGGCATAACAGCCGCCGGGCAAACCGCCCAACTTGTTTCAAACGTTTCGCTAACAGCAACAGGCGGCTCGTCAGCCAACACAACCACAAATTCAAACGGCTCTTATACGCTGGAAAATTTGTTAAGATACGAACAATATACCGTTACTCCTTCAAAGAGCGGAAATGCAAACGGCATTACACCGTTTGACGCAACGCTTATCTTGCGCTGCGTGGCTGCCGGTAATGGCTGCGCTTTATCGGCAAATCAAAAACTAGCTGCCGATACAAACAACAGCGATTCAATTACTCCGTTTGACGCCACACAAATTCTCAGATATGTGGCGGTAAATCGGCAAACAACGGCAAGCGGGCAAGTCGGCAACTGGAAATTTTCGCAAGCACCGCGCAATTACCCGTCATTGTTCAACTCGCTGGCTAATCAAAATTACGAAGCGATTCTCGTCGGTGAAGTCAGCGGAAATTGGACGCCGCCCGCAAATCTCGCCTCCGCTGAAAATGATGGAAATATTGCAATTACCGCATTGGACGAATCAAACGCAGCGTCAATTATCGAATCAGCCGATTCGAAGTTCGATAAATTATCTTCCGAAATCAACGCAGCAACAATCGAAACGAGGGCTTTTTCACCCTCCGGCGGTTCGAACGGGGACGAGAACACAATTCCCGTCCCGATTATGCTCGCAAACGACACCGGAAAATCCATATCTTCATATAATTTTGCTGTTTTATTTGATTCCGGCGCAATGCAGGTGGATTTTTCAAAACCATTTGAGACGAATGGCACGCTGAGCGACGGCGGTAACTTTACAATCATTTCGGATACAAACACTCCGGGACGCATTGGAGTTGCCGCCGTTTCTCGAAATGGTATTGCCGAGAAGTCGGGAACGCTGCTGAATTTACGTTTTAAAATTATTGGAGCAGCGGGAAATACGATAACCACCGCACACAGCTTGGCGTTTCTGCGCGACGTGAGAATCGAGGACAACGACGGCGCGACGATCATTGCCGCCGGAAAAAATAATTTGCTCGCGCTTTCGCAAGCGTTTTCGCCAAAAATTTGGAAGAGAAAAAGCGATAAATTAAAGAGGTAAATAAAAGTGAGTTCGGATTCGTTAATTCAGAACTCACTTTTATTGAAAACAGAAGATTTTAGCGCCGGCTTTTTAAAAAAAATCAGTGACGTTCGAGCATAAACTGCCAAATCATACGTTTTTGATCCTCGTCAAAAACATATTCGGCGGACATTACGCGCCAGAAGCCGGTTAATTGCCAGCGCCCGACGGCGAGCTTGTTGAAAAGCGGAACGGCATTTCCGGTTTCGATTGCGGCGAGCAAGGCTCGATTCGGCGGACTTAAAGGCTGGTCGCCGCGTCTGCCGTTTCCGGTATATAAAATCCGATTGCCGTTTTCCTCAGTGAATTTATCCGGATAACAGGGATTAATAAGCCCGAAATCGGTCAGCAGCGAAACGAGCTTTTCGTTTTTTTGATAAATTCCGCACCGCGTTCGGTGAAGTTTAAAAACCTCCGCCCACGAATAAACTTCTCCGATTCGGTAATCAAACTCTTTTGCCATTAAGCCTTAACCAAAACAAATTTCCAGACACGCTTTAAAGAATAAAAAAGGCAATCCAATTATGGATTGCCTTTTTTATTCTTTTTCAAAAGCGCGGCTTTACGGTTCGGCGATGAAGTTTAAATCTGATGCATCACCGGAAACATTAACGGTTCTGGCTTGGAATCCATATCGTTTTGAAAGGATTTCAATCGTCACGGTTTGACCCGCTTGAATGTCTGTAAAGCGATAGTAACCGAAAGCCGAAGACATCACCGTTCTGGTTGTCCCGTCGGCGGTCGTTAATCTGACTTGCGCGTTTTTCAA
>DASVRD010000108.1:0-30812 GCA_036388775.1 Pyrinomonadaceae bacterium | reverse complement strand
GCTCCGCCCTTGCACACGCGCGGGCTTCCGTTAACAATCCGCTTAACTTGAAAAGGCTATTTGCTCGAACGTTCAAGCTGCGAAGCGAGTCGGCTGACTGCCGAGAGCTTTTCCATTTCTTCTTTGGCTTGCGCCGAAGTGTTTTGGACGCCAGCCAGACGGAGACGAAATTCGTCGGCGTTCGACGCGCCGCGCAGAGCTTCTTCGAGCGAGATAAGCCCGGATTGATAAAGATAAAACAGCGATTGGTCGAACGTCTGCATTCCGTATTGCGATGTTCCTGCGCTGATAGCGTCGCGGATTTGTGAGGTTTTTTCTTCGTTGACGATGTAGTCGCGGATGAGCGCGGTCGAAACCAGAATTTCGGCTGCCGGAACGCGCCCGTTGCCTTTGGCGGAACGAATCAGGCGCTGCGAAACGACGGCTTTGAGAAGTCCGGCAAGCTGAATCCGAATTGATTTTTGTTGATACGGCGGAAACGCAGAGATAATGCGGGTGATTGTTTCCGCCGCGTCCAAAGTGTGCAGCGTAGAGAGGACGAGATGTCCGGTTTCTGCTGCGGTCAAAGCGGTTTCAATCGTTTCCAGATCGCGCATTTCGCCGACGAGAATAATATCCGGGTCCTGGCGAAGCGCGCCGCGCAGAGCTTCCGCAAACGAGCGCGTGTCAACGTCAACTTCGCGTTGCGTGACAAACGATTTTTTGTCGCGATGTAGAAATTCAATCGGGTCTTCAATCGTGACGATGTGCGAATTTCGCGTCGCGTTCATCCGGTCAATCATTGCCGCCAGCGTCGTGGATTTACCGCTGCCGGTCGTTCCCGTGACGAGAATCAAGCCGCGATGCTCGTCGGAGATTTTTTCGATGACTGGCGGCATTCCGAGTTCGGAAATGTTGCGAATGCGGTCTGGAATGACGCGGGCGACAATTCCGATGGTTGCGCGCTGCTGAAAAACGTTGACGCGAAAACGCCCCAAACCGGAAACGCCGTAGCCGAGGTCAACTTCAAAAGCCTCTTTAAAATGCTGCTTTTGGCGATTCGACATCATCCCGAAAGCCATATCGAGCGTTTCGTCCTGACTCAAACGATTAGCGCCCGCGACCGGGCGAAGCTCGCCGGAAACGCGCATTACGGGAAACGCGCCGGCTTTGATGTGTAAATCCGAAGCCCCAAAGCTCGTGGCGATGCGCAGCAAATCATCAATTTTGTTTGACATTAAAGAAAGTCCTTTGCGGTAGAAGGTTTTAAAAAGCGAGAGAAAGCTGTTGTATGAATTTATCGAAATGAAACGCCGGTAAGCGACGCCGAAATTAATATTAACCGCAAGTCACACAAACGTCAACGAAGTTTTTGATTATGTTCGTAAAATCAAAAAGCGGCTGAGTTTTCAAACTCAGCCGCTTTTAATCGGTAATCAAAGATATTTTATTCGTAGCGTAAGGCTTCAATAGGATCGAGTTTAGCAGCTTTTCGGGCGGGAAGGACGCCGAAAATAAGCCCGACGCCGATTGAAACAGCCAAACCTGTAATCACAGCCCACAACGGAACGCTTGCCGGAAGGCTCGGAATCAAAAGCATAATCAGATTGCTGATTCCGACGGCTAAAACGACTCCGATAATTCCGCCGAAAAATGTTAAAACCATTGCTTCGAGCAAAAATTGCATCACGATTGCGCCGCGCGTCGCCCCGATGGCTTTGCGGATTCCGATTTCTTTGGTTCTTTCCGTTACGGAAACCAGCATAATATTCATCACGCCGATTCCGCCGACGAGAAGTCCGAGACTCGAAATAGCAATTGCAATCAAACCGATCATTCCGGTCACCGAATCGAATTGTTCGATAAATTTGTCGGCGGTTTTGATGTCGAAATTATTCGGCTCGCCAAATTTAACGCCCCGCCGTTGTCGCAAAATGTCTTCCGATTCCTGCAATGCTTGAGGTATCTGACCGGATTTGGCTTTGATAATTTGCAGCAAGTAATCACGCTGCGGAGCGACTTTACGAGCCGTGCGATACGGCAGAAAAACTTTCCGATCTTCTTCGTTTTCACCGAAAAAACCGGCTTTGCGTTTTTCCAAAACGCCGATGATTTCCCATTGCTGACCATTCATTCGCACGAATTTCCCGACAATTCCGGTTTGTTGATCCGGGAAAAGGGCTTCTGCCGCATTGACTCCGATGACAATAACGTTTCGGCGCTGCTGGTCATCCGACTCGGTAATAAAACGACCTTCGCGAATTGTCACATTGGAAATTTGTTCGTAGTTTGATGACACTCCATCGGTATTTGCCCAGCGATAATTCCGTCCTTCGTAAGTCATATTGTCATCGAAGCTGTTGCCGAAATTACCGATTCCGGGAGCTATCAACGCAATATCCTCGACTGCCGTTGATTGAGCTTTGATTGCGGCGACATCTTCGACCGTCAAAGGCTTGCGGTTTCGCTCTTCGCGGTTCGGCGGACCGAAACCCGTCGTCAGGTGAAAAGCGTAAATATTGCTCGTGCCGTATTCTTCAATCATTTGCACAATGCTGTTCCGCATTCCGGTCAAAATCGAAGCCACAATTATCGCAGTCATCACGCCGACGACAATTCCGAGCACGGTCAAAACGCTGCGAAACTTATTCGAGCGAATGCTGTCCAACGCCATTTTGATGATTTCAATCGGAATAAAATTCGGCAGCCTCATTTGCTTTTCTCCTTAAACATTCTTCGTCAGAGCGACAATCGGGTCTAAACGCGCCGCTTTCCACGCCGGATAAAGTCCGGCGAGAATGCCGATGACGCTCGAAACAATTACCGAGAGCGAAATATAAAACGGCGTAATCGTCATCGTGATTTCAGCCAGAAACGTAATCAGAGCTGTCACGCCCCAGGCTGTGACCAATCCTAAAATTCCGCCGAGAACGCAAAGCAGCGCAGATTCGATCAGAAATTGCAGCAAGATTTGTTTCCGCGTTGCGCCGAGAGCTTTTCGCAATCCGACTTCAAACGTTCTTTCCGTCACGGAAACGAGCATAATATTCATCACGACGATTCCGCCGACGATTAAAGTGATCAGCGTAATCGGCACGACGACCGCCGCGATTGAAGCCGTAAATTGATCAATTTGCCCGCCAAGCTCCTGCGTATTAACGAGTCCGAAATTATCGTCTTCCGTTCCGATCAGTCCGCGACGGTTTCGTAAAGTCAGGCGCGCGTCTTCGATAACCTGATTAAAAGTCTCGCGTTCCGATCCTTTGCCGTGAAGCTGAATGCCGTCCTGACCTCGATTGAAAAGCTGTTGATGCAGGGAAATCGGAATGTAAAGATGGCGATCCTGCGATTGCCCCATAAAAGAGCCGCGTTTGTTTTCGATTCCGATAATTTCAATCGGCAAGCCGCGCACCTTTACGGTCAATCCAATCGGATTTCTATCGGGAAACAATTTATCTTTGACATCCCAGCCAATTACGGCGACTCGTGCCGAACGGTTTACATCGTCATCGCTTATAAAACGCCCTTCGGACACATTCTTGTCTTCAATATCGAGCATATTCGCCGTCACGCCGATAATTCGAGTCGAAGGCATTTCGACTCCGTTTTCTTTTAAATCCGCGCCCCCGCCGAGCGTCGCGCCGATTTCGGCGCAACTCCTACAATTGGCTTTGACGTATTCGTATTCCTCCATCGTTATTTTTTTGTTACGCCGATTGGCTCTTTCAAATGCCTCGTCGGACATTCTGCCCGAAAAGGCGAGCCGGGCGATCATAAAGTGATTCGCGCCCAAAACTTTGGTGACTTGCGTCGTGACGTAAGAATTTAAACCGCTGATCGAAGCGCCGACGACGACAACCGCCGCGACGCCGATAATAATTCCGATCAGCGTCAGAAAAGCGCGCAGCTTGTGCGCCAGAATCGAATCGAGCGCAATGCGAAAAGCGTCGGTGTAAAAAGAATAAAGATGTCTCATCTCGAAACTCTAATTAAGAAAGTTTATTAATTGATTTACGCTTTACGGCGTGTTGACTAATCGAATTACGAACGAAGCGAACCGAATGTTTCGAGATAATTTCGGCTTTTCCGGCATTTTGAAAAATTCAAAATCGCACTGAAGTTCAGACGGGTATTTTATTTTTAGAGAGTTTGCCCGCGCAGCAGACCGCGAAAAATGCCGCAGATGCGGACGAATTCAAAAGGCAGACGAAGCGGACTGAGCGCGGAGTTGGCGGGGCGCAGCTCGACTTCCGCGCCAAAATCATAAAAGCGTTCGAGCGTCGGATGTTTGTCTTCGATCAGAGCGACGACGCATTCGCCGTCACGAGCAAACGCGCGGCGTTCGACAAGCGCGATGTCGCCGGCGCAAATATGTTCTTCAATCATCGAATCGTTCGGCACGCGAAAGGCATAGATTTTTTCCGGCAGCGCCGCGCCGAGCAGAAAACGCGGGACAAACAGCATTTCCGCGTCGTATTCGTCTTCGGTCAATTTTTCGAGCAGCGGAATTCGGCAAACCGATTTTGTCAAATCTTTTTCCGGCTCGACCGACAGCATAAACGAGCCGTTATCGGTGCGCCGTGAAACCAAGCCCTGACGCTCAAGCGAAGTCAAGTGTTTTGAAACCGCAGATTTCGATTTAATGCGAAAATGCCGCGCGATTTGCTGATACGAAGGCTTATAGCCGTGTCGCTCAATAAAATTCGTGATGTAGTCGAGAATTTCCTGTTGGCGCTGTGTGCGTGCGGACATTTAATTTATTTATTCTGCTAAAAACCGCCGGAGAACTGTGTTCGATAAATCCCGTTCGGCTAGGGATTTTAGATTTTCTTTTCACTGCGCGTCAAGCAAATTATTCAATAAAAATCGAATAAATAAAGATTGACAGACTGTAAAAAAGTCGGCAATGATGAATGCTGTTAACAAAATCCGAAATAAATTTATGAGCGAAATTAAACTTAACTCGCAAGCTTTTTCTTTGCCAGACGATTTGCGACGCGCTGTTGAACAAGAATTGAGCGATTGGAACCGGGAAAATAAAACCGAGCGTTTATGGGCGAAAGACGCCGGTTTGTGGACAAACGAGGACGAAGCGAAATGGCTCGGCTGGCTTTCGATTGTCGAAAAACAGCGGGATGAAATCGCCCGCATCGAAAATTTTCAAAACGAAGTTCGCCAACGTGGTTTTAGCCACATTCTTCTGCTCGGAATGGGCGGATCGAGCCTCGCGCCGGAAGTTTTGAGTTTTACTTTCGGCAAGCAGGACGGTTTTCCCGAATTTCACATTCTGGATTCGACCGCTCCGGCTCAGGTTCGCGCGGTGGAAGAAAAAATAGATTTGGCGAACACGCTTTTTATCGTTGCCAGCAAAAGCGGTTCGACGCTTGAGCCGAATTGTTTTAAACAATATTTCTTTGAAAGAGTCGCGGAAACAGTCGGGCGAGAAAATGCTGGAAAACAGTTTGTCGCCATCACCGATCCGAATTCGAAAATGCAGCGAGTCGCCGAGCGCGACGGTTTTTGGCGCATCTTTTTCGGCTTGCCGGAAATCGGCGGACGTTTTTCAGTCCTTTCCGATTTCGGAATGATTCCCGCCGCCGCGATGGGCTTAAATGCCGGTGAGTTTTTAAATCGCGCCGCCTTAATGGTCGAGGCTTGTCAAAACGCGGACGCGGAGAAAAATCCCGGTGTCATGCTGGGCGCGATTTTAGGCGCGGCTCACCGAAGCGGGCGCGACAAGCTGACGATTTTCACTTCGCCGCAAATTTTCGATTTGGGCGCATGGCTCGAACAATTAATCGCCGAATCTACCGGCAAAAACGGCGTGGCGATAATTCCGATTGACGGCGAAGAAATTTTGCCAATCGGAAATTACGGCGACGACCGCATTTTTGTTCATTTAAAACTCGAAGGCAGCCGAAATCCGCACGAAGACGCCGCGATTGAGGCGCTCGTCAGAGCCGGTCAGCCGGTCGTCGAAATCAATCTGCCCGACGCAGGCAATCTCGGACAAGAATTTTTCCGCTGGGAAATAGCTACGGCAGTCGCCGGAAGCGTAATGCAAATCAATCCGTTCAATCAGCCCGATGTTGAGGCGGCGAAAATCGAAGCCCGCAAAATTACCGAAGAATACGAAAAAACAGGCGAGCTGCCGGAGGAAACCGCGTTTTTTGAAGAAAACGGAATTAAGCTGTTCACCGACGCACGCAATTTAGCAGAGCTTGACGCTTTGCTTGCGGGCGAAAAATCTTTAACGAATTATTTGCGGGCGCATTTTGCGCGAATCAAAGCGGATGATTATTTTGCGCTTCTCGCTTATCTCGAAATGAACGCGGAAAGCTTTCAAATCTTAAGCAATTTACGGCATTGGGTTTTGGAAAATTATCGCGCGGCGACTTGCCTCGGATTTGGACCAAGGTTTTTGCATTCGACCGGGCAGGCTTACAAAGGCGGCGCGAATAACGGCATCTTTTTGCAGATTACGAGCGACGATACGGTTGATTTTCCCGTGCCGGAACAAAATTTTACTTTCGGCGTCGTCAAAGCCGCCCAGGCACGCGGCGATTTTCAAGTTTTGCTCGACCGCAGCCGACGCGCTTTGCGCGTGCATTTGGGAAAAGATTTGGAAACCGATTTTGAGATTTTGATGGCTGCCCTCAAATCAAACAATTCATAAATAAAAACTCCGGTTTAAGTTTGCGGAAACTTAAACCGGAGTTTTTATTGTTTCGATTTTATTAAAAACTAGCCGACCTGTCGCAGCGTAATGCGTTCGGAATTAACGCGCGATGTTCGCTCGTTGGTCAGTTTTTCGAGTTCTTCGACGTGAAGCTGTTCTTCGGCAATTCTTTCTTCGAGCCAAAATTGCGTCGGTTTATGATCGTCGCACAATTCCCAAGCCGCCATATAACCTGCTAAAGCCTCGCGTTCGAGCGCCAAATCCATTTTCAACATTTCGGATAAATCCGTCGCCTGCAAAATCATCGCCGGCTCGACGGTCGGAACGCCGCCGAGAGAAACGATTTTGTCGCCCAAATCATAGGTGTGTCCGTGCGCTTCTTCCGCCTGATCGCGGAAGAATTTACGATAGATTTCGCGTTCGATTCCCGTGACCAAAAAACTGTGCTGCGTGTATTGAATAGTTCCCGCCAATTCGAGCGCCAACGCCCGATTCATACATTCGATTAATTCCGGTTTTGCCATAAATCCCGCCTTTCAAAAATTGCCAAATTAAAAATCAATTACCAGAATAAAGTTTTAAAAATATTTTGTCAATATTAAGTTATTGTAAGAAAAAGATTTAATGGTGAAATCCAATTTCAATTTCATTTAATCGGGAAATGCGTCCAGAGCATCGGCGGGAAATTCTACGCGGTCAAAAACTTCGGTAAGGCTTAAAACGCAGTTGATTGAATCAATTTTAAAATTCGCCGCCAAACCGTGATATTCGTGTAAAATCCAGGTTCCATTTTCCTGACGAACATAATGTTCGACGACCGGCTTGTCCTGAGAAACCAAAATGTAATCAGTCAGCGTCGGATTCCAATTGCGGTAACGCATAAACTTTTCGCCGCGATCAAATTCCGCCGTGCTTTCTGATAAAACCTCAATCACGACGTTCGGATTAATCAAAACGTCTTTGTATTCGTCGTGATGCTGCAAAGCGTCGCAAAACACAACGACATCCGGGTAAGAAAACATTCCTTTTGTCGTTCGAGCTTTTTCGGGAATAGCACCGCTGCGAACCTTTGTATCTTTTGAGCGCACGCGGCAAGGCGTTCCTTTAAGCTGAAAACTTATTTCTCTAACAAGATTGGTGCAAATATCGCCATGAGCATCAGACTCACCAGCCATTAAATAAATCTCGCCGTCGAGAAACTCATAACGCTCATCGCTCGAACGCTCGATTTCAAGATAATCTCCGATTGTGTAATACGCCTTTGGTTGTGGTAATCCCATATTTTTTAAGTTACCGCGCCGCCGTCAACTATAAACACTTCGCCGTTCATAAAACTATTGCGGTCGCTGACAACGAAGGCGGCGACTTCCGCCAATTCTTCGGGTTTACCGAGTCTGCCTTTGGAAACCCAGAAATCATGCATTTGCAGCAGGCGTTCGGGCAGCGTGTGAGCCAAATCGGTATCGAAAATTCCCGCGGCAATGGCGTTGACGGAAACACCGAAGTTCGCGGCTTCGCGCGAAAGACATTTGGTAAAACCGATCATCGCGGCTTTTGAAGTTGCGTAATGAACCGAAGTCGGCAGAGCGCGCAGTGCGCCGACCGACGTGATATTTAAAATCGCTCCGGCGCGCTGCCGGATCATTTGTTTATAAATCGGTTTCGTTACGGCGAAAAGGGAATTGACGTTGGTATCAATCACCCAATCCCAGGATTTATCGGTGGTCGTGGCGAAATTGTCGGGTTTGTTGACCGCAGCGTTGTTGACCAAAACATCAATTCCGCCCCATTTTTCGACCAGTTCGCGCGTCATCTTTTTCAAACCCAAACGATCCGTCACGGAAATTTTGAATGCTTCGGCGCGCCGCCCGAAAGCACCGATTTTCTCTTTAACGGCTTCCGCCAAATCATCGCGCGAATGATAATTAAAAGCCACGTCAGCGCCTTCGCGCGCAAAAACTTCGCAAAGCGCCGCGCCGATTCCGCGAGTCCCGCCCGTCACAAATGCGCGTTTTCCTTCTAATAAAAGACTCAAAATAAAAGCTCCAATTCGTAAAAATCAGTCAAAACAGTGTAAAAGTTTATAACAAAAGCCGGTTGCGGAAAACATTAAAAGAAAAAGGCGAGCCGGAAACACGCCTTTTACAATTGTTTTTAGCTTAATAGGCTCTGGCAAAAATAACTCGCCGGTTCGACGGCTTGCCCGAATAAACGTCAACGCCAGATTCTTCCGGCGCAACGAGCGGAATGCAGCGAATTGTCGCTTTGGTTTCTTCTTTGATTTGCTCTTCGGTTTCCGCCGTGCCGTCCCAGTGCGCCGACAAAAAGCCGCCGCGCTCGATTTGTTCTTTGAATTCGTCCCAGGTGTCAACGCGAAAAGTATTTTCTTCGCGGAATTTCAGAGCTTTTTGATAAATATTAGCCTGAATTTCATCGAGCAGATTGGCGATAAAATCCGCCGCTCCGTCAAACTGCTGCGTTTCTTTTGTCAGGGTGTCGCGGCGTGCGATTTCTAAAGTCCCGTTTTCCAAATCGCGCATTCCCATCGCTATGCGGACTGGGACGCCGCGCAATTCGTATTCGGCAAATTTCCAGCCGGGTTTATTGTTGTCGGAATCATCGAACTTGACCGAAATTCCTCTGGCTTTTAGTTCTGCTACCAGCGGCGACACTTTTTCGCTGATTTTTTGCAAATCTTCCGGCGCTCGATAAATCGGAACAATCACGACTTGAATCGGCGCGAGCTTCGGAGGCAAAACAAGTCCGTTGTCGTCCGAATGCGCCATAATCAACGCGCCCATTAATCTGGTTGAAACGCCCCACGAAGTTCCCCAGACAAGCTCGCGCTCGCCGGCTTTGTTCGTAAAAGTCACGTCAAAAGCGCGCGCAAAATTTTGTCCCAGAAAATGCGAAGTTCCGCATTGCAGAGCCTTCCCGTCCTGCATCAAGCCTTCGATGCAAAGTGTGTCTTCGGCTCCGGCAAAACGCTCATTCGGCGTTTTCGCGCCTCGTATTACGGGCAGAGCCATCCATTCTTCGGCAAAAGTCGCATAAACTTCGAGCATCCGATTCGTTTCTTCCTGCGCTTCTTCGGTGGTTGCGTGCGCCGTGTGACCTTCCTGCCAGAGAAATTCGGTTGTGCGCAAAAACATTCTCGTCCGCATTTCCCAGCGCACGACATTTGCCCATTGATTAATTAAAAGCGGCAGATCGCGGTAAGATTGAATCCAATTTTTGTACGTGCTCCAAATTACGGTTTCCGAAGTCGGGCGCACAATCAGTTCTTCTTCCAATTTCGCTTCCGGGTCAACGATTACGCCGCTTCCGTCTTCGGCGTTTTTCAAACGGTAATGCGTGACGACGGCGCATTCTTTGGCAAAGCCTTCGACGTGCGAGGCTTCTTTCGATAGAAACGATTTCGGAATAAAAAGCGGGAAATATGCGTTCGAGTGTCCGGTTTCTTTGAACATATCGTCAAGCGCGCGCTGCATTTTTTCCCAGATCGAAAAACCGTAAGGCTTAATCACCATACAGCCGCGAACGGCGGAATTTTCCGCCAGATCGGCGCGCTGAACCAATTCGTTGTACCAGGCTGAATAATCTTCGCTGCGTTTTGTAATACCTTTGCTCATTTGTTAAAAAATAATGTCTTTCAGAACGATGTAATTCAAGCATCTTCGCATTTTCCTTTTAAAAATTGAAATTGCCGCTTTTGCAGCCGCTCGCAAAGTTTATTTGCCGCTCGCAAAATTTCGGATTATAAATCAAGATTTTCGGCGTATTTTGACAATGTAAAATTTGATTCTGGAGATTCTTAAAATGAAAAAAATATTCTCAATAATTGCGCTCTGTTTATTTACGGTAAATTGTGCGATTACGGCTCAAACTTCCAAAACGCCCGCGCGTTTTGCCGAAGGCGTGATTGATACGGCGGCGGATGAATATAATCCGACTTTTACGCCCGACGGGAAAACCGTTTATTTTACGCGCCGCAAAGACCGGAGGGGAAACGAGCAAATAATGTTTTCGCGGCTGGAAAACGGAAAATGGAGCGAGCCGCAAATCGCGCCGTTTTCTGGCGCGTTTCAGGACAAAGAACCAATCCTCTCGCCTGATGGCAAACGTCTGTTTTTCGCTTCGACGCGCCCGAACGGACGCGACCAAAAAGCGAATTACGACATCTGGTTTGTCGAAAAAACTAATAATGGCTGGGGCGAGCCGCAAAATTTGGGCGCGGATGTAAATTCTCCCGGTTATGATAATTATCCTTCGGTGTCGAAAGACGGGACGCTTTATTTTGCTTCCGTCCGAATTGAAGGGCGCAAAGACAACGATTTGTATCGCTCGCGTTTCGTCAACGGAAAATATCAAAAAGCTGAAAATCTCGGCGAAATTAACACTCCGGCAACCGAAGCCGACCCGTTTGTCGCGCCCGACGGAAGTTATTTGATAATTTGCTCAGACAGACCGGGCAGCGAAAGCGAAGAAGGCGATTTATACGTTAGTTTTAACCGCAGCGGCAAATGGACAATTCCGCAAACTTTGGGAAAAACGATTAACACGAAAGAATACGAATACACGCCACTGGTTTCGCCCGACGGCAAAAAGTTTTATTTCTCGCGCGGCTGGGGCGACATTTACGAAATTGATTTTGCGGCTCTAAATTTTGACGCACTCAAACAAACTGCGAAAGAAGCCATCGCACAAACTGCAAACAAAAACGCCAAATATTTATTTTACTTGCACGGGAAAATTGTCGAAGATCAGGGCGTGAAAGCCGTCAGCGAAAAATACGGCGCTTACGAATATGAGAAAATAGTCGAAGGTCTTCGAGCCGAAGGTTTCAACGTCATCAGCGAACCGCGCCCCAAAGATACTGATGTCGAAGCGTACGCGGCAAAAGTCGCGGAACAAATTCGGCAATTGTTAAAAGACGGCGTTGCGCCGGAAAACATCACGGTGGTCGGCGCATCAAGAGGCGCGTTTATCGCAATGGTAGCTTCTACTTATCTTAAAAACAAAAATGTCAATTTCGTCATTATTGCGGGTTGCGGCGTAAACGAAGATTTTTTGAAATTGATTAACCTTCACGGCAACATTTTGTCAATTTACGAAAAAAGCGATTCGGTCGGAACTTGTCAGCGGGTTTTCGACGATGCCGAAGGAATCAGCAAACGCAAAGAAGTTATGCTCGAAACCGGTTTGGCGCACGGTTTTATTTATCGCCCGATGAAAGAATGGTTAATTCCGGTGCTTGATTGGGCACATTTTCAGAAATAATTCGGAGGAATTATGTTAAAAAAAGTCTTGGTTTCAGTTTTGTTGTTTGTGTCGGCACTTTCCGTCACTTCGGCTCAAAGCAGTGAGAAAGCGATTGAAGAAATTAAGAAAATGGATCGGCAATGGCAGGTCGAATCATATTCAAGCCGTGATTTGAAAGATTACGACAGGATTGTCGCCGAAGATTTTTTAATTACGGGCAGCAATGGCAAGATGCTGACTAAAACAGAGAAAAAAGCCAACGTCAAAGCCGATTACACCGAGTTTTCGCCGGATGCAGTTTTCAAAATTGACGAGGCAAGCCACAAAGTTCGGCTTCTCGATGACGACGTAGCAATTTCGACTGGCTACATCATCGAAAAATATGTTTATCAGGGAACCAAGATTGACGCCCGCGTTCATTTCACCTGCACGTATTTAAAGCGAAAAGGCATTTGGCAAGTCGCGGCGGCGCATTACACCCGAATCAAACAGCAATAATGTTCAAAAAAACGACAGAAAATTTATCGCTGTTCTGGACGCTGCAAATCGTCGGCTGGTCGGGTTACGTTCTTGACCGTTATTTGTCGGCTGAAGGGCGGTTTTTTCCGGTTTATTTTATTTATCTGGTCGTCGCTTGCGCTCTGACATTCGCGATGCGCCCGGTTTATCACCGCGTTTGGAACAGAAAACCGAATGTTTTGACAATCGGCGCGGTCATCATTGTTTGTTCAATTATTGCTGCTTATCTCTGGTTGATTTTGGGTGAAATCGCTTTTGCAATTTTCGGAATCAGGCGATTTCCGGTGCCTGAAAAACAAAGCTTGATCGCTTATTTATCCGACACTTTTATTGTTTCATTGCAGCATCACAAACCGTTTTTGTTTTTGTCGTGGAGCGCGCTTTATTTCGGCATCAAGTATTGGCAAAGCAAACGCGAAGAAGAAGAAAACGCTTTAAAATCGCAGGCACTGGCGCAGGAAGCCGAATTGAAAATGCTGCGTTATCAATTAAACCCGCATTTTCTTTTTAACTCGCTTAATTCCGCCAGCGCGCTTGTCCACGAATCGCCGCAAAAAACTGAAAAAATGCTCGGCGAATTATCCGAATTTTTGCGTTATTCGCTCGTTCACACCAAAAATGAAACCGTGACTTTGCGAGATGAAATTCAGGCGGTCGGAAATTATCTCGAAATCGAGCAGGTGCGTTTTGAAGATAAACTGAAAATCAAAATAGACGTTGCGCCAGAAACCGAAAATTTCCGCTTGCCGAGCTTTTTGCTGCATCCTTTGATTGAAAACGCCGTCAAATACGGAATGCAAACGAGTTCGATGCCGCTTGAAATCGAAATTCGGGCGCGAAAAGAAAACGGGCGACTTTTTCTTGAAATCAGCAACACCGGAAAATGGATTGATGCAACAGCAAATGGTTTTGCGCGAAACGGAAAATCAACGCACATCGGTTTGCAAAACGTGCGAAAACGGCTTGAGCAGGCGTTTCCAAAGGAACACAAAATCGAAACTTTCGAGCGCGACGGGCGCGTTTTTGTTCGTTTGGAAATCGGGAACGAATGAAACAAATCTGGAAGGCGGCGATTGTTGACGATGAGCGTTTGGCGCGAAATAAATTGCGGAAAATGCTGGCTGAATTTCCGAATGTTGAAATTGTCGGCGAAGCCGACGGCGTTGATTCGGCGATTGAAGTTATCGAGAACAGCGCGCCGGATGTTGTTTTTCTAGACGTTCAAATGATCGGCGCGAGCGGATTTGATTTGCTCGAAAAAGTCGAAAACGTTTTTCAAACGATCTTCGTCACCGCTTATGACGAATACGCGATTCGCGCTTTTGAAGTAAACGCGCTCGATTATCTGCTCAAACCCGTCAAACCCGAACGGCTCAAACAATCAATCGAAAAGCTTTCCTCGCAATCGAAACCCGAAATTACCGCAAAAGTTTTAGAGCCGGATGATTTTTTGTTTCTCACTTTCGGCAAAAAATCGAAATTTGTTGCGGTAAATTCAATCAAATATATTTTGGCGGCTGATGTTTACAGCGAAATTTACCTTGCGACGGGCGAACGCGCTTTGCTTTTAAAACCGCTCAACGATTGGGAACGCCAGCTTCCGGCAAAACAATTCGTTCGCATTCATCGTTCTGCAATCGTCAATCTGACTTTTGTCGAGCGCGTAGAAAACCAGTTTAATTATTCTTACAAAGTTTTTCTGAGCGGCGAATCAAAACCGATTTCGATGAGCCGACGTTTTGCCGTCAGGCTCAAAGAACGGTTTTGATTTTTAATTTGCAGTTTTCAAAGAACTCGCTATTTCTGCTGCTTTAACTCCTTTAACTTTTGCTCGACGTTCGTTCGCAAATTGTTTCTGAATGTTTCGTTGATGCCTTTGTCGAGCGGCAAAACTTGCAGCACTTTTTCATAAAACTTAATCGCCATTTCCTTATTCCCGCTTGCGTCGTAAGTCTCAGCCAAACTGTCGTAAGTGTTTGCCGAAGTCGGATGCGCTTCGACGTTAAGGCGAAAAATGCCGATTGCCGTCGCCAACTGATTTTTCCCTTTGTATTCGTAACCTAAAACGTTAAATTCCGATTCTATGACGATTGGACTGTGCGGCTCTTCGCGTTTTAATCGGTTGAATGTCTTTAGAGCTTCGTTAAAGCCGTTTCGCTCGATAATTTCGGCAAACATTCGCTCACGAGGCGTAAAATAAGGCTTTTCGTAAAGAATGCTCGTTATCGCCTGCCAAATCCGAATTGTGTTCAAATCGAAATAAATTCCGCGATTGTTTCTATTGAAGAGAATGGCGATTGCGTGTTCTTCATTCGGAAAACGCGCGAAAACTCCGCTGTAGCCCCACAAATCGCCGAGCTTGTAAACGATTTTGAAATCCGCCGGCGCAGGTCGCAGATTTTTTGTCGGGTCAACGATATTGAGAAACGGCTGCTGCAAGTCGCCGAAAGAGAGATAACGGACATTCCAACTGAACGACATATCATCCAAAACGGGCGTTTGCATTGCTTCGCGTGTCTGCCGGGAAAGAAATTTGTCGTTGTAAAGCGCACGATCCAGCCGGAAAAGGTCTTCGACCGTTGAATACATGTCGCCGCCCGCGTAGGCGTGTGTCATATCCATAAAAGGCGTTTGCCCGAAACCATTGCCTGTTTTGAAATACCCCTTCGCCAATCTTTCAACAATCGGTACGCCGCCTTTTAGCTCGGAACGCCCTTGCTCGTTGCGGAAAACAGTCGGGCTTGCACCTTCCGCTCCGGTATCAATCATTCCGGCGGGCGCTAAAACTTCATCGCGCATAGCTTGTTCAAACGTTTTTCCGGTCGCTTTTTCTATCATCAGCGACAGAAGCATATAAGCCATAGTTCCGTATTTGACTTGCGTTCCCGGCTCAAATTCCAAAGCTCCGTCGCTATATCGCGCAAGCAGTTGTTGAGGTGTGAACGGATCGCGGATTTCCCGCTCCGTCAGACCGGGGCGAACGAGTGTGTCGGGGATTCCGCTTGTGTGCGTCAGCAGGTGTTTGACTGTTACTTTATCGGCAACGTCTTTGCGGTAATCGGATAAAAAGTCCGAGACTTTTGAATCGAGCGAAAGCTTGCCCTGCTCGATTAATCGCATTGCGAGAATCGCAACAATCGGTTTTGAGATGGAGGCGATTCTGAATTTCGTGTCGGAAGCGTTCGGCGCTCGAAATTCCGCATTGGCGAAACCGAAGCCGCGTTTGTAAATCACTTTTCCGCGCTCTGCGACCAGCACGCTGCCGTTGAGCAATCCTTCTCGAAAATAAGCCTGCAATAGCTCGTCAATTTTCTTGCCTTTGCCTGCCGCAATTGTTGTTTGCGCTTCGACGGCAGGTAGCGAGAAAAAGACACACGACAACACCAAAGCGAAAAACGCTCTTAAATTTTTCATTCGTTTTTACCTCTGAAATTTAGAGTCTTAGCTCTTTGTTATAGAAAAACTTTGCTAACCGGCTGCGCCCTCTCTCCGAAGGCTGATTAACTCGTTAATCGTCGGATTTTTTATTCCGCGCGTCCTTATCTTCTCGATAAAAGGCGAAGTGATTCCGTGAACCCGCAAAGTGAACAAATCGTTGATTGTTAAATTTGCAAAACCCAGCGTGTATAAATCCCGAATCCAATCAGTCGTGATCCCGTGAATTTTCATCGCGGCGGCGTCATTTGCCGAAGGGCGATTTATGCCGAGCGAAACGACTTCCTTAATCCAATTCGCGGAGACGTTTTGATTTTTTAAATGAATGAGCTGTTTGGCGGTTACATTGTTTCCGAACAAGGCTTTCATTTCTCTGGCATAACCGGCTCCGACAGCGAAATGCCGGAAATCAAGCAATATGTTCGCCGGTAAATTGCCGTAGCCCTCAGCCCTCATTTCGTTGATGTAAGCGGCACTTACAGCCTGACGGCGAAAATCAATAATCATTTGGGATGATAAATTACTGTAGCCAAGTGCTTTCATTTCGTTGATATAAGCGGCGCTGACAGCGTGACGGCGAAAGTCAATCAGTTCTTCGCTCGAAAGCTGACCGTAACCGAAATCTGCCATTTGTCTCACGAACGTCGCGCTGACGCCTAATTTTTTCATCTCAATCAGCGTATTACCCGGAAGATTTTTGTAACCAACGGCGGCGAGTTCTTCGATGTATTCATCTGTTACGCCGTATTCGCGCATTGAGTCTTGTTGTTCGGCGGTCAGATTGGTTTGCCAGCTTGTTTCTTTGTCGGACGCTTCAACGCCGCTTTTTTCGTCAATTTGAAATGTCGGATTTTCCGCAATGACTTCAGTATTTCCTTCCCGCGTCGGCAATTCCGACGAGTCGGAATCATTCTCACGTTCGAGCGTTGACCGCGTTTGATTTACACGAACCTGAAAAACTAAAGGCGTTCTGTTTGCGATGCTTTGCGAATCTAAATCGGAATCGTTAACTTTAGCCGTCTCATTTTTTTCCTGCCAGGCAGATTCATCGCTTGCGGCAGCCTCGCTTTCGTCAAAAGCAATCGGAAACGACTGCGACGCAACCGGCAAAAATGACGCGCCGAAAATCCCCGAAAGCAAAACGAGCGCGGCACAGGCAAGGCGCAAGCGAACTGGTTTTTCGGAAAAATTGAACAGTCGCCGGACCCGGTTTTCAAGTCCGTCCCGGCTTCCGACTTCGGTTGCCGCAAAACCGAAAGCTCGTTTTTGAACCGTGTCAGCCGACCAACGCGCGACCAGAATCAGCGTCTTTGCGTAATCGGTAGCGGCAGCTTTGAAATCCGTTTCGTTTTGCTGTGAGATAATGGCGGCGAAATCCGCAGCCGCTTCCCGCTCAAGCCGCGCCACGCGCTCAAGATACCAGAGCGGCGGGCTGAACCAGAAAACGGCGCGCGCCAGTCGCAAAACGGCATTTATCGCGGGGTCGCGCCAGCGAACGTGATTTAACTCGTGACGCGCAATGCTTCGGATTGATTCGGCTGGCAATTCCGCAAACAAACGGGCGGGAAAAACAACCGCCTGTCGAAAAAAACCTGTTGCCAGCGGACCTTCCGATTCACTCAAATAAAGCGGCACGACACCGTAAAAATCGCCTTTGTTCAACGCTTCAATATCTGCAAGCCGCCATTTGCGGCGTTTGTTTGCCAGCCGAGCCAAGCCCCAAATTTCTCGCGCCAGCAATAAAATCGAACCCGCCGCCCACAACGACAACAAACTGATTAAATGCCGGAGCGTGACGACAAATTCGGGAAAATAATCGGCTGAATTTTCAGGCGAGATTGAAGTGGTTTCCGGCAGAACCGGATTCGACGATTCGATTTTTGGAGACAATTGTTTGCTAAGCTTCTGCGTAACATTGCCGCGCTCCGAATTTTCAACCACAAACACGAACGACGTTTCCCGCCGTTCGCCGGAAGCGAACATCATCCAAACGGGCAGCAAAATTGAGAGAAAAAAAGCTGAGACGGCAATTACGTAACGAATCCTGGGATGCGCGTTTCGCGCGATTCTAAATGCGGCAGCAATGCCCAACGCCAGAATAATCCCGACGAGCGTAACGTTAATTGCCAGTAAAAGAGCGGCGAGCGAGATGTTCGGCAAAATGCTCATTTCCCTTTTTCTCCCTGACTGTTTTCGTCAATGATTGCTTGAACGCGTCGGAGCTGCTCCGGGCTTAATTCCTGTTCAACCAGCCGCGCGGCGAGCGCTTCGACCGAACCGTTAAAAAAGCGCTCGGCTAGTTTTTTGATGGCGCTTCCGACCGCCGACGGTTCTTTGACGAGCGGTTTGTAACGGTGCGCTCGCTCAGAATTATCCCGGACGACCATTTCTTTGGCTTCGAGCCTGCCGAGCATTGTCATGATTGTCGTATATGCCAGTTCGATTCCGTTTTCCTGTAATTGTTTTTGAATTTCGGAAACGGTCGCCTCGTCCTGCTGCCATAGCGCCTGCATAATATCAAGCTCACGCTCGCCCAGCTTTTGCTGCTTTTTTATTTCCATAAAGATACTACTCCGGTAGTAGATGCTGAGGGAGTATAACCGGGCTTGATTTGAGTGTCAACTACATTTGTAGAAGTTTGTAATTTTCATTTCCTAATGGAGTTTTAAAGCTTGTTATAGAGCGGCAATAATCTTGATTTGTTTAATTGCTGATTCCAAAAAAATCGAAGTTTAGGCGCAGTGTTGTGCCGAAAACGTTTAAATCGCCCGGATTACTCGTCGCGTCCTGCTGCCGCATATAATAGGCGTCAAGCGTAAGATTTTTATAAAGTTTCTTGCTTGCTCCGCCGATTAGACGAAGGCGCGAAAATTTCTCGGCTGCCGAATCATAAAAAACTTCCGCCGAAACAAACGGTTTGAAGCCGAAATTTTCGAGCTTTATTTCTCGTTCGACTTGCAGCCGATTGCGATAAACCCATTTATCGGCGCGCGAATTTCTGGCTTGATACTCATATTGATTGCGGTTGCCGACGCCGAATTTGCCGAAAGCTTTGCTCAAAGTTAGATATGCGATAAAACGATTTTCGTAGTTTTTGCGGTTTCTGATTGTTTCCGTGAAGCGGTACAAATAACTCGTTCCGGCGGTCACGTTTTTATTGAATTTGTAGGCAAACCCGAAACCTGCGCGGTCGTCGGTAAATCTTCGTTGATCGCCGCTGAAACGCAAAACGCCGTTCAGATTTAAAGTCAGTTTTTTTGTCAGCGGCAAGCCGATTACGGTTTCATGCCAGATTTGATTGTCGTCGCGGTCGGGCGGACGCGCGGTTTGAGCGTTTGCGGAAGCGGTTAAAAACAGCAAAAAAAAGACGGCAAATAAATTCTTTCTCAAGTTTTGATTCCTATCCGATTCAAGGTTTGACGTTAATCAGTCCAAAAGGAAAGATAAATCGCATAAACGTTAATTGCAATCGAGGCGAGATAAACAAACCATTCGTCGGGCGTCATTTCTTCGGAACTGTTTTCGAGCAAAATCAGCGGTGAGCTTAGAAATAAAAAACAATTATCAATTCTCCGCGCACGATTCTCAGTTTTTAATTATTTTTCGCGCTTCGGCAATGGCTTCTTCCGGATTGCGGACGCGCTCATCGAGCTGCATTTCGTAAACGGCGTCTAAAATTTCTTTAAATAGCGGCGAAGGTTTTAAGCCCAATTCGATTAAATGTCTGCCCATCAAAATCGGCTGCGGCGCCGCTCTCTCTACTTTTAAATCTTTAACCTTTTCAATAAACCATTCCTGCGCCTCTGCGGTTTTAAGTTTTTCAGGCGGCAGCCACGGCGCGTTTCTGCCCAAACTGTCGGCTTTGGCGACGCGGTAAAGCAAATCCAATTCAACTCGCCGAGCGAGGCGGCGAAACGCGCCGTCGCCCAAATCGTCTCTGTTTTTATAAAATTCGCCGGGACGCAGATGATTTCTGACCAATTCAACAACTTGATTCCGAACATCGTAGCCGTCGAGCGTGAAAATGCCCAGGCGGTCGAGGAAAGAAACTGTCGGCTCGACTCCGGCTTCGTCGTGTCCGTGAGAGCGCCACGCGCCGTCAAAAAAGCGTGTTGTTGCGGGTTTCCCGAAATCGTGACAAAGTGCGCCCATCATTACGGCAACTCGTTTCGGATACGGCAAATCGCCAATCAGTTTTCTCGCTTCGTCAACGACAAGCAAAGTGTGAACGTCCAAATCGCCTTCGGGATGCCATTCCGGGTTTTGAGGGACGCCGATGAGTGCAGTTAATTCTGGAAACAGTTTTTCGGCGATTTTCAAATCGTAAAACCATTTTAATCCGATTGACGGCTTTTCGGCTTTGAGCAGCAACTTTTCAAATTCGTTCCAAATCCGCTCTTTCGGCAAATCCGATAAATCAATCGAGTGGCAAAGCGCGGCGGTTTCCGACTCGATTTCAAAATCAAATCTGGCGGCAAACTGCGCCGCGCGCAAAACTCTAAGAGAATCTTCAACAAAAGTTTCCGCCGCGACAACGCGGATCAGCTTTCGTTCGATGTCCGCGCGTCCATTAAACGGATCAATGATTTCGCCGTTTAATGGGTCTTGCAAAATCGCGTTGATCGTAAAATCGCGCCGTCGGCAGGCTTCTTCAAACGACATTTGCGGGTCGCCTTCAATCGTAAAACCGCGATGTCCGCGCCCGGTTTTGCGCTCGCGGCGGGGCATGGAAACGTCCAGATTGTTTCCGATTTTGTAAACCGTAAACGCTTCGCCGACCGCGTCAACTTTGCCGAATCGCTCTAGAATTTCGCGCAAGCGGTGCGGTTCAACGCCGTAAACTTCAACGTCAAAATCCTTCGGCTCAATACCCATCAAAAAATCGCGCACACAGCCGCCGACGAGCAGAGCGCGACCACCGTTTTCTTTGATAATTTCAGCGAGCCTGATGATTTTTGCGGGAAGTTTTTGCACTTGAAAAAACTATTCTTGACTGTTTGGAAAAACAATGCGGACGTTTCGCATTCGCGGCAAACAATTCAACACCTGCACGCGGGCAATTTCGGTCATTTCGGAATCGGCGAGATACCAGATTTTTACCCAAAAAGTTCTGGTTTCGCCGTGAATCGCAAACGTCGAGCCGTCTTTGATAACGGGAACCGTTTGGGCGATTGTGCCTTCTTCGAGTTCTTCGATGAGTTCCGGTACAAACGGACGGAAAGTTTCAAACTGCAAAGTGATGTCGTCTTCGTCAACCTCGGCTGGCGGCAGCTCGATTTCTTGGGTTGATTCGAGCAGCAGGCTGTTTTCGATTTGTTCGTTGCGCGTTTTGTGAATCGCCATAATTTTTTTCTAAATTTGCTCAATCAAATCATAGCATTTGCCAAACGACGCGCAACCTGCGCTTGCATTTGTGAGAAAATATTAAATTTTCGGTGTGTTTTGCTAGAATTTACGATAAAATGTCGAAATATATCTATGCCTATAAACGACAATTCAGATTCGGACGAGCAAATAAAATCGGATGACAAGCTGAGTTCCGGCGCTGAAGGACTCGACGACGTTTTGCGCGGCGGTTTTCCGGCAAACCATATTTACCTGCTCGAAGGCGAGCCGGGAACCGGGAAAACGACGCTCGCGCTGCAATTTCTGCGCGAAGGCGTTGAGCGCGGCGAACGAGTTCTTTACGTCACTTTGTCGGAAACCAAAAACGAGTTGATAAACGTCGCTCGCTCGCACGGCTGGACGCTCGACGGCGTTGATATTTTTGAATTGCTTCCGTCGGGCGACAGTCTCAAGCCGGAATCGCAATATACGATTTTTCACCCTTCGGAAATCGAGCTGAACGAAACGACGGCAGCGGTTTTGGCTGAAGTCGAACGGATTAATCCGCGCCGCATAATTTTCGATTCTTTGTCGGAAATGCGTTTGCTGGCGCGCGATCCTTTGCGTTATCGCCGCCAGATTCTCGCTCTCAAACAATATTTTACGCCGCGCGAATGCACGGTTTTACTGCTCGACGATAAAACTTCCGATATGGGTGATCTGCACGTTCATTCAATCGTTCACGGCGTCGTGCATCTCGACCATCTCGCGGTCGAATACGGCGGCGAACGGCGGCGTTTGCGCGTTATAAAGCTGCGCGGTTCGAGTTTTCGCGGCGGTTATCACGATTTCAACATCGAAACCGGCGGCGTCCGGGTTTTTCCGCGTCTGGTCGCTGCCGATCACAGGAAAGATTTTAAAAATGAGGTTATCGAAAGCGGTATTACGGAGCTTGACAGATTGCTTGGCGGCGGGCTTGATCGCGGTACGAGCAATTTGCTAATCGGTCCGGCGGGTTCGGGCAAATCATCTCTTGCCGCTCAATTCGTCTCCTGCACTGCGGAAAACGGTGAAAACGCCGCTGTTTTTATTTTCGATGAAATTATTGAGAATTATGTTAAGAGAGCCACCGGAATCGGCACGAAAATACAAGATTATATTGACAATGGCTCGCTCACGGTTCAGCAGGTTGACCCGGCTGAATTAGCGCCCGGCGAATTTGCCCACGCCGTAATCGAATCGGTCGCCCGCAACAACGCCCGCGTGGTTGTCATTGACAGTCTGAACGGTTATTTGAATGCGATGCCCGAAGAGCGTTTTTTGACGATTCAGATGCACGAGCTTTTAACTTATCTCAACAAACAAGGCGTCGTCACGATGCTCATTATGGCGCAGCACGGTTTTTTGGGGAACGCGATGGCGTCGCCCGTAGATGTCAGTTATCTTGCGGACACGGTTTTAATGCTGCGTTATTTCGAGGCTGACGGCGCGGTGCGGCGCGCGCTTTCGGTGGTTAAAAAACGCACTGGAGAACACGAAAGCACGATTCGCGAGTTTCGGATAACGAAGGAGGGCATCACGGTAGGCGAGCCTTTACGGGAGTTTCGCGGAGTATTGACCGGCGTTCCGACGTTCATCGGTCACAAAAACACTTTTGCAGTCGAGTCGGATGACGAGTAACGAAACGGACAAAACAAAGAACGACCGGGACGAGCGAATTTTAATTCTCGCTCCGACCGGCAGAGACGCCGAAATAACCGCACGCATTTTGAGCGAAGCTGGATTAACAGCCGAAGTTTGTC
The DNA here is from genome assembly GCA_036388775.1 of Pyrinomonadaceae bacterium. Taxonomy (GTDB): domain Bacteria; phylum Acidobacteriota; class Blastocatellia; order Pyrinomonadales; family Pyrinomonadaceae; genus JALZCH01. The sequence goes on along the minus strand of DASVRD010000108.1, from coordinate 7,811 downwards.
AAAATGCGCTGGAAATCAATTCGGAAACGCTCGAAAACGCAGGTTTGTTTTTTGTGACCGGCGAAGCTCTGACGCCGGAAACCACGCCGAATTTAATCGCAGCGCTCACGGAACAGCCGCAGTGGTCTGACATTCCGCTCGTGGTTTTGACCAGCGGCGGCGGCGACGTTCCGGCTAACGCCGAAATTCTGGAAATGCTCTCGAAAACCGGAAACGTGACGCTCATCGAACGCCCCGTGCGGTTGATGACGTTGATGAGCGCGATAAAATCTGCGCTCCGCGCGCGCCGCCGGCAATACGACATCCGCGATTACATCGAAGGGGAAAAAAGAGCCGCTACCGAGTTGGAGAAATTGTTTACGAGCGAGCGTCACGCTCGTTCCGAAGCCGAAACCGCAAACCGCCTGAAAGACGAGTTTCTGGCGACCGTCAGCCACGAATTACGCACGCCTTTGAATGCGATTCTCGGTTGGGCGAATCTGTTGCGAACGGGAAAACTCAACGGCGGCAAAATTCAGGAAGCCCTCGAAACGGTCGAACGCAACGCTCGCTCGCAAGCGCAAATCATCGAAGATCTGTTGGACGTTTCGCGTATTATCACCGGAAAATTGAAGCTCGACATACGCCCGATCAACGCCGCTGCGCTCGTAAAATCCGCCGTTGATTCGATTTCGCCAGCCGCCGAAGCGAAAGAAATCGTTATTAAAACAAATATCGCCGATGAGACGACCGAGATCGCAGGAGATTCGGCGCGCTTGCAGCAGGTTTTATGGAATCTGCTTTCCAACGCCGTCAAATTTACGCCGCGCGGCGGCGCAATCGAAATCGCAGTCAAACGTGAAAGCTCGAATCTCGTCGTTTCAGTAGGCGACACGGGCAGTGGAATTGCGCCGGAATTTCTGCCGTATGTTTTCGACCGCTTTCGCCAAGCCGACGGCACGACGACCAGACACTTCGGCGGTCTGGGTTTAGGTTTGGCGATTGTGAAACATCTCGTCGAACAACACGGCGGCAGCGTTCGAGCGGAAAGCGAAGGCAAGGGCAAAGGCGCGTCATTCATCTTGAATCTCCCGCTTTTATCGCGCTTTCAGGCAAACGGTAAGCCGCCGAACGGCGAAATCTACGGCGAAAATAATCCCCACTCGGCAATTGAAAAAAGTCTTGCGGGTTTGAATGTATTGGTGGTTGATGATGAAATTGACGCGCTGGAGCTAATTAAAATATTTCTCGAAACGTCTGGCGCACAGGTTTCAACGGCGCAGTCGGTCGCCCAAGCGCTCGAAAACATCAAACAATCAGCGCCCGACATTATCGTCAGTGATATTGGAATGCCCGGCGTCAACGGCTATGAATTTATCGAAAACGTGCGGAATCTTTCGCCCGATAAAGGCGGCACGATTCCGGCGATAGCTTTAACCGCTTACGCCCGTAATGAAGACCGACTTGAGGCTTTGCGATATGGTTTTCAAACGCACATCGCCAAACCTGTCGAGATGAATGAGCTAATCGAAACCGTCGCCAGTCTCGCCGCTCATCGTTAAAACGACTTTTAATCTTTCGTCAAACGCTTTCGCAAATATTCTTTTAATTCGCCGACGTTGATGCGTTCCTGCTCCCATGTGCCCCGGTCGCGTACTGTGACGGCGTTGTCTTCCAGAGATTCGTGATCTACCGTGATGCAGAAAGGCGTCCCGATTTCGTCCTGTCTGGCATAAATTTTATAGATTCTTCTATTTTAATGCTCACGATTAAATGTTGCATTAAATAAAGAATTTTGTAATGCTTATCACGCTTTTATTATAGTTTAGCTCGCTTACTTTCAATATATACTCACTTATGTCTAGTGTATATTTCAATCAATTTGAACATCTTTGGAAGAGAATCGAAGACAAATTTCACGGTGAAAGCGATGATCCCTTTACTCTTGATAATCTGCGTAACCATCTAATATCTCGAAATTTATTAACAAGCCAGACTGACTTAAAGCCTATTGAAAAGAAATTTTTGCAATATGGTGGGCAAACGAAAAAACCTCAGAATGTTAACTTATCCGACACAATTTTTAATGCTTTATTTAGGTATTTAGATATAAGGGGGATTTCTGATTTATCAGAAAACGTCAATCATGAGAAAAATGTATACGATTTATTGGCAGATGTCGTTAAGGACATGGACAATAAAATTCCGCCTAAACATAATTTCAGAGAAATAGAATTTCTAGGTAGAGAAAAAGAATTATCTGAGTTAGAAAATTTTTTACTATCATCCGCAAATCGTATTTTTGCATTATATGGTGTGCCAATGATTGGCAAAACCAAACTCGTAAATCATTTTTTAGAGAATAACGAATTTGCCAAAACTTATAAAGTCATCACTGTAAAACTTAATCCGAATCCTGATAATGTCGAACAAAGAATCAAAGATGAAGTATTTGGCGACAAAGATTTCAACGATTTTTCAGGTTTTTCCTCAAACACTTTAATCATAATCCAAAACTTTGAAGAAGCTCTGAAATGGACAGGAAATTTCAGAGAACTTCACGACATAAAAGATGAATACGCGAACGTCAAAACATTCCTGGAAAAAGCGGCTGAAATTAGCTCGATAAAGTTAATTTTAGAAAGTCGTTTTCAAATACATTTTGAATTGTTTTTAACTGATTGGAGAACAAAAGTAAAAACTCTTTCAGATGTTCAGCTTGAAGGAATTGAAAAGGATGAATTTTGGCAGTTTTACAAATCCAAAGGTTTTTCTTATGAACAATTTGAAAAACTCTGTGAAAATTTTGGCAATCACACCGGATTATTAGCACTTGCTTATAACGACGCGGAATTTCTTTTTCAAAATAGATTAATTGAAGCCTATTATCAACCGACATTAACAACCAGATTTTTGTGGGATTTAGTCGAACATATCATAAACCGTTTGGAAAAACATGAAGCCTGGATTCTATGTGCCCTGACATTTCTGCAGAGACCTATAAAAAAAGAAAATCTTTATGATGATTTTTTGACGTTGCCGGATTTTGAGGATGAATTGCAGATAGACGATTCTTATAATTCTTTAGCGAATAAACTGCTGGTTCAAGTGGAAAAAGGGTTTTACGATTTGAATCCGTATATTCGGGAAGTTTGCTATACGTTTCTGAAAGTCAAAAGAAGAATCCAGATGCAAACCATCAAAAATCTTCCTTATTTCAAAGAACATGGAAAAACGCCTTATTATAATGAAATTCACCAGGCACAAGAGCGTGGTGATTATATGTTTTTATTTGATTTAGGAAGACGATTAAGAAAAGAAGGTAATTGCAGTAAAGCAATTGAAGCATTTGAAGCAGGATTGACTATAGACCCTAAAAGAGAAAATGTTTTAAATGAAATAGGAATTACCTACAAATGGCAGAAAAACTGGAAGAAAGCCATCGAAACTTTAGAAAACGCAATTAAAGATTATCCTGATAACGTCAAAATCTTAAATGAATTAGGCATTTGTTATCGGGAAAATCGCCAACTGGATAAAGCTATCGGAACTTTAGAAAAAGCGAGTGAAAATAATCCTAATGATGTTAAAACTTTAGACGAATTAGGAATTTGTTATCGAGAAAATCACCAAATTGATAAAGCTATTAAAATTTTAGAAAAAGCGAAGGAAATTAATCCTAACAACCTTCAGACATTAAATGAATTGGCAATTTGTTATAGAGAAAATAGAGATTATGAGAATTCCATAAAAATAGCAGAAAAATCAATTAATTTAGGCAATTATCAAAGTTATACCGTTTTGGCTAAAACTTATCAGAAAATGGGCGATATAGAAACAGCTTATCAAATTGCCGAAGAGGGAATGAAGACATCAGGCTGGGATAAAAGCCGATTAATTAGAAAATTCCAAGAATTAAAAGGATTATTGTATCAACTAAAACAACACGAAAAAGAGATGAAAAAGTTAAAAGTGTTTTTATCATACGCACATAAAGACGAAGATATTAAAGTAGAATTAGATAATCATTTGTCTGCGTTGAAGAGAAGCGACAAAATATCTACTTGGAATGATAGAGAACTTCGCGCCGGAGCAGAATGGGACAATACTATAAAGGCTGAATTGGAAAATGCAGATATTGTATTGTTGTTGATTAGCGCTAATTTTATTGCCTCAAATTATATTTGGAATATCGAAATTAAAAAGGCAATTGAAAAGCACGAAAATGGAACTGCGGTAGTTATTCCAATTTTTTGCAAGTTTTGCGACTTTGGTGATATGCCATTTGCAAAACTACAAGGACTGCCGAAGGATGCTAAATTCATTGCTTCACAATCTGATAAAGACCAAACATATACTGAAGTTGCGATAGGCATAAGAAAGGTCGTTGAAAATTTACTGAAATAAAGCCAGTAAATAGATTCCAAGAGCTGTCAGAGAAATTGTGTAATTTAGTGCGTCAGAGACTATCTGCTTCTGACGCACTTTTTTCTTAGCGCGAAAGACGGTTTTGTAAATAATTTTTTAATTCGCTGACGTTGATGCGTTCCTGCTCCCAAGTATCGCGGTCGCGCACTGTGACGGCATTATCTTCCAGAGATTCGTGATCAACCGTGACACAAAATGGCGTGCCGATTTCATCCTGCCGCGCATACAATTTCCCGATTCCCGCCGTATCGTCGTAAACGGTGCGAAAGCTGCCGAGCAAATCTTTTTTGATTTTTTTCGCCATTGAGACAATTTCCGGTTTGTTTTTCGCCAGCGGCAAAACGGCGACTTTAATCGGCGCTAATTCCGGCTTTAATTTTAAAATCACGCGCGTTTCGCCTTTGTCCGAAGTTTTTTCGGTGTATGCGTCCATCAAAACCGCCAGCAAAGTGCGGTTAACGCCAATCGCAGGTTCAATCACAAACGGGTAAAAGCGTTCTTTCGCGGCGTCATCGAAATATGACAAATCTTCGGTCGAGTCAGGATTTTTCCTCTTGCCTTCAGCATTTTCCGGTTTTTTTGAATGCGCTTTCAAATCATAATCCGTGCGGTTAGCAATTCCCATAAGCTCATCCCACTGTTTTTCCTCGTCCTCGCGTTCCGGGAAAAAGCGATAGAGAATATCCGTCGTCGCTTTCGCGTAATGAGCGCGTTCGTGTTCATCTTGGATGTAGAATTTTAAATTCTCATCAGAAATGCCAAGCGATTTTATCCAGTCATTACAAGCGTCAATCCAATATTGATGCCAGGTTTCGTCCTCGCCGGGTTTGACGAAAAACTCCATTTCCATCTGCTCGAACTCGCGCGTGCGGAAAATAAAATTTCCGGGCGTGACTTCATTGCGAAAACTCTTGCCGATTTGCGCGACGCCGAACGGCAGTTTGCGTCGCGAAGTGTTCAAAACATTTAAGAAATTGATAAAAATTCCCTGAGCCGTTTCCGGTCGAAGATACGCGAGCGCTGACGGATCGTCTTCCGCCGACGCGGCACCGAGCGTAGTTTGAAACATCAAATTAAACTGTCTGGGTTCGGTTAAATCTGTCGAGCCACAGTTTGAGCAAACGTAGTTTCCGCCCTCATTTTTGTCGAGCTTATCCTGCCGCAGTCGCGAGTTGCAGCTTCGGCAATCAACGAGCGGGTCGGAAAAGGTTTCTTCGTGACCGGAATATTTCCAGACCAAACGGTTTTGAATAATGGCGGAATCAACGCCTTCCATATCGTCGCGCTCGTGAACCATCCAGCGCCACCACGCCTGTTTGATATTGTTGGCAAGCTCGACGCCGAGCTGCCCGTAATCCCAAGCAGAACCGAGTCCGCCGTAAATGTCCGAAGCCGGAAAGACGAAACCGCGCCGTTTCGATAAATTAACAATAGTTTCAATATTTGGTGCCGACATAATTTTTATAATAACCGGATTTTAAAGACTTCACAGGATATTGCCCCAAGATTGCCGACATTTCAAGAGGCGATTCCGTGAAAATACCGCGAAATTATCCGCACTTGACATTGTGAAAAGAATTTCGTAATTCTATAAATCTTGCAACGCCGAAAACAGCGTTGCAAGATTTGATAATCCGCAGTAGCTCAATGGCAGAGCATTCGGCTGTAAAGCTCTGTATGATTTTTGAAATGGCGGAGAAGCGTACGTATCAAGAGCGTCGAGAGTATATGATCGGAGCGGTTCAGCGCCGCCGAGAAAAAGTACGATTGATGGCGATTGAATATAAAGGCGGTTGTTGCCAGATTTGTGGTTATAATCGTTGCTTAAAAGCACTTGAGTTTCATCATCTTGATCCAACAAAAAAAGACTTCGGCATTTCCAGCAAAGGATATGCAAGGAGTTGGGAAAAAGTGAAAAATGAAATTGAAAAGTGCGTTTTATTGTGCGCAAATTGCCATCGAGAATTTCATGCAGGAATGTTGCAGCTTCCACAGGTGACTGTGGTTGAAAAATCGGATGAATTCAGGGAAACCTAAACCGGCAAAAGTCGGAAAGGCAATCCTGAGCGAAGCCTGCTGAAAAGGTTTTGATTGTAAGCAGGAACGTGCAGAGACTAGGAGTTGAGGAAACCTGACCGATAAAACTCCCGCGAGCGTCCGGCAACTTTGTTGTTTTTTTACAAAGTTGATGAGATAGTCCACGCTTGAACGAAAGTTCAAGGCAAAGTGTAACCGAAGGGTTGTAAGTTCGAGTCTTACCTGCGGAGCCAATATCTACAATAACTAAGGGAGCATTCACAAGATGCTCCTTTTGTTTTTCCTTCGGTTAGACGTTGTATTTACGACTGAGTCCGCACTTTAACAAATTGATTCTTGGGATTCGATTTGCTGCACAATGGTCAAGCCAGTACAAAGAACGTCGTCAGCCGTTACTTGCCGCAATCGGTCGCGCTCGGCAGAGCGTAAGTCAAAGTTAGTCGTAGAGCGAAGTATGAAATTTATAGTCATATTTGGTCCGCCTGCTGTCGGTAAAATGACCGTCGGATATGAACTCGCTCGGCTTACAGGATTTAAGCTTTTCTATAACCATATGACTATTGAATTGGTTTTGAACTTCTTTGATTTCGAGGAGCCTCAATTTCACAAATTGGTTTCCGAATTTCGCAAACGAGTTTTTGAAGAAGTTGCCGCAAGCGATTTACCCGGACTGATTTTTACTTTTGTTTGGGCAATTGAACACGAATCGGACAGAGTATTTATCGAGCGAAGCTGCGACATCTTCAGAGAGAAAGGCGCGGACATATATTTTGTGGAGTTGGAAGCGGAGTTGTCGGAAAGGCTGAACCGAAACGAATCTGAATTTAGGCTGTTACAAAAGCCCTCCAAACGAGATGTGGAAAAATCTAGACAACGCTTGTTAGAGAATGATGAGAAATACAAGTTAAATTCGGAGGGTGACTTCTTTCACAAGGAAAATTATCTCAAAATCAACAACACGAGCTTACCTGCCGATGAAGCTGCTCGAATAATTGTTGATGAATTTGGATTTCCCGGCAATGACGTAATTGTCCGCGACTGAGAGTTTTTAAAGCCGGTAGAATTACCGATGCATATCCATTTATTTCAGGGGCATCACGTTAACGGGTAAACGAAGAACTGAATATTTATCGGAGAAAATATTAATTTAACGTGAATTCGGGATAAGAGTTATTGGAAATTAAAGAGTTAGCTTAAAACAGGACTTTCTTTGCGGCTCTTTGACAGAAAAAGGGAGCGTGATAAATCACGCTCCCTTTTTAGTGTCAGCTTCTTATTTGCTGTCGGGTCGTTAAACCTTATCGCAATGAAGCCGGAACCGGCGTGTCAGATTCATTACCCAGTGAAACCGATGTGAATCCTTGCGC
>DASVRD010000107.1:0-117030 GCA_036388775.1 Pyrinomonadaceae bacterium | reverse complement strand
TCATCGAAAAGTTTTGCTTGTAGGTGACGATTATTGAATTCAATATAGATTTCCAAAGCCTCTTCATAATAAAAATCTGCTTTATGCCATTGTTGTTGTTGTTGAGCAATGGAGCCTAAATTATGATAAATAGCGCCGATTTCCTGCCTTTTCTTTGAATACTCTAAAGTTTGATTGTTGGAATAAATTTTTAAGATTTCTTTGCAAGAATCTTCTGCAACATCAAATTTTTTCAACATAAATTGGCGCATTGCAATATTGTTTAAAACATTAATAAATTCCAAACCAATTTCTCCAGCCATAATTTCGGTTGAATAGCTTTCCATTCTTCTTAAAATCTTTGTTCCCAAATCCAACCCCGCTTGGTGGTTTTGGATAATATCGTAATAAGCAGACAGTGAATTAAAAGGATTATAGATTGACTCTTGAGTTTCAAGACAGTTTTCCAAACAAGCGTCTATGTTTTCAAATTCCAAATTTATCAAGGTTTGTCCTAACATCTTTTCGTCAGCATCATTTGAATTCATCAACCTTAAAATCAAATTACTCATACTATCGTAATGAACTCGAAACGCTGTTTTGACAGCTTCATTAAATTCGCCTCTATCTGATTTTTGTCTCTCAATTTTGAGGAAGTAAGGTAAAATTGGCTGCAAATGGACAAAAGACTGTTCTTCTTTATGTGACATTAACCCTCGTTGAATTGATTCGGCGAAAACTTCGTCCCAAAGCTCATGTTTCAAATGGGCTAAAATTTCATGTTTTTTTAGTTCATCAATGTAGTAATGAAAATAATCACGATTGACAACCGATGTAAAAGGCGTGAGGCACAAGAGAAGCTCTTGTTTTTCGGGCGCGATGTTGCTGTGCGAGTATTCGATACATTTCAGAATGTCTTTGGTTTTTTCTTCGGCTGTTCCGGTGCGAAAGTTTACGTCTCCGGCTTGGAGCGCGGCGAGAATTTCCGACGGCGTTTGCCGTTTCAGGTTTTCCAGCACAACTTTCATCGGAAGGGGAAAACCCGCCAGCAGTTTCAACAGCTTCTTGAAATCTTCTTCGTTTCGATAATGCGAAACTTCGTTCTGGCGCAGGATTTCTTCGGCAAACTGCGTGGTTGATTCGGCGTCAAGCCCGCCCAAATCATAGATGTTTTTCTTAAAAGCCGCGTCCGCCAACCATTCTTCCGCGCTGCGCGAGCCGAGCAGGACAATTGTTTGCTCTTGAAACGGGTCAACCGCGCCGCGCAATTCTGCCAGAAAGGCTTTGAGCTTTGCCTGTTCTTCTGCGGAAAGCGTGTTTTTGACGGCGAAATATCCGCCCTGAATTGATTCCAGATTGTCCAGAATCAAAAGATGTCTTTCCGTGCGGAGCTTTTTGGCGAGCTTTTGCTGCTGCGCCTGCTCGTCCATTGGTTGAAATTGGGCAAATTCATATTTGTTGTAAAGCTTTTCGGCAATCGCAAACATTATTTCCTGTCTGGTATAGGCTTTCTCGTCGTAGCCGAAATAGAAAATTTTTTGGACGAAATTGGTCGCCCGCCACCACCACGAAAGATGTTTAAGAAGCGTCGTTTTGCCCGCACCGCCCATTCCGCGAATCAGCAAAATGTTGTTTTCCAGAAGAACGCGCCGCTCGATGTTCAAAATATCAATGTCGCGCCCGTAAAAGCCGTATTCGACTTCAGGCATTTGGCTGATTTCCTGTTGGGCAAGATTGAGTTGTTCTTCCTCCTGAGGCGTCAGTCGGGCGGTTTTGAGTTCTACGTTTTGCTTTTGATAAACGACCGGCAACAGCCAATCTTCCAAAAGAACCTGATAATTCCAGGCGGCGCGGCGTTGTTTGCGGTTGGCAAGCTCTTTGCGCCCGATTTGAATGGCGCGATTGAGCGATTTGCCGCGAAAGATTTCCTGATAAAAGCTTCGCATCAAAATCTCTGCGGCTGTGACCGTAACCGAGTAAGACATTGCCAGAACCATCTGCGCTCCGGCTCGCATAAGACGGCTAGCCAGACTCGTTTCTTCGGCGACCGGCAAATCGCTTTCCCGTTCCTGCTCGCCCAATTCCATCGCCGATTGGCAGGCGTTTAAAATCACAATCGGAATGCCGTGCGTCAAAAGTAAATTAGACAATTCATCAGCGCGAACCGCGTCAACCCGAAAACCGTCATCATCTCTTTTTTCCGGTTCGTGATAATCGTCGAAAAACAGAAAAGCGTCTTTGCCTTCGTAAGAATTGATTTCGGGGCGACCGTAGCGCGGGATTTGATAAGTTAAATTGCTCGCAATCTTTTCGCCTTCGATTTTTTCAAACTGTTCATAAGTCAACAAAGCGCCGTGAACGTCGAAATGTACGACGTGATAAAAGCCTTTGCCGTGTTCTGCGGTCGCGTTATCGAGATGCTTGCTCAAAGCCTCGTAAGTGCCGGGGCGCAGAATATCAATCTTGACAGGAAGCTGAGAATTGCGAATCAGTTCGACCAACGGGCGCGAAATCGTCCGGTAACTGACATCTCGCCGACCTTGCGGACGCGACGTGACGATCAGCAAATTGATTGTGGAAGTCTCGCGCGAAACCGCAGGTAAAGGCTGAGGTTTCAAATCTTTTCGCAAAATCGGCACATCGAGCGCGAAAGCCGTCGGGAGATTCGGGTCTTTCAAGGCTTCCCAATGCAGGCTGTGAAATTCCGGTGAGCCTGAAATCTCAATCACCAGACTATTCAAACCGTTATTGAGAATTTGTTGATAACGGCTGTAAATTTGCCGTTGACCGAAAAGCTGCTGAAAGAGATTTTCGCCGGCTTGTTTAATAATTCCCTGAGCTTCATGCGGTTCGACTTCTTTCAAATAAGGAAAACTGACATAGCTTTCAAAATGCCATTCGAGCTTGGCTTCATTTTGCGCGGTGAACGGATTTTGAATCGTCAGACCTTCAAATTCATCGGCATCGTCAAATTTGAGCTTAACGGCAAACGAATCTTCTGCGGGCTGCGGTTTTTGTTCGCTGATGAGAATTTTGGGCATAAAAAGAATTTTAGAAAACGGTTAATAGCGGCTGAAAAAGAAACAGTTGACGAGTAAAAAATCAGATGATTCGGCGTCAAGCGATAATCGGCAAATCAAGTTTCACCGGGCGAAATGAAATTTAATAATTAACTTACTTTGCAGAATTTGTATTCTGTCGCCAAAGGCGACCAATATAATAGCCCGGCGAGAATCGCTGTGTTAGTTTGACCGAGCAAGTGCGCTCGCTGAAAGCGAGCAACAAATCTGCGAGCAATTGTTCGACGCTTACAGCGTCGGAATCTTTCTTACGAATGACGTAGGGATACGCGGCAACGCCAGCATTCGCTTCTCCCTACGCTATATTGTTTGTCGCCTTCGGCGACTAAAACCTAATTCCGTGTAGTGAATTAATAATTCATTTTGCGCAGAAATTCAAGATTATCTTTCGGTTGTAGCAAGATTGCTGTCGAGGCTGTCATCGGCAAATTGTAATTCATACAGCTTGCGATAAATGCCGTTTTTCGCCAAAAGCTCTTGGTGAGTTCCGGTTTCGGCGATATTGCCGCGTTCCATCACGACGATTTTATCGGCGCGTCGAATAGTTGAAAGCCGGTGCGCGATGACGATTGCCGTGCGGTTTTCCAAAAGATTTTCGAGGGCTTTTTGCACCAGCCGTTCGCTTTCCGAATCGAGAGCCGAAGTTGCTTCGTCCAGAATCAAAACCAGCGCGTCCGACAAAACGGCTCGCGCGATTGCCAATCTTTGTCTTTGCCCGCCGGAAAGAAAGATGCCGCGCTCGCCGACGATTGTGTCGTAACCGTCGGGCAAATCGGCGATAAACTCGTGAGCGAAAGCGACTTTTGCCGCGCGTTCAATTTCCGCTTCGGTCGCGTCGGGTTTTCCGTAAGAAATGTTGTAGCGAACCGTGTCGTTAAAAAGCACGGTTTCCTGCGTGACGACGGCGATTTGTTTTCGCAGGCTATCGAGCTTTGCGTCTCGAATGTCGGTTTTGTCCCATAAAATCGCGCCTTCGGAAACGTCGTAAAAACGCGGAATCAGTTTGGTCAGAGTTGATTTTCCGCCGCCCGATTCGCCGACGAGCGCGACGATTTTTCCGGCTTCGATTTCAAGATTAACATCGCGCAAAATCGTTTTGTGTTCTTCTTTGTAATTGAAAGAAACGTTTTTAAGCTCGATTTTTTCGCGCAAAGGCTTTAGCTCGACAGCATTCGGTTTTTCAGGAAGCGCGAGATTTTCGTCCATTACTTCCCAAACGTGACGCGCGGCGGCGAAACCTTGTTCGAGCGAATTGTGCAGCCGCGACAATTTCCGCAACGGATCGTAGCAGCTAAAAAGATACAGCAGAAACGTGAGAAACTGAGTCGAATCAAGTCTTCCGGCAAACACTTCGCGCTGCCCGAAATAAAGCAGCGCGACAAAGCTCAAAACGCCGACAAGTTCGATTGTTTGCGGCGACAGAGAAGCAATTTTTGCCGAACGCAAATTTGCCCGTTTAATCAGTTCGGCGACAGCGGAAAATCTTTGTTTTTCGCGTTCTTCGGCGCGAAATGCTTTGACGACCGTGTGATTGGAGAGCGATTCCTGCGCCGTATCGGTCAAAACTTTGCTGCCTTCGAGCGATTCGTGCGCCAGATTTCTTAAAGCTTTCGAGAATTTTGCGGTTAAAATGCCAATGACCGGCGCGACGAGCATTGCGCCCAAAGTTAAACGCCAATTAAAAAAAAGCGCCGCGCCGAGAAAGCAAAAGAATTGAATGCCTTCGCGCAGCATATCGCGGATCGTCGCCGAAACCGTCAATTCAATCGCCGCCGCGCTCGTCACAAGACGCGAAACGAGAAAATTCGTCCGGTGTTTTTCAAAAAACGAAGCGGACTGTTTGAGCAGATGCGAGTATAAATCGAGCCGAAGCTGCAAAACGGCGGTTTGCCCGATGCGAGCCATCAAATACTGCGCGAAAAAATCAGCCACTGCTTTGAAAATCGAGAAAGCCAATAGAAAAGCGGCAATCGTCGCCCAAGCCTCGATGCCGGATTCGGGAATATAATCTTGCAGATTAAACAGCGTCTCGGAGCGTTTGGCGGTTTCGCCGCCGACCGCCAGCGCTTGATTAAAAACCGGAACAATCAGCGCCAGCCGCGCGCTTTCGAGCAAACCGACCGCCGCCATCGCCGCAAAAGCGACAATGAAAATGCCTAGATGCGGTTTTAAATATTTTAATAAGCGGCGAAAATCCTGCATTTGTAGAAAACTAAACTTTAACGAGCGCGAGAAGTTAGCGTCAAGGCAGGCGGAAAATTAAGGTTTGAAATTCTTTTGTGAAACCGTAATGTGAAATAATATTTCAATGAGGTTGCAGACAAAGTGAAACAAGTTATTTTATTTCTCACCGTTTTACTGACGGCGCAAATTGCTTACGCGCAAAATACATTCAAGGCGATTATCAAAAACGAAGAGACTAAAGAATCGGTCGCCGGCGCAAAGGTTTCCGTAAAAGACACGGAAATTTTAGCGACTACGGACGCTAACGGCAGAGCCGAATTAACAAACATTCCCGACGGCGAGCAAATTATCGAGGTTTTTTCCGCCGGTTACGAAACCAAAGAATTAAAATTCACTTTTCCGCTTGCAGATCAAAGCGAAAGAACCGTTTTCATCCGAGTCACCAATGAAATCGGCGAAGTCGTCATTACGACAACGCGAACTGGGCGGGAGATTGACGACGTGCCGACGCGCGTCGAGGCGATTGACGAAGAAGAAGTGGACGAAAAAAGCAGTATGCGTTCGTCGAACGTTTCGATGATTCTCAATGAAAGCACCGGAATCAAGGTTCAGCAAACGTCCGCTACTTCCTACACGCAAACGATTCGGATTCAAGGTCTTGACGGCAGATATACGCAAATCCTGAAAGACGGTTTTCCCGCGTTCGGAGGTTTTTCCGGCAGCCTCAGTTTGTTGGATATTCCGCCGCTCGATTTGAAACAGGTGGAAATTATCAAAGGTCCGGCGGCAACTTTTTACGGCGGCGGAGCGATTGCCGGTGTCGTTAATTTTGTCAGCAAAGAACCGGAAGAAAAGCCCGTTACATCAATGATTTTTAATCAAACGTCGGCGCTCGGAACGGATTTTTCTATTTTTAATTCCCAAAAATTTAGCCGCTTCGGTTATACGTTTTTAGGTTCAATTAATTATCAAAAAGAATATGACGTTGATGACGATGATTTTACCGAGCTGCCGAAAACAAACTCGTTTAATTTTAATCCGCGTGCATTCTTTTATCTCGACGATAAAACTCGTTTGATGATCGGAAATTCGACGACATATCAAAACCGCAAAGGCGGCGATGTTTTCGTTATTCGCAATCGGGCGGACAATTTTCATCAATATTTTGAAAACAACAACTCGCTTCGCAACATCGCGACTTTTCAGTTTGACCGTGATTTTTCGGGCGGCAGACGAATCGCCGCCAAACAAAGCCTCGCTTTTTTCAAACGCGAAATCGAGATTCCCGATTATCATTTTAAAGGTCGTCAGTTTAATTCTTACACCGACGTTTCGTATTTTCATCCGATTAAAAATCACGCGCTCGTTTTTGGCTTTAACGCGGTTTACGACCGATTTAAGGAAAAGCAAACGAGCGCAAATGTTGCGCCACGCGACGAAACGCGCACGACATTCGGCGGATATGCTCAGGATAGTTTCAACATCACCGATAAACTTTCCGTCGAGGCGGGATTCCGCCTCGATGCGGTCAAAGATTACGGCGCGTTTGCGCTCCCGCGCGTGTCGTTGCTTTACAGGTTTACGGACAATCTGAGCAGCCGCGTGAGTTTCGGTTTGGGCTACAAAACGCCGAGCATTTTTACCGAAGAAGCCGAAACGCTGCTTTTTCAAAACGTCCTGCCAATTGGCAACCGTTTGAAAGCCGAGCGCAGTCTGGGCGGAACTTTCGACGTAAATTACCGCAACACAATCGGCGAAAAGTTTTCCTATTCGCTCAATCAAATGTTTTTCTACACGGAAATTGATAATCCGCTCGTTTTGTTGGGATTCGGTAATGGAACATTCGGCTTTAGCAATGCGAATCAATCCGTTAAAAGCTCAGGTTTTGAAACAAACGTCCGGCTTTCTTACGACATTGTAAAATTATTTGCCGGCTACACTTTTACGAATGCGAAAGCCGGTTATCTTGCGGGCAATCAATTCCTGCCGCTGACGCCGAAAAGCAAACTGAATTCAGCGCTGTTGTTTGAAAAAGAGGAGAATTTCAAAATCGGATTTGAAGCGTATTACACAGGCAGCCAGTTTTTGAGTAATCGTTTTAAGACGAAACCTTATTGGGTTTTAGGAATTTTCGGCGAAAAGACTTTCGGCAAATTCAGTCTTTTCGCCAATGCCGAAAACATTACCGACACGCGCCAGAGTCGTTTCGGAACGGTTGTTTTCCCGCCGCATCAACGCCCGACTTTCAGCGAGATTTATACGCACACCGAAGGGCGAGTTTTTAATGGCGGAATTAAAATCAGACTTTAATCTGGAAAAAGTGCCGATTGACATTGCCAGAGAAACAAAGTCGTTACATACTATTTTGTCGGCTGATTTAATAAGCCCTGTGAATCAAGATTCAAACCTTTTTTGCGTCCTTTGCGTAATACCTTTGCGCCCTTTGCGGTTTAATTCTGAAGAAAAACTTAACCGCAAAGGGCGCAAAGGACGCAAAAAAAATTGCTAGTTCTGGATTCGCATTAGCAACGGTAATTCGCGCAGCGGGCAACAGTCCGACTTATAAACGGCATCAAGGGATGTAGTCACTCTCTCGGTCGAATAATCCAAAACAAAAGGCATCGCAATTATGAAAACAAGCAGTAAACTTGAATTTCGCAAAGCTCATTCGGTATTTTGCATTTTTTGTACGCTTCTAGCCGCGCTCGTGATGGCGGCTTTGTTAAGCGTTTCGGTCTCAGCGCAATCGGACGTTCCGCGCAAAACCGTCGCAGTCACTTATCCGCTCGGCGAGGAAATCAATGTGCAGTTTCGTGGCACAACCCGTTTTCCGCGTCTGCGCGGTTCGGCTTCGGTTAAACGAATGAACAAAAGCGGGACGAAAGTCGAGCTTTCACTCGACAATATGCCGCGACCTTACGAGCTTGGCGCGGCGTATACGACTTTTGTCGTCTGGGCGATTACGCCCGAAGGCAGAGTTGATAATCTCGCCGAAATCAAACGCCGGACGGGAACTATCTTTGACACTAGAATCGTCGCCACGACGCCTTTGCAGACTTTTGCTTTAATCGTCACCGCCGAGCCGCATTATCTCGTCAAAGAGCCTTCAAAAGCCGTGATTTTGGAAAATATCTCGCCCGCCGGAAACGTCGCTTCGGTCGTCAACGTCCAGTATTTCGGCAACTCGTCGGATTATTTCCGCGACCCGCGCGTGCCGGAAATAGCCGAAACCGATTACGTCCGAACACCGGTTTCGCTTTTGGGCGCGCGCCAAGCGATAAATCTTGCGAAATACTCCGGCGCGGAACGCGATGCGACCGTCGAGTTTGAATACGCGCAAAAATCTCTCGAACAAGCCGAAAACGCCTGGCGCGGCAATCAGCCGGAAGATCAGGTTGACATTTTATCCAGACAGGCAATCGCGGCTGGCGCTAGAGCCGAAGAAACCGCCGTCATTCGCAAAGACGCGCGCGAGAAACGCAACGAAGCGCAGCGCCGCGACGCCGAAGTTCGCAAAGCGGAAGATAAAGCCGACTCTGCCCAGCGTCAATTGCAGGAATTGCAGGACGAGCTTAACCGCGAACGGCGCGCTCGTGAATTGTCGGAACGCGACGCCGGAAATTATTCAAAAGTGATTACGGATTTGCGCTCGGAAAACCAACGCCTGCGCGATGAAATTTCCAAATTGCGAGGCGAATCGGAAGACGCGAAATTGCGGCTCGCCCGAATGGAAGGCGAGCGCCAGGCTGTGGAAGCGCAGCGCCAAACCGAAGAACGCCTTCAAAGAATCCGCGACGCGCAACCGGTTTTAAAACAATCGCTTAAACAGTTCGGCGCTGTGCGCGACAATGGGCGCGGAATCGTTTTAACAATTCCCGAACTCGCTTTTACCAATCCGCGCGAAGCCAATCTAACCGCCGCAGCCGACGGCAAATTGCAGCAGCTCGCGCAGCTTTTAACCAACAACCCGGATTATCGAATGGTTATCGAATCGCACACCGATGATAAAGGAAACCCGGACGAACTGATGGCTTTAACGCAGGAGCGCGCCAAAACGTTTGCCGATAAGCTGGTTTCATTCGGCATTCCGCAATCGCGGCTCCAAGCCAACGGCGCGGGCGCGACTTTCCCGCTCGTCCCGAACACGACAAATGCCAATCGCGCGAAAAATCGCCGCGTTGAAATCACGTTGTTCGTAATCGAAAATTCAAATGCTGACTCACAAGCGAGCCAGTAAAAAAAATGAAAACAAAAAACGCAGTCGCACGAAGATTATTTTCGTGCGACTGCGTTTTTTTCGTGGTTAAATTGTGTTATGAAACTCGGATTTGACAGAATTTTACAAACCGAACAAGCCGTTTATCTCGACAAATTATTGCCCGCGAGCGACGGCGTTTTGGCGGAAATGGAACAGTTTGCGGCTGAGCAAAACGTGCCGATTTCCGATAAAGAAACCGCTCTATTTCTGGAAACGACGGCGCGCGCAATCAAAGCAGAAAAATGTCTGGAAATCGGAATGGCAATCGGTTACGGAGCGTATTTTCTTTTGCGTGGAATGCCGGAAAACGGGACGGTGACGGCAATTGAATTAAGCAACGAAAGAATCAATCAGGCTGATGATTTTTTAGTGCGAGCCGGTTTGCGCGAACGAGTCGAAATCAAACGCGGAGCCGCTCTGGAGGTTTTGCCGGAACTCACAGCCGAAACCTACGATTTGATTTATCTCGACGCCGTTAAAGAAGAATATTCGGAGTATCTCGAAAAATCGCTACCGCTTTTAAAAACCGGCGGCATTATTTTAGCCGATAACGTTTTGTGGGGCGGACAGGTCGCCGGAAAAGTGCGCGAGGAAAGATACAAAAATTCGACCTGGGCTTTGCGCGAATTCAACCGAAAATTTGTCAATCATCCGCAGCTTCGCGGTCAGATTTTACCAATCGGCGACGGTTTGGCTTACGGCGTCAAAATTGAATAGAACGAACAGCTTAATTTTGCTAAACAAATAAATCGCATTTCAATAAATTGAAAGACAAAGAATTAACAGGGATGGAAGGGATAAAAGGGATATTTCTTGTTTTTGGTTTATCTCTTTTATCCATTTCATCCCTGTTAATTTTCTTCTTTTGTATTTCGACAAATTGAAATTTGCTCTAAAAAAAGAGGCGAATCAAAATCCGCCTCTTTTCTAAATTAGAAATTAATTCTAGTTTGATTTTTCGCCGGTGAAAGTAATCGGCGGCAGTCCCGGACCGGCTAATGTTCCGGTTATTTTATTGCCGTCAATCACGCCTTCGATTTTGAGTTCCATTGATTGTCCCTGCACCTCGACGCGCGCCGTTCCGACGATGTTTTTGCCGCTGACTTTTCCGCTTTCGATTTTGCCGCCGCCCATCATTGAGTTAAGCGAACCGGAAAAATCGCCGCCGGTTTGCGTCAAATCCATCGTGATCGGGAGTTCCTGACCGCCCGCATTCGCCGTTAGATTCCATTTGCCGGAGACGTTAGCCGCAGGAGCAGAGTTCATCTCGGCTTTTTGCGCGAGAGTAACGGTTTTCGGATCAACCGTGATTTCCTCCAAACGCTTGGCGACTTCCGGCGTCATTGATTCCTGAAAACGCCCGCCGAGATGTTTCGCCAAAAACTTTTCGGCTTTGGCAAACATCGCCATATTGTTGACCGGACGCGCAAAGCCGTGTCCTTCGTCCGGCGCGACCATATATTCGACAGGAAAACCGCGCTCGCGCAGGGCGATCACGATTTGGTCGCTTTCGCGCTTATTAACACGCGGGTCGTTTGCGCCCTGCACGACAAGCAGCGGCGTTTTAATTTTCGCGACGTGTGACAAAGGCGATTGGCGTTCGATTTGCGCTTTGCCTTCCGGCGTGTTCGGGTCGCCCATTCGTTTGTAAAAAATGGTTCTTCCGGCTTCCCAATACGGCGGAATCGTTTCGAGCAGAGTTCGCAAATTCGACGGAGCGACAATCGCCACCGCCGCCGCGTAAAGCTCCGGCGTGAACGTAACGCCGGCGAGCGTCGCGTATCCGCCGTAACTGCCGCCCATAATGCCGACTCGTTTCGGATCGGCGATGCCTTGCTCGACCAAATATCTGACGCCATAGGTCAAATCGTCCTGCATTTTTTGACCCCATTCGTTGTTTCCGGCGTTGAGGAATTTTTTGCCGTATCCGGTCGAGGCGCGGAAATTCGGCTGCAAAACGGCGTAGCCGCGATTTGCCAGAAACTGCGCCATCGAGTTGTAGCCCCAAAAATCGCGCGCCCAGGGTCCGCCGTGCGGAACGATAATGGCGGGCAGGTTTTTCGCCGCCGCGCCTTTCGGCAAAGTCAAAAACGCCGGAATTTCCATTCCGTCCGACGATTTATAGCGAACGGCTTTCATCGGCGACAGAGCTTCGCGCGGAAGTTTTTCGCGCGATTTGTACTGAATCGTCAATTTTTTATTTCTGCGGTCAAACAGATAAACTTCGCCCGGTTCGACATCGCTGTTGGCGGCAACGAGCCACAGATTTTCGTCTTTCGTCGAAGAAACGAAATTGATGTCTCTGTTCGGCAGCTTGCCCTGGATAAATTTGTAAGCGTCTTCAAAATCTTTGTTTTTGAAGTAATAACGCACGCGCTCGTCGTTGTAAGTTGTGGCGACGATCTCGTCGGTTACGTCGGAAAACGCCGCGCCGCCAAAGTCAACGCGTTTCATCGGATCGGTTTCCACCAATTCTTCTTTTCCCGTTGCGACATCGAGCAAAGCAAGCTGCGCCAAATCGGGATTGCCTTTGTTCGTTGTCAGATAAACTCGCTTGTTGTCTTTGTGAAAACGAACAGGCGAGCAGCTTTCAAACACCGTGCAAGTATAAATTACGCGTGGCTTTTCGCCGTCGAGAAGAAGAATCTCAGTATCGCCGCTTTGTGGAACGCGCATCGCCAGCCGCATTTTGTCGGCGTTGTCGAAAATCACGCCCTGCAAGCGGTCTTTGTTTTCCATCACGAGCGTTCGCTCGCCGGTCGAGATTTTCACTTTATAAACGTCGTGCCACGCTTTGTCGCGCTCGTTCAGCCCGACGTAAATCACGTCAGGGTCGGTTTCCGGCACGCCGTAAATAAAGGCGCGTACGTTTTTAGCATCGGTTAAATTACGCGCTGTGGGAACTTCCGAGCCTGAAGCCGGAGCTTCCGCCGGATTGACGGCATAGACGTTAAAATTTTCGTCGCCGCCTTTGTCCTGCACAAACAAAATATATTTGCCATCTTCCGACCAGAAATAGTTTGAAATCGGGCGGTCGGTACGGTTTGTCAGCGGGCGCGCTTTATCAAAAGGCTCGTCTGCTCTTTTTACCCAGATGTTCATCGTGCCTTTGAGCGGTTTGCGAAAGGCGATGAATTTGCCGTCGGGCGAGATTTGCGCTCCGGCGATTTCCGGGTTATCGAAGAAAATCTCGCGGTCAATCAGCGGCGGCATTTGAGCCTGCGCATTGTTGTTCGGAATTGTCAGAAACACGGCGCAGAAAATAACGCCGAGAACAAAAAACTTTACATATTGATGCATTTTAAACTCCTGTGTTGTCGAGAACTGTAGGCTATTCTAAATTACGGCAGGCTGAGTGTAAATGTTCGTTGTCGGATTGTAAAATTTCCAGGAAGTTGGAATTTTTCGATTTTTCAGCAAATTTAATCAGCGAAAATCATTCCCGACCAAGAGCGTTTGCGAAACTTGCTTTCAGTCCAAAAATTTTCGAGCAGATTTATTTTCGGTCTGCTTTTTTCATCCGGCAAAACGATGCTGACGACATCGTAGCGAAACGCTCCTTCGATTCGGAAAATGCGGCGATAAGCGCGCGCCGCACGCGTAATCTGACGCTGCTTACGCAAATCAACCGCACTTTCCGGCGCGGCAAAATCGTCCGAGCGGCGCGTTTTTACTTCGAGGAAAACGAGCGTTTCGCCGTCGTAAGCAATCAAATCAATTTCGGTGTTAATCAAAGCGCCGCGACGATTTCTGCCGACCGGAGCGACGAAATTTGCCGCTACCAGCCGAAAGCCTTTGCGAGTTAAAAATTCCGCCGCCAGTTGTTCGCCCAAATTTCCGAGTTTTTTGGAGGCGTTTTCCTGCGGAGTTGATTCGTCTGTAAAATCAAAAATACGAAACATCTTGCAAGGCGAAATTCAGTGCCGTTTTTCTTTAACACCAAATCGTTATTTCTGATTGTTTTGCTGCAAAAAAACGTGAGCTTTCAAAATCAAAGTCGCGCTCGGCGCGTGCGTGATTTCGCCGCGCAAAACTTTTTCGACGGCTTCTTTCAATGACACTTTGAGGGCTTTGATATTTTCCGAACCTTCCTGTTCGGGTTCTTTAAATTTTAATTTGCGCGCGAGAAATTGATGAGCCTGCGAATTGACAATCGAGGTGTCAACATCCATTACGCCGAATTCGTGCCATTCTTCGGCTTCGATGCCCAATTCTTCGTGCGCTTCTTTTTTAGCGGATTGGAGCGGCGTTTCGCCTTTCTCGATTCCGCCCGCGATAACTTCGACGCATTCCTGTTCGAGAGCGTATCTATACTGCGTCGTCAAATAAACGTTGCCGTCTTCGTCGAGCGGCAAAACGTTGACGCCCGGTTTCATTTTGATTGTCTGGTAAGAACCATCCGAACCGTCAGGTTTGATAACCATGTCCTCAATCACCTCAAAAAAATCGCACTTGAATTTTTGAGCGGTTTCTTTTATCGTCCACTCGCCTTTTTTCTTCATAATTTCAAATTAAAAAACGCAATCCGCCGTCTTTAGCGGCTCTTATGAGAATAATAGTATAGGATTTCGCATGTATCTGACTGTCCGGTAATGGACTGAACTGCCGAAATTTTTGTTTCCAACTCGGGCGGGTTAATTTTACTCTTAAAGAGATTGCTGGCTTAATTTATACACTTTAACGTGCGATATAATGCGATATAACCAGCCCGAGCGGGTGATTTTTGAAAGCTTGCGCTCTGGCGAGATGAGCTTTGACGAGTTTTTAGATTTACTATTGAAATTTTAAATTTGCGAAAAACAGGAGTCATTATGGCAAAAGCGGATCAAACAGAAAAGAAAGAAGCCACTGAGGAAAAAACTGCTGAGGAAAACATCTGTTTTATAATTACGCCAATAGGAGATAATAACTCTACTACAAGGCGCGCAACTGACGGAATGATTCAAGCAGTGATTAGACCTGTCCTACAGGAATTTGATTTTAATGTTGTTGTTGCTCATGAGATTGATGCTCCTGGCTCAATTACCAGACAAATAATTCATCATTTACTTTATGACAAACTCGTGATTGCGAATTTGACAGATTTAAATCCAAATGTGATGTACGAATTGGCAGTCAGACACGCTGTCAGGCTTCCAACAATTATTTTAGCTGAATTCGGCACTAAACTTCCGTTTGACGTTTCTGATGAAAGAACAATTTTTTTCACTAACGATACGGAAGGAGTTATAGAACTGCGAGAAGCATTAAATCGAGCTGTTGCCGAAGCACTCGCAGAGAGTGAGCCTGACAATCCGATATATCGAGTTGCCGAAGCTAAAGTTATGCGGGAGGTTGTGGCTAAAAATAATACTGAGGAGTATCTTCTTGAACGTCTTGAGAATATTGAGAGAGCTGTTAACAGGCTTGAGATTCCTAAAAGTAGTTTCATTTTTAATCCCGTGGTTTCAGGGCTGCATCCTCCTCAAATATCCGATACGTACAGAGTAAGATTTGATCAAATATCTAAAGATGAAATGCTCAGCCTGAGAAAATCTATTAGAGATAGGTTTCCAGTTAATCGGATGGCAACCAGTGTTGAAAGTGATGGTCTGAACATCTCTTTTGATCAGGATATATTTTTAAAAGATTTACTTAATACTCTCAATGAATTTAAATTACAGAATCTGAAAATCAATAATGCGTTAGTAATTTGAATTCTTATCGTGTTCGTAACATGACTAAAAAAGTGAAATTTTAGCCATTTTAGCCATTTATCTGGGCACAGAAAAAAGCCGATAATATCGAGTAAATATCGAATTATCGGCTTTTTATTATTTAACAAGTGGTGTCGAGGGCGGGAATCGAACCCGCACGCCCCTAAAGGCGCAAGATTTTCTTACCAGCTACGGCTTTCGCCGCCAGCAAAATTGCTGTTTGTGGTCTGGACTTTACCTTCGCCTTTTACTGTAAAATCAGCAGTCAGGCGGGAGCCGTCAAGTCTCTACACTTTTTTGAAAACGAAACTGTTTTCAAACTTAGCTCGGTATTGCCAGATTAAAGGTTTCACCGAATTTGACTCCATTCATACAGAAGATTTCGCCTCTGATGCTCAAAGAACTAAGTCTTGTGCGTCTACCTATTCCGCCACCCCGACACAGTTTTAGAAAATAGCACGACCGCAGCCGATTTGTCCAAAATTGATTTTTGCCGCAAAAAATTGCCTTTGAGGGCGGTTTGTTATCAATTCTATTAAAAGTCCGGGATGGTGTTTTCCGGCTCTCGCTTCGTCATTTCATAAGCTAGGGCAGCGAGAATGCTCGCTTTTGCTTTTTCTAAATCTCAAATTCTGAGTTACAAAGCAGCATAACGGAGTTTTCAGTAAATACCCGCTTGGAGATAATTGTTGTATTCGTTATTGATTGCCTCGTAACATTCGCAAGTGAATTCTTCCAAACCCGCTCTGTTTTCAACTGTAATAATTCCTCTTTGATTGCTAATAAGTCCCGCGTCTTTGAGTGAAAGGATGGCAATTGTAACGCCCGGGCGATGTACGCCCAACATCTGTGCAATAAATTCCTGTGTAATGTGTAATTCGTTTCCGTTTGTTCTGTCGTGGCACATCAACATCCATCTTGCCAGACGCTTCTCAATTCGATGGTGAGAGTTACAGGATACGACCTGAGCTACTTGTGTCAGATAAGCGAAAGTAAATCGCCGTATCAATTTATCTAAACCGCTGTTCTGCTCCAACGCCGCTTTGAATTTATCTGCCTTCATCCGCAAGCTGTCGCCCGGCAGTTGAATATGTGTAGAACGAGGCGAAGTTTTATTTAAGAGCGCAATCTCAATTCCTGAACAACCTTCTCTACCGATTACTCCCGCTTCGACGCTGAATCCATCTTTCAAAGCGGTGACTTGTGAGATAACACAATTTATCGGGAAATAAATGTATTTGATAATCTCGCCCGGCTCTTGAATAGGATCGCCGATCTGCATTTTTACTTGTTCGAGGTCGGGCAATAATTGTTTGTATTCTTCTTCCGGTAAACGAGCTAAAAACTGATTACCGATTTCTGATAGGGCAACAGGCTGCATTGAATGTTCACCTTATTATTTAAAGTTAGTTGAATCGAACAATCGTCACAGGTTAAAGTTATTAGTTTTGACAAACGACGATTATGGAATCAGAGAAGGACGAATGGATAATATCACAGAAAATGTGATGGCAATAAATATGTTGCTCGAAAGGTTATTGTTCTAAACCCTACGTCGAAATGTTAGTTTATGTGTTCTAATACAATGAACTGTTCTTTTGAAAACTCAACACCAGTCATTTAGATTCGCTTAGCAATCTTCTCTTTGTGCCTTTTGCTGTTTTTTTAACTTGAAATTGGACATTTAGAGGAGTCGCAAAAATGAATAAACCGATTATATTTCTGCTTGAAGAAGACGACCACACCCGTTCATTGCTAAACGCAACACTCAGAAACAAAGGCTACGGCATTATGTTATCTGCCAGTAAAGATGAAGCACTTTTACGAGCAAATGACGGTCTTAGCCAGGCGGATTTGGTTCTGGTTGATTTAGTCAGGAAACCGCCGGAAGAAACATTAGAGTTTGGACGGATGCTGCTTGAAAGCGCAAAATCGAATGCATCGCTTATAATTCTAGCAGCAATATACGGTGACGAGTTGGGCGGAACAATCTCTCAGGTCGGAGAAAACGAATACATCGTTTACCTTGAAACAGGTGATGAATTGTTCGACTTATTATCAACTCTAACCAAAATGCGTAAATCTGATTTTTAAATAATTGGCAAGTAGTCTCGGAGCACAGACAAAACTGTATTAATCTGTTATATTTGTATTATACTTAAAACTTTTCAAATTCAAGCTACAGAACTTGATTCGACTCGTTTACAAAGAGCGATATTTATTATTGCTTAAAACAACCAAAAATAGTCCAAGACTGCATTTCTGGCAAATCTACGCTCTTCTCTATTTAGACAATTTATCGTCATTGTAGAAAGCAGATTAGAAATGGACAGTCAATTTTCAAAACAAATTCTTTGCGTTGATGATGATTCGGATACTTGCGAATTAATCGAAATGTTCTTTGCCCAATCGGGCTTAAAAATCGTTACCGTGAAATCCATTGCCGAGACAAAAAAGTT
The DNA here is from genome assembly GCA_036388775.1 of Pyrinomonadaceae bacterium. Lineage (GTDB taxonomy): Bacteria > Acidobacteriota > Blastocatellia > Pyrinomonadales > Pyrinomonadaceae > JALZCH01. The sequence continues at coordinate 99,374 of DASVRD010000107.1, read as the reverse complement.
AATCGGCAAAGAATCCTTTTCTCTCTATATTCTCGATTCAAAATTAAATGACGGCAATAGCTCGGAACTAATCGAACGGATTCGAGAAACCGACAAAACTACTCCGATTGTTGTCTATTCCGGAGATGCGCAAAAAGCACATATTGCAAGCTCATTAGCTGATGGAGTTAATGAATATGTGGTTAAACCTAATTGGGATGAACTGGTTGAAACAGTGAAAAATCTGCTGGCAAAAACGAGTTATTCAGATTTAAAATCTTCAAAGAGTTATGGGGTTATACAAAACAACAATCAGAATCAAATCTGATTACAAATAGTTTTGCGCATAAAGGTTTGTTTATTTAGAAAGGCAGAATAACTTTGGCAGCTACTAAAACCAAAAAGCGGGTTCTTTGCGTTGAAGACCATACGGATACAGGCGAGTTGGTATCAATGATTCTTAAAGATTATGATGTGGTCTTGGCTTACAGTATGGCTGATGCCTTAATTCAAGCAACCAAACAGAAATTCAATCTCTATCTCCTCGATTATCATTTACCTGACGGCACGGGACTTGAGCTTTGTCTGTTGATAAAAAACTTTGATACTGAAACTCCAATTCTGTTTTTTACAGGCACAAGCTCAATGACCAAAGAACAAGCGCTAACAGTTGGAGCGCAAGGTTTGGTCAGAAAAGGCAAGGCTTCATTTACAGATGAATTGAGAAAAACAGTCTCTGAGCTTATTCAGAAATAAAACCAGCATCAAAAAATAGATTAAAAAAGAAAAACCCGCTTGAATTTTTACATCCAAGCGGGTGTTTTTTTCGTCGTGGTTGATTACTAACTAACTAAGTAGCTACCGAACTAACTAACTAACTAACTAAGCAACTAACTAAATAGCTACTGAACTAACTAACTAACTAATCAACTAACTATCTAACTAACTAACTAACAACCACTGACTGTTTACATACTACCAAAACGGGTTTTTGAGTGCAAGAAGAAATTTGATTTTACTCCAAATTAAACACCAAAATTATTCATTCCAATTTTTCACTGATTCCAAGCCCAAAAAGTTATCCGAAACTGTCTTGCAAGTTGATTTAGAAGCCGGAAACGAGCTTATTCCAAAGGACGGGCGTATAAAACAAAAGCCGTGAGGCTTATAAAATCCTCACGGCTTTTGTTTTTATTTATGAGTAACTAAATTCTCTAAATTCTGTTTGTTGTTTGGTCGTTGTGGACAGTTCTATTATCGTCTTGAACTACGACCGGGCGCTTTTTCGGTAGTAAGCCGGCTAAACCGAGCAGACCAAGCAATCCGATCCATCCCCAATCTGTATCGTTATCGCGTTCAACTGTTCTGGTCTCAGTTCTTGTAGCCCCTGTTGCATTGCCGTTATTATTTTGAGCGGATGCGGAAACACCCGTCAACACCATCAGACATAAAACCAATGCCGATATACGAGCAAACCTAAATAAGTTAAATAGTTTCATAATCATTCTTTTCCCGTTTTTGAAATAGCCACACTCAAAATGAATGCAGCAACATTAATCCCCTTGCTCATTCGCAGTTAAAAGCGGATGCTTTCAATGCGTTCTTGTTGCTTTCCCATATACTCGCAACTTTAATGCCATCAACAGTTTTATTTAACCAATATTCATTAGCGCCGGTTAAAATAATCAAGTAACTTTTCCATCCAGCGCTTAAAACTCTCCAAAGCAACAACCCACATATTGCCCTCCAGATAACAAATCCTTTTATCAAAAATTCTATTCAAGAGCGTATTTTCTGTCTGTTTGATAGATGACTTATAGATTGAATTTTCAATAACGGATTAATAACAATCTTCCGAAACTCTTTTGTAAGCTGATTCTGAAGTGGAAATAGGCAAATTAAAAAAGCCGGGTATCGAATGGATTTTTAAAATTGCTTTGAAAATAGACGCGAAAATTTGCGTTTGAGGACGGTTTGCTGCAATATTTTCGGCGGCGGGGAAAGTATAGCTGGTTTTCAGTTTATGGAAAATTGGGCGTGGATTTTGTGGACGATTCTCGGTGTTTTGCTGATTGTGGCGGAAGTTTTTACCGCCGGATTTGTTTTGCTCGGGTTCGGAATTGCGGCTCTGGCGGCGGCGTTTGCCGGGGTAATCGGTTTCGGTGTTTCTTTTCAATTTTTGATTTTCCTCATTGTTTCCGTTGTTTTGACTGTGCTTTCGAGAACGATTTTGGATAAATATTTTACTCATTCGCAGGAATTGAAATCCGGCGTTGACAGTTTGCCGGGGCAAATCGGGACGGTTGTTTCAGCGAGCAAAGGCGCGCTCAAGAGCGGAGAAGTCAAGGTTTACGGCTCGGTTTGGACGGCTTATCCGGCGGAAGGCGAAGAATCTTTAACCGAAGGCGAGCGAGTTGAAATCGTCCGCGTGCAAGGCGCTTCCGTTTATGTCAGAAGAATAGACGACCGTTTGCCCGAATGGCGAAAGCCTGCCGCTTTGCCCGGTGAAAATTCTCAAGAGATAAAATAGGGTTTAAGGGGTTAGAGCATAGCGCGTATAGAGGGAATTAAAAAATCTACGCGCTTGCGACCGTACACCCTGTGCCCTAAATTAAGATTATTCAAACGATAGCGGTATGATTTCGACCGTTTCGGTTTCCGGCGCGGGCAAATCGTCGCCTTTGAAACGAGCGAGAATGACGGTGATATTGTCTTCGCCGCCGCGAGCATTGGCTTCGCGAACCAGCTCGTTGCAGGCTGCGGTTAAATCTTCGCCGGCGCGCTGCACGAATTCGAGCAAATCTGCCGCGTTCAGTTTATTTGAAAGACCGTCGCTGCACAGCAGCAAAACATCATCGCGTCGCGGTTCAAAGCTGCACCCGACCGGATAAATCTCACTCTGCGCGCCGAGGGCTTGCAGAATCACGTTTCTGAGAGCGTGGCGTTCCGCTTCTTCGGGCAGAATCTGGTTGGAGTCAATCAATTGCTGAACGAGAGATTGGTCTTTGGTAATTTGTTCGATTTTGCCGCCACGAATCAGATAAGCCCGGCTGTCGCCTACTTGCAGCAGATAAACCGAATTGCCGACGGCAGCGGCGCAGGTCAAAGTCGCGCCCATTCCGTTAAACTGCGAGTCGGTGCGACCTTTGCGGTGTATATGGCGATTAGCTTGCAGTACGGAAAAATAAAGTTGTTTGACGAGGGAATCTCTGGCGTCAGGCTGGAGCGTGATTTCCGAATCTTCGCCGAGCAGAATATCCCGGACGGTTTCGACCGCCATTTGGCTGGCGACTTCGCCCGCAAGCGCCCCGCCCATTCCGTCGGAAACGGAGAGAACGATACCGGATTCGCCGAGCTTGATCGCCGGAAAATCTGCCGAAACCGTTGGACGCCCGCCGGTTTCAAAACGCGCGGAATCCAAATTAAGAAGTAAAAAATTATCCTCGTTGCCGCGCCGCACGCGCCCGACATCGGATTTTACGTGAATCTCAAGCTGCATTTTTTATTGAATTACGAATTACGAATTACGAATTACGAATTAGATTATCAAATAAATACGTAATTCGTAATTGTTAATTCGCAATTGAATCGAGGGCTTGATCTAAATCAGCCAAAATATCTTCAATATCTTCCACGCCGACCGAAATTCGCACCAGCCCGTCGGTGATTCCGAGTTGATTGCGTTTTTCAACCGGAACCGAAGCGTGCGTCATTGTCGCCGGGTGCGAAATTAAGCTTTCCACACCGCCAAGGCTTTCCGCCAAAGCGCACAGCCGAACCGCCTCTAATACTTTACGCGCATTTTCGAGCGAACCCGTCTCAAATGAAATCATCGCGCCGAAACCTTTTTGCTGGCGTTTCGCCAATTCGTGTTGCGGATGCGAAGTCAAACCCGGATAATAAACTTTTTTTACTTTCGGATGCTCGGCTAAAAACGCTGCGACTTGTCTGCCGTTCGCGTCGTGCGCCTGCATTCGCAAAGCCAGCGTTTTCGTGCCGCGCAAAACAAGAAACGAATCGAACGGCGATAGAATCGCGCCGACGCCGTTTTGCACAAAAGCGAGCTTTTCCGCGTCTGCTTCATCGTTTAAACAGACGCAGCCGCCGATGCTGTCCGAATGCCCGTTTAAATATTTCGTCGTCGAATGCAAAACGATGTCAACTCCGTGTTCAATCGGGCGCTGCAACGCGGGCGACAGAAAAGTGTTGTCGCAAACCACGCGCGCTCCGTAAGAATGAGATAAATCCGAAACCGCCCGCAAATCCGTGACGCTCATCACCGGATTGGTCGGCGTTTCGACGAAAACCATTTTTGTATTCGGGCGAAATTCGGATTCGAGATTTGCGATGTCAGTCGTGTCAACATAAGAAAACTCGATTCCGTAATCGGAGAGAATACGGTCGAACAGCCGAAAAGTTCCGCCGTAAGTGTTGTCGGAAACGATTACGTGATCGCCCGCTTTGACCAATCTTAAAGTCGCGTCAATCGCCGACATTCCCGATGCGAAAGCGTAGCCGTATTTTGCGCCTTCGAGCGCGGCGAGGTTTTTTTCAACCGCAAGCCGCGTCGGATTTTGCGTTCTGGCGTATTCAAAGCCTTTGTGACGACCGAGTCCTTCCTGAACATAAGTCGAGGTTTGATAAATCGGAACGATTACCGCGCCGGTTGTCGGGTCGGGTTCTTGTCCGGCGTGAATTGCAGTGGTGGCAAAGCCCATATACAAAAGCGTCTGAGATCAAAAAAACGTCAGAATAAGACAGGCTAAAATGGTAACTTGCCCGTCAATCGCTGTCAAACCCGCGTTAATTTTCGGTTGCGATCTTGCCGCGCCGTTGAAAATTTTGTTAGCAAAAATAAAAAAATCGGTTAGAATGAGCCGGGCAATTCCGCAAGCGCCCGCGACCGCAAATTATTATATTTCGGCACAAAGCAATTGTTTATTCGCGTTTTACCCCAAATTTCCGGCGAAAGGTGTTTTAAAAAAGGTGACAGACGAAAACATTCTAGAAATCGAAGAATCCTCAACCGATAACCGCAGACAATTTGACCGCCGCCCCGTCAACATCGAAATCCAGTTCGATGGCGGCGATGCGCGCGGGCGGGCGACGAGCAGAGACATAGGAATCGGCGGCTTGTATATGGCGACTGACGCCCGTTTGCCCGAAGGAACACCGCTTCTGTTGCGAATGAACCTGGGCAATCAAGATTTGACGCTCGACGGAGTGGTCGCTTATTGCGATCCGGGACACGGCGTTGGCGTGCGATTTCACAATCTGACGCCTGAAATCGAAAATATTTTGAAGACCCAAGTACCTTCAACTTGAGCGTACTGTTCTATGGTTGACAGTTAATGGTAAATTAAAAGTCAGTAATTAAGTTTTTGCCGTTGACCTTCCTCCTTAGGAGATATTTATGTTTGAACAATTTACGCTCGGAATCGAAGAAGAATTTCAAATTGTTGACCCGAAGACGCGCGAATTGCGCTCGCACGTTTCGGAAATTTTAGACGAAGGCAAGCTGCTTTTGGGCGAAAAGCTCAAACCGGAAATGATTCAATCAATGATTGAAGTCGGCACGGGCGTTTGCCACAACATTCAGGAAGCCCGACAGGATATTTCGCAGCTTCGCTGCATCATTTCAAGCTTGGCGCGCAAAAAAGGCTTGGAGATTGTCGCGGCTTCGACGCACCCGTTTTCGCATTGGGACGATCAAAGGATTTTCGACGATTCGCGTTACGAATTTATTGTTGAAGAAATGCAGATGATCGCCCGCAGTTTGCTGATTTTCGGGCTTCACGTTCACGTCGGCATTGAAGACCTCGAACGCCGGATTCAGATTATGAACGCGGCGCGCTATTTTCTGCCGCACGTAATGTGTCTGACGAATTCCAGTCCGTTCTGGCTCGGTTTTAACACGGGTTTGAAGTCTTATCGCACTGAGGTTTTCAAGCGTTTTCCGCGCACGGACATTCCGGATCATTTTCACAATTACAGCGAATACGAAAGATACGTTAATTTGCTGATCAAGATGAATTGTATTGACAACGCGAAAAAGATTTATTGGGATTTGCGACCGCATCCGTTTTTCCCGACGCTCGAATTCCGCGTCTGCGACATCCCGACGCGCGTTGACGACACGGTGGCGATTGCCGCGCTGTTTCAGGCAATTGTCGCCAAGCTGCACAAATTGATTGACCAAAATTTAGGCTTCCGCGAATATCGCAAGATGCTGATTCAGGAAAACAAATGGCGCGCCATTCGCTGGGGCTTACAGGGTAAACTGCTGGATTTAGGGAAACAAAAAGAAGTTCCGGCTCGCGATTTGATTCTGGAACTGCTCGATTTTGTTGACGAAGTAGTTGACGATTTAGGCTCGCGCAAAGAAATCGAACACATTCACACAATTCTTGAGCGCGGGACATCGGCTGACGAACAGCTTCGCGTGTGGGAGGAAAACGGGAAAGATTTCAAGCCGGTCGTGGATATACTCATCAAAAATACGATGGAAAGCGTGCCGGAAAAATGTTTTCCCTGAGTTAAAACAGTAATTTATTTCATAAAAAAGTCGGTTGGGGAAAACCCTCAACCGACTTTTTTTGTCACTTATGGTCTGACAAAATATGTCAATTCAGCGGCTTTTTAGCCATTAGCCGCGCTTTAATAACACTTGAAATTACAATTCTCTCCCCAGGAACATTAATCAAAATGAAACTAATTCAATCAAACTGAATTAATTTCAAAATAAGCGGATTCGATTCCAGACTTAAATAATTTAAGAAACACACATTAAATCGCAATTACCGGCAAAGCAATCAAATTGGCATATTGTTTGCACTATAAGATTGTCGAAGTTATTAACCCACCCGTTTGAATTTGCTTTGTCTGAAGAGGAAAAAATGCAGCAAAATAATATAAGTAAGCAAAGCGGTTTTTCGCTGATTGAGTTGTTGATAGTTATTGTCCTGGTATTTATTGTAACAGCATTTGCTCTGGCAAATTTTGACCGTTCAAAGCTGCAATTGCAAAGACAAAACGTTGCTCGCGAGTTGAAAATGTATCTTGACCTGGCGCGTTTCGATGCGGTCAAACGCCGCGCGGAAGGAAACTCGCGATCAATAGTGTCAATCGAAAATGACCAATCTTTTAGCGTCACGACGGATTTAAATCAAGACGGAACGCTAAATACGGCAACAGAAAAACGAACTTTGAATTTTGCCGGAAGCAACGCCGGAAGATTTGTCGGCATAAGCACTTTTCCGGTCAATATCTACTTTGACCGTCACGGTCATGCCGTTGATGCTAGTAACAATTTGACAAATCCCAGCTTTACGATTTGCAACGAAAACTGCACCAATAATCAGGGAGCGGTTTCCTCAAATCCGACAAATTCTACCCTCGTCAGAATTTCATCAACCGGAACGGTGGTAATCTCACCCGGCGGTTACGCTGCTACTGCTCCGGCAAATCCAACCGGTCTCACCAATGTTTCTGAAAACGCAAACATAAATCCTTTGGTCAGAGTCCCATCAGCGAATTGATATTAACTTCGATAAAGGGAGTTCCTAAAGCAATGGGTGCAAACAATAAAATGATTAGTACAGATAGATTAATAATTGATTCGAGGAATAACCGTTTTTCAGAAACCAAAGAAACAATAGAGGGCGGATTTACACTGATTGAAGCAATGATTGCGATGGTTATTTTAACGATTTGCTTACTCAGCGTAGTCACAATTTTTGCGTACGCCGTTAGGTCTAACACCGGTAATAACACTCGCACTCAAGCAATCGCTGTTTTACAACGCGAAGTAGAGCAGCTTCGGTCTGCAAAGTTTACTCCATCCGCTAATGGAACGGACGAGATACTAAAGGGAGGAGCAAAGCCTCTAAAAATAGTGGATGCGGCTGATTTAAGCTCTTATCAAGTGCAAATTGTCGTAGATAATTTTCCTTTCAACGATGGTATTCCAAACAATGATGAGTCAACCACAACTTTAAAAGAAATTACTGTAACCGTTACGCCGCAAAACGTCAGCGCCGCTTGGGTAACAGCCGTTCAAACCAGAGCCGTTTTCCGTCGCGTCCGAAGCAATTAAGAAGTTAAGCGTAAAGTGAAAATATATGAAGCATAAAAACAAATATCATCAAAGCGGTTTTTCGCTCATTGAATTGATCATCGCAATGACCGTAATACTTGTTATGCTTGGCGCGGCTTCAACCTTACTTTTCAGGGCTTTCGGAACGCGGGCGCGGGAAAGTCAACGTACGGACGCGATCATTTCGGCGCAGGCTGCGCTTGATGCGATGTCGAGAGAAATCGCCAACAGCGGCTACGGTTTAGAAACTAATGGAGTCGTTACCGCAGATTCAAACGCGCAAAGATTGCATTTTCGCGCCAATGTGATAAATGACGAGATATACCAGCCAGGAAACTCAAACAATAGCAACTCAAGCAGCTCGATCATAACCCTGAAAACCGACGACCCCAACGAAGATATAACGTATTATTTCGATAATTCCACCCAATCAATTCTGCGTTACGACCGCTTTGCAAATCCCGCAACAACCGTTATCGTCAACCAAATTAGTGATGTGAAGTTTGATTATTTCGATTATTCGGGAAGCACCTCAGCCGCAACACCGAAAGTCGTTCCTACCAACGATACGGGTCGCGTCACAATTACTGTGGTAGTTCGACTTGATCCCACTGCCGGACAGCCTAATCAATTGACCAACCGAACCGTTACTCTAAAATCGGATGTGACTCTTAGAAACTCCGAGTATATGCGTTATCAATACTAAGACTAATTTTGAGGACTCGGATTATGGAAAACATTAGCGAACAAAAAAACAAAATCAAAAACCGGGAAAACGAGCGAGGTGCAGCCCTCGTCTCGGTGTTGTTAATTTCTATGTTGCTGCTGATCGCGGGAAGCGCTTTGCTTTTCGCGGCTACATTGAATACCGCCAACGTCACCGACGCGGTCGCCGATCAGCAGGCGTATTATGCCGCGGAAAGCGGTATTCAATCCGCGCTCAATGTTTTCCGAAACGATAGCAATGATAGCAGCCCTGTTAATCCGTCGCCCTTGATTGATCCGAATAAATCCGAGGACGACAGCGCCAATGAAATTGATTACCGCAAAGCCGTACAAATCGGTACTTCAAACGTTGCCGGCGACACTGCTTTCCCCAGACTCTCACGCTGGCTGACTTATAATAATAACGGTCGTGTTGTAATCAATAATCTAACCGGGCAGGGTTTTAGCCTCCAAATTTTAGACCCCGATAACACAACCACCTTGCTTTCTTACAAAATTGAGAAATGGAAAATCGGTGGCTTGCAGAATCAAACCTACAGCAACGGCAATCTCACCCTTTCATACAGCGCGCCCGCAGTCGCAGAAACTACAAATCTTAACGTCTCAACAAATTTGGGAGCAACTGCTAAACTTGGAAGCTTTACAGTGTTGGGAACAGGGGCATTTCCGTCGGACGGCATCCGATTTGAAATCATCTATAAGATGACTAAACCATACGAGGCTACGAAGGTAGTTCGGGGAACAGTAACCGGAAGCACGGCACTCGGAAATGTTAAGTTTACTTTCGATTCAGGCGTTTTGGAGCTAAAGGGCAGTCTTATTACTATTAAGAACTTGAATAACAGCAGAGAATTAACTGCGGGTTTGCCCACAACAGAAATTGAGGGAAATGTCACCGCCGTCGAGCCGCAGCGCCTCGTCCTGCGCTCAACCGGTTTCGGACCGCGCGGTGCGCAAAAACAGCTTGAAGCTATTATTCGGAAAAATTTTTTCGACGGGTTGTCAGCGCCCGCCACTTTAACTTTAGTCGGACAATCCAGCGGATTTCATTTCAATGCTGGAAGTTCCGGCGTTCAGAAAATCAACGGGGATGATGTTGTTTCAACCATCAGACTACCCCCTATCGGAGTAACTAACGACTCAAATCTCACTACTGTTAATTCAGAAATTTCGAACGGAAAACCTGAGCTTGATGGAAGGGCTGCCAACATCGCAGATGAACTGCCTGATTGGTTATATAATGCGACAAGTTTGCATAATATGCTTTATAACGGTACTGACAAGTTATATACGGTCGCTTATAACTCAGGTAGAGTTTTCACCTCAACTCCTACGCCTGAAGAGGGCATTGGCGATTTCGTTACCGGAAAAGGCATTACGTTCATTGAAGGTGATGCAACCTTTTCTCAGAAAGTGTACGGGGGCGGAATTTTGGTTTGCACTGGAAAGTTAATATTCAAAGGTGAATTTGGTTTTAGAGGACTTATTATCGTTACAGGTGCAGCAGGGTTTGAGCGCAGCGGCGGTGGCGGTTCCAGCGGAAGCGGTGGCGGCGGCATTTTGGAAGGAAATATAATCGTTGTCCCATATGATAAAAACAACCTCGGCAATTCGACTATTGCGTTAAGCGGATTCTTGGCTCCAAAATACGACACTTCCGGTGGCGGCAGCTCTGCTATCCTTTTTAACTCAAGCGTCGCCAACAACGGGCTTCTTGGCATCAGCAACTTTGTTATCGGTATTGCCGAGAAATAAAATTAAATAAGATCAATTGCGCTCCTTTGCTTGAGACTTTTAACGCGAAAACGTAACTTATTTGTTCTTCATTCGAAAAGTAGATAGATCCTCTTGCCAATTATATGAAAAAGAATTTTGTGTTTTTGTCAGTTTTATTTGCATTAATGATTTCGGGCGGTTGTTCGAGCATTAAGAAAAACAAGGCTTCGGACCCACTCAAAAATAATGGAGCGTCATCTGCTTACACGGCGAGCGCGGAAGGTTTATCCCCGAATAACCAAATCTCTTCCGCAACTAGCCCAAATTCTAACCCTAAAGGTGAAACAAGAATGGGAGCTTATAATTCGGAAATCTCCGTCTCTTTTGACGGTAGCGGAAATAAAATTGAAAATCGCAGTTTCCAGAATCATCCGCGCGTGGAATTTCTAATTGTAACAACCCCGGTTAAGGGAGAACAGGAAGTAATAATCTTTGGTAAAGATGGTAAAATGCGAAAAATTCCGGTAAATCAATTTAACGACGTTTTGAGCGCTTCGCCCGATGAGATTTCGGATAGAGCTGGAATCTTAGAGCCTTTAAAACCTGTCGCGCCTCCGCCTCAAATTGCAGCGAAAATCGAGCCGATTCAAACCGAAACCTCGCTCGTTTCCACACCGCCCGTCCAGCCGCTGCCGGGAGATACAACTGCTGTCGAAACAAACAAAACCGAACTCGCCTTGGAACCGGAGACAAGTCCCGTTCAACAAGCAAAACAACCTGTCACCGAATCAGAAAATAAAAATAATCCCAATCAATTTTAACGAGTTTTCCGAATTTTTGATTGAGTCAAATTGCGGGCTTTTGCAAAACAGTATAGAAAAGGCTAAATAATTATTTAGCCTTTTCTATACTGCAATATTTAAATTGGCGGAAATCAAAAGCGCTCCGGAGCATTTAATTGCTTCGCCGCGAAGGGCAATTAATTTTGCGCTTGAGGTAGATTGGCATCAATTTTTTCCTGTTCGCGCTTTGCCCAATCACACAGCGCTTTTTTGTCCGTATCGGCTAAATGCGCGGACGGGTGCAGCAAAACGTAATTCCAAATCGGCATTTCGCCCGCGTTGACTTGTTCGCAAACTTCTTCGAGCTTCAGCGAAGCTCTGCCCTGCGAAAGCTTTCCCCATTCGGAAAAATTAAGCTCGATTCGCCCTTCTTCGACGTGATAAGCCATAAACCACGATGCGGGCGCAACATTGCTGTACCAAACCCAATCGGTTCGGTTTGAATGACAATCGTTGCACGACCGCGCCAAAATCGAATCAATTTCCGGCGGTACATTCAATTTGGCTTGAATTGTTTCGGTTTCGTTAATCGGCGGATTCATCCGCGCCGGGCGGACGAATTGAATTCCGGCAAAAATCAGCGCCAAAACGATAACCGACCATTTCAAATATTTTTTCATTGGCTTAGGTCTGGAAGATAGCTCTTTAAAATCATGCCGTCAAAAAGCGATTGTCCATATTACGCCGATTTTTGTTATTGAACATACAGACAAATTCGGAATTTTGATTTAAAATGACTAAATTGAAGGTTTGAAGAAAAAATGCTAAAAGACGACACCGGCTTGATCGAAAAAAAAGTTGATGCGCGCATCAAATATCCCTGTTACAAATCGTTTGACGAAATTATTGACCTCGAAGAATTAAAGTCTCTGGACAGCTACATTACCGAAAGAATCGAGCATCATATCCAAACGGAAAAAGATTCTTTTTTTTGGAATCAATATCGTTTGGACAGCGACGCGCCCGATAAACCCGGCGTTCGGGAAATCTGGCTGACGAAAACGAAACCCGGCGTGCCGTACAATTATCAAGACCTCAATAAACCGGAGCTATGGCAGCCGACCGAAGCCGCCGACGAATTTTCCGATGTAATGCGGTTTGTTTCCCGTTTGCCTTTCAAAGCGACCGGCAGAATCCTGATTATTTATGACAACACGGGCGCGGAAGTTCCCGCTCACCGCGATCATCTCCAGACCGACATTTGCCACGAGTTTCTCTGGTTTCGCACGAATAAAAATAAGCCTTTTTATATGCTCAATCACAAAACCGGCGAGAAATTATATGTTGATTCGTATTCCGCCTGGTTCGATTCGGTCAATCAATTTCACGGCAGTAATGCGGGCAAAGGCTTGTCTTTCAGCTTCCGTGTTGACGGCGTTTTTTCGGACGAGCTGAGAAAACAAATCCCGAAACCGGAATTTAATTACGCCTCGATGCCCGCGCTTTGGAGCTATATTTAATCGAGGCTTTCTCTCAAATGAAAAGGGCAAACTATAAACTGTAAACTCTGAACTATAAACTGTTTTGCAGAAAAACTTTGTTTCTTTGCAAGACAGTTTATAGTTGAAAGTTGATAGTTAATAGTTGTGCTTATTCTCGTATAGCTGAATGACTATCATTAACACAAAAGGCGGTCGTGAAACCGCCTTTTGATTGTTTATTGTTTCTGCTGCTTTTTATGCTCCAAAGCAAGCTCCAAAAAGTTTTCAAATAAAATGCGCCCGTCGCGCGATTCGTTTTGATGTTCCCAGCGAGTGCGATTTTTGTTCCAATCTTCAAACGATTTTTCGAGGTGGAATTGAACCGTGTAAATCAATTGTCCGTCGGTGCGTTTGACCATCATCTGATTTCTGCAAAGAACCGCCGTCGCCAGTAATTCAAAGCCTTCGGGAACGCCCATTACCTGCAAACCATGATTTTGCCAGACGCGCAATTTATCGGCTTCTTTAGTGTAATCCTGCCAGACGCCGCTCTCGTCATCAGTAATGCCTTTGAAAATCGGATCGGTCGGGTCTGTGATGCGCACAAAGCGATATTGATACTCGACAACCCGGTCGGCGCGTTTTTCCGCTGGCGTCAGATTGTCCAAAGTCGCCAGTCTTAATCCGAAACTTTGTCCGACAAGCTGGTGCGCGCCGCAAATCGCTAAAATCGGAATCTTTGTCTTTTTGACGAATTTCGCAAATTTTTCGAGATGCCTGGGATTATAATAATCAAAATCCGTCAAAGTTCCGCTCATCACAATGGCTTCCGGGCTAAACGCTTTGGCGGCTTCGGCGACTTCCGAAAGATGTACTTGCAGCGTCTTCGGCTTTTTCACCAGCCGCCAGACGTTTTTCATTATGTTTTCGCAAGCCATCGCCGAAATTTTGTTTTCGAGCTTGAGGCGCGATTGCAGAGTGCCGTTCCATTCTTTGCGCGCCAGATCGGAAACGTCCGATTCGTAACGGAGCAAATCATTAACGACCAGAACTCGTGCGGTTTCAATACGTTTTTCAATCGGTTCGTAGCGGCAAAATGCCCGCTGATTAAAAGGAAACGGAAGCGGCTCGGCTTCTTTTGAAGTAATATTTTTATTTAAAAATTCGGTTTTACCGACTGTATCTAACATAAACTTGTTTGCAATCTAATTTGTTGAATATAAAATGAATTTAGTTGTTCATCATTATCAGCAAACAGCGCGCCAGAAAAAAAACGTTCAGGTTTTTCGCTGTTTCGTATTTTGATTAAAATGAGGCATCAGCAAACCCGCGCCGATTTCCCCAATTTCGCGGCGCAGTTCTTTAACCAGAGCCGACCGCAACCGAGAGCGCGTTTGGGGGGAATCGTTTTCGGTTGATTGTTCGAGAAAGAGCAACTGGCGCTGCCAGGCGGATTCGAGTTCATCCGCTAATACAGAGATTTTAGTGATGTCGTAGGGAATTGCAACTTCAGAAACGCCGATTCGGGCAAAAACCTGCAAAAATCTGGCTGCCGCCAAATCCGGGCAAGTGATTCTTTGGTTTCCGACTTTTAATTCGACTCCGAGCAAAGTGTATTGAATCTCGGCTTTGTTTTCCTTTTCGGGAACATCCAGCCGGAAAGAGCGGGTTCTGAGCGTGCGAACTTTATTTTGATAAATTGCGGGCAGCCAGTTGCCGCCCGCTTCATTTTTTAAAAAAACGATTTTGTCTGCCAGGGAAGAACGCGCGGGATTTTTATTTTCGCTGTTTGAAATTCCGGTAATTTTTTGCTGCCCGACGCTCATTAGTAAAATGTAGAATTAGAAAACTGATTCTTCTACATTTTACATTCTACATTCTACATTCTTCCAGCGCGCTATTTTTCGGCTTGAATCACGGCGGCAGCCGGATTTCTTTGAAAGGCTCTGATCGCCCCGTTGCTGAAAATGCCGAAACCGAGAACTCCTATAACAGCCAAAATCAAAACCACCGCTAAACTTGCCGGAATTCGCGGCAAAGCCCAATCGGTCGTTCGCTCGCGGAAAAACATCACGACAATCAAACGCAAATAATAATAAGCTGAAATCGCTGTGTTGATAACCGCAACGATGACGAGCAGATAAAATCCGGCGTCGAGAGCCGGGCGGAAAACCAGGATTTTGCCCGTAAAACCAGCCGTCAAAGGCAATCCAAAGAGGCTGAGCATAAACAGGCTCAAAGTAAATGCCAAAACGGGCGCGCGAAAACCGATTCCCGTGTAATCTTCAAACTCGGTGCGGCGGTCGCCTTTCTGCGCGAGCAAGGTGACGACGGCAAACGCTCCGAGCGAAGTAATGGCATAAGCCAGCATATAAAAGGCGACTGCTGCAATCGCATTGTCGCGTTCGGCGGGAGTGCGCGCCGCGCCCGCGCCGACAAAACCGACCAGCGCGTAACCGGCGTGCGCGATTGAAGAATACGCGAGCATTCTTTTAATGTTGTTCTGCACAATCGCCGCCACATTGCCGACAACCATTGTAATCATCGCTATCACGCTCAAAGCCGAAAGCCAGGTCGTATGAAGATTTGCCGAGACATTATCCGAAGCGGCGGTTGCGATAAACGGAAACGCGAAGATGAAAACGCGCAAAAATGCCGCAAAACCGGCAGCTTTTGAACCCGTCGCGAGCAGGGAAGTAATCGGCGTCGGCGCGCCTTCGTAAACATCCGGCGTCCAGACGTGAAAAGGCGCAGCAGCGATTTTAAATCCGAAACCGATCAGCATCATTGCCGCGCCGACGAGCAGCAAAGCCGGGAAAAACGCCGTGTCTAATCTCGAAGCGATAATCGTAATGTTGGTCGAGCCGGTCGCGCCGTAAACGAGCGCCATTCCGTAAAGCAAAAACGCCGAAGAAAACGAACCCAAAATAAAATACTTGAGCGACGATTCGTTTGAACGCAAATCAGTCCGCCGCAAACCCGCCAAAACGTAAGTCGCAATCGAAAGCGTTTCGAGACCTAAAAACAAAATCACGAGATCGTTTCCCGACGCCATTAGCATCATCCCGACCGTAGCGAAAAGCAAAAGCGAATGATATTCGCCCGCCGGAACGTTTTCGTTCGTCACCCAGATTTCGGAAATCAAAATCGTGCAGATCGAAACGAGCAAAAACACGAGCGTAAAGCTCAAACGCAAGGCGTCAAGCGTCATCATCCCGTTAAAATCGTTTGGATTTGCAGCCAATCCGGGACTCGTCCAGAGCCAGATTGTAGCTGCACCCGCTGCGAGCAAACCGACGATTGAAAGCGCGCTCGTGACAAAACGCTGGCGCGGCGCAAAACAATCAATCAGCATCACGATTGCCGCCACTGCGGCGACAATCGTTTCGGGCAAAATCAGCGGAAAATTGATTTCCGGGTTGGCAAGTTGTTGAAGAAAAATTGCGTTCATTTTTATTTGTTATTTTCAGCCGATAAATAAGATTTCTCACCGGCATTTATCTTAATCGGCAAGTGATTTTCTTTCGGCGGAATCGGACAGGAATACCTGCCGCTGCGGTAAGCACACGACGGATTAAAAGCTAAATTAAAATCAAGAATCGTTTCGTTTGATTCGGGAATTTTAAGATAAACATATCTGCCTACGCCGTATGTTTCGGAACCGTTTGTTTTGTCTTTAAAAGGCACCAGCAGAAAATTTTTATATTCGGCGTATTTTCGATCAATTTCCGGCAACTCCCATTGATAAGCGCTAAGCGAGTACAGTTTCCCGTTTAGCTCAAAGCTCAAAACGCCGAATTTCTTGTATTTTGTTGAATTGCCGGAAGAAGTCGGCATTTGAAAATATTTTTCGCCCGGCGTTTGTTTAAAGCGCGCGTTAAAACGGTATGTGGAATTTACCGGAAAATAGTTGAGACCTTTAAAATCCGCAAAATCTTCCGCTTTTAGAGGCGATTCTTCTTTGTTGCGAAATTCTTTATCGCGTCCTTCCCGAAACGTTTTCAAATCAGTTGTGCCGTAAAAAGTCTGAGCCTTTGCCGTTACAAAAAAGACAGCAAAAATCAGAAAGAACAAAATTGGAAAATAAAATTTTCTCATTTATGCGTTTCGTTTGTTTCGGCGATTGTGCCCCCGGCAGGACGATTTTCAAGACGCTGCTGTACGGCGGCGATTGAATCTTTCGAGCGTTTCAAAAACGGTTTCGGATAAACGCCCATATAAACCATTAAAATCAACAACGGTATCAGCAAACCGATTTCACGATAATTTAAATCCGGCAAATTTCGGTTTTTCGGATTTGTGACTTTGCCGAAAAACACGCGCTGAACCATCCAGAGTAAATAAACCGCCGCCAGAATCACGCCCGTTCCGGCTAACATCGTGGCGACCCAATTCCAGTTGACCGAATTTGTTATGGCAAGCGCGTTTGAATTCCACATTCCGAGCATCGTCAAAAATTCGCCGACGAAACCGTTTAAAAACGGCAAGCCGATTGAAGACATTGTGGTAATCACAAAAAACGTCGCATAAATCGGCATCACGTTTGCCAAACCGCCGAATTCTTTGATTTCGCGCGTGTGCCGACGGTCGTAAATCATTCCGACGAGCAGAAATAGCGCGCCGGTCGAGACGCCGTGATTGAGCATTTGATAAAGCGCGCCCTGCATTCCGATTTCGTTAAAGGAAAACAAACCCAGCATCACAAAACCCATATGCGAAACCGAAGAATAAGCGACGAGCCGTTTCATATCCGGCTGCACCATCGCCACCAGCGCGCCGTAAATAATTCCGATAACCGCGAGCGTAATAAAAGTTCCCGCGACATATTCATTTCGCGCCACTTCCGGGAAAAGCCCGAAACAAAACCGCAAAATACCGTAAGTTCCCATTTTCAGAAGAACCGCGGCGAGAATGACTGAACCTGCGGTCGGCGCTTCGGTATGAGCGTCCGGCAGCCAGGTGTGAAACGGAAACATCGGGACTTTGATCGAAAACGCCAGCGCGAACGCCAAAAACAGCCAGATGGCGATTCCGGCAGGCAGAATCAGCGCGTTCGTGCTCAAAGAATTAAGCAGAGTGACGTAATCGAACGTGCCAAATCCGGTTGCGGTCAAATGTAAATAATAAAGCGCAATGATGGCGACGAGCATCAACAGCGAGCCGACTGCCGTATAAATAAAAAACTTTGTCGCTGCGTAGATGCGATTCGTGCTGCCCCAAATTCCGATTAAAAAGAACATCGGAACGAGCGACGCTTCAAAGAAAAGATAAAAAACCAGCAAATCAAGCGAACAGAAAACACCGATCATCGCCGATTCGAGCAGGAGCAAAAAGGCGTAAAAAGCCGCCGGGCGTTTCTCGACCGAATTCCATGCCGAAAGAATCGCAATCGGCATAATAAAAGTCGTCAAAATCACCAGCCAAATGCTCATTCCGTCAACGCCGACGTGATAATTCGAGCCGATTGCTTCGATCCAGGGCACGTTGCGAACGAAATAAAAACCGTCGCGCGGAGGCGGATTATTGCCCAGCAAAAAGAGCGAAACCAGAAACACAAGAACGGTCACGCCGAGCGCAATCCAGCGATATTGCGCCGCCTTTGCTTCGTCCGAAGCGTAATTGGCAAACATCGCGTGTCCGGCAACGGCGAGCGCGCCGAACGTCGGCAGCAAAATCAAAATCGTTAAAAGATTTTCAGTAATAAAATCCATTTTTAATTATCTGAGCGGAGCGGCGTTAATCAGCTTTGCGCCGTAATAAATAAAATAACCGATGACAATCAATGCGCCGAGCAGGATAACCGCAGCATACGAGCGCACAAAACCGACTTGAACGCGGCGCACAATGTCGCCGAAGTCAGCCATAAATCTGCCCAAACCATTGACGATTCCGTCAATGATTCCCACATCGAAAATCTTCCACAAACCTTCGCGCGAACCCGCTGCAATCGGATCAACAATGCCCCGGTTGTAAACCTCGTCAACATACCATTTGTTTTCAAAAAGCGAAGGCATTTCAAGCAAAGGATTTTTGCGGAAAACCGTGTAGCCGATTAAGATTCCGACGAAGGCTAACGTTAAAGAGAGCAGCGCGAGCAATCTTTCGGTATTTAATTCTTCCGGCGAATGCGCTGCCGCAGAATGTTCATTTGCGGCTGTCGCCGCGTGTGAATCGGCTTTCGGCTCGGTTGTCGCAATCGGCGCGTGTCCGGGTTCGCTTGTCGGATGCGAAGCGTTTGCTGTTTCGCTGTGACCGCCTGACGTTACGGCGGACGTTGTTTCGCCGTGCGTCGTCGCTTTATGCGGCACGCCGACTTTGGCGATGACAGGTTCGAGCGTGTGTTCAAAAACATTTATGTCGCCAGCACCAACCATCGAACTGATAGCATACGGAATTCCGACCAGACCGCCGACAGTCGAAAGAACAGCCAAAACCGCAAGCGGAACCCACATCACTGCGGGCGATTCGCGCGGTTTGAAATCGTGCGGCAGATGATGATGTTCTTCGTCTTCATCTTCGTCATCGTGATGTGGTAAATCAGCCGCGTCGTGCGCGTCGCCGTGCGCGTGCGCCAGCTCTTCGGCATCCGCGCCTTCATGTTTGTGGCTGCCGTCTGCAACCGCCGCGTCGCCAAAACGTTCACCAGTCCAAAATGTCATCGCCATCAGGCGCGTCATATAAACGGCAGTTAAAACGGCGGTGAAAAGCCCGACGCCCCACAAAACGTAATTCCAGCCTGCGGGCAAACCGTGCGCGCTGAAAGTTTTATATAAAATTTCGTCTTTCGAGAAAAATCCAGCCCAGGGCGCGATTCCGCAAATCGCCAGCCAGCCCAAAAGCATCGTGATGTGCGTGATAGGCATATATTTTTTCAAATTGCCCATTCGCCGCATATCCTGTTCGTGGTGCATTCCGTGAATCACCGAACCCGAACCCAAAAACAAAAGCGCTTTGAAAAATGCGTGCGTCATAACGTGGAAAATCGCCGCGATAAACGCGCCGACGCCGCACGCCAGAAACATATAACCGAGCTGCGAAACCGTCGAATAAGCGAGAACTTTTTTAATGTCGTTTTGCGCCAGACCGATTGTCGCGGCAAAAATTGCTGTTAATGCGCCGATTACGGCGACGATAAACATCGCCGTCGGGGCATTCTGGAAAATCGCGTTGCAGCGGACGACCATATAAACGCCAGCCGTGACCATCGTCGCGGCGTGAATCAAAGCCGAAACCGGAGTCGGACCAGCCATTGCGTCCGGCAGCCACGTAAAGAGCGGAATTTGAGCCGATTTTCCGGTCGCGCCGATAAACAATAAAACGGCAATCGAAGTAATTCCGCCCGCGAAAATTGCGCCCCAAGTGAACGGATCGGCGGACATTGCGGCGATTTGACCGAGCGCGGAAGGCATTCCCGGTTTGTCAAAAAACGAAATCGAGCCGGTCATAAAAAAGACCAGCAGAACGCCCATCAACACACCCCAATCGCCGATGCGGTTCATCACAAACGCTTTTTTCGCTGCGCGGCGCGCTTCGTCGCGCTTGAGGTAATAACCGATGAGCAAAAACGAACACAAACCGACGCCTTCCCAGCCGACGAACATCAGCAAAAAGTTGTCGCCTAAAACGAGCGTCAGCATTGAGAACATAAACAGGTTCAAATACGCGAAAAAGCGATAAAAACCTTTGTCGCCGTGCATATAGCCGGTGGCGAAAATGTGAATCAGCAGCGCGACGAATGTGATAAAACAAGCGTAAATCGCGCTCAAGCGATCCATCGCCAAGCCGAAATCCGCGCGAAAACGCCCGACTTCAATCCATGTCCAAATCTGGTCAAAAACCGGCGTCGTCGAAACAAGCGCGCCCGGATGCGGCGTTCCGATGCCGAAAGCAGCCATAAACGCGACCACGCAGGAAACACCGACGGCGGCGCAAGCGACCGTGCCGCTAAAGGCTTCGCTGTTCATTCGTTTTCCGAACAGCCAGTTAATAACCGCGCCCAAAAGCGGCGCAAAAATAATCAGACTTAAATAATTGTTCTCAATCATTTCAAAGTGAATCGTGAACGGTGAATCGTGAATCGCGGCAAACAAAAAAACTATTTACGATTTACGATTCACGATTTACTAATTTCTCAAAATGCTGGCTTCGTCAATGTCGAGTAATATGCGGTTTTAATAATTCAAATCCCCGTCTTCATCCTCGACCTGAAAATCCTGCCGTTCAATTTCCGCCCAAGTTTCTAAAACTTCTTCACCGACATTTTTCGCCCGCAAAGTTTCCGAGACTTTTTCTTTCAATTCAGGAAACCGCAAAAGCAGAACGGCTAAATCTCGCCTGTCCGTCCAGGATTTTGGTTTGCCGTATCTCGATTGAAAAGAAATTATCTTGCTGATAATCAATTCGAGCGGCGATAAAACCTGAATATTTTCGACCTTTTGCATTTCCGGCAATTCCGTCACAGGTCGAATGTCAATCAAATGCCGATTGCCTTCTTTGCGGACTTGATAAATTCTCAAGCCCTTGTCGCTGATTTCACGAATTCTGACGGCGATATGAAATTTGCCGCTCAAAAGCGCTCGCAATTCTTCGGCTACATTTTTCGCATCCGTCGAAAGCAAATCAACGTCCTGCGTCATTCGCGGTTCGGCGACATAAGCGTTGACGGCTTGCGCGCCGAACAGAGCGACATCTTCGCGCCCCTGCAAAAATTCCAGCACAGATTCTTGAATCGTCGAAAGCGGCAGCGGTTCGCGCATTGCAAATTCCTGAAATGTCAAAACTCCCGCATTTATCATTAAAAAAGCTAATTTCTCAAAATACTCGCTTCGTCAACGTCAAGCGATTCGCGGTTGCGGAAAATCGCAATGATAATTCCGAGTCCGACAGCGGCTTCGGCTGCCGCGACGCACATCACTATAAAGACGAACATCTGTCCGGTCGTGTCGTTAAAAAAACGCGAAAAAGCAACAAACGTCAGGTTAACGGAATTGAGCATCAGCTCGATGCACATAAACATTCCGATGGCATTGCGTTTGTAAACCACGCCGAACGCGCCGATGGCGAACAAAATCCCCGAAAGCGTTAAATAAAGTGCAAGACTTGGAACCATAAAAATTATTGCGCCAACAAACGGGCGAGCGCTTCTAAATTCGTCTTTTTATCAAAAACTGCGCGCACCGGGATTGAAAATTCCGGTAAAACAAAGCTGCTGAGCGCGCCGTCTTTCGTCTTTAATAAAAGCTCGTACTCGCCCGTTTGTAAAACGAATTGCTCGATTGTTTCTTTGTCCGGGTCAACAATCCAATATTCGGCGACTCCGTGCGCCGCATAATCCTGAAATTTCGTCTCGCGGTCGCGTTTCGCGGTCGAACCCGATAAAACCTCGACGATAAAATCCGGCGCGGGAAATTTCATCTGTCCTTTTTTGAATTTTGCCGCCTTCGCTTTACCGAAAAAACAAATGTCCGGTTCGTAGTCGTTCCGCGTCAGCGAAATCAAAATCTTCTCGAAGCCGACGAAACCTAAATCGTTTTTCAAAACGAATGTGTCCAACAGTTTGTAAATAAAACCCGTTGCCGTATTGTGTTCAATCTTAACGGGCGAATGAAAAATGATTTCGCCGTTAATGAACTCCATTTTTTTGTTTTCTTCGATGATTTCGTAAAAATGTCTTCGTTTAGCTTGTTCTGCTTCGAGCGCGGATTTTACCTGTTCCGCCAGAATTGCGGCGTTCGGCATTTGCAGAATTTGCTCAAGGGAAATCATCAGCAAAGTTTTTTAAACGTGTCAATTATCGTGACGGCGTTCTCTTTCCTCTTCCACAACTTCTTCTAATTTCTGTGTCTGCAAACGGCGTGACAGCATCATTGCTCCGACAATCGCCATTAAAAGCAGCACGCCGGTTACTTCAAACGGCAGCAGATACGACGTGAACAGCGATTTGCCGATTTCAAACGGCAATCCCATAGTCGGATTATCGGTTGCGGCGGCATTGTTCGACAGCCCGCGATTAACCGCGTAAAAAATAAAAAGAGCTTGCGCGGCGAGCGCCAAACCCATTACAGCGCCGATTGCACCGAGCGATTTCAATCGTTTTGTCGAAAATACATCTTCTTCGACGTTTAAAAGCATAATGACGAAAACGACCAGAACCATAATTGCGCCGGCGTAAACTATAATTTGCACGGCGGCGATAAACGGCGACGCCAGCATCACGTAAAGCGAAGCAAGCGCGATAAAAACGCCGATTAGGGAAATAGCGCTGTACAGCGGATTGCGCTGCAAAACGACTGCCAGCGCGCAGCCGATTGCCAATCCGGCAAAAACAAGAAATGCAGCAGTTTCAAGCATCTTTAATTATCTCGAAGCGTTTAAAATGAAAACAAAGGTAATTGTCAAAACGACATTCAAAATCGCTGCGGGCAGCAGATATTTCCATCCGAAATTCATCAACTGGTCAAAACGAAAACGCGGAAGGCTGCCGCGAACCCAGATGTAAAAGAAAAGAAAACCGAAAATTTTAGCGAAAAACGCTACCATACTAATAATTGCGTATGGAATCGAGCCGTAAGTAACCAGATGCGAAAGACCGGGAACGTGCCAGCCGCCCAGAAACAAAGTCGTACACATCGCGGAAACCGTGAACATATTGACGTATTCCGCCATAAAAAACAGCGCAAATTTGAGCGCGCTGTATTCGGTGTGAAAACCCGCGACCAATTCGGTTTCGGCTTCCGGCAAATCAAACGGAACGCGGTTTGTCTCGGCGAAAGCGGAAATCAAAAACACGATGAATCCCAAAAACTGCGGGATGATGTACCAGCCCGGTAAAAAGCCGCCCCAACTTACGGTCTGCCTTTCGACAATCGTAAAAACGTCGAGCGAACCGGCTAAAATGACGACGCCGATTACGGACATCCCCATTGACAGTTCGTAAGAAATCATTTGAGCGGACGCGCGAAGTCCGCCCATCAAGCTGTATTTGTTGTTTGAAGACCAACCGGCGAGCGCGATTCCATAAACGCCGATTGACGTAATCGCCAAAACATAAAGCAGCGAAACGTCGAAACGCGCGATGGCAAGCGGAAACGAGCTTAAATATTGTCCTGCGTAGGGAATGTCCTTCAAACCTAGAGAAGTTAAATCAACGTTCGGTCCAAACGGATAAACTACCATCGGCAGCAGCGCGCAGATCAAAGCGATCAGCGGCGCGAGAAAATAAACAAAGCGCGTTGATTTGTCGGGAACAATGTCTTCTTTAAAAATGAATTTGAGGAGGTCTGCAAACGGCTGCATCATTCCCCAGGGTCCGACGCGATTCGGTCCGATGCGCCCTTGAATCCAGCCCAGAACTTTGCGTTCCGCCAAGACCGTATAGGCAACAACCATCAAAACGGCGTTGAAAGCTAAAAAGCAAGCGCCAAATTTAATAATGAAATAAACTGCGGCGTTGGTTAAATCCATAAAAGATTAAATTTAGTTTAAAGCGGGCATTTTACCGCCCGCTTTTGTACAAAACAACGTTTATTTGACGGGCATCGCGCCCATTCCGCTTTCCCGGTCGGCAATTTGCGACAGTTGATGCTCGCGTTTGCCCGTCCCGTTTCCGCGCTCGATTTGATAAAGCGGCGAAACCAGAACGTTTTCGGGCTTTTGGTTGCCGTCCCAGAGATATTGAAACTCCGGGGTTTTGCCGGTCATTGTTCCCGGTTTATGCAATTCCGAACCGATTGGCGGCTCTTCGCTGATTTTGCTCGGCGTCTCGCTCAAAGCCTCGACGCGCGAGCGCATCGTTTGAATTTCAGCCGCCAGATTTTGCTGTCCGACGGTTTGGTGTTTGACCTGAACAGGCTTTGTTTCGTCTTTGAGAGCCGGATAACGAAGCCTCGCATATGCCGGAACTTTGTCTGCAAGCTCGCGGAAAACCGCAGTCGCAGCCATATTGAAACCGAAATCAACGCCGAATTCATACGAAAGCAGCGAGAGAATTACCCAATCCTGTTTCGATTGATTAATCGGCGTCACCGATTGGCGAACGCGCTGAACGAGTCCGCCGCTATTGGTAAAAGTCCCGTCGTTTTCGGCAAAGCTCGCTGCCGGAAGGACGACATCCGCATATTGAGTTGTGTCCGTTTCAAAAAGCTCCTGAACGACTACGAATTCCATATTGCCGAGCGCGGCTTCATCCAAATGCAGCGGCAATAGACTGCCGCACACGTAAAGCGCGCGCGAATTATTTAAAACTTCGGCGACGGTTTTTCCGCCCGGAACCATATCCGCCGCGCCGACGCTGTTGTTGTAAAGCGGCAAAGGATGCAGCAAGACGCGCTTTTCTGGGAACTGAAGCGGCAACTGCGCGGCAACCGCGAGAGCTTCGGGGCTTAAATCATCGCCCAAAAGTATCACAATATCGCCGCTCGATTGATTGATGACATCACGGATTACCGCAATTTCAGTAACGTCAATTCCGAGCTTCTGCGCCGCCGGAGAATCTTCGATTTCGCCCGCCAATGCCAGCACAAAAGCGTCGTACGAATTTTGATTGACGTGAACAAATTGCTGCGCAAGGCGCGCCGTACGAATCGGCGTATGATTGACGGCGATCAAATTCGCTTTGTTGTTGCGAACAGATTGCCGAATCTGTCTGTCCGCCAAAGGCTGGCGTTCTTTCGGGTTTCCGCCGATCAGCAAAAGCGTCGAAGCGTGGCGAATATCGCGGTGCGTCGCAATCGGAGCGGATAAATTTTTGATAAATCCTCGCCAATCATTGGCATCGGCAATCGCATAGTTCTCGGTTTCGACGACTTCAGCGGCAAATTTCCGCAGCGTGAACAAAGATTCGTTTGTCAGGCGCGGGCTGCCGACGACGCCGATTGAGTTTGCGCCGTTTGCTTCGTAAATTGCGTTGAGCTTATCTGCGACAAAAGCAATCGCTTCGTCCCAGGTAGTCGGAATTAAACGCCCGCCTTTTTTGTAACGTATCATCGGCGTTTTAACGCGAGATTTATCATTGACAAAATGATGAGCGAAACGCCCTTTGATACAGAGAAACTCGCCGTTATGACCATTGACATAACGATCGCGGGCAACAATTCGCAAAACGTCGTCCCCGCGCGAACCGATTGACAATTGACAGCCGTCGGAACAATAACCGCAAGTAGAAACCGTCTGATCCAATTCCCACGGGCGCGCTTCGTGGCGATAAGTTCCGTCCAAAAGAGTTCCGGTCGGGCAGACTTCAATACAGTTTCCGCATTGCGAACAATTGAGCCAGCCTGTGTAAGTGCCGATAACCGTATTGACGCCGCGATTTCCGGCTTCGATAGCTTCTTCGCCCATCCACTCGTCGCAAACGCGCGTACAGCGTTTGCAGAGAATGCAGCGCTGCTGATCGTTGGCGACAACCGGCGAGAGATATTTTTCGGGATAGCCGTTCTTGCGTTCGGTAAAGCGTTCTTCGAGACCACCCCAATCGAACACCATTTCCTGCAATTCACATTCGCCGCCGCGGTCGCAAACCGGACAATCGAGCGGGTGATTTGCCAGCAAAAATTCGAGCATCGAGCGCTGCGCTTTTTCGATTTCCTCGCTTTGCGTCGTGACGATCATTCCGTCTGTGCAGGTGATTGTGCAGGAAGTTTGCAGCTTCGGCATTTTCTCGATTCGCACCAGACACATCCGGCACGAAGCCTGCAAAGCCAAATCCGAGTAATAGCAAAACGCCGGAATGCCGAATTCCTTTTCGCGGCAAACGTCAATCAAACGCGCGCCTTTTGCTACTTCGTACTCGTTTCCGTTAATTGTAACTTTTACTAATTCTTGAGACATTTAAATAATCTTTTCTAAAAGACTAAGCCTCTTTCGCCTCAGTCTTATCATTTGCCGCCGTTTCGTTTGTCGCGGCTTTTTTAATGTTTTTCTTTTTCGGACGAGATTTGCCGAAGCTACCGGCTACGATCTTGCCCTTCCGTGTTCTTTTATCGCCTTTTCCCATAATTCTCTCCTAATAAAATTTAATGATGAGTTACAGCCGGAGCCGCAAAGCGACTCGGATCAACTTCGCGCAATACCCAAGCTCTAAAATCTTCGGGGAACCGTTTTATCGCACTTTGAATAGGCCACGCCGCAGCGTCGCCGAGACCGCAGAAGGATTTGCCTTCGATGTTGTCGCAGAGATCAATCAAAAGCTGCGCGTCTTCCGGTTTGCCTTCGCCCGCCTTGATGCGGTTGAAAATTTTAAGCATCCAATCAGTACCTTCGCGGCAGGGCGTACACCAGCCGCAGGATTCGTGTTTGTAAAACTCGGTCAGATTTTTCGTTGATTCAAAAACGTCAACCGTTTCGTCCAACACGATAAAACCGCCCGAACCGACCATCGAACCGGCGGTGACCAAACCTTCGTAATCCATCGCCACGTTTTTTCCGATTACGTCGTCTGCGCGCATAATATAGACGGACGAGCCGCCTGGAATCACGGCTTTTAATTTTTTGTCCGGTCTAATCATTCCGCCGCAGTCTTCCATAATGAACCGTTCCATATCCTTGTAGCCCATCGGAAGCTCGTAAACGCCCGGATATTTTACGTGACCTGAAACCGACCAGAGCTTTGTTCCGCCCGATTTTTCCGTTCCCAAATCGCGCCATGCGATTCCGCCCATTTCGATAATCTGCGGAACAGCCGTGAGAGTCTCGACGTTGTTGACGACAGTCGGACAAGCATAAAGACCTTCAACGGCGGGAAATGGCGGCTTCATTCGCGGATGTCCGCGATAACCTTCCAGAGAAGTCAAAAGCGCCGTTTCTTCTCCGCAAATGTAAGCGCCCGCGCCTGTGTGCGTATAGACTTCGCACGAAAAATCGGAACCGAAAATATTTCCCCCGACCAGCCCGGCTGCGCGCGCTTCTTCAATGGCGACATCGCAAATATCAATCAAATATTTATATTCGCCGCGCGTGTAAATGTAGCAAGCCTGCGAGCCGAGCGCGTAAGCGGCAATCAGCATTCCTTCAATCAAGGCGTGCGGATCGCGCTCCATTAAATAGCGGTCTTTAAACGTGCCGGGTTCCGATTCGTCGGCGTTACAAACAATGTATTTCGGTTTCGGCGAAGTTCTCGGAACGAACGACCATTTCATTCCGGTCGGAAAACCAGCGCCGCCGCGACCGCGCAACGCAGACGCTTTGACTTCGTTGATGATGTCGTCAGCGGACATATTCAACGCTTTCTTCAAACTTTGATAACCGCCGTTGTCCTGATAAACCTTGAGCGTGTGCGAATCCTTCAAATGCACTCGCTTTAGCTGTAATGGTTCGCAACCGATTGCTTCGATTCTCATACTATTCTTTATAATAGCCGGGCAAAATTTGCACGACTTTGCCGTAAATATCTTCGCGTTTAATTGTTGCCGGTTTCCAAAAACGACTATCCCAGCTATCCGGGCGATTGTCACCTAACAGGAAAAACTCATTTTTGGGAACAACAATAGGTGCAAAATCGTCCCCCAAAGGATTTTTCTCAAATGGCTCTTCTAACAGTTTGTCGTTAATAAAAACTTTGCCCTTTTTAATCTCAACTTTTTCTCCGCCAAGTCCAATTACTCGAAAAATAAATTTGTGCCGTTCTCCGTTTAACCATGGAACCGGCGGCGAATTAAAAGAAACAATATCAAATCTTTCAACCTCTGCACCGAGTTTGTAACTTGTTTCATCTGCAATGCAACCGTCACCCGGATTAATTGTCGGCGACATAGCCGCAGTTGGAACTTTATAAGCGCGAACCGCACAACCAAAGGTAAAAGCAATTAAAACCAAAAAAGTTGTGAATAAAGCAAAACGCATATTCTCGCAAGACGACTTTGTAAAATATTTCTATTTTAATCCAGCCAAAATCTTATCAACTTTTTCAGTCGTCAAATCTTCGTAATAATCAAAACCGATTTGAAACATCGGCGCGGTGCCGCAAGAGCCGAGGCATTCGACGAGCGAAACCGTAAATTTACCGTCGGGCGTTGTTTCACCGGGGTTTATTCCCAATTTACTGCAAACGTGATCGGTGATTTCCGGCTCGCCCATAATTTTGCACGAGAGCGTTTTGCAAATCTGAATATGGTGACGCCCAATCGGTTTGAGATTGAACATCGAGTAAAACGTCGCGGTTTCCCACACGTCAACCATTTCCAAATCAAGCTTGTGCGCGACATAAGCCACGCCCGGCTCGTCAATATAACCGCGCTCGCGCTGCACGATAAAAAGCAGCGGCAATATCGCCGAACGCTTTCTTTCCGGCGGATACTTCGCAATGTGGTTTGCTACTTCGGCATCAACAGCAGGCGAAAAAGTCGCCATTTCTTTTGCTGCATCTTGCGGTGTTAAGTTCATCGTTCTTACAATTCTTATTGCAAATTTAAGTTTTAAAAACAACTTTTATCTATCTAAGCTGTTCAGAAGCCGCAACCGTTTTGCATGAACTGTCATTGTTCGGCGTTTGCGTGAAAACCATTATTCCCTTAACTTTTACAGGCTGTTTGATAATAGACGAAACAGGAAACGTCGCTTTTCGCACGGTTTTTGCAGCAGCTTCACCAAATGCCGGATGACCGTCAAACGGCGCGGCGTAAACTACATTGCCTTTTTCGTCAATAATTATCTGAACTCCCGCCGTTACGGATTTAAGCCCGGCGGCTTTCGCATCAGAAGGGAAATTTGGAATTTCGCATGATTCTGCGTGCTCGTTTAAAATTCCCCCGTCAATCACCGTCGGTATTTCCGCTTCTTTCTCGGCAACTCTGCACAAAATGTCATTTGCAGGCGTTTGAGTAAAATCAAGTATTCCCTGAATCCTCACCGCCTGACCCATAAAATTAGTTTCGCGGAATCTCAAACTTTGCAGCGATCTATAAACGGCGCTGCGAAACACCGGATCGCCTTCAATAACCTGCGCGTCCAAAACACCGCCGTATTTTCCAATCGTCACCGAAATTCTTTGCCTAACCTGTTTTAGTTTGGCTCTCCGCGCATCGTCGGGAAACATCGGCGATTCGCAAAACTCGATTTTTGAATTCAAATAACCTTTCGAGAGAAACAATAACGGCTCGTCGTCTGCAATTTTTCTTTCTTCAATCGCCAAATCTGCTTCTTCGTTAATCCAATCTTCCGGCGCAATCGGATCGGCTACAGCAGCAGGTACGGGCTTGCTGCGATTTCGATTCTGACTTCTCGCGGGCGCAGTCGGGGCTGGCTTTTTGACTTTAATCACGCGCCTTCTTTCGTACCCTTTTACTCTTTGACCAATTCCATCTCTTGCCGCGCTTTGAGAAGCGGCATCTCTCGGCAGATTCGAAGTTTTTTGAAAAACGAAGACCGATGCGCCGTTACTTATATCTTCAAACTGATTTTGGGCAATTGCCGATAATTGACCGCAGAGAAATAGCATTGCAATGAAAAATAAATTCGTTTTTGCCCGAAATTTCATAAATTGCTTCTTTGCAATGCCGGTAAATTTTAAAAAACTCGCTTTAAAATTAGCGGTCAATTTCTCCCAACACAATATCAATCGAACCGATAATCGCCACCACGTCGGCGACCATTTCGCCTTCGCTCATAACGGGCAGAGCTTGCAGATTTATAAAACTCGGACCGCGGAAGTGAACGCGCCATGGTTTCGGCGATCCGTCGGATTTCATATAACAGCCAAGCTCACCCTTCGAGCCTTCAATCGGGACATAAACTTCGCCCGGCGGAACGTGAAAGCCTTCGGCGACAATCAAAAAGTGATGGATCAGCGCGTCCATATGAACTTTCATATCCTCGCGGTCGGGCAGCACGACTTTCGGAGCATCCGCTTTGACCGGCTTGCCCTTCATTTTCTCCACTCTTTCCAAAGCTTGGCGGCAAATTTTCCAGCTTTCTTTCAGCTCGCGCATTCTAACCATATACCGCGACCAAACATCGCCGTCAGGTTCGGTCGGAATCTCAAAATCGTAAGTTTCATAACTCGAATAAGGATTCGTCCGCCGCACGTCAATTTCGACTCCGCTGCCGCGCAAACAAGGTCCGGTCAAACCCCAATCAATCGCGTCTTCGCCGTTGATAACGCCGACGCCCATCGTTCGCGTTTGGAAAATCTTGTTTCCTGTGAGCAGCGTATTAAATTCAGCGAGCGCATCGGGAAAGCCATCCAAAAACTGTTTGCAGCGGCGTTCAAAACCCGCCGGCAAATCCATCATCACGCCGCCGATGCGAAAATAACTCGGCGTCATCCGCCCGCCCGAACACGCTTCGATCAAATTCAAGATTTTCTCGCGCTGCCGGAAACAATAAAAGAAAACCGACATCGCGCCGATGTCGAGCGCATGCGTGCCGAGCCAAACCATATGCGAAGCGATGCGCTGCAATTCGCACATCAAAACGCGAATCGTCTGTGCGCGTTCGGGAATCTCGATTTGCAGCAGCTTTTCCGCCGCCATCACGTAAACAAGGTTGTTGCCGAGCGGATTTAAATAATCCATCCGGTCGGTGATAACGATGCCTTGCTGATATTTTTTATACTCGAAAAGCTTTTCCATTCCCGTGTGCAAATAACCGATGTCGGGAATGTTTTTGACGATCAGCTCGCCGTCCAAAACCAGTTCGAGCCGCAAAACGCCGTGCGTCGAAGGATGCTGCGGACCGAACGAAAGCGTCATCTGCGACTCAAGCGGTCGGTCTAAAACTTCATATGGCGATTCTGTTCCAATTGTCGGAGTCATTCTTTAGAAAATCGTGAATCGTAAATCGTGAATCGTTGATTTTTCTATTTACGATTCACGATTTACGATTCACTAGCTTAAGCTGTACGGCTCGAAGCCGCGCAAAGGATAATCTTTTCTGAGCGCATGTCCGTCGAAATCCGAAGGCAGCAAAATGCGCCGCAAATCCGGGTGTCCGTCGAAAATCACGCCGAACATATCGTAAGTTTCGCGCTCGTGCCAGTCCGCCGTGCGCCAAACCGTTGTGACGGTGTTCACGTGCGGGTCTTCGTCCGAGAGCAAAACCTTCAAACGAATCCGCTGATAAGTTTTGGTCGAAAACAAATGATAAATGACTTCAAAACGCGGCTCTTCTTCCGCGCCGAGATCGTTGCCGTTCAAATCCATGAGAATATCGAATTGATGCCGCGTTTTTAAAAACCAGCAAACATCAACAATATTTTCGCGCGGAACGAAAACCGTAACTTCATCGAGCGCGTCAACGATTTGCGTCACCCAAACCGGGTTTTCCTGTTTCAGCCCGTTTGCCAGCGCGACGAGCGCGACGGTTTTCGGGTTTTGTTCGACAGCTATATTTTCAGCCATAAAATATTACAAATAAAAAGCGGCTAGCGTTTTAAAACTGCTCGCCGCTTTACGTTTACTGCTCGCTTTTAAGAAGTGCGGCGACGCTCATGGCGCGCGGCAATCGAATAGGGACGCGATATTCCCGTTCTCGGCGCATTTTCTTCATCCTGCGCGTTCATCGTCACAGGCAAAGTTCCGGGCGCAATCGCCGCCCGCGCTTCTACTTCCGGCACATCGCGGCGGTCGCGCATTTTCTCCTTCATAATCTTTTCCTGCAACATCATAATTCCGTGAATCAACATTTCCGGTCGCGGCGGACAGCCCGGCACGTAAACGTCAACCGGAACGATTTTATCCACGCCCTGCACAATCGCGTAATTATCGAAAACGCCGCCCGTCGTTGCGCAAGCGCCCATCGAAATCACCCATTTCGGTTCCGGCATCTGGTCGTAAATTCGCCGCAACACCGGAGCCATTTTTCTGGAAACTCGCCCCGAAACAATCATCACGTCAGCTTGACGCGGGCTGGCGCGAAACGTTTCCGCGCCGAAACGCGAAAGATCGTGACGCGAGGAAACAGTATTCATCATTTCAATCGCGCAGCAAGCCAAGCCAAACGTAGCCGGCCACAAAGAATTTTTGCGCGCCCAATTCACCACAGCGTCAAGCTGGACGGTTAAAACTTCCGGTAAGGATTCTGCAATTTTATTTTCTAAACCCATATTATTAAATTTCCCACGTTATTTACCGGCTGAAACAAGAGTCGGATCGGAAACAACCGCCGGGACTCGGCTGCCCGGATTTGTCGGAGTTCCGAGCGGCAGCGGACGGTCTTTCGGCATCGAGCGAAGTCGTTTTTTGCGTTCTGCTGCCATAGCCTTGCCTTCGGCGCGGGCTTCGGCGCGAGCCTGCAAGCTCCAATCGAATGTGCCTTTTTTCCAGGCGTAAATGAATCCGACGACGACCATAAATACGAAAATCATTACTGCCGCATAAGCCGGAACGCCGTAAACCCAAAATCCGGCGGCGAGCAGAGCTTTAAAGGCGACCGCAAACGGAATCAGGAACAAAACTTCCAAATCGAACAGCAGAAAATCAACCGCGACGCTGTAAAATTTGATCGAAAAGCGTTCGCGCGCCGAACCGACCGGGTCTTTGCCGCTCTCGTAAGGCATCAGCTTTGTCCTAGTTGATTTACGGGGACCAAAAAGCTGCGTCAGCAAAATATTCGTGACTGCGAAACCTCCCGCCACGATGAACATAATTACAATCGGAACGTAATCGCTCAGCCGGAACTCGTTCATTGAGCCTCCATAATTTATCTAAAAGTACACTTCTATTGTGCTAAAAATCGGCAGAAATTACAACTTTTAGAGTTTGAGAAACCTTGCACAAGGGCAATCGTAGTTTAACCCCGCAAAGCTGTCAAGCAAGAAAATTTTTGAAATAAATAATAGAAATACAAACTTTATTGACCGGCGTAAAAAGGCTGTGTAAACTTTGTCTGAAGGCTTTTTCCGCCTTCAGCGTCCCGCAGGCAGTGCACCTCTTTAACCAAACGTGATAACCGGATTCAACACAGACATCGAATATGGCGGCGTGACTTATCATGTCCAGACCGAAGACAAAGGTTTGGACAGTCCTCTGATATTGTCGCTCGTTTATGCGGGCGGCGAGATTCTCGCCAGCAAACGCTCGCCGTATGACGATTTAATCACCGCGGGTTTCGACGAAAAAACTTTATCCGACCGGCTTAACCGCCAGCACAAATTAATTTGCGCCGCGATAAGCCAAGGACGAGTTGACGATCTAAAGCGGATGAGCGTTCGCGAACCTGCGCCGGAAAAAACGCGGGAAAACGGAAAAGCCGAGCAAAGCGAAAAAATTGAAAGACGCGGCGCGCGCAAAAAAGAAATTTTTGAAACAGTTGAATCGGTCGAAATCGTCACCGCGGTTGAGCCGCCAATTCCGTTTGCCGAGATTGTCACGACTCCGTTGATGATTACGGAAGTGGTTGAAACAATCGAGCCGCTTCTGGAAATTCCGGTTGATGTGGTTGACGAAACCGACGACGTACAGCTTGAAACCGGGTTCGACGAGCCAGTCGAGCTGCCGCAAACGCCGGCTTTGCTGCGCGCGCAGCTCGGCGAAATCGAACCCACCAAAGAAGATCTGGAGCCGAGCTTAATCAACATCCGGCTTTTTGAAGAACGCGAATATCGAGGCGGTGACCGCGTTGAGCTAAAAATTCAAGTCACCAACGATATTTATATTCCGCTTGCCGGCGTCGAAATAATGGTTAAAGTTTTAGGCTCGTCGTTTCGACCGCTGATTTTTCATGCCCGAACCGGAAAAAAAGGAACGGCGGCGGTTACACTTCAGCTTCCGCATTTTCGTTCCGGGCGCGCCGCGCTGCTTGTGCGCGCAATAGTTGAAGATGAAGAAGTCGAACTGAGACGAATTATCAACCAAGGCTGAAAACAGTTATCAGTCATCAGTCATCAGTTAACAGCTATTTGTAAAAAATAACTGTTAACTGTTAATTGTTAACTGATGACTGTAATTGTGAACGGCGAGACGCGGCAAATTCCCGAAAACACGAATCTCGCGCGATTGTTGGAAATTTTAGAGCTTGCGTCGGCGCGCGTCGCCGTCGAGCTAAATCAATCGGTCGTTCGGCGCGGTGAATGGGGAAATATTGTTTTGCGGGAAAACGACCGCATCGAAATTGTTCATTTCGTCGGCGGCGGGTGATTCAATTACAAATTGTGGATTACGGAATGCGGATTGGATTTGGTTCAATCCGCATTTTTTCTGTTTGCGGTTTTGTTGTAAATTCAAAACATAATTTGAAATTTTAGTTTTAAATCTTTATGAAGCAGGACACTTTTCAATTAGCGGGTAAAACTTTTGCTTCGCGTTTGATTATCGGCACGGGAAAATATCGCTCTTTCACCGAGATGCAATCCGCGCACAAAGCGTCGGGCGCGGAAATGGTGACGGTTGCGGTCAATCGTGTACCGCTCGACCGCAAAAGCGAATCGTTTCTCGATTATCTCGCGCCGGAAATGATGATTTTGCCGAACACTGCCGGATGTTACGATGCCGAACACGCAGTTCGCACTGCTCGACTTGCGCGCGAAGCACTCGAAACTGATTGGGTAAAACTCGAAGTTATCGGTGACAAGACGACGCTTTTTCCCGACAACGAACAAACGCTTGCCGCCGCAAAAATTCTGGTCAAAGAAGGTTTCATCGTTCTGCCGTATTTTACCGACGATTTGATTATGGCGAAAAAACTGCTCGACGCGGGCTGTCCGGCGGTGATGCCGCTCGCCGCGCCGATTGGTTCGGGTTTGGGCGTGCAAAATCCGGCGAATCTGCGGATTATGCGCGAACAGTTGCCGGACGCCGTGATTATCGTTGATGCCGGAGTCGGCACGGCTTCTGACGCCGCAATCGCAATGGAACTCGGCGCGGACGCGATTTTGATGAACACGGCAATCGCCGAAGCCAGCGACGCAGCGCAAATGGCTGAAGCGATGAAATTAGCCGTCCTAGCCGGACGGCTTGCGTATCTCGCGGGCAGAATGCCAAAACGACTTTACGCTTCGGCTTCAAGTCCGATTCAAGGAGCAATCAAATAGTTCAAGGTTCAAAGTTCGAGGTTCAAAGTTTTGCTTTCTGACCTCGAACTTTGAACCTCGAACTTTGAACTAATGAAATTTTTAATTTCAGGCGCAACAGGTCTTGTCGGTAGGCATCTCGTTCCGTTTTTGCGGGAAAACGGTCACGAAGTTTTTTCGCTCGTTCGGCAAGCTCCAAACAATGAACACGAAATTCAGTGGAATGCGGAAACGGGAATTGTCGAAAGCGAGCTGAAAAAAATCGAAAATTTCGATGCGGTTGTACATCTTGCGGGCGCGGGAATTGCCGATGAGCGTTGGACGAAAGAGCGCAAGCGTATTATTCGGGACAGCCGCGTTGTCGGGACGAGAGCTTTAATTGATTCGCTCCAAAAACTCGAAAATCCGCCGCGCGCATTTATTTCGGCTTCGGCAATCGGTTATTACGGCGACCGGAAAGACGAGATTTTGAACGAAGATTCGCCGCCGGGAAAAGATTTTCTGTCAGGCGTCGGCGTCGAATGGGAAGCGGAAGCAAACAAAGCCGCCGATTTCGGAGCGCGTGTCGTTCGTTTGCGAATCGGAATCGTGCTTTCGACCGAAGGCGGCGCGCTCAAGGAAATGCTGACCCCGTTTAAAATGGGCGTCGGCGGCGCGGTCGGAAAAGGTCAGCAGTTTGTCAGTTGGATTCATTTGAGAGATTTGATTCGCGTGATTCAATTCGCGCTTGAAAATGAAAATTTAACCGGCGCGGTCAACGCCACCGCGCCGAATCCGGTCAGAAACGCCGAATTTGCCGAAAAGCTCGGCGTCGCACTGCATCGTCCGTCGCTTGTTCCCGTTCCGGGGTTCGCTTTGCGTTTGATGTTCGGCGAATTAGCCGATGCGCTGCTGCTTTCGAGCGCTCGCGTGCTTCCCGAAAAACTTTTGGCGAATAATTTTCAGTTCGAATTTGAGCGAATCGAGGACGCTCTGCAAGATTTGCTGAAATTGAAATAGACGGCTTCACAAAAATTTAACTTGACATTTCAAAACAACTGTAACTATCTTTGTTACAGATGGCGAGCAACAGATTTTCAATTGCGATTCACGCTCTGGGTTTGCTGGCGCGAGCCGGGGACAAGCCTTTGAAATCCGAACAAATCGCTTGTCTGGTCAAGACAAATCCGGTCGTGATTCGACGGATTTTGAGCGAACTCCGGCGCGCGCAAATTGTCGTTTCGCAAGCGGGCGCGGCGGGCGGAACACGTC
The DNA here is from genome assembly GCA_036388775.1 of Pyrinomonadaceae bacterium. Taxonomy (GTDB): domain Bacteria; phylum Acidobacteriota; class Blastocatellia; order Pyrinomonadales; family Pyrinomonadaceae; genus JALZCH01. Next base: position 62,405 of record DASVRD010000107.1, on the reverse strand, counting down.
TGGCGCGAAAGCCGGAAGAAATTTTGCTGGTTGAAATTTATCGCGTGATTGAAAGCCGACAGATTTTCGCTCTGCACCGGAGAAAGCCGGACGAAGGGTGCGAAATAGGGCAGAGCATCGAAGTCGTTTTGCTCCAAATTCAAAATAAATTAGACCGCGCGATTGAAGACGGCTTGGGGAAAATGACGCTCGCAGAAGTTTTGCGAATGGTCGAAGACGAAAACGAAAGATGCCGCGCCAGAACAAGGGGGAATCAGTGAAAGCCTTTGAGATTCAACAATTCGGAATCGAAAATCTTGCGCTTGTCGAGCGCGACGAACCCCGCCCTCAAGCCAATCAGGTCATCGTCAAATTTCATGCGGCTTCGCTTAATTACCGCGATTTGATGATGGTCAAAGGCGCTTATAATCCGCGCGCGAAATTGCCCGCCGTGCCGTTTTCCGACGGCGCGGGCGAAATTGTCGCAATCGGTGAAAATGTCCAAAAATGGAAAATCGGCGACCGTATTTGCCCGATTTTTACGCAGAGCTGGATTGAAGGCGAGCCTTCTGCCGCAAAAAACAGGACGACACTCGGCGGCGGAGATTTGGACGGGGTTTTATGCGAATTCGGTGCGTTTGACGAACAAAGTCTGGTCAAAATTCCCGAACATCTTTCGTACGAAGAAGCCGCGACGCTGCCTTGCACGGGCGTTACGGCTTGGAATGCGCTCGTCGTGTCGGGAAAACTCAAAGCCGGAGAAACTGTTTTGACATTAGGCACGGGCGGCGTTTCGATCTTCGCCGTGCAGTTTGCCAAAATGTTCGGCGCGAAAATCATTGCGACTTCAAGCTCGGATGAAAAGCTCGAAAAACTCAAATCGCTCGGCGCGAGCGAAACGATCAATTACAAGCTGACGCCCGATTGGGATAAAGAAGTTTTGCGTTTGACTGAGAAAATGGGCGTTGATCACGTCGTCGAAGTCGGCGGCGCGGGCACATTGGCTAAATCCATTAATTCCGTAAAAATCGGCGGTCACGTTGCGGTTATCGGCGCTTTGTCGGGTGCGGGCGAAGTCAATCCGATTCCGATTTTAATGAGATCAATCAAACTGCAAGGCATTTTCGTCGGCTCGCGCGCGATGTTTGAAGCGATGAACCGCGCGATTGAGACAAATCAAATTAAACCGGTTATTGACCGGACATTCGCTTTTGAAGAAACGCCGGATGCGCTCAGATATATGGAATCGGGCGCGCATTTCGGGAAAATAGTTATCAAAGTGAGCAGTGAGCGGTAAGCAGTGAGCAGAAAGAAGCAGGTTTTACTGCTCACTGCTTACCGCTCACTGCTCACTTTTTAAAATGGAAAAAAGAAAATTTGGAAAAACCGAATTGGAAACGACTGTTTTAGGCTTCGGCGGTGCTGAAATAGGCAATGAAGGGGCAACGCAGGAAACAGTCACGCAGCTTTTGAACGAGGCTTTGGATGCCGGTTTGAATACGATTGACACGGCTGCTGCTTATTGGACGAGCGAGCAGATGATCGGCAACGCGGTCGGACACCGGCGTAAAGAGTTTAATTTATTTACCAAATGCGGGGCGCTTGAGGGATTTACCCGTTATGACTGGTCGAAAAACGGCGTGTTGGAAACCGTTCGACAGAGCTTGAAAAATCTAAAAACCGATTATCTCGATTTAGTTCAGCTTCATAGTTGCGACGAGGAGATTTTGAGACGCGGCGAAGCGGTCGAAGGCTTGCAGCGCGCCGTAGAACTCGGTTACACGCGCTATTTCGGTTATTCGGGCGATTCCAAGGACGCGAGATTTGCAATTGAAATGAATGTTTTCGACGCTTTGCAAACTTCCGTTAGCATTGCCGACCAGGAAGCAATTGAATTAACGATTCCTCTGGCGACGAAAAGACAAATGGGCATTATCGCCAAACGCCCGGTTGCCAACGCAGCTTGGAAACATCCTGAATTACCGCCGAGTTCTTATCATCACGAATACTGGAAACGGCTGCAAAAACTGCAATACGAATTTATTAAAGAACAGGATTTAACCAATTCAATAGGCACGGCGCTTAGATTTACGCTTTCAATTCCGGGCGTTTCGACTGCAATCGTCGGGACAACCAAACCCGGTCGCTGGCAGGAAAACGCGGCGCAAGCGGCAAAAGGGAATTTAACGACCGAAGAGTTTGAAGCGATTCGCAACCGCTGGCGCGAAACTGCCGATGAAAGCTGGACGGGACAAACTTAAACGAATCAAAGACGAGTAAGGGAAGTATGAGCAAATTATTTGAGCCTCTCAAATTAAGAGAAGTCACGTTTCGCAACCGCATCTGGGTTTCGCCGATGTGCCAGTATTCGAGCGAAGACGGTATGCCGACCGATTGGCATCTTGTTCATCTCGGCAGCCGCGCGGTCGGCGGCGCAGGTTTGGTGATTATGGAAGCTACCGCCGTTTCGCCCGAAGGCAGAATTTCACCGTCTGATGCCGGAATCTGGTCTGATGCGCATTCCGATGCCTATTCGCGAATTACGAAATTTATTAAGAGCCAAGGCGCAATTGCCGGAATTCAAATCGCGCACGCCGGGCGGAAGGCTTCAACGGCTGAACCTTGGAACGGCGGCAAAGGCGTGGATGAAAATAATCGAGGCTGGCAGGTAATTGCGCCGAGCGCGCTTGCTTTTGCCGGAGATTATCCGCATCCGCGCGAAATGACGAAAGCTGATATTGAAAAAGCCATGAGCGATTTTGTCGCGGCGGCAAAGCGCTCGGTTGAAGCGGGTTTTGAAGTAATCGAAATTCACGCCGCGCACGGTTATCTTTTTCACGAATTTTTATCGCCGCTTTCAAACAAGCGCACGGACGAATATGGCGGAAGTTTTGAAAATCGCGTCCGGTTTCCGCTCGAAACCGCGCGACAGGTGCGCGAAGCCGTGCCGGAAAACTTGCCGGTTTTTGTTCGCATTTCGGCGACAGATTGGACTGAGGGCGGCTGGGATTTGGAACAATCAATTGAGTTTTCAAAACTTCTCAAGACAATCGGAATTGATTTGATTGACGTTTCGACGGGCGGAAATGTTCCGCGGGCGATAATTCCGGTTGCGCCGGGTTATCAAGTTCCGTTTGCCCGCGAAATCCGCCGCCAAGCCGAAATCGCAACCGCCGCAGTCGGAATGATAACCGAACCGCGTCAAGCCGAAGAGATTTTGCAAAACGGCGAGGCGGACGCGGTTTTGCTGGCGCGTGAGTTTCTGCGCGATCCGTATTTCCCGTTTCGAGCGGCGAAGGAACTCGGTGCGGCGATTGATTATGTGCCAAAACAATACGGGCGAGCGATTGAAATTTCCGAGCCGCAAAGCGCGCATCAAGTGGAAAGATTAAAAGCCGGTAAATAAAAGGGGAATTATGAGCAGTTTTAAAGACGTTTCCTTTTCGGTTTTGGATTTGGCACCGATTGTCGCGGGCGCTATGCCCGCCGACGCGCTTCATAATTCGCTCGATTTGGCGCGACACGCCGAAAAACTCGGCTACAAGCGGTTCTGGCTGGCTGAACACCATAATATGACCGGAATTGCGAGCGCGGCGACTGCGGTTGTGATCGGCTATGTGGCAAACGGAACTTCAACGATTCGCGTCGGTTCGGGCGGAATTATGCTGCCGAATCACGCTCCGCTTATGATTGCCGAACAATTCGGCACGCTTGAATCGCTTTTCCCCGGTCGAATTGATTTGGGTTTAGGGCGCGCGCCGGGAACAGACCAACCGACAATGCGCGCCCTGCGCCGCCGTTTGGACGGCGCGGATGATTTTCCCGAATTGCTCGAAGAATTGAGATTTTTTCTCCGCGAGCCGATTGAAGGACAAAGAGTCAGAGCGGTTCCGGGCGCGGGTTTGAAAATCCCGATTTGGCTGCTCGGTTCGAGCGATTTCAGCGCGCGCCTTGCCGGAGAATCGGGTTTGCCATTCGCATTTGCCGGGCATTTTTCGCCCGAATACATTTTGCCCGCGCTGGAGATTTATCGAAATGCCTTCAAGCCCTCGGATGAACTCCAAAATCCTTTGGCAATGCTCGCCATTAATGTTATCGCTGCTGAAACTGACGATGAAGCGTGGTTTTTGGCAAGCTCGCAATTTCAATCTTTTCTGCGGCTGATTCGCGGGACACCCGGACAGCTTCAGCCGCCGGTGGAAAATATGGACGAATTATGGTCGCCGCAGGAAAAAGCGATTGTCGAATCAAGACTCGGCGGTTCGATCATCGGCAGCCGAACGACGGTTGAAGCCCAATTGGAAAGAATTTTAGAAGCGACGAAAGCAGATGAATTGATGATTAACGCGATGATTTTTGATCATCAAGCGCGCCTGCGTTCTTATGAAATCGTTGCGGACGTTTGGAAAAATAAAGCTGCAAAAGTTGCAGCTTAAAAACGGAAACGGATTAAGCCCGATATTTCAAGAATCAGGAGACAAAAATGAAAGCTGTCAGAATTCAACAATTCGGTGCGCCGGAAAATTTGCGGGTTGACGAAATCGAAACGCCACAGCCGGGCGCAGGCGAAGTTTTAATCAAAACCGCCGTCGCCGGAATCAATTACGCGGACATTATGCTGCGCGAGGGAAAATATTTCTTTCGCCCGCCACTGCCGTTCATTCCCGGTTTTGAAGTCGCCGGAACGATTGAAGCCGTCGGCACTGGAGTCGGAAATCTGCAAACCGGGCAGCGCGTTTTGGGGATGATAAGCGGCGGCGGTTACGCAGAATATGTCGTTGCGCCCGCCGCACGGGTTTTTCCGATTCCGGGTGATTTGGAGTTTGACGCGGCGACGGCGCTGCTCGTTCAGGGCTTGACAGCGCTGGGATTGCTTGAAGATTTGCGCGCAGGGCAATCAATTTTGATTCACGCTGCGGCGGGAGGTGTTGGTTCGTTGCTCGTTCAGTTAGCAAAAGGGCGCGGCGCAAGGGTTTTAGGAACGGCTTCCTCGCCGGAAAAACTCGAAAAAGTCGTTAATCTCGGAGCCGACGCCGGAATCAATTACACCGAAGCGGATTGGACGAAACAGGTTTTAGAAGCGACCGGCGGCAAGGGCGCGGATTTGATTATCGAAATGGTCGGCGGCGAAGTCGGCAAGCGCAATTTCGAGTGTTTGGCGACGAAAGGAACAATGATTATTTATGGCGCGGCGAGCGGCGAGGATTTCCAAATATCAGCAGTCAGTCTGATGGCGAAAATGCACATCGTTAAAGGTTACAACTTAAATCTTGAAACACCCGAAAACATTGCTCGATTCAGTAGCGAGCTGATGCAGGGCTTTGTGGGCGGAAACTTGAAAGTTTCGGTTACGGAGTTTCCGCTTGAACAAGCGGCAGAAGCGCACCGCGCCGTCGAAGGCAGAAAAACGACCGGCAAAGTCGTTCTGACAATTTGATTTTTATTAAGGGGCAATTATGAAGTACAGAAAACTTGGAAAGAGCGAATTAAATGTTTCGGCAGTCGGTTTGGGCTGTATGGGAATGTCTGATTTTTACGCCGGACGCGACGATAAAGAATCAATCGCTACGATTCATCGCGCGCTCGAATTAGGCGTCAATTTTCTTGATACAGCCGATATGTACGGACCTTTTACAAATGAAGAACTGGTCGGCAAAGCAATTCAGGGGAAACGCGAGCAAGTGGTTTTGGCGACCAAATTCGGAATCGTCCGCGATCCGAACAATCCAATGGTTCGAGGTATCAGCGGCAAGCCGAATTACGTGAAAAACGCCTGCGAAGCGAGCTTGAAACGATTAAACGTTGAAATGATTGATTTATATTATCAGCACCGCGTTGACCCTGAAACGTCGATTGAAGAAACCGTCGGCGCAATGGCTGAATTAGTCAAAGAAGGAAAAGTGCGTTATCTCGGTTTGTCCGAGGCGAGTGCGGAAACAATTCGCCGCGCGAATGCCGTTCATCCGATTACGGCTTTGCAATCGGAATATTCTTTGTGGACGCGCGACCCGGAGGACAACGGCGTTTTGCAGACAACGCGAGAACTCAGAATTTCCCTTGTCGCTTATTCGCCTTTGGGGCGCGGATTTTTGACCGGCGAGATAAAGCGTTTTGAAGATTTGGCGGAAGACGATTATCGCCGCCACTCGCCGCGTTTTCAGGGCGAAAACTTTGAGAAAAATCTTGAACTAGTCGGGAAAATCGAAGAAGTCGCGGCTCGGAAAAACTGCACGGCGGCGCAGCTTGCGCTCGCCTGGACATTAGCGCAGGGCGAAGACATTGTGCCGATTCCGGGAACGAAAAAACGACATCGTTTGGAAGAAAATGTCGGCGCAATTAATGTCGAATTAACGACGGAAGATTTGCGGGAAATCGCGGATATTGCGCCGAATGTCGCAGGTTTGCGTTATCCGGCGGAAATGATGAAAACAGTTAATGCTTAAAACAGGAAAGGAAAAATAAATTTTTATGGCAGTTAGAAAAGCGGACGCCACTTGGAACGGCGGAATTATGGATGGGAGCGGGAGTTTAAAACTCGAAAGCGGCGCGTTTGAAGGCGCGTATTCTTTTAATTCGCGTTTTGGCGACGACACAACAAAAACCAACCCGGAAGAGTTGATCGCCGCCGCCGAAGCAGGTTGTTATACGATGGCTTTATCGGGAAATCTGGGCAGAGCTGGTTATCAGCCGAAAACAATCAATACGACCGCCAGCGTGAAAATCGAAAAACAGGAAGGCGGTTTTCACATTCCGAGCATCGCAGTCGAAACCGTCGCCGAAGTTCCGAATATTTCGGACGATGAATTTCAGCAAATCGCCGAAAAAACCAAACAAACCTGTCCGGTTTCTCAGGTTTTGGCTGGCGCGGAAATTACTTTAAAAGCGACTCTAAAATCCTAAGGTTTGCAAAAAGGAATCGGAGATTATTTCTCACGATTCCTTTTTTTATCAGGATTTACGCAGCCGCGCCGCGTCCGGTTTTTTGCTGCAATTCGTCAATCCGCTTTGAGGCTTCGGCTTTTGAGAGGTTTTCGTCAAACTCCTCTTTGGCTTCTTCGCTCAAAGTTTTTAAATACGAACGTTGCGCTCCGGTCATCGGTTCGTCGCCGGTCGTCCAATCGTCGGGGTTTTTGATTGTGTTGCTTTCGTCAGCGCGAGATTGCGTTTCTTTGTCGGTCATTGAAATTTCTCCCTGTATGATTTTGTTTCAGTGATTAAACACGAGCCAATCTGTTGCACGCGGCGTGCCATTGGCAACTTTTATTTTGGTTCTGTAATCAAAAAAGTTACAATTAAGATTATGACAAGCAGGGTTGAATTTTTAACAAACAATGATTTTGAAATTCCGGCGACGCGGGATTTTAAAGCGGAAAATTTCGATGACGCGCTCGTTTCCGACGACGAGATTCTCGACGCTTATTCAAACGCCGTTGTTTCAGTGGCGGAAAAAGTCAGCCCATCGGTGGTAAGAATCGAAGTCGAACAAGCGCGAAACTTTCGCGGGCGTCAGCAAACGCAAGGCGGAAGCGGTTCGGGATTTATTTTTACGCCCGACGGTTTTATTTTGACCAACAGCCACGTCGTCCACAAAGCGAAAAAGCTGACCGTAATATTGCACGACGGAAATCGCTGTGAGGCAAATCTTGTCGGCGAAGACCCGGATACGGATTTAGCCGTCATCCGCATTAACGCGCCGAATCTTCGAGCGCTTCCGCTCGGTTCTTCGAGCAGTCTGAAAGTCGGGCAAATGGCAATCGCGGTCGGAAATCCTTACGGGTTTCAAAGCACGGTGACGGCTGGAATCGTCAGCGCGCTCGGTCGCAGTTTGCGCTCAAATTCAGGTCGTTTGATTGACGATATTATTCAGACCGACGCAGCTTTAAATCCCGGAAATTCCGGCGGTCCGCTCGTTAATTCGCGCGGCGCTGTGATCGGGGTCAATACGGCGATTATTTTGCCGGCGCAGGGAATTTGTTTTGCGGTCGCGGTTGATACCGCAAAATTTGTCGCGGCGCGGCTGATTCGTGACGGCAGAATCAGGAGAAGTTACATCGGTTTTGCGGGACAAAACGTGCCGATTCCGCGCAAGCTTTTTAAGCATTACAATTTGCCGAACGAGACGGGAATTTTGGTCGTTTCGTTTGAAAAAGACAGCCCCGCTTATCAAGCCGGACTGAAAGAAGGCGATATAATCGTTGAATTCGCCGAAACTGCGGTTGCCGGAATTGACGAGCTGCATCGTCTTTTAACTGAAGATCGAGTCGGCAAACGCGAATGGCTGACCGTTCTGCGCGGCACGGAAAAAATGAACGTTTCAATTGTTCCGCAAGAACGGCAATTTTTGAATTAAAATGAATATGCCGCATTTTCGTGGTAAAAAAATACAAAAGGACTAATTTTTAAAGGAGAAAAAATAAAAATGGCAGGATTTGTTAATGAAGTAAACGATACGGAATTCCAAAGCAATGTGTTGTCGTCAGACCAGCCGGTTTTGGTTGATTTTTGGGCGGCTTGGTGCGGACCTTGCCGGATGATTGCCCCGTCGGTCGAAGCGGTCGCCGAGCAATTTAACGGCAAAGCCAAAGTTTTCAAAATGGACGTGGATAACAATATGGACACACCTTCGCGTTTCGGAATCAAGGGAATCCCGACGCTGATTTTGTTCAAAGGTGGTCAGGAACAAGAGCGTGTCGTCGGGGCGGTCAGCCGCGATGCAATCGCCAGGTTGATCGAAAAATACGTTTAATGGTTTGTTCGTTGTTCGTCGCTCGTTGTTCGTTGCAAAAAGCAATCTACGACGAACGACGAACAACGAACGACTAACAAACCGATGAAAGCAATCAGGGTTCACGAATTTGGCGAGCCGGATGTGATGCGGCTGGAAGACGTTGGCGTTTTGAAGCCGCCAGCCGGACAAGTCTTGGTGCGCGTGAAAGCCGCCGGAGTCAATCCGGTTGACACTTACATTCGCGCCGGAGCTTACGCCCGAAAGCCTGATTTGCCTTACACGCCGGGTTCGGACGCTGCCGGAATTGTTGAAGCGATTGGCGAAGCGGTCGAAAAAGTCAAAACGGGCGACCGCGTTTATGTTGCCGGAACTTCAACGGGCGCTTACGCCGAATTTTGTCTTTCCGAGGAAAATCAGGTTTTTCCGCTTCCGGAAAACGTTTCGTTTGAACAGGGCGCGGGCGTTTTCGTGCCTTATGCAACTGCGTTTCGCGGGCTTTTTCAACGCGCAAACGCGCAAGTCGGAGAAACGGTTTTGATTCACGGCGCTTCCGGCGGAGTCGGAATTGCGGCTGTGCAGTTGGCGAGACACGCCGGTTTGAAAATCATCGGGACGGCGGGCAGCGAAGCGGGAAGAAATCTCGTGATGAACGAAGGCGCGGATTTTGTTTTCGATCACAAAGCCGAAAATTATCTCGAAGAAATTTTAAAAATAACCGAAGGACGCGGCGTTAACATCATTTTGGAAATGCTCGCTAACGTTAATCTGCAAAAAGATTTCGACGTTTTGGCAATGTATGGTCGAATCGTCGTAATCGGAAATCGCGGCGCTCTGGAATTTAATCCGCGCGCGACGATGAGCAAAGACGCTGCAATTTTGGGAATGTCGCTTTTTAACGCGCCGCCCGCGCAAATGGCGGAAATTCACGCCGGAATCGGACGAGGTTTAGCCGAAGGTTATCTTAAACCCGTTGTCGCCGAAACGTTTCCGCTCGCCGAAGCCGCGAAAGCGCATCGAGCCGTTCTGGAAAACAATCATCTCGGAAAAATTGTTTTAATTCCATAATCTGCGATGAAAATCAGAACAATTCAATCGGAAGATTTGAGCGATTGGTCTGTGTTGCGAAAAAAATTGTGGTCGCACGTAACGGATGACGAAATTAGCGGTGAACTGGAACACGTTTTAGCCAACGGGGACAAATTGCAAATCTTTCTGGCGGAATCGAATGACGGAGAAATAATCGGTTTTCTCGAAGCCAGTTTGCGATACGAATACGTCGAGAGCTGTAAAAACGCGCCTGTCGGTTACATCGAAGGCTGGTTTGTCGCGGAAAATCATCGGCGCGGCGCGGTCGGTCGGCAGCTTGTCGAAGCGGCGGAAATTTGGGCGCGTCGGCTTGGCTGTCTCGAAATGGCTTCGGATTGCGAGCTGGGAAATTCAGTAAGTCGTTCGGCGCATCTCGGCATCGGGTATGAAGAAGTCGCACGCATAATTCACTTCAAAAAAAATCTTTAAGGCAGAAACGCTCCGCGTCCGTTTCTGCCGATTCGCATATTTACGAGCCAATCCAGAGGACGCCATCCCAAACTGCGGGGCGCGAGATGTTCGGTGATTCCGACGGTTTTGTGTTTTTCCCCGTCGCCCAAATCAAGCTCCATTTCGCTTAAAAATCTGAGGTAAAAAAAACTGGCGTCAATCACCCGGCTTTGTTTGACCGAAAACAAAACGTCTTTTTCCGTTAAAAAGTCCAACTGTTTCGGATATTTCACGCCGAAAACGTTTCTGCGTTTGGCGTTTTCGGCGTAAGACGGCGAAAACACGGTGAAATCGTTTTCACGAATCAAAAATAATTTCGTTAAGCTCTCGGCGCAATTTTTTTCGCAATAACGATAAAAAACGGCGGTCGCCTCGGCAAAATGCGCGCGTCCCCATTGCCATTGAGAAACTGTCGAGGGCAGCCAGCGGGCGTCCTGATTATGGTCGTGATAGCCTGTGCCGCGAAATTGAATTTGATTTTGGCGGTTTCCGTTTTTGGCGAAAACGCTGATTTTGCCGGTCACATCGGCGCGCGGCGCAGCCAGATTCCAGAAATGCGACGGTTGAGTTTCCGGCGTCGGCGGCAAAAAATCGCGCTCGATGACGAGCCATTCGAGCGAAGCCGAAAGCCGACGATTGCCGCGCAAAACCGCCTCGATGTTGACGAGATAACGAACCCCGTAAGGCGTCGCTTCAAAATCGAAACGGCTCTCGCCGATTTGACAGGCGGGAAAATCCGTCCGCGCGGAAAAATCTTTCCCGGAAAATTCGTTGATGGCGCGATACAGAATCTTGCCGTCGCGATAATAGGTGAAAGCGATTGCGGGGAATTTGTTCGTCGTTTGTTGCTCGTTGTTCGTTGGTTTTTTGGCGCAAAATTTGTTGTAGCGCGGGGAAAAGATGAAATTGTCGAGAAAAATGATTGTTAGAGCGTCGCGCCCGTCATCGCCCACTGCGTCGAAATACCACCATTCGTAAGCCGAAGATTCGTCCGACGGATGCCATACGTCGTCGGAGATGCTCGAACAAAAACGAAAATTTGATTGTTGTTCCAAAGGTTTTTTGAAATTCGACATTGGAAAATGAGAAAACAATTTGCCGCTCAACGGCGACAGTCTGGCAAATTTCGCCTGCAAAGGCAAACTTTTTTATAAAAAACGAATCTTCTACAGCGAAAAGCTCTCCCGGCAAAAAATAAAACACAGGAGAAAATTGAAATGAAAATAAGAGCCGGATTACTCGGATTGATTTTAAGCGTCGTTTTTCTGGCGGCTGCGTGCGAAGAGGCTTCGATCAGTAAGATTCAAAACAATCCTTCCAAATATTACAACAAGGAAGTCGGATTCGTCGGAACAGTCAGCGACAGCTACGGGTTCAGCGTACTCGGACAGGGCGGCGGAATTTATAAAGTTGACGACGGAAGCGGCACGATTTGGGTTGTTTCGCAAAACGGCGGCATTCCGACAAAAGGCGCGCGAGTCGGCGTCAAAGGTCGCGTTCAAAACGGCGTCAATTGGAATGGCAAAAATTATGGTCTGGGCGTGATTGAAACCGGGCGCAAAGTAAAGTAAATTAACCGCTCAAGCGCTGCAAAAAAGATGCGCGGCGGTTAATTTTATGAAGCAATTAACGGAAATTTTAAAAGAGCGGTTTGTGTATCTGCACATCCGCTCTTGCGCTTTCGTCCAAAAAATTCCGCTCGAAAAGCTTTACTGGCAGCCGCGCGAGACGAACGATTTGTTTCCGGTTTCATCGTGCGGCGAATACATTTTGCGCAGCGCCGGCGCGGTCGAACAAACTTTTAACGGTTTGACGACAAAGCTCTGGGATGATCCGTTTGAATGGACTCTGCCCGAAGCTCTTTTTAACAACGACAAAATAATTGAATATCTGGGCGAAGTTGAGGCGATTAGAAATCGCGGTTTTTCATTGCTTACCGCCGATGGCGATTTATCAAAAGAAATTCCCGCACCCGTTCGGATTAAAACGATTTTTGAATTGTTACTGGAAACTCTCGCTCAAGCCGAAAACTTTCAAGGTCGCGCATTTGCAACTTTTCGATTTTTCTCGGATGAAAAACTGCCGCGCTGATTTTTTAGTAAAAGACTTTTCCGCGATTTGCGCTTATAATCAGAACTTCTCGCCGCCCGGTTTCGTAAGCGGAAAAGGCTTGAATCTAAAATTTCGGAGTTTTAAAGAATGTTTTGTCCCAATTGCGGTCAGCAGCAAGCGACCGAACAGATGAGATTTTGCTCTAGATGCGGTTTTCCTCTCGGTCTGGTTTCCGAGATTCTGGCAAACGGCGGATTTCTCCCGCAACTTGCGGCAATCAATGATAAAAAAAGGTTTTTTACGCGACGCAAAGTTTTTCTCTTTGGTCTGGTCTGGTTTTTACTTTTTTTAGTTATCATTATTCCGATTACCGCCATTATTTTCAACGATGATCGCGCAGGTGAAGTGATTATTCCTTTCGTCGCTATTATCGGAACGATGGGCGGGCTTTTGATGATGCTGTTTTCGCTGCTCTTTGAAAGCGAAAAAAACAGAACGAAATTGCCGGTTCAACAGCAACAAAATTTTATCCCGCAAAATCAGGTCGGAGCGCAACCGGTACAAAACGCGCTTCCGCCGCAAGCCGCGAATTTTACGCCGACCAGCGCCGCATACCAACCGCCCGTCGGAGGATGGCGAGAAGCCAAAACCGGCGAGCTTGTTCCGCCAAGCATTACCGAAGGAACAACCCGGTTATTAGAAAAGGACAAGTAAAACTTGTCCTTTTCATTTTCATCAAAATAAGATTTTCACATTTAAAAACCGATTGCTTCGCCGTCGCTTCGCGAATCTATCGCGCCTAAGCGCACGCCGGTTTTCTCTTCAATCATAATTCCGGTCGCCGAAGCGATATTGCCTGGTTTTTCGGCAAATTCGTGTCCCATTCGTTCGAGATTGCGGCGCGTGTCGGCGGAAAGCCCGAATTGCTCAAAAGCGATTTCGTCCGGCAGCCATTGATGATGAACGCGCGGGGCGTCAATCGCATGCTGAATGTTCATTTCGTGGTCAATCACATTAATCACGATTTGGGTTACCGAAGTTATAATTCTCGGACCGCCGCGCGCTCCCACTGCGAACCAGAGCGAGCCGTCTCGTCGCAAAACAATCGTCGGCGTCATCGAAGAAAGCGGGCGTTTGGCGGGCTGAACGGAATTGTTTTCGCCCTGCACAAGCCCGAACATATTCGGTTTTCCGGGACGAGCGGCAAAATCATCCATTTCGTCGTTTAATAAAACGCCCGTCCCTTTCGCCGTCACGCGCGAGCCGTATAAATCGTTGATTGTATAAGTGTTTGAAACCGCGTTTCCTTGCCCGTCAACAACCGTAAAATGCGTTGTTTCCGTTCCTTCGTTGGCGGCGAGCGAACCGGCTTTGATGTTTGAGCTTTTCGAAGCCTTTTCCAGACTGATTGTTTGCCGCAAACGGTCGGCGTAATTTTTGGCAATCAAACGAGCCACCGGAACATCGGCAAAATCCGGGTCTCCGAGATATTCTGCGCGGTCGGCAAAGGCGCGGCGCATCGCCTCGATTAAAAGATGATATTTTTCCGATGAAGACCAACCGGCTTGTCTGACGTTGTAGCCTTCGAGAATGTTCAAAACCGATAGCATTGCAATTCCGCCGGACGAAGGCGGCGGCATCGAGATTATTTCGTGCCCGCGATAGTTGCCGCGCAGAGGCACTCGCTCTTTGGCGCGATAATTTTTCAAATCCGCAAGCGTCATCAAACCGTTGTGACGCCGCATATCCTCGGCAATCAGACGCGCCGTTTCGCCTTCGTAAAAACCTTTTGCGCCCGCGCGTTGAATGCGAGCCAGCGTCGCCGCCAAATCGGTTTGAATTAAACGGTCGCCTTCTTTGTAAAACTTACCGTTGTTTAAGAAAATGCGGCGGCTGTCTTCGTATTTTTCGAGATTTTCTTTGTAACTTATAAACAAATCCGCCAGCCGTTTGCTCAAAACATAACCGTTTGCAGCGAGCCGCCGAGAAGGCTCAATTAATTGCGCCCAAGTCAGTTTCCCCGAACCGTATTTTTTGAAAGCAAGCTCCAAACCTGCCGGAGTGCCGGGAACTCCGGCGGCGCGATAACCGATTGTCGAAGAACCTTCGCCTTTGATTAAATTTCCGTTTCCGTCAACAAAAATGTTCCGGCTCGCCGCCGCCGGTGCCATTTCTCGATAATCAATCGCGGCTGTTCGCCCGTCGGCAAAGCGAATCAGCATAAAACCGCCGCCGCCCAAATTTCCGGCTTCCGGGTAAACGACTGCGAGCGCAAACGCCGTCGCAATCGCCGCGTCAACCGCGTTTCCGCCTTTTTTCATTACTTCCGATCCGATTTCCGAAGCGAGCTGATGCTGCGAAGCTACCATCGCGCGCGGCGCTCGAACCGGGTCGCGCCAGGCGGCATTGAGCATCTGAAAGTTACAAAAAACAAATAAAACCAACGCGAGCATTACGCTGAAGCTGCGAAACATTAGAATTTCTTTTGCCATTTTCTTATGGTTAATTCCTTTGGAAAAGTTAATCAAAACAGTCTAAATATATCTCAAAAAACGATTGGAGAATTCAAAAAATTAAGCTGTTAAAAAATGATTAAAATTGATAAAGAATCGTTGACACTTTCCGAGCGAGCGTGATAGCTTGGAAATACCAATTGCGCGGCACTTGGGCGGCTGCACAAAGCATCACAAGTTTTAAAAATCGCAAACCTCAAATCCACGCCGCACACCGCACAGTTTCAACGATTTACTTCAACCACAAGCTTAGTTTAAAACGTTCCGATGAGTTTCGATAAAGAGAAATTACGACGAGCGGCGGAAAAAAATCTCGCCCAGGGAAAAATTCAAGCCGCCATCCGAGACTACACTCAATTAGCCGAACGCGATCCGCGCGATTACAACACGCTAAACACGCTCGGCGATTTATACGTTCGCGTTTCGGCGAAAAACGAGGCAATCAAATGTTTCGAGCGAATCGCCGAATATTACGACACGCAAGGTTTTACTCATAAAGCGATTGCGATGTACAAAAAAATCGCGCGCCTCAAACCCGACGACATAAAGATTTCGGCGCGTCTTGCGCCGCTTTATCAAACACTCGGTTTGATTGCCGAAGCCCGCACGCATTTTCTCTCGGTGGCGGATTTTTACCAGCAAAAAGGCGACCGTTTGCCCGCGCTGGAAATCTGGCATCAGATTGCCGATCTTGATCCGGGCGATGTGCAGACGCGGCTGAATCTCGCCGAAAACTACGTCAAAGAAAATCAGCTTGAAAAAGCGGTTGAAGCCTTTACGGAATCTGCCGCAAGTTTGCTTGCCAAAAAACGCTTTGAAGAATCGCTTGCGGCATTTTCTCAGGCTTTAAGAATCAACCCGGATTATTTACCGGCTCTCGCGGGCGCGACCGACGCTCATATCGCGCTCGGTTTCCCGGACGAAGCAATCGAAAAACTGGAAAACGCGCAGGGCGAAGCCAGAGGCGAAGCACAATATTATTCTTTGCTCGGAAGATGTCATCTGGAATTGGAAAACGCCGCCGCAGCCGAAAACGCCTTTCTTTCTTTAATTGAAAAAGACCATTCGGGTTACAAGAATCTGCTAGACGTAACCAAGATTTACGTGAAAAACGGCGAGCTTGCGGCGGCGCTTCGCACTCTGGAGTTTTGCACGGAATTTCTCCTGACCGGAAATCAGGAAGCGGATTTGGAATTTTGGCTGACTGAAATTTTAACCCGCGACCCGGAACAAATAAAAGCCTTGCATTTGCTGGCGCGGCTGCATAGCTGGAATCGCAACGAGCTTCAATTAAAAGAGGTTTTGGAGCGCACCGTCGAAGCCGCGCGTTTAAACGAGCTTGAAGATGAAGAAAAAAACGCGCTTTCCGAACTGCGTTTGCTGTTTCCGAGCGAAACCAAATACGCCGAGCGCTTGCGCGAATTGGGAGTCGAAATCGCGGAAGGCGCGGCGGCGGTGACGCCCGAATTCCCCGCAGACCAAACTGTTCCCTCGTTTGAGTCATTCTCAGGCTTCGACGAAGAAAACGATCAACACAGTTTTCAAATTCTTTCGTCATCTGAAGAAACCGGCGATTCGCCGTGGAATTTTTCGGAACAGGCGGTTCAAATCGAAAATTCCGAATCTCCGGCGCAATACGAAGATTTTCAAGTACAAAACAATTTTACAACCCAAGCTGAAGTCGAAGAAGCATTTGATTTTGGACAAGTTGCGATAGAATTCGAGGAGAAGCCCGATCCGACAAATTATCTCACGCAGGAACTGGAAAGCATTGATTTTTATATTTCGCAAGGCTACAACGAGTTAGCCCTTGAATCTCTGCTGCAAGTCGAAGCTCAGTTCGGACAGCATTCCGAAATTGACGCCAGACGCGAAAAATTGCAGCCGCCGGTAGTCGAACAGAAAACCCCGACAGTCGGTTTTTCTCCGTCAATCGTCGAGCAAAACGGCGCGAATCATTATGATGAAACCGCCGCTCATTTAAACGGCAACTCGAAGCAAAAACCGTCGAACACAAACGGCAATGTGCTTGGGGTAAATCCTAATTTCGCCGATTTGTTTGAAGAATTCGGCGAAGATTTGGAAGTCAGCGGATTGGAAACACAGCAAACCGCCGATTTTGAAACGCACTACAATCTCGGTTTGGCTTACAAAGAAATGGGATTGTTTGACGATGCGGTCGAAGAATTTCAAAACGCCGCCAAAATGGTCGCCGCCAGCGACGGCACGCCGCGTTACCTGCAATGCTGCAATTTAATCGGACATTGTTTCGTCGAAAAAGGAATGCCCGAATTGGCAATCAAATGGTATCAACGCGGACTCGACGCGCCCGGTCATTCCGATGAAGAATATCAGGCTCTACGTTTCGAACTTGGTATGGCTTATGAAAAAGCCGGGGAAAAGGATAAAGCGATTGCTCAATTTACCGAGATTTACGCCGTCAACGTCGCTTACCGAGGCGTCGGCGAAAAACTCAAAAATCTTCAATTAGTCGGTTAAGTTTTTCAAAACATAATAAAAGACGCTGAGTTTTATTTAAACTCAGCGTCTTTTATTATGTCTGTTTTACCCCAAAGAATTAATGTTTGAAATGGCGAATGCCGGTAAAGATCATCGCCAGATTATGGGCGTCGGCGGCGTCAATGATTTCTTCGTCGCGCATTGAACCGCCGGGTTGAATAATCGCCGTAATGCCGTTTTTCGCCGCTTCGTCAATTCCGTCGCGGAACGGGAAAAATGCGTCCGAAGCCAAGACCGTTCCCTGCAAAGACAAGACTGCGCGCTGGGCGCCGATTTTCACCGAATCAACCCGCGACATTTGACCCGCGCCGACTCCGACGGTTTGAAACTCATTGGCATAGACAATCGCATTTGATTTAACGTGCTTGGCGACTCGCCACGCAAATTGCAGCGCACGGATTTCGTTTTCGGTCGGCTGTCTTTTCGTGACGACTTTTAACTGTTCGTGCGTTAAAACGTCTCGGTCACAGGTTTGCACCAAAAAACCGCCGGAAATCTGCCGGAACTCAAAATCTTCCTCAAAATCCTCGCGCGCGCCGACTGACAGAATCCGTAAGTTTTTCTTTGCCCGCAGAATTTCGAGCGCGTCCGTTTCAAATTCAGGCGCAATCACGACTTCGGTAAAAATCTCGGTCAAAGCGCGCGCGACATCCGCGTTTACCGGGCGATTAAAGGCGACGATACCGCCGAAAGCCGAAACCGGATCGGTCGCCAAAGCGCGCGCGTAGGCTTCTTCGAGCGATACGCCGATCCCGACGCCCGACGGATTTGTGTGTTTGATAATCGCGCAGGCAATTTCGTCAAAATCCGAAACCAGATTAAAAGCGGCATCGGCGTCCAAATAATTGTTAAAAGACATTTCTTTGCCGCCCAAAAGCTCGCCCTGCGCCACGCCGCCTTCAAATTCCGATTCGTAAACCGCGGCTTGCTGATGCGGGTTTTCGCCGTAACGCAAATCCTGAATTTTCGTCAAATAAAGCAATTCGTCGGCGGCAAAAAGCGGTTCTTCTTCGTCTTCAAAATATCCTTCGTCGGAATCTTCGTCTTCATCAAAAACCGCATCGAGAACATGACCGTTTGAATCGGAAAGCTCGCTCCGGCTGGTAATTTCCGCCCAAGCCTCTTCGACCACATCGTCCAGATTTTGCTGCTGCGCGGTGCCTTCTTCGGTCAAAATCCAATTCAGATAATTCACCGCATCGGCGGATTCGCCGAAAGGATGATTTTCGACGACAAAATCGTAATCTTCATCCGAAAGCTGGTCTTCGAGATAGCTGAAAATCGCCAGGTCATAGCGCGAAGTGTTCATAAACGCCAAAACGGCGAGACGCTGGCGAGTCGAATGCGAAAGCGCGCCGCTTGATTCATTTAACTCGCGCAAAACGGAATCGTAAAGTTTCGGATCGGTAACAACCGCCACCGATTGCCAATTTTTTGAAGCCGAACGAATCATTGCCGGACCGCCGATGTCAATTTGTTCGACCGCTTCGGCGAGCGAGGCGTTTTCGCGCTTGACTGTTTCCTCAAACGGGTAAAGATTAACGACAACCAGATCAATCGGCTCGATTTTGTGTTCGCGCATTGCGCCCAAATGTTCATCGTTGTCTCTTAAACCGAGCAGCGCGCCGTGAATTTTCGGGTGCAGAGTTTTAACGCGCCCGCCCATCATTTCGGGAAAACCGGTCAGGTCGGAAACTTCGCGGACGGAGATTCCGTTATCTTGCAGCGCGCGCGCCGTTCCGCCCGTGCTGACGATCTCAACGCCCGATTTTTCCAGCTCGCGGGCAAATTCGACGATTCCTTCTTTGTCGGAAACGCTGATTAAAGCGCGTTTGATTTTTACTAAATTTTCGCTCGACATAAATAAAAAAACTGCAACAGAAGTGCAGGCAATTGTGACATATTCGCAGCCCGAAAGTGAAAAACAAACGGGCGGACTCGAATTTTTAGACGAGTCCGCCCGAAATTTTATTTCGCTCAAATGAATTGCCGGTAAATCAGGGAAAACGTCTTAAACGAAAATGAAAAAACGCCCCAAAAACAGCAAACTTAAAAGGAACAGCATTGTCACGACTATTACTTTTATCAGGCTCATATTTTTTATCTCAAAATTATTGTTGCAGGAAAATCGAATCAACAAACCGCGATTGATGACAAACTAAATTTAAAATTTTAGTTTTCTTGTCCGAACGGCATCAATTTCGTCAATCAAGACAGGCTACGAAGCCGTCCGCGAGAAAGTTCCGTTTAATTTTCAAACTTTGGATGTGTTAAATTTAATGCAAGTTGCAGCGCCGGGCAGCGGCGCTTTTCCGATCAATGTTTTATTCGCTCACGATAAATATTTTTAGCCGAAAATTTTTCGCTCTTTTATTTTTGTGTTTTTGCGCGACAATTTTAAAAGCCGAAAATGCGCAAGCCGAAACGCTTGATTTGCGTTTGGAAGTATCGGCGGCGCGTTTGATTGTCAGCGGCAAATTTTCAGCCGCCCAAAGTTCGGCTAAATCATTGCAGACGCGATGGCTTTTTTCCGACCAATACGCCGATGCTGTCAATCTCAGCCGAAGATTTTCAAAGCCGGAGTTTTTCGATGTTTCCGGCGCAGCGGTAACGAGCCGGACAAAAGCCTCGAACGAATTCATCGCGGCTCGCCCCGTTGATGCCTGGAAATACGAAGTTAATTTGGAAATGCCCGCGGACGCGATGACCGCTGCACACGTTTCGTGGCTCAAAGATACGGGCGGTTTGCTGATGCTGGCTGATTTGCTGCCGGAGCTTGACGGCAAAGAATCTGTCTCGGCACGCGTCAAAATCGCGCTTCCGGCTGGCTGGAAAATCGCTGCGGTGGAAAATAAAATCGGTGAAAACGAATTTTCCGTTGCCGATGTTGAAAAAGCGGTTTTTCTCGTCGGCAAAGATTTTACCGAACAAACGGGCTTGATCGGCAAAACGGAATTTCGCATCGCGAGCGCGGGCATTTGGACTTTTTCGAGCGACGAGATTGTGACAATGGCGAGCCAGATTTTGGAAGAGCATCGGCGGACATTCGGCGAGACGAGCGTCAACCGATTTCAATTGATTTTGCTTCCGCTGCCGCCGAGCGTAAACGCAGATCGCTGGCGCGCCGAGACTCGCGGCGCGAGCATCGTTTTGCTGTCGGGCGCGATTCCTTTTAAATCAATCGCTTTAAATCGTCTTCACGAACAATTGCGCCACGAGATTTTTCATTTCTGGATTCCGAACGGATTGAATTTGAGCGGCAGCTACGATTGGTTTTACGAAGGCTTTACGCTTTATCAGGCTTTGAAAACCGGCGTGCGGCTGGATTACATTCGGTTTGAAGATTTTCTCGACACTTTGAGTCGCGCGGTTGATGTGGCTCGGAGGGCGCAAAATACCAATCAAATTTCTTTGCTCGATGCTTCGCGCGACCGTTGGCGCGGCAGCGCAAATCTGATTTACGCCAAAGGAATGGTCGTCGCGTTTTTGTGCGACGCCGCGCTTTTAAATCAAACCGGCGGCAAAGATTCTTTGTCCGACGTTTTCCGCGAGCTTTATCGAAAACATAATCTTACAGCCGCGCGAGGCGAAGGAAACGCGGCTTCGCTGGCGGTTTTAAAGAAATATCCGCAGCTTGCCGGAATCGTTCAAAAATATGTCGAGCAGGCGGGTGTAATCGAGCTGAAAACTTTTGAGGATTTGAGCGGCTTGGTCAACCTTTCAAAGGCAAATTTCACCAAACTTGCAATCGGTTCGAGCTTGAACGGACGACAGAAAAAAGTTCTGGAGAAATTAGGCTACAAACGCAGCTAAATTCGGTCGAATCAACAGAGATTGGCTTTCAACTACATTTATCACGCACAGTTTAGTAAAATTCAAATTCGGTTTGAATAAATTCGATTTTATGAAATCAAAACTGCTTTTATTTTTTATCGTCACTTTCGGCGCTGCGGTTATAAGCGGCTGCACGTCGGTCGCCGGTCTGGTCGGAATGAATCAAAAATGCGTAGTGATTGCCGAACGCGCGCAAATTCGCAGTTCCGGCGCTGTGGTCGCGGCAGATTTGATGGAAGTTAAACGCGGGCAAAGCCTCGAAGTTTTGGACGAGACGACATTTGAAAATGAAAAATGGTACAACGTCCGCGCGGCGGATGAAGAACAAACCGAAGGCTGGATCGAAGCGCGTTATGTAATGACGCAGACTCTGCTCGAAAAATCGCAAAAGATTGCCGATGAAGACCGCGAAACTCCGGTGCAAGCCGCCGGACAATTACGCGCGGCTTCAAATCTGCGGCTTTCGCCCGACCGCACATCGGATGACAACATTCTATTCAAACTGCTTGGCGGCGATACGTTTGAAATTGTCGGCTGGAAGCGCGTTCCGAAAACTGATGAAGCCGAAAAAGATGATGCGCCGAAAGGCGGCGCAGATAACCAGGCGGGAAAAAACGCCGGTCGTCAGCAAAAACAGAAAGATCACAACGCTCCGCTGCAATTGGACGATAAATATGAGACCTGGTACAAAGTCAGGCTCGATCCGTCCGTGTCGCCTGCGCCGGCGGGTTGGATTTACGGCAAACAAGTCGAACTGGCGGTTCCGGCGGACATTATTTTTTACCGAACGGGACGCGAGTTCGTCGCCTGGCGGAGGCTTGACGGCGACGAGTCGGCAAGCTCATCGTTTTTAAAACGCGGCAAAGATATGGCGCGCGAAGAAAAACCGGGAAGCTGGGTAATTTTGGAGAAAAGCAACACGCTGCAAGAACCGGACGGCGAAGAACCGGATTTCGACCGCATTTTGGTTCTGGGCTACGACAAATACAACCAGGATCATTACAAAGTTTATCGTAGCGGAAACGTCAAAGGATTTTTGCCGCTGCGCGTAACCGGAACAGGCGACAGCCGCGTCTTTTCTGTCAGGCTGAAAGACGGGCAAGGGCAGTTTATTGACGTGCAATTCCAAGTGTTCAAAGACGCTCGCGGAAATCTCAAAGTCAAAGTGCCGGATAATATTCCCAAAGACGAAAAACGCGGAGATTAAAAATGGAAGAAAATGATTATTTCCCCGAAACAGTCGAGATTGAGATAACAGATTCGTTTGATTTGCATTCGTTTGCGCCGAAAGATATTCCGCGTATTGTCGAAGAATATTTAATGCTTGCGCGTGAAAAAGGTTTTCGCGTGGTCAGAATTATTCACGGCAAGGGAATCGGCGTGCAGCGCGAAATTGTGCGCTCGATTCTGGCTAAATCAGCGTTTGTCGAATCTTTTA
Source organism: Pyrinomonadaceae bacterium (assembly GCA_036388775.1). GTDB lineage: Bacteria > Acidobacteriota > Blastocatellia > Pyrinomonadales > Pyrinomonadaceae > JALZCH01. The sequence goes on along the minus strand of DASVRD010000107.1, from coordinate 39,805 downwards.
AGGACGCGCCCGCTTTTTCCGGTCATTGGGGAGCGACTGTGGTTCAGTTTAAATAAAAGAAAAAGCGGCGTAGAATTTCACGCCGCTTTTTCTTTTCCGCTAAAAAATATTTTAATCTTCAATAATTTCCGACCAAACTTCTTCGTCTTCAATTATTTCTTCGGCTTCGAGCGCTTGATAACTGGAAATCTGCTGCTCGGCTTCCTGCCAGCGGTGATAAAGCACGGCGTTTTGGCGTTCAAGCTCGTGAATCCGGCGTTTTAATTGATTGCTCATCCGCTCCAGATAAGCGAGATAAAAAAACTGCATACCCGCGACGCCCGCCATTGCCAAAGCAACACAAATTACAACGTAATAATAATTATACATCTCCGCAAACCTCTCGCTTAAAATTCCACGCCGAAGGTGAAGCGATTAAAAAACTCTACGCCGATTAGCGTCAAAAGGTTTTCAATCATGTTTCAGAAATTATACTCTTGGCGCGTGGGGAAGTGAAGGTAAAATTCAACGAAAAATTTTCAAGGAAAACTAATAACCGTATGATGACGGATGGAAATTTGACGGCTCGGCGTTTAAATACAAACCGGGCTGCCAAATCTTTATTTCTTTCGTCCGAATTTGCGCGCAAAAGCATTGTAAGCGGATTCTAATTCAGAGACGCGGAGCAGCTTGGCGACTACGATAAAACAAATTCCGCCGAGCGCAATCGGAATCAAAACTTCAATTAATTTGAAAATCAGATTAGCCGCGCCGAATGTTCGGTGCAGAAAAAAGTAGGCAAACCAGCTTACGGCACTCATCATCGCCGCCGCGATTGCGATTTTGACAAACGAGGCGAGAATTTTTCCGCCTTCGATTCCGTTTATCCTTCCGCGCATTAAAAAGGCGAGCGCAAAAAAATTGACCAAAGCGACCGATGAAGTGGCGAGCGCGACGCCGACGTGACCGAAACCATACGGCATCAAAGCTTCTCGGAAAACGTAGCTGGCGACGCCATTGACTGCAATCGAGCAAAGGCTGATTATCATCGGCGTTTTCGCGTCGTCGAGTGCGTAAAAAGCGGGAGATAAAATTTTAATCGCGGCATAGCCGGTCAAACCGATTGTATAACCCGTCAAAGCCCAGGCGGTCATCGTCGTATCAGATGCCGTGAATAATCCGCGCTCGTAAATCAGACGAATTATCGGCTCGCCCAATACGACCAGTCCGCACGCCGAGGGAAGCGTCAGCAAAAATACCAGATTGATTGACGAAGAAATTGTTTCCCGAAATTTTTTAAAATCGTTTTGCGCGGCGAAACGCGAAAGCGTCGGAATCGCCGCTGTGCCGATTGCCACGCCGAAAACGCCAATCGGAAATTGCATCAAGCGAAACGAATACGACAGCCACGATTGCCCGCCGTCAATGTCGGAAACGAAATAAGTATTGATTAAAACGTTGATTTGCACGGCGCTCGTGCCTAAAATCGCGGGTGCCATCAACCGCATCACGCGGCGCACGCCTTCGTCCGCAAAACTGATTCTCGGCGAAAACCGAAAGCCGACCGCAAAAAGCGACGGAATTTGAATCACAAACTGCGCCGCGCCGCCGATTAAAGTTCCAATCGCCATTCCGATAATCGCCCATTGCGCGGCGGCGCTCGGAATCAGATTTTCGTCGGTTGATTTTTCCCAGCCTCCGCTGCTCAAAAAGTAAGCAAAACCGAGTCCGGCAACGAGCGAAACGATATTAAAAGCCGTCGAAGCCGAAGCCGGAACGCCGAATCTGCCTTTCGTGTTTAAAACGCCCATCGCCACTGCCGCCATTGCCACGAGCAAAATAAACGGAAACATTATTTGCGTCAGAGTCGTCGCCAGAGCGGCTTTTTCGGGCGAAAATCCGCCGGCGATTAAACCGACGAGCTGTGGCGATAAGACGATTCCCAAAATTGTGACTAGGCTCAAAACAATTGCCAGAGCATTTAAAACTAGCGAAGCCAATTGCCAAGCCTCCGCTTCGCTTTTTTTTAGCTGGTAATCTGTGAAAACTTTGACAAATGCGGCGGACAAAGCGCCTTCGGCGAAAAGATCGCGCAAAATATTCGGAATGCGGAAGCCGACAAGATAAGCGTCGTACAAAAAACCCGCCCCGAAATAGTTGGCGAAAATCATTTCGCGCGCCAAACCCATCACGCGCGAACCCATCACGGCAATCGAAACGATTCCGGCAGACCGCGCCACGCTTTTTTGCGGTTCGACTTTTTTTTCTTCAATGCTTGCTTCGACTAATTGCGGCTGTTCCGCGGCAGTAGGCGCGGGCAAAGCGGACTCCGCCGCTTCAACATCGGGCGGAATTGATTTTTCGATTTCAGCGGCAAAGCTCGATTCGGGTTTTTTCCATTCGAAAACGGTTTCAATGTTGCCGAATCTAACCGAAGCATTTTTTGTCAGCTCGATTGTTTCGCCGACCGCGAGACGTTTTCCGCCTACAAAAGTTCCGGCGGTCGAATCCAAATCGGCAATCAACAGTCGCCCGTCCGGTTTCATCAAAAGCGAAGCGTGAAATCGCGAAATTGATTCGTAATCAATCCAAATCTCATTTTGCCGCTCGCGCCCGACTTGCAGGCGGTTGCGCATGGGCGTTAGCTTGAATTCGGTTTTTTCAGGTTTTGAGTTCGGTAAATTAACGGTGACGGAAACAGTGATTTCCGATTGATTGTCAGCTTTTGTTGAGGTTTTATTTATCTCCGATTCCATTTTGAAAAGCCGCCAAACCGGTTTGTTTTGCGGCTACTCGATTCCCAGTTCCTTAATTTTCGTCAGCAATATTTTGTTGCCCGCGCGCAAAGCTAAAGTTTCGGTTATTTTCTTATTTTCGACAAGCCGCGCATACTGAAACTGCGGAAAAATCTTTGGATAGCGGCAGATATTCGGATTCAAGCGAATTGGTGTGAAACCGAAAAAAGAAGCGTCACGAATCTAAGGAATTTATTCGTGACGCTTCTTTTTTATTTTAAAAATTAGGTTATTCGGGTTTCGCGGTCTGCGAAATTCCAAAAGATTTATCAATCGAAATGCGGCTATTTGAAAGCAGCGTGTCAAAATCTTTCGGAACGTACGAAAACGTTGCCGCTCCGCCGCGCATATTTTGCACGTAGTTGACGAAATCGTTTTGATAATCGCGGAAGCGGCTGACATTGCCGCGCTGGTTGAAAATCACGAAATAGAGAATCTCGCCTTTGGCGGTCGCCATTTGACCGACGAGACTGCTCACTCCGCTGTCGGTTTGCGGCAAAGTTCCGGTTTTGCCGATGACGCTGCCGCGCGAACGATAATCGGTAAAACGATTTTTCAACGTGCCTTCGTCAATTCCCGCGACGGGCATAATGTCGGTCGGCGAAAGTTTGTTTTTGACTAATTCGTTTTGCAGAGCGCGGAAAATTTTCATCATCGCGCGCGGCGTCACTCGGTTGGTTCCGAGACCACTTGTCGAAGCGATTTGAAATTCTTCAAACGGAATTTTGGCTTCGCGGATAACTATATTCTGGACGCCGTAAGTGCCGCCGACCGAATCGCCGAGGCGTTCGGCAAGAAAATTGTTTGAATACGACAGGCACGCTTTCAGAATGTCTTTGAGCGGGCTTGATTCGTGGGTCGCGAGCAGGCGCAGATTTGTCGGCAAAACATCGGCAGTGACAGCTCCCATAACGGCGACGCTCGGAATCGGTCGCGGCTGGTTCGGGCTGTTAGTTTTTAAATAATTGTGCCAGGCATTGACCGCCGCCGCCGAACGCCGCGTCGCGTCCATAGTGTCGTAAAAGACCACGCCCGAACGCAAAGCGGACGGTGTGTAGTTAATTGTGAACTGCGGCGCAACCATCAAATCGCCGGTCACTTTTTGAATGCCGATTTTGTTGAGCGCGTCGGCAACAACCATCGCGTGTTCGTATTGCAGTGACGGGTCGCTGCCGGTGACAATCAAATTGCCGGTAATCGTGCCTGTCGTCGTGTCAATAATGCCGTCGGTGTAAATCTGTGTTTTAAAACGATAATTCGCTTTCAAAGTGCTCAAAACCGCCAAAGCCGTGGCGAGCTTGATATTCGATGCCGGATTAAACGCAGTGTCCACCGAGTTTCCCATCAAAACCTGACCTTGCACGGTTTCGACCAGCACGCCGCGCATTCCGCCGATAACAGGTTCGAGCGACGGCGCTGCAACGTCCGGCGCAATAGTGTTCGGCGCGGCGGAATTATTTGTCGTTCCGGCGGGCGGAGCAGTGCGGGGAAGCGAAGGCTGCGTCACCAGGGCGGGCGATTGTTTGACAATCGGTTTGACCAGAGGCGACGAGCCGGGCTGCGGCGAACCCGACGGGCGAGTGTAAACTTCTTGCGCGAGAGCGGGATTTCCCGCCGCAAACGCGGAAAAGACGAACAAAAGCGCGAAACTGAAACGAAAACTTTTTAATACAGGGCTTATAATCATTTTTCTTTATAATCTTTTCCTAATCCAATTCGGATTCGGTCGGCAGGCTGCCAGCGCGCCGTCAGGTTTCAACGGCTAACAGCATCATAACACAACTTTCAGCCGGAAAGTCTAGCGATTTGCTGCAAACCATAAGAAAATTTGTTCGCAATCATTAGACGCGATATTCGATGCAAAAGGTTAATTTTCGGATGTCGGCTTTTTCAGAAAATGTTACAAAATGCGTACGAATCGTTGACAAGTAATTTCGCGTAACTCTAAAATTGAATCGAAAAACTCGTGGTTTCGCGCGGCGTGTCAATTAAACAACCTGTCACAATCGAATCGGTTTTACAAATTCATCGGGAGCGCGGCGCGGAAATCAGGAAACGACTCGCCGAGTTTGAAAACATCTGGCAAACGGGATCGGACGAGCTGCTTTTTGAAGAATTGGTTTTCTGCATTTTTACCGCCAACGCTTCGGCTCGCATGGGATTGCGCTCAATCGCGGCGGTTAAAAATCTGCTGCCGGAAAACGCTTCAGCGGAAGCGCTCGCACAGGCTTTAACGGGCGTCCATCGTTTCCCGAATGCGCGCGCCGGTTACATCGCCGTAACGCGAGAATTTTTGCGGCAGGATTGCCAAATGCAATTGCGCCAGCGGCTGATGAGTTTCCCCGATTCGATTGCCCGGCGCGATTGGCTCGTTCGCGAAAAGGGAATTAAAGGCTTGGGATTTAAAGAAGCCAGTCATTTCTTGAGAAACATCGGATTTCACGGTCTGGCGATTTTGGACAAACATATTTTGAACAGTTTGGCGGATTTGGGCGAAATAAATAATTCTAAACCGCCTGCAACCAGAACGCGCTATTTGGAGATCGAAAATATATTAAAAAAGTTCGCCCAAAAACACGGTATTAATTTCGATGAATTGGATTTAGTTTTATGGTCGCTTAAAACCGGCGAAATTTTGAAATAAAAATCGCCGGATTAAGGAGAATACAAAAATGTTTGCCTTTAGCTTTAACTTTCTCCCGCAAAGATTCGCTTCCGACGCCCGAAAATCTTCTTTTGTTTTGCTTTTCTTTGCCGCTTTTCTTGCGCTGTCCGCCGCGCCGAATTTTGCTCAAACCGAGACTGACGGAACGCTCCGCAAACAAGCCGCAAAAGCGATGCGAAAAGGCGAATTTGCGGAAGCCGAGAAAATCTGGCGAGTGTTGCTCGACGGCGAGCCGGATAATTATAAATATCGTCTCGCTCTAAGTCATTCTCTTTATAAACAGCGTTTCCTAGTCGAAAGCTATAACGAAGCCAGAAAAGTTGCGGATGCGGAACCGAAAAACGCGCGCGCCTTTGCTTTGATCGGATCAAGTTTGTTGAGCGCGGGAAACTTCAAGCAAGCGAAAGAGGCTTTTTACGCCGCTTTAAGTCTTAACGAGGAAGAGCCGCTTGCGCTGGCGGGAGCGGCGATGCTCGATTTTCACGAAAACCGCGCCGCCTGGGGATTTGCCCGGATTCGCCTCGCTATCCAACTCGAACCGCGAGAACCGGATTTTGTTTATTATCTGGCGCAGGTGGCTGTGCGAACCGAAAAATATAACGAAGCTGCCCAGGCGTATGAAAATTTTTTGCAAATTGCGCCGAACACGGACGTTGACCGGCGCGAGAGAATTAAGGGATTGATTAGTTTTCTGCGTTATCTCGGCGCGCAAAGCAAACTGTTCGCAATCGAAGGAAAACGACAAACGGCGATTAAAATGGAAATCGTTAATAACCGCCCGATAATAACGGTCAAAATAAACGAACACGATGAACCGCTGCGTTTTGTGCTGGATTCCGGCTCGGCGGTGACGGTTCTTTCCGATACGACGGCGAAACGTCTCGGAATCAAAGAAGTCGCCCGCGGCGGAAAGGCGCGAGCCATCGGCGGCGAAGGCAAATTCAATATTGTTTACGGATTTTTGAATTCGCTTCATATCGGCGATGTTAAAATCAACAAAGTTCCGGTTTACATTCGCAAATTTTATAATCGCAGCGAAGCGATTGACGGTTACATCGGCATCTCGCTTATTTCAAAATTTCTGACAACGGTTGATTACGGCAATCAAGTTTTTTCCCTCGTCAGACAAGAGAAAAAAGAAAATAAAAAAACTGAGACGGATGCGATTCCGTCAAACCCGGATGGATTGAGTATTCCTTTGCGAATTACGACGAGCGGTTTCTTAAGCGGGGAAGTGAAAATTGATTCGGTACCGGAAGCGTTAAATTTTATTATTGACACCGGCGCGAGCGTTTCGGTCGTCAGCTCCGTAACAACGAAATATTACCAGCTTAATCGTTTCGCCGAGCCGACTATTATGAGTGTGTTCGGCGCAGCCGGTATTACGGAAAACGTGACTGCTTTAAATTTGCCGCGCCTCGATTTCGGGTTGCATTCGCAGGAGAAAATTCAAGCCGCCGTTTTGGATCTGGATGCGATCAATGAGACTTCCGGTTTTGAGCAATCGGGGATTTTGGGTGGAAATTTTCTCAAAAATTACCGTCTGACGTTCGATTTCGTCAACGTTAAAATCGTGCTTGAACCGTCTCTACCGCAAAAAATTAAAAATGCAACCGACGCAATCGTCTCCGAAAACATCAAACCCCGGAATGACCGCGAATAAAACCGATAACTTCGGTTTAATTTAAAATTTCGGGTTTGGGACGATTTGTGAAGCAGAGCATTTATTTGGAAACGTCGGTGATCGGCGCTTATCTGGACAACGGGGATGCGTTTCGGCGAGATTTGACGATTTACTGGTGGGAACACGAGCTTTTCGATTATCAGCCGTTCGTTTCGCTGCTGGTCGAACGCGAGCTTGAACGCACGCAGGAACCGCACCGGACAAGCTATTTAAATTTAATTAAGCCGCTGACCAGACTTGAGCTAGTCGAGGAAGCGGCGATTTTAGCCGAAGGCTATGTCGCGCGCGGAATCATTCATCGCAAATATTTGGCGGACGCTCTGCACGTCGCGCTTTGTTCGGTTCATAAAATTGATTATCTCGTCACCTGGAATTTCGGTTTTCTGGCAAACGTCAAACGGCAGGCGCGGATTCGCGTTTTTAACACCACCGCCGGATTTTTTGTGCCTTCGATTGTCACGCCCGAATTTTTAGTGGAAAAATAATTTTTGTGTATAGACGTTCAAAATTTTTAGAAATACTTCACGAAATTCGCGAACAAATGTCGCGCGAAGCCGATTACGACATTGATTTATTCGCCGAAATGGTTCGCTCCGGCGCGCGCCCGCGACACGGCAAAATCCGCTACATTCGCGGTACGCCGACAGCCGCGCCGATTAACCAAGTCTCAGATTCGGAAGAAGAAAAATAAAAAAAATAAGCCGCCGCTTTTCAGATTTAGCTCTAATCAATTATTCTTTTGCCGGTGCGTCGTTTTTTGCCGATTATTGTGTTGGTTTTCGCCGTTTTCGCGGTGGTCGGCGCTTATTTTTTTAATCAATACTGGATTCATCGTTTTGACGACATTATCGAGCGGCAGGCGGCGATTTACCGGCTCGATCCAAAGCTTGTCTGGAGCGTGATTTATCAGGAAACTTATTTCCGCCCGTGGATGACCGGCGAAGACGGCGAAGTCGGTTTGATGCAGATTATGCCGGGAACCGCGCGCGAATGGGCGAGCGAAACCGGTTTGCAGGATTTGGAAAAACAAATTGCCGCCAACCACGCCGCGGTTTTGAGCGAACCGGAACGAAACATTCAAATCGGCTGCTGGTATCTCGAAAAACTGCAAGAACGCTTTCGCGATACATCTTCGCCCGAAGCCCGCGCCATCGCGGCTTACAACGCCGGGGCAAGCCGCGTCAACGAATGGGACAAGCAAGGGGAAAGCTCCGCGCCTTTAACCGAAGAAGAGTTTATTCGCCGCATCGGCATTCCTTCAACTCAAAATTACGTTTCCGAAATTCTCAGGCGTTATCGTAAGCTGAAAAAGTGAACGCCGAATCAACAGTTAAAATCTTGTGCGCCGATTGGGTTTTGCCGATTTCTTCGGCTCCCCTCAAAAGCGGCGCGGTTGCCGTCAAAGCCGATAAAATCATCGCCGTCGGCGGACGGCAAGAAATTTTGCCGCTTTTTCCCGAAGCGAAAATTGAGGATTTCGGCGCGGCGGCGATTTTGCCCGGTTTCGTCAATGCGCACACGCATCTCGAATTAACCGCGATGCGCGGATTTTTGGACGACGTTGAACACGATTTTTTTTCGTGGCTGAAGAAATTAACCGTCGCCCGCGCGGAAAAAATGACTGCGGATGATTTGCGAATCTCGACGACGGGCGGCGCAATCGAAGCCGCTCGCGCCGGTATAACTTGTCTCGCCGATATTGCCACTCAAGCCCGTGAAAGCATTGCCGCAATTCAAACCGTCGGTTTACGCGGAATTGTTTTTCAGGAAATTACAGGTCCTGATGAAAATCAGGCGGAGCAGAGAATTGCGCGTCTGCGCGAACAAATCGCGTCTTGCCGGGAAATCGAAAGCCGCGCGGTCAAAATCGGAATTTCGCCGCACGCGCCGTATTCGGTCAGCCCGAAATTATTTCGACTCGCAACCGATTTCGCTTTGTCCGAAAATCTGCCGGTCACGATTCACGCCGCCGAATCTCTCAACGAAGAAGAATTTTTGCTGCGCGGAACAGGGCTTTTTTCCGGTTTTTATGAATCGGAGGGAATAAAATGGAACACGCCCGGCGTTTCGCCGATCAAATATTTAAAATCAATCGGCGCGCTTCGCACCTCGCCGCTTTTGGCGCACTGCGTTCGAGTTTCGGATGAAGATTTGGAAATCGTCGCCGAAACCGATTCGCGTATCGCGCATTGCCCGAAATCAAACGCCAAATTCGCGCACGGCATTGCGCCGCTTCAAAAATTTTTAGAAAAACGTATCAAAATTGGTTTGGGCAGCGATTCGGTGGCGAGCAACAACGTCGCAGACATTTTGGAAGAAGCACGTTTTGCCGCGCTTTTGTCGCGCGCAAACGGAAATTTCGTTTCCGCCGAAGCTGTTTTGCATCTGGCAACTTTGGGCGGAGCGCAGGCGCTCGGAATGGGAAATGAAATCGGGTCGCTAGAACCGGGCAAGCAAGCCGATTTAACCGTCGTCAAGTTTGACCGAATTCCGCCCGAACCTGTTCATTCGCCGGTTGCCGCGCTGATTTTTGCAAGCTCGTCGCGCGATGTCACTCTGACGATGGTTGCCGGTCTGCCCGTTTTTAAACACGGCAAAATCATTCATACGGACGAACAAGATTGGCGGGAAAAGCTGAAAGAAACCGCACGAAAACTTTCCGCTTAAATTTGAATTTTTCTCAACGTCCTTTGCGAAAATCCTTTGCTTCCTTTGCGATTTAATTCTGATAGAAGTAACGCAGTCGGAGGCAGAAACACGACCGTGAGGGAGTGTGCTTTATTTTACACACTCCGTCACGGTCGTGTTTCCGCCATTTTTTTCTTGAAAATTGTGCTGAGCATCTCTGTCCCGGCGTCGTCTTCAAGGACGAAATCAACTTTGTCGCCGATCTTTAAATCTTGCATTAATTCATCATATTTAACTATAAACTTCGTTTTCGATGCGGGCATTTTGCCTTTGATTTCTTCGTGATTTATTTCCACTTCGCCCGTTTTTTTGTTGATTTGGGCGAGCACGCCGGTTCCCGGATAATATTTGGCTTGCACGACATTGCTGCTACCGGCTGATTTCCGCATTTCGGCGATTTGCTTATCAGCTTTGGAGACATTTGTGACAACCTGCGTTTGATTTGTATTTTTGCCGCGCGCAGTTTGATTCGATTGACAAGCGCTAACGCCGAAAATGGCTAAAACAATCAACAAATATTTCGTTTTCATTTCTGTTTTAAAGATTCTTCGCATTTGAGTTTAAATTTTGAATTTCTTTCAGCACATCAGCCGGACGCCATTCGTTGCCTGCATAAAGTTTAACGATTTTGCCGTCCGTCGCTACAATTGCGGTTCGCAAATTGTGTGCGAGCCGCTCGCCCTCCTTAATCGTATTGAGATTGAAAAAGCCGGTGACTTGCTGCACTTCAGCTTCGGTTCCCGTCGCCAGTTGCCAGATGTCAAAGCTGGGTTTTTCGGGATTTCCCAGATAACCCGCGCCGTATTTTCGCAAAACTTCGGGCGTGTCCTTCTGCGGATCAAACGAAATGCTCAAGAGCCGCACTTTGTCTTTGAGTTCCGAATTTTGGCGAATCATTTTCTCCAAATCCGACATATTCAAGCTCATCAACGGGCAGAATTCGGGGTCGGGGCAGGTCGTAAAAATAAAAGTCAGAACCAGAATCTTGCCGCGAAAATCCGTTGCCATAATTGTTTTTCCGTCTTGATTTTTAAGCCGGAAATTGACGATTTCCTTGCCGATTTTATCGGTCGGCGCTTCACGCAGAGGCTCTTTGACATCCACATTGTCGAGCGGCGAAGCCGAGATTGCGACGTTTTCTAGAAAGTATTCGCTGTTTGGCTCGACCACCAAATCGCCGGAAACTTTGTTGCCCGGTTTTACTTCGCGCAAAACCCAGTCCTGCTTGATCGGAAAATTCATCTCCATCGCAGGCATATAACCTTCGATAGCTTCGTGGGCGATTTTTGCTTTTTTGCCTGTGGCGTCAACTGAAACCACTTTGCCGGTCAACGGGTATCTTTTCGCCTCGCTCGAAGCCGCCGATTTTTGCTCGGCGCGCTGACAAGCCGAAAACGTCAGGATTGAAAGAGAAACGAGTAATAATAAAAATGTGCGAATCATATTTTAAAATCGTAAAGATTAATTTGATGATGCCGCAACAGAAGATTCGAGCGCAAATCATCGGCGACGCAGATTTTCATCGTAAAGCGTTTGATAAACGCGGTAATTCGCCAAAACTTTGTAAACGTAATCTTTCGATTGCGAAAATTGAATTTCCGGCACATAACGGTCGGCTTCGGTCGAGCGCGACCGGACAATCCAGCGCGTCACATTCGCTTCGCCGCCGTTGTAAGCTGCCGCCACAGCCTGCGGCTGGCGCGGAAATTCTTTAAAAATATTCGATAAATACTGCGAGCCGAAAAGAATCGAAGTCGGCGGATTGTATAAATCGTCCTGCCGAAAATCGGGCAAATTCAGTTGCTGCGCGATCTGGTTTGAAGTGGTCGAAATAAACTGCATCAAACCGCGCGCGGCGGCGTAAGATTTCACGTCGGCGCGAAAACGCGATTCCTGCCGCATAATCGAAAGCGCGAAACGCGGATCAATCTCGCGCGGCGGCGCAAATTCGAGCAAAGATTCGGCGTAAGGCGTCGGATAAAGCAACTCGACCGATTCGCGCGGCGCAAGCTCAATCAAATAATCAGCCGGAACAGAGCGCCACAACGGTTCGGCAAATGCAACCGATTTGTGCGCCAAATCGCCGCGTTTGTAAAAAACGGCAAGCGTAAAATTGTTCGTTGTTCGTTGTTCGTTGTTCGTTGCGGTTTCTTGTTTAGTCACCGTGTCGCGTCGCTGCGTTGCCGCTTCCATTTCAGGTGCGGCTTCGTCGTAAAGACGCAAAAACAATAGCTCGTCGGCTATTTTTTGATGGGAATTTTTCGCAGCGTCGGCTGCCGGTTTTCCAGTTAAAAGTTTTTGTCTGCCGAGTTCGAGAATTTTAAAGTTTGGTGCCTGGTAAGCCGGAAGTTTTTCGTAAGCGCGGCGCGCGACATTGAGCATTTCATGGCGAATTGATTCTTCATCGGTTAAGCGCAGAGCGTTTTGCGCGGCTTGTCGGGCGCGCTCGAAATCGTTTGTCGCAATCGCTTGATTTGCCGTTTGGCGATAAAGATTCAAACGGGCGGCGATAAAATCTCTCGTTTTCGCGGTTTTTCCCAGAGCGATTAAACGCTCCGTAGCGCGCCAGCCGTAATATTCGCCGCGTCCGTCGCCGATTGCGAGATAAGCGTTAAAGGCTTCCGCCGTGCGATTGAGTTGTTCGAGGCAAAAAGCTTTTAAAAAAGCGATTTCCGCGCGCATTGTACTGCCCGCTAGGCGCATCCCGCCCAAATCCGGCGCATTTTCAAGCTCAGACAAATCTCTTAAAGCCGAATTCCAATCGCCTTGCGACAGATAAATACGGGCTTGCGAAAAAAGCGCGAGCGCAGCGGGCGTTTTCCCTGCGAATTTTTGGCGCGTTTTGTTTATCCACTGTGAACCCTCAGAGTCGCGCCCTGCATCGCGCAAGGCGTCAATGATGTTCAAAAACGGGCGTTCAGGATTTTCAACGGCTTCAACCGAGCTTGATTCAACGTATTTTTGAATAAATTTTTCATAACGCTGAATCGCTTCATTCGCATTGCCGATCCGGGCGTAAGCAGATGCCTCGAAACTGAGCGCGTCGCGCGTCAATGGATGTTCTGGAAATTGGACTTGCAGGCGTTCAAAAAGCGGAATCGCGTCGGGAAAACGGTTTTCGAAATTGGCGATTCTGCCGAGCTGTAAAAATGCGTCCGGCGTGTTGGGACTATTCGGGTAACGATCAACGATGGCTTGATAATGAAGCTTTGCGCCCGAAAAATCGCGGTTAAATTGATAAACCAGCGCGCGTCGCAGATGCTCGAAATCTGGAAGCTGGGGCGCTTGTCTACCGGCATCTTCGGGTTTCGCCGAATCAATCTCGTCCAGCCCTCGAGCCGCCGCGAGCGCGAAATCGTCCGGCTGCGCCGGATTCGGCAAATTTGAAATCAGGCGGGTGAAAACGTCTCTCGCTTCCGTCTTTTTACCCCTTTTTTGTAATGATTGACCGAGCAAAACCAGCTTTTCTCTGTCTTCATTTCTCGGTTTTTGAATTGTTTGATTTTCCGTTTGAATTGGGATGTTCGATTTGAGATTTGAAATTGTCGCCGCATAATCGCCGCTTTCAAAATAGCTGCGCGAGAGCCGCGCGGTCGCGGCTTCGCGGAGAAGGCTTTCGGGCGCTAAGGTCAACAACTGCTGCAAATAAATTCTCTCCAAATTGAGGCTGCCGTTTCCGCGCATCAATTGTGCGAGATGCCAGAGCGCATATTCCTTTAAAATCGAATCGCGTTTGACAACGGATTGATAGCTCGCCGCAGCCGTCGCAAAATCGCCTTGTTTTTCCGCAATTCGTCCGAGCAGATAATCGTAATTATTGAGCGTGAAAACCTGCGCGTTTTCGCGGCGCAAATTCTGCAATTCCTGCAAAGCGGCGGAGTAATTTTTTTCTTCCGATGCAGCGCGAATTTTGTGGTGTCTTTCTTCCGGCGATTGAGCGGTGATTTGCGAGAAAAACAATGCTAACAAAAGGAAAATAGATTTATGCATAAAATCCGAATCGTCTTTGGGTAAATATTGTAAAATCGTTGTAATCTGACACCGACGATTTTTTCAGATTCCTAAATGATGATAGCAGAAACCAGCCGGCAAATAGCCGAATTGCTCGGCGGCGCGCCCGTCGCAGAGGCAATTAAAACCGAAGTCGCGGCGGAAGTCGAGCGGCTTTTTCAAACTTACAATTTCCGCCCGTGTTTGGCGGCGGTTCGCGTCGGCACAGACCCGGCTTCGGAAGTTTACGTCGGCAACAAAATCAAAACTTCGCGCGAGATAGGTTTGATTTCGGAACACCACGCTTTGCCGGAAACCACGAGCCACGCGGAAGTGCTGCGACTCGTGCAGGATTTGAACCGGCGCGAGGACGTTGACGGAATTTTGGTGCAGTTGCCGCTTCCGGCGCAAATTAATGCGAACGAGATTCTCGAATCAATTGCGCCCGAAAAAGACGTTGACGGTTTTCATCCGATAAATGTCGGTCGTCTTGCATCGGGCTTGGAAGGACTTACGCCCTGTACTCCGGCGGGCGTCATCGAACTGCTCAAGCGCAGCAACATCGAAATTCGCGGAAGCCGCGCGGTCGTCGTCGGACGCAGCAACATCGTCGGACGCCCGATGGCGCAAATGCTTTTGAAAGAAGACGCGACGGTGACGATTTGCCACAGTCGAACCGGAAATCTGCCGGAAATTACTCGACAAGCCGATATTCTCGTCGCCGCAATCGGCAAACCGGCGTTTGTGCGCGGCGAGCATATCAAACCCGGCGCGGTGGTGATTGATGTCGGCATCAACCGCATCTCGGATGTAAATTTGGCGCGAGATTATTTCGACGAAACCGAAATTGAAAAAAGATTGGCGTCAATCGAAAAACGCGGCTCGACAATAGTCGGCGACGTGCATCCGCGCGAAGCGATGGCGATTGCCGGAAAATTCACGCCCGTCCCCGGCGGCGTCGGTCTTTTGACGGTCGCAATGTTGATGAAAAACACTCTTGTCGCCGCGAAGCGACGGCGTAATTTTGGATTTTAGATTTTGGATTTTGGATTGCAAATCTGATTTCAACGCTTATCGGACAAAGACCAAATCTAAAATCTAAAATCCAAAATCCAAAATGTTAAAGGTTGGCTTGACAGGTTCAATCGCAGTCGGTAAAACATTTGTCACCGAGGTTTTCCGCGAGCTTGGCTGTTTTGTGTTGGACGCCGACAAGTCCGCGCGCGAAGTTGTCTCGCCCGGCACAATCGGCTGGCGGCAAATCATTGAAAATTTCGGCGCGAGCGTTTTAGCTTCCGACGGACAGATTGACCGGGCAAAGCTCGGCGCGATTGTTTTCGCCGACGAGGAAAAACGTTTGCTGCTGAATTCAATCGTTCATCCGCTGGTTTTTGACAGGCAAAACGAATGGCTCGCGCAGATTGAAGCCGAAAATCCGCAGGCGATTGCGATTATTGACGCGGCTTTGATGATCGAATCGGGCGGTTATAAAAGATTTGATAAAATAATTGTCGTCTGGTGCCAGCCGGAAATTCAAATCGAGCGTCTGATGAAAAGAAACAATTTTTCGCGCGCCGAAGCCGAACAAAGAATCGCGGCGCAAATGCCGCAGGAAGAAAAGAAGCGATACGCCGATTTTTTGATTGACTCTTCCGAAGGTTTTGACGAAACCAAGCGACAAATTGAAGATGTTTTTAAAAAATTGGCGGCTTTGGCAAATTAAACGTTTTTAATGTTGGATAAAATGAACTCTCCCGCAATCAAAAAAAGAATTTTGATTTTACTCTGCGTTTGCGGCGCGGGATTGATTCTTTTGTCCGGCTGCGGGGAAATTCTCAAAAAACCGCAGCCCGAACCGTTTGTCGGACAAAACGCGCCGCCGCCGCCGAAAGAATTTCGGTGGAGCAACGGCGATTTGCCGAAAACTTTCGACCCGGCAAAAGCCGTCGCCTCGCCCGAAACAGATTTCGTCCGCGCGATGTTTGACGGATTGACCGATTTGGACGCGAAGACTTTAAAACCTATTCCGGCAATTGCCGCGCAATGGGAAGCGAGCGAAGATTTTCGCACCTGGACTTTTCGCCTCCGACAATCGGCGCGGTGGACAAACGGTAAGCCGATTGTTGCGAAAGATTTCGTTCGCTCGTGGCGGCGAGTCGCCGAAATGGGCGATAAAACCGAAAACTTCAAGCTGTTCCAAAACATCGTAGGAACGCATTTCATTCAAACTCCAAAGTCTCAAACCCAAAGTCCAAAACCGGAAATCATCAGCGGCGAACAACGAATAACGAGCAACGAACAAACCTGGTTTGGCGCGGAAGCAACCGACGAGCTTGTTTTGCGCGTGTGGCTAATCGAGCCTGACAAAGATTTTCCGGCTTTGACGGCGCATCCGGCGTTTCGTCCGGTTTTTGACGGGGAGGCGGAATTTGAAAATCTCGAATCGGCTGCAAAAATCGTGTCGAGCGGCGCTTTTCGAGTGATTTCGGCTGATAAAAGCGGCGTCTCGCTCGAAAGCAGCAAAAATTATTGGAACGCGCAAGCCGTTAATCTCGAACGAGTCAAAATCGTGCCGATGAAAGACGCAGACGCCGCGCTTGCAGCATATCGCGCGGGCGAATTGGATGCCGTTACGAACGCCAAATTCGAGCCGCTTGCGGTTAAATTGCTGGCTTCGTATCAGGATTTTCGCCGTTCCGCTTTTAACGCCGTCACTTTTTACGAGTTTAATCCGAAACGCGCGCATTTAGCAGACCGCCGCGTTCGTCAGGCGCTTTCGCTCGCCGTTGACCGCGAGCGTTTGACCGCCGATGAATTGGACGGCGCTTTCGCTCCCGCACGTTCTTTGCTGCCGCATTTAGAGCGCGGCGATTTTGGTTTCGACGCGGAACAAGCCCGCCAGTTACTGGCGGAAGCGGGTTTTAAAGAGGGCAAAGATTTTCCCAAAATAAAATTGCTGATTAGCCGCAATGATGTGCAGCGCCGCGTCGCCCGCGCCGTGGCGGCGCAATGGAAACGCCATCTCGGAATCGAAACCGAAATCGTAACGAGCAGTTTTGAAGAGCTTGAACAGACTTTTGACGCCGGAGATTTCGATCTTATCCGCCGCGCGCGAGTTTTGCCGACAACCGACGAGACCGCGAATTTGCAGTTAATGTTTGAAACCGAATCGGACATCAACGAGCAGCTTCACATTTCGCCTGAGACCGCGACGAGCGAGGCTCAACCCGATTCAACCGAACAAACCGCCGCGCCGAAAATCGGCGGAATCGAAATGCCGAGTCTTGTTCCGAATGAAAAAGATTCTAACGTCGGATTTGAGTCGGGCAGACGGGAAATCGAAAGAGTTAAAATTTTAAACGAAGAAATCGCCGTCAAAGAATTTCCCGCCATTCCTCTTTTTTACCCGATGACTTACGCTCTGGTTAAGCCGTATGTTAAAAATTTCGAGACCAATATGCTCGACGCGCCGCAATTAAAAGCCGTCGAAATCGAGAGCAATTGGCAACGGTAAAGCCCCAGCCGAATGTCTAAGCATTCAATTAGAGAACAGGAAATCGAATTACGAAATTTAAAAGATAGATTGACATTCGATTAAAAAATGTTAATTTAACCGTACTTTTGCTTGTTCGACGCCCTTCCCCGGAAACCGAAATTTGTTTTTTAAGTAAAAGCGCCGCGCTGTTTGAAGGAGTAGATTTGGAAATGAAAAATTTTAGAAAAATCGCTTTGGGGTTTTTGTCGCTCGGATTGTCGGCTGTTCTCGCAGGCTGCGCGACATCTGCGGAAAGCAGCGGCAGCAATCGTTATTTTGGCAAAACCGCCGCGCCGAGCCGCAACGTTTTGCGCTATATCTCCGGTTCGGAAATCGAAACGCTCGATCCGCAGGTTTCTTCCGGTCAGCCCGAAGCGCGCGTCTATATGGCTTTGTTTGACGGTCTGGTCGAATACGATCCGAAAACGATGCAGCCGATTCCGGCAATCGCCGAACGCTGGGAAACAAGCCCGAACGTTGACGAATTCATTTTCCATCTCCGCCAAAACGCCCGCTGGTCGGACGGAAAACCGATTACCGCCCACGATTTTGTTTATACGATGCGGCGCGGTTTTCGTCCCGACGTGCTGTCGCGGACGGCTTATCTCGGTTATTACATCAAAAACGCCGAAGCCTTTAACAGCGGCGGCGTGTTCGTTCGCAAAAACAATCAATTTCTGCTCGAAAAAGACGTAAACGGCGATGCGGCTGAAAATTCAAAACCGGCGGAATACAAGATTTTCGGAACGGAAACCGAATTTAATAAAACTCTCAAATCCGGTGACCGCCTTGTTTTAAAAGGCTCGGAAAAAGACCGCGCGAAACAATTTGAAAAAGACCCGAAACTGAAAGCCGCCGTCGAAGGCGCGGAATTTGTGCCGGTTAAAGAAGAGGACATCGGCGTCGAGGCGATTGACGATCACACGGTTCGCATCACTCTCTCGCAGCCCGCGCCGTTTTTTGTCGGACTGCTCGCCCATCAGTTTTTCCGCTTTGTGCCGCAGCAGGCGATTGAAAAACACGGTCGCATCGGTTGGACAAAACCCGAAAACTATGTGACCAGCGGACCGTTTAAATTAAAATCGCATCAGCCTTATCATCAATTAACCGTTGAAAAAGACCCGATGTATTGGGACGCGGCAAACGTAAAGCTCGACGGCATCGAGTTTTACCCGCTCGACGAGCAAAACACGATGATGAATCTTTATAAAGCGGGCGATGTTGATGCGACTTATAACCACACGATTCCATCTCCCTGGATTGACGAAATGCGGGTCTTCAAAGATGAATATATGGATCACCCGGAAGTGGCGATTGAATATCACGTTTTAAACGTCAAAAAGCCGCCGCTTGATAACGTCAAAGTCCGCAAGGCTTTGAGCTATGCGGTTGATCGCGTGTCTCTGGCGAAATTTCGCAGAACCGTCAAACCTCTTTCGTATTTTTCCCCTGAAGGAATTTTCCCCGAATACGAAGCCGCGAAAGCGCGTGTCGCCGAACAGCTTCAAAAAGAGCAGGGAATTTCCAAAGAAGAATGGGAAGGACGAAATAAGCTTAATCCGGCGAAGGCTTGCCAATTGATGCAGGAAGCCGGTTATAAAACGACGCCGACCGAAGGCGGTCGCTGCCGTGTGGAAAACTTCCCGATTGATAAAGTCAGCATTCTTTACAACACGACTGAAAACAATAAAGCCGTCCAGGAATTTATTCAGGCGCAATGGAAACAGAATCTGGGTTTGACGTTTTCGCTCAAAAATCAGGAGTGGAAAACGTTTCTCGTGACGCGCAACAGTCTCGAATACGACAGCAACGCGCGCGGCGCGTGGGTTGGCGATTATATGGACCCGTTTGCATTTTTAAGTCTGCATTACGGCGAGAAAAACGAGGGCGCGACCGGCTGGCACGACCCGAAATTCGACGCGATGTGCGACGAAGCCAACCGCACGCCCGATCCGCAAAAACGTTATGAACTGCTGGCGCGCGCCGAGTTTTATATGCTCGACCAGCAGCCGATCATCCCGCTCGTCACGCAGGCGACAAACTGGATTAAAAAGCCTTATGTCAAAGGTTTGTATCCGAATCCCGGAACGCTTCACGCCTGGAAATACGTTTACATTGAGCGCGATCCGGCAAAATGGG
Organism: Pyrinomonadaceae bacterium; assembly: GCA_036388775.1. Taxonomy (GTDB): domain Bacteria; phylum Acidobacteriota; class Blastocatellia; order Pyrinomonadales; family Pyrinomonadaceae; genus JALZCH01. The sequence continues at coordinate 20,330 of DASVRD010000107.1, read as the reverse complement.
ACACAAACGTCGAAAATATAATGAAATAAATTATGGACGGCGAAAAATTAGAAAGAACAATCGAGTTTATTTTGAATAATCAAGCACAATTCACGGTTGATATTCAAAAACTGCAAGAAGCGCATCAATCGGCTGAAAAGCGTTTAAATCAACTGGAACGCGCCGCCATCGGTCTTTATAACGCGACAACTGATTTGACGAAAAATGTTAATGAATTAACGAATGATGTAAAGGAATTGCGGAAAACTCAAGAAGAAGGAATGCGCGGGCTTCGAGAATCGCAAAAAGAAACCGACGAGCGTTTAAACGCAGTGGTATTAATGGTTGAGCGTTATTTGAGCCGGGAAAACGGAAAATCCTAATTTAAAGGAAGAACGATGCTTCGATTTATTTTAAGAAGATTGCTGATTATTATCCCGATGGCGTTGGTTGTCGTTTCAATCACATGGGGATTGATTCGCGTTGCGCCGGGCAATTTTTACACGTCTGAAAAGAAACTGCCAGCCGCGATTGAAAAGAATATTCGGGAAAAATATTGTCTCGATTGCCCCTGGTATCAGCAATACGGGCGAATGATCTGGAACGTCGTGCGCGGCGATTTCGGCACTTCGCTCAAATACGAAGGGCAAACCGTCAACGACATCTTGCGCCGCACGGTTCCGGTTTCGGCGACCATCGGAATTCTGGCTTATTTGCTGGCTTTAATTGTCGGTTTAACAGCGGGAACTCTCGCGGCTTTAAAACAAAATTCCGGTTTCGATTACGGCTCGATGGCGTTTTCGATGCTCGGCATTTCCGTCCCGAATTTCGTTTTAGGTCCGATTTTGGTTTTGGTTTTCTCGCTCTGGCTGTATTGGCTGCCGCCCGCGCGCTGGGGCGGACCGCTTAATTTGATTCTGCCGGTCGTCACGCTGTCGGCGATTTATATGGCTTACATCGCGCGTCTGACGCGCGCCGGAATGCTAGAAGTTTTGCGCTCGGATTACATCCGCACTGCACGCGCCAAAGGCTTGAGCGAACGAGCCGTGATTTTCCGCCACGCTCTGCGCGGCGGTTTGATGCCGGTTGTTTCCTATACAGGTCCGGCGCTCGCCGCGCTTCTTGCCGGAACGGTCGTAATCGAAAAGGTGTTTGCAATGCCCGGACTCGGAAACGTTTTTATCCAGTCGGTTTTAAACCGCGATGAGCCTTTAATTTTGGGTGTTGTGGCGTTTCTCTCGATTATCATTATGATTTTCAACCTTTTGGTTGATATTTCCTACGCATTTTTAGACCCGCGCATTCGTTACGAATAAAATTATGGAACAAGAAAATGTCTCGCCGGTAAAAGGAACTTCGCTTTGGAAAGACGCCTGGCGGAGATTGTTGAAAAACAAGCTCTCGGTTTTCGGAATGATTGTCGTCATCCTGATTGTGCTTGCGGTGATCGTCGGACCGGCAATCATTCAAGCGACCACCGGATTTACGCCCGATTACATTCCATCCGACAAAGGCGGCGAATTCGTCAAATCGTTTCCGCCGTCGCTTCAGCATCCGATGGGAACGGACGATTCGGGGCGCGATATTCTCGCGCGCGTGCTACAGGGCGGACGCATTTCTTTGATGGTCGGCGTGATTTCGACTCTGGTTTCGCTGATTATCGGCGTTTCCTACGGTGCGGTTTCCGGTTATTTCGGCGGCAGAATAGACAATCTTATGATGCGCATCGTGGACATTCTCTACGCGATTCCTTACATCCTGATCGTCATCGTTTTATTATCGGTTTTCGGCGGCGGCAATACGCCGGGTTTTATCAAGTTTTTTGTTGATTTATTCGGCGGGGGCGCGGGACTCGGACAAATTTTCCTGTTGTTTTTCGCTCTCGGTTTGGTGTCGTGGCTGACGATGGCGCGCGTCGTGCGCGGGCAGGTTTTATCGCTCAAAAATCAGGAATTCGTGCTGGCGGCGAAAGCGACCGGCGTTCGAACTTCCGGTATTATTTTCCGTCACATCATTCCGAATGTTTTAGGTCCCGTTATCGTTTATGCAACGCTGACAATTCCTCACGTTATGCTTTCCGAAGCCTTTTTGTCATTTTTAGGTTTGGGCGTCCAGGCGCCTTACGCTTCGTGGGGAAGTCTCGCCGCCGACGGCATCAAAAATATTGCAATTTACCCGTGGCAATTGATTTTTCCAGGCGTCACGATGGCACTGACTTTGTTTTCTTTAAACTTTTTAGGCGACGGATTGCGCGACGCGCTCGATCCGCAGCAACGCAAGTTTTAGCAGAAATTTATGACTCCAACCATAATTTCAAATTTGGAAGAAATTTTAGACGCCGTGAAACCAAGTGATGAACCGCTGGTTTTGTATGGTGTGTCTTGGGACGACTACATAAATTTGTTGGATGAAACGCCCGAGCAGCGTTACCCCAAGTTTACTTACTACAACGGCGTTCTGAAAGTTATGGGAAAACAAGGAACTCTGCACGAAAATATTTCTCGTTTTTTGTACAATCTGATTTTATTAACCAGCCTCATTATGCGGGTTAAAGCTGTTCCGGTAGGCTCAATGTCTTTGGTTTCAAAACGACGCAGCAAAGGTGTTGACCCGGACGAGTCTTTTTATATTCAGAATGCCGACAAAGTGACTTTTAAAACCGCTCTTTTCGATGATGAAAAAGATACGCCGCCCGATTTAGTGATTGAAGTTGACGAAACCAGCAAATCAACCGAGAAGTTTACGATTTATGCGGATTTCGGGATTCGAGAATTTTGGCGATTCGACAAAAAATCTTTAAAAATTTATGAGCTGGATGAATTCGGCTCATATCGTGAGATTGACCGAAGTGTTGCTTTTCCGATTTTATCGGTTGAAATTCTCAATGAATTTCTCGCGCGCCGCGCAAACGGCGATCAATTCAACGCTTTACTTGATTTTGAAAATTGGTTACGGGAGCAAACGCAGCAACAAAATTGATGAACGAACAAAACGGCACGATTCTTTCTGTCAAAGATTTAAAAACTTATTTTCAAACCGAAGACGGCGTGGTCAAAGCCGTTGACGGAATCTCGTTTGAATTGAAAAAAGGCGAAACTCTCGGAATAGTCGGCGAATCCGGCAGCGGGAAATCCGTTACGAACCTCTCGATTATTCGCTTGATTCCGACTCCGCCGGGCAAAATCGTTTCCGGCGAAGTCGTGTTTGACGGGCGCGATATTCTCAAACAAACGCCGGAAGAAGTGCGGAAAATTCGCGGGCGACGGATTGCGATGATTTTTCAAGACCCGATGACATCGCTCAATCCGTTTTTGAAAATCTCCCGGCAAATCGGCGAGATCACCGAACTGCATCTCGGTCACACGAGGCAGCAATCTCGCGAACACGCAATTAAGATGTTAACGCTCGTCGGAATTCCCGACCCGGAAAGCCGCGTTGACAATTACCCGCACGAATTTTCGGGCGGAATGCGCCAGCGTGTGATGATTGCGATGGCGCTTTCGTGTGAGCCGGAAGTTTTAATTGCCGATGAGCCAACGACCGCGCTCGACGTAACGATTCAGGCTCAGATTCTCGAACTTATCAAAAAACTGCGAGAAGAAACCGGCACAAGCGTGGTTTTAATCACTCACGATCTCGGAGTTGTCGCGGGAATGACCGACAAGATTATTGTGATGTACGCCGGAAAAGTTTTCGAGCAGGCTCCAACCGGCGAATTGTTTGCAACGCCTGCGAATCCCTACACCAAAGGTCTTTTAAAAAGCGTGCCTGACCCGGCGCACGAAGCGGGCGAGCCGCTTTATCAAATTCCTGGTTTGCCGCCCGATTTAGCGCATTTGCCGCCCGGTTGTCCGTTTGAGCCACGCTGCAATTACGCACAAGCAATTTGCCGCGAGCAGTTTCCGCCGTTTGTGCAAATCAACGAAAATCATCATTCGCTCTGTCATTTTGCGGAACAGGTTTACGCAGAATCCGTTGCGGAGAGGAATGGAAAATGAATCATCAAGTTATTTCCAACGTTTTAAAGTCGCCGAAATTTCGTCCCGAACTACCGGATGAAGACGGAGTTTATTATCCAGACACGGATGAAACGGTTATGCCCGAAGGAGTATTGCATTTTTTGTTGAGCGTTCGTTTAGTTTCGGCTCTTTTAGCTTTTTTCTCCACCGGAAACGATGTCAAAGTTTTCGGAAATGTGATGTTTTATTACGAAAAAGGAAATGTAAAAAAAGTCGTTTCGCCGGATGTCATGATTTGTTTCGGGCTAGAAACAATGCCGGTTCGCGTTTACAAGCTCTGGGAGGAAAAAGTTGTTCCCGCAGTCGTCATCGAATTTGCTTCGGAAAGCACTTGGTTTAAAGATGTCAGCACGAAAATTGCTCTTTACCAAAAGCTTGGAGTGGGGGAGTATTTCGTTTTTGACCCCGAATATAAAAATCTTCCGCAACCGCTGGTCGCTTTTCGGCTCATTGACGGCGTTTTTGTCGAACGGGAAATTGTGGACAATCGAATTTATTGCGATGCGCTCAAATTGGAATTGGTTGATACGGGTGAGACTTTGCGTCTGTTCGATCCGAAAACAAATGAGTTTTTAATGACGCCTGAAGAAATGGCGGCGGAACTGGCTCGTCTCAAGCAACAAAATTAAAATGACTGAAACAAACGGTAAAAACTTAATTTCGATTCGAGATTTGAAAGTTCACTATAAGCTCGGCGGCGGCGGACTTTTGGGCAAAATCACCGGCAAAGGTTCGGTGAAAAAAGTCGTTAAAGCCGTTGATGGCGTTTCGTTCGATATAAAAGCGGGCGAGACTTTAGGTTTGGTCGGCGAATCGGGCTGCGGCAAGTCAACGCTCGGCAAGGCGATTTTGCGTTTGACCGAACCGACTGGCGGTAAAGTCTTATACAACAACAATGATTTAGCGAATTTGGGGCAATCGGCGATGCGCGAGCAGCGCAAAAATCTGCAAATGATTTTCCAGGACCCGTACGCGAGCCTCAATCCGCGAATGACCGTCGGGCAGATTATCGGCGAGCCGATTCGCACTTTCGGTCTGGCAAAAGGAAACGTTGAACAGAAAGTGCAGGATTTGATGGAAACGGTCGGTTTGAGCCGTCGTTTCGTCAAACGCTATCCGCACGAATTTTCCGGCGGGCAGCGACAGCGTATCGGAATTGCGCGCGCTCTGTCGGTCGAGCCGGAATTTATTGTCGCCGACGAGCCGATTTCCGCGCTCGACGTTTCGATTCAAGCTCAAATTATGAACTTGATGGAAAAACTCCAAAAGGAACGCAATCTCACATATTTATTTATTTCACACGATTTGCGGGCGATTCGCCACGTTGCAGACCGCGTTGCGGTGATGTATCTCGGAGTGATTGTAGAGCTTGGCGATGCGAGAGAAGTTTATGCCGAACCTTTGATGCCTTACACCAAAGCCTTGATTTCAGCCGTGCCGATTCCGGACCCGGAAATTGAGGCAAAACGCGAGCGGATAATTTTAAAAGGCGATGTGCCGTCGCCGATCAATCCGCCGCAGGGCTGCCGCTTCCACACGCGGTGTCCTTACGCAATCGAAAAGTGCAGGGAAGTCGTGCCGAAATTGGTTGAAATCAAGCCGAAGCATTTCGCCGCCTGCATCCGCATTTCGCCCGAACAGCCGCACATCGAACAAGTTCCGCCGGGCGCGGCGCCCGGACTCGAATACAATCAATAAGCGAAAGGCGAAGACGAAAATTTTCGCCTTTTAAATTTAAAGTGAGTTTAGGTTAGGGATTTATTCACCACAGATAAATCATTAACCTAAGGGTCAATCAGGACAAATTGCCAAGCGGTTTGTACTACCTATTTAGCTAGTGAAACCGAAAAAAATAAGCAGAGATTTCCCTCTGTCTTCGTTAATTTTTGTTTTCGCCCAATATTTATCGCGGTTTCACGAAATAAAATAAATTGAACGGAACTATCTATTTAGATAGTGATTCTGTTTTGACGGCGGCGTATTTTTGTTTGTGTGATTTAGGAAATCACAAGTTCGGAGGAAAAAGGGAAAACGAAATATGCTGAACCAATTCACAAATAAATTTCGCAATACTAGCAAATCTTTAATTTCTGCGGCGGAAAAATCAATACGCCGGTTCATCGCGTGCGCCGCGCTATGCGGTTTGTCGGTTTTCGCGGCTGCCGCTGCTCCGGCGGATTTAGACCGCACGTTCGGAACAAACGGCGTCGCTCTCAAATCAATCGGTGATTCGAGCCGTTTCAATGATGTCGCCGTGCAAACCGACGGCAAAATCGTCGCTGTCGGAGCAAGCTCAATCAACGGAAATATGGGCTATCTCGCCGCCCGCTTCAACCCGGACGGAACGCCCGATGCGACATTCGGCGGCGGAAGCGGTTACATCTCGCTTAATCCGGGCGGCGCTAACAGTTACGTTAAAACGGTGACGATTCTGCCCGATGGCAAAATCCTGCTCGTCGCGCACAACGACTCGACAAAAGACATTGAAGTTTTGCGCCGTTTGCCAAACGGCGATGCGGACGTTTCTTTTAACGGCACAGGCAGTTTGACATTTGCAATCGGAAGCGGCGACGACGTTCCGGCAGACGCTCTGGTGCAGCCGGACGGAAAAATCCTGATTGCCGGGAATTGCGTTGACAGTTCCGGCGGCACTCCGCAGCCTAAATTATGCTTCGCGCGTTTAAACCCGAACGGAACTTTCGACAATGCTTTCGGTTCTCCAAACGGCGCGCCCGGCAGAAATATGATTCAAGGAACTGCCGGAATGAATTCGCCGACAATTAAATCAATAGCCCTGCTGCCTGACGGAAAGATCATTGCTGCGGGTGATTTTTTCTACCCTGTCTTTCCCCAATATTTTTTGATGCGGCTCGGCGCAAACGGTGTCATTGACACAAATTTCGGCAGTCAGGGGTTCGTATTTCCGCCGACTGTTAATTTTAATCGCGTAGAAAAGATTATCGTGACGCCGCACGGAAGATTATTGGTCGGCGGGACGAGCACTTCCGACGTTATAGTTAACGGGCAGTCAGCCAGCAATTTTTTCGTCGCCATGTTTAACTTTGACGGCACGGCGGATCCCGCTTTCGGCGGCGTTCGTTATGTTGATTTCGACAATCGCACCGACGTTTTACGCGATCTGGCACTGCAACCGAACGGGACAATCATAGCCGTCGGATTTTCGCAAAGCACCGTTGACGCTCCCGCAGATTTTGCGACGGCGCGACTTTTGCTCAACGGAAATCCCGATCCGTTTTACGGCAGCGCGGGCAAGCATATTCACTCGATGAACGGCAGCGAAGAGCTTTACGCGGTTGCCGTCCAGCCGAACGGCAGAATTGTCGGTGCAGGCAAAGCCACTATTAACGGCAGTTCGCAAAGCGCGTTGATTCGATATTTGGGACGCAACACAATCGGCGATTTTGACGGCGACGGAAAAGCCGACATCGCGGTTTTCCGTCCGTCCGACAGCACCTGGTACGTTCTCCGTTCGTCAGACAATCAAATGCAAGCCGCGCAGTTCGGCATTCCGACCGACAAGCCCGTCGCAGCTGATTACGACGGCGACGGCAAAACGGACATCGCCGTTTATCGCAGCGGAAATTGGTACGTTTTACAAAGCTCGAACAACGCTTTTCGCGCGTTCCAATGGGGCACAGCCGCAGACACGCCCGTGCCGATGAATTTCTATGGATCGGGACGCGCGGATTTTGCGGTGTTCAGTCCAAACGGTTTTTGGCATTACTTGAGCAACCCGGATTCGTCCCCCGGCTTGGGCGGCGCGGCGTCCAGTTTTATGTTCGGACAAAACGGCGACATTCCCGTTCCCGGATTTTATGACAACGACGCGGCAACGGATTTTGCGGTTTTCCGCCCGTCAAACGGTACGTGGTATATCAAGCCGGGAAATGGCAGCCAGATGCAATCCATGCATTGGGGAACAAACGGCGACATTCCGCAAGCTGCGGATTTCGACGGAGATTTGAAAACCGATTACGCAGTGTACCGACCTTCAAACGGCACTTGGTATGTTCTACGCAGTTCGGACAATCAATTTCAAGCTGCAAGGTGGGGCGCGAGCGAGGACATACCTGTCGCAAGAGATTACGACGGTGACGGGCGAGCCGACTTTGGCGTTTTTCGCCCCTCAAACGGCACCTGGTATTTGCTGCAAACGACAAAAGGTTTCGCCGCAACGCAGTTTGGCACAAACGGCGACTCTCCGAGCAATTAACGCAAAACACTACCAAAACGAATGTAGCCCGCTTTAATTGGTGGGCTACATTCGTTTTGACTGCCGATTGTATCTGCCTGCTAATCTGTTAGTCTTATTTATTGTCTCGGATTCAAACTGGAAAGCGATTTCAGATATGGAGCTTCACGGACAAGCAATGCTTGATTATCTGAAAGGGGAAGAAGATGCTTACTGTATTCTTCGCCGTGATGACGGCATTACCTATCCGCCGATTTATGCGAGACAATTCTTTTATCCGGGCGGGTTACCCGAACTGGATAAGATTGCGATTGAGCGTTGTACGGGAAGAGTGCTTGATATTGGAGCGGGCGCGGGTTCTCATTCGTTAGCCGTTCAGGACAGAGGGCTTGATGTCACGTCCGTTGACATTTCCGAAAAAGCAGTTCAAGTGATGTCCCAACGCGGTTGTAAAAAAGCAAAAGCAGGAGATGTTTTTGATTCTTATTCCGAGCGGTTCGACACGATATTGGTGATTCTAAATATCGGGATTGTGCGGAATCTCGACGGTCTGGCGAGATTTCTTAAACATCTCGATTCAATTATGACCGACGGCGGGCGGCTCATTACGGATTCGATAGATCCGCGCGGTTCGGCAGACGAAAGTTATAGGAAATACGCGCAGGACAAAATTGCGAAAGGTCGCTATTTGGGCGAGCGGACACTGCGATTTGAATATAAAAACCAGGTTAGCGATTGGTTTGAGTGGATGCACATTGATCCTGAAACTCTCAACCAATATGTTGAAGCGGCGGGATATTCGATGGAGCATCTCGGAAACGACGGAAAAAGGTATTTGGTTTCCATTGTTAAAGGTTCTGTTTCTTCGCGATGAGATTAAAGCCGGGAATTCAATCTTGATTTATCGCGCAGAGTGCGGCGATGCTTCTTTCGATTTGGCTGGCGATTTCCGGCGCGGTTTGATTTGCGTCGAACGCAACGGGCTGTCCGAAGATAATCGTGACCGCTCCGGCTGGCGCATAGCCTCTTTGACCGCGCGCTCGGAGTTCGTAAAGCCCTTCAAGGTAAATCGGGACAATCGTCGCTTCCAATCCGTTTGCGAGCAAGCCGAACCCGGTTTGAAATTTTTGCAGCTCGCCGGTTTTCGTCAGCTCGCCTTCGGGAAAAATCAAAATGTTGTAGCCTTTGTCCATCGCTTCGCCTGCATAATCGAAGCTCCGGCGAAAACCGCTGCGTTTCGGAAGCGGAAAGACGTTGAAAACAAAAATTAGCGCCCAGTATTGAAAAAAATACCAGGCTCTCTGATAAAACGGAGCGTTTTTCGGTTGATAACGATAGCCTTCTAGCCGTTCACCGTCCATTGCAATCGCCAAACGGCGGCGAAATCGGTGCGGCAGCGCCGCAACAATCAGCGCCGGATCGAGATACGTGACGTGATTCGAGGCGAAAATGATCGGCGATTTTAAATTTTTGAGATGTTCGCGCCCGCGCACATTCATCCGACCTAAAATCCACGTAATCGGAAAAGGCACGATGTAATAAAACAAGATTCTGAGCCGCGCCGTCAGCGGATGCAGAGACCAACGCGGATAGGAAAATCGCGGCGCGTCCGATTTTGATTTTCCCGTTTGAATCATCGTTTCGATGTCGGCGACGGTCGTCGCGGCGGTGAAAGCCCGCTCGTCCAGATCAACTTGATAGCGTTCTTCAAGCGCGCTCAAAAGCTCTACGCGAGCGAGCGAATCGAGATTCAAATCTTCGCTCAAACGCATTTTCGACTCGATTGCCGCCGCATTTTTTTCGCCTTTTACGCGGGCGAGAACATCGCCCGGAATCGAAGTCTTTTTCGCAGTTTCTGCTGCGCTTTGCCGTAGATTTCGGCGGACGAACTCGGCAATTTCATTTTTGCGGATTTTTTGCGTCGCGGTTCGCGGAAAATCGGCTTCAGTCCAAACGACAAAGCGGCGGATTTGCTGATGCTGGGCGAGCGATTCGTTGGCTCTGGCGACGGCTTTTGCGGCGTCGCCGGATCGCAAAATGAGCGCGGCGACCGCTTCCGTTCCGTTCTCGCCTTCGATTCCGACGACCGCGCTGTCTTTGATTTCCGGCTGGCGTGAGAGCGCGGCTTCCAAATCTTCGGGATAGACGTTCAAACCGGCTGCGGTGACAATTACGTCTTTTTTGCGCCCTTTGAAATAAAGCCTTCCGGTTTCGTCCATCGCGCCGATGTCGCCCGTCCGCAGCCAGCCGTCATTCGTCGGTTTCTGTTCCGCGCCAAAATATCCGGGCGAAATGTTTTTGCCGCGCACGAGAATTTCGCCCGATTCGTCAATCCTGATTTCCTGCCCGCGCATAACTTCACCGAGTGAGCCGCGCCGCGATTTAAAAGGATTGTTTAAGGAAACGAGCGCGGCGGTTTCGGTCATTCCATAGCCTTGCGCGACCGCGTAGCCGAGTCTGCGCCAGAAAATTTCGGTTTCCGCATTGAGCGGCGCGCCGCCCGTAACGAAAGTCAGAAATCGAAAACCGAATTGCCGCCGAATGCGGCGAAATCGCCGCCATTTTTCCAAAAAACTCCAACGCTCGGCGTCGGCAAGCTGTTTCTGGAAAGATTCAAGCTTACCCGCAGATTCAAAATCAAGCTCGATTTTGCGCCGCAACGTTTCCAGCACGCGCGGAACGGTCGCCAAAACCGAAACACGCTCGCGTTTGATGGTTTCGATGATTTCCGACGGATTAAAACGATTGAGAAAAACGACTTCGGCGCGCAGCAAAGGCGGCACGAAAATTCCCATCACCTGACCGAAAACGTGGCTCAGCGGCAGCAAGTTCAAAATCCTGAGCGGATGCGCGAAAAACTGATATTTTCGATATTTTTTAATCGCCGATTCCAGCACCTCGACGTTTGCCAAAATGTTTTCGTGAGTCAAACAAACGCCTTTCGGCACGGCGGTTGTGCCGGATGTGAACACAATTTCGGCAAGGTCGTTGCGGCTGATGTCGTTTGCCGGATAAAAATCTTTTGAATGGACGGCAACAATGCGGCTCAAATCTTCGAGCCTGATTTCCGGCAAATTCAAATTATCAGAATCAATCTGCGTTCCGCGCAATAACAATTTCGGCTTGGTTTGCTCGCAAACTCTTTGGACAAAATCCTTTGCGCTCTGATCGTCAAGCGGAACGACGACCGCCCCCCGCAGCAGCGCACCATAAAACGCCGCCACCCATTCGGGACGATTTTCGCCCCAGACGACAACCGAATCGTTTTTACCGATGCCTCTTCGTTCAAGCTCGCGCGCAAACTGAAAAGCCGTCGCCGCTACGCGCGCATAGCTCCAACGCTCGCCGCGCAATTTGCGTTTGGAGGCGAAAGCAATGTCGGTTTCGTTTTCCGCGTTCTCGTAAAGAAAACTGAGCAGCGATTCTCGCATAAACGATTTCCCGTTTATTTTGAAGCGCCAAAATCAAAATCGGTTTCACCTGACGCTCGCGCAATAAAAAAACAAGCCGTCAAAGCCGACAACATATTTCACGTTTCGCCGCCTGCAACGCAAGCCAAAACGGAAGAATTTTTTCTCTATATAAAAATACTTCACGCAGCCAAAACCAATCAGTTCTGCCTCTTGCTTCTTAAAACCAGCCCAATGTTCAACGCAGCGATATTTAATTAAACGAGCAACATCAAAACAGGTATTGACATCTATATTTCTGATTTGTAAAAAACCCCTTCCCCTTTCAACCTAGATGCGGATAAAACCGCGTGATAATCGGCAAATATTGGTTTTTATAGGTAAATACAAATGGTTAAATATCTTCTTGTTATTTGTAGCTTATTTGCAATGAGCATTTCCGTTTTCGGGCAGGAAAAGTTGGAAAATGATTTGAAGAAATCATTTAAAAACTATGATTTAGTCAAACTGGATAACGAAGCTGTTCTGGAAAAAGCAAAATCCGAACAACCGATAGCAATTCAGGCTTACGGACGCTATTTCGAGTTTGTTTTGACTCCGAACGATATAAGAGCCAGGAATTACAAAGCCGCTGAAAGCTCGGAATCCGGCGACCGCGAGCTGCCGCGCTCTGAGGTTGTAACTTTTAAAGGAAAATTAAGAGACGACTTCGCTTCCGAAGTTCGTGTTTCTGTAACCGAAAACGGTATCGAAGGCTTGATTTACACGAGCGATAATAAAAAATTCTTCGTGACAAAAGCCGAAAGATTTTCAAAACACGCCCGAAAAGACGATGCAGTTGTTTTTAGCGAAGACGATTTGGTGCAAGCGGTTGACCTCTCTAATGATGCTGTCGCTTTACCCGATGATGTCGAAGCAAAGAGGGATTCGAGTTTTGAAATCTTGAAATCATACATTTTCGGCTCGTCTGAAAAGTCTGAGACACACGGCGCTGAAACGGCTGAATCGAGCGCGGCATTGATGGCTGACCTGAGAGTGCTTGAAGTAGCGACCGAAGCCGATTATCAGTGGGTAACGCAAGCGGGCGGCGCAGCTCAGGCAAATAGTGAAATCCTGAGCATTTTAAATCTGGTTGACGGTATTTATAAACGCGATTTGAATTTGACGATTAGCGTAGTTTATCAACATGCGTGGTCAATTCCCGATCCATACTCGGCGGCAACAACAATGTCGCAGCAACTTGATTTATTTCGAAATTATTGGAATACAACTCCTCCGTATTCACAGCAGCCTCGCGATACGGCGCATCTTTTCACCAATAAATTCAACAATCAGGGACTTGCTTTTATCGGTGAAGTCTGCCGCGGAACGAGCTATGCTTACGGAATAACGGGAAAAAGCGGAAGCTTGACCCATCTGATAACCGCACACGAAATCGGTCACAACCTTAATGCCGCTCATGTGGATAATTCCGGGAGCTGTACAAACTCGATTATGATTCCGTCCCTGAATCCATCTGTGACCAGCTTTTGCGACATATCAAAATCTCAGATTTCAAGTTATGTTGCGACTTATGGAACTTGCTTAACTACAGGAGGACCAACACCCACTTCGACACCAACGCCGACTCCGACACCGACTCCGCCGCTAACTTACAGCATCTCTGGAAATGTTTATTACGGCACTCCGTCAGCAAATCAAGCGAAGCCTGTTCCCAACGTGTTGTTATCCGTTACGGGTCCTACTTCACCTTATACTTATACGGATACGACCGGCTCGTACACGATCAGAAACTTAACCGCCGGTGGATACTATACCGTTACTCCCTATAAAACCGGGGGCGTGAACGGCATTTCTACATTTGATGCAACTCTTGTCTTGCGCCACGTAGCTGCAAACGGACAAGGAGCGAATGCCTTAAACGCAAATCAACGAATTGCCGCCGACGCAAACGGTGATGGAAACATTTCTACGTTCGACGCAACGGCTATCTTGCGCTATGTCGCCGCCAACGGAGCAAATGCCAACACCGGGCAGGTCGGCACCTGGAAGTTTGTTCCTCCGCAGCGGACATATTTCCCGCTTTTAAGCTCGCAGACGAACCAAAACTATGAAGCCATCTTAGTCGGAGAAATCAACGGCACCTGGACTCCTTCCGGTTAGATTGCCGCGGCTGAGGATGCTCAATCCGAGCTATAAAAATCGGAAAGCCGCTTTATGACGATTGTAGTTAAAGCGTTTGTTGATGAATTGCCGGGCGCGTCATTAACACTTAGTCTGCAATTTCTTTTTTCCAAATGATGGAATATCGCCAGAATAAGTGTCTCCTGACTCGCCCGCCCGGCAGGATGTCCGCGCAAATCTGCTCAATCTGTGACAATGTGAGATATGTATCTGTTTTTCCATGTTCGGCGTATGCCTCACGCACTTCTCTAGGCGGTATGGGCTTTTCGGTTTTTATCAACCTAAGAAATAAATTTGCAGGATAAGCAATGCTGTCAAAAAGCAAATCGCTCAAATTAGAGCGTTGATAAAGATCAAGACAAACGAATATACCTCCGGGTTTTAAAGCCTTTCTTATTTTTCTCAGAATGTCTTCGGTTAGTAAATGATGGATTGTCGTCAGCGTCGCAATGCAATCGAACCGATTATCCGGTAATTGATATGTCATCGCATCGACCTCGATGAAATCAATGTTCGGATAAGATTTTGAGCGCGCTTTTGCAAGTCGAATCATCTGCGGAGATAAGTCAATGGCGAGAACTCTTTCGCCGCGCTGCGCCAGCAAACGAGAGAATTCCCCTGTACCGCAGCCTATTTCAAGAATGTGTCGGCATCGTTCGGGAATTTGATTTATCAAATATCCGTGATAATGCGCGTTATGATTCCAATTTTCGTCGCAGAGCAAGGCGATCCGATCAAAATCGGATTGAATTGATTCCAGCGTTTGTCTAGCTTGGCTCATTGTCTGTTCAATTCTTCAACAAAATCGTTTAGGCGTCAAAAGTCCGGTTGATTAAAAGCGTTATAAATCCGCCTTGAGATCAGTAATTCATCCTGCTGCTAGACTCGCATTTGCCTGCCGTGATACAAAAATCATTTCACTTATTTCAAAATTTTAATTGAGGAAGGAATAGAAAATGAGAAGAAATAAAATTACGGTTGTCGGTGCGGGAAATATCGGCGCGACAGCCGCGCACTGGATTGCGGCGAAAGAATTGGCTGATGTTGTTTTGGTGGACATCATCGAAGGCGCACCGCAGGGCAAATCGCTCGACTTGATGCAAGCCGCGCCGATTGACGGTTTTGACGTAAAGCTCGTCGGCGCAAATTCATACGAAGAAACAGCCGGTTCGGATATTATCATCATCACCGCGGGACTGGCGCGCAAACCCGGAATGAGCCGCGACGATCTTTTGAAAGTCAACGCCGATATTGTCGGCAAAGTCACGGATGAAGCAGCCAGATATTCGCCCGATTCAATCATTATTGTTGTTTCAAATCCGCTCGACGCGATGGCGCAATTAGCTTTCCGTCGTTCGGGCTTTCCGAAAAGCCGCGTTCTCGGAATGGCTGGCGTGCTGGATTCTGCCCGTATGCGCTGCTTTTTAGCGGAAGCGCTGGATGTTTCGGTCGAAGACGTGACGGCGTTTGTTTTGGGCGGTCACGGCGACACAATGGTTCCGCTGCCGCGTTATTCGACCTGCGCCGGAATTCCGATTACCGAATTGCTGCCAGCCGAACAAATCGAAGCTATCAACAAACGCACCGCAAACGGCGGCGCGGAAATTGTCGGACTTTTGAAAACCGGCTCGGCTTATTACGCACCGTCGCTCGGCGCGGTCGAAATGGCGCAAAGCATTTTAAAAGACAAAAAACGCATTCTGCCGTGCGCCGTTTTTCTCGAAGGCGAATACGGAATCAACAACTTGTTTGTCGGCGTGCCGGTTAAATTGGGCAGAAACGGCGTTGAGCAGATTATGGAAATCAGCTTAACCGCCGAGGAACGCGCCGCTTTGCACAAATCCGCCGGAGCCGTGCAGGAATTGATTGACGTGCTGGGAATTTAGTTTTTTCCCGAAATTGAACGATAAAAAGCGAGCGCTGATTTGGCGTTCGCTTTTTATTTTTCAATTTATTGTATCCGCGAATTTCGCGCGAAACAACGAAAATCCGAAATTGTGATTCTTAATGCTTGACTTTAACGTTTCAGAAACATAAATTTTGAAACGAACATAAGCTCTCCCGCAGACAAGCGGAAATCAAAATTTACAAAATAAAAAAAACGCTCTCTCGTTTTTTAGTCCATTTCAAACCAGTTTTAATGCCCAAAGGCTCGGAGGAGAAAATGCAAGCCAAATCAAGATTCATCTTATCGCTGTGCGCCGCCATTTTAGTTTTCGGTTTTAGTTTTACGGCTTTTGCCGATACGATTCGTCTAAAAGACGGAACAGTCGTCAAAGGCAAAGTCGTCGGGTTCAAAGACCAGCAATTTACGGTTTTAATCGGCGACGGCGCTCGCGGTCGGCGCAGCCAGCTTCAGGTTTTCATCGAAGATGTCGAATCAATCGAGTTCGACAATGCTTCCGACTCGGCAATTGCCGATGTCAACAACAACAGCCGGATTGTCTCGCAACCTCCGCAAACGACATCGGAAAGAACAAATCCGCCGATTTCAAACAATCAAAAACAGAATCCGAACGTCACGACCAGCTCGACGCTTCCGCCCGCCACCGATAAACCGGCGACCAACTCAGGCGGTTTATCGCAGGTGATTAACTCCGCGCCGATAAGCTCACCGAAAACCGGCGACCAGCCTGTAATCTCGACTCCAAAAACAAACACGACCAATTCCGGTTCGTCCGGCAAATTTATTACCGTTCGCGGCGAGAGCAATCCGCTCAAAGTTCTTGCAGACGCAACCGCCAACGGTTGGACTAATTCGGGAGTCGTCGTGCGTAAAGGTCAGCGAGTCCGCATCTCTGCAAACGGGCGCGTTTCGCTCGGTCAGGGACGTTTTGCGACTCCGGCTGGCGTCGGTTCGATTGCCGATTCGCAGCGTCTGATGCAGACCGAACCGACCGGCGCTTTGATCGCCGTTATCGGTGACGACAACAATGATTTCGTTTTCATTGGAAGCAACCGCGAATTTGTCGCACAGCGCGACGGGATGCTCTTTTTGGGAATCAACGAAGGAAATCTGGACGATAACTCCGGCGCGTTCGACGTTACAATCGAAGCCGAAGCCGTCAACAACACTGCCAAAAAATAAAAAGCGAAAGCCGATAAATCAGCTAAAAAGGAATGAAATCGAATTCAGTGATTTCATTCCTTTTTTTCATTTAGACTTGTTTCGCCGGGCATAATTTGGCTCGGAAACTGCATCGAAAACTTAAATCGTACTTGCAGCAGAATAATTTCCGCGTACAATCAGAAAGTAATTTTCAGGCAGTTTCAAAGGTGCTTTATGTTTAGCAATTTTCTCCGACAGTTTTTCGCTTTTTTCGTTTTCGCCGTTGTTTTATCCGGTTTTATCATTCAAACAAATGCTCAATCGCGGCGACAGCAGCCTCCCGCCGGGCAAACCAATCAAAAGAAAAACCAGCGTCCCGACCCGAACGCTCCGCAGCCTGCACCGACTCCGCCTGAAGACGCCAATCCGATAAAAGACACAGAGGTTTTGACCATCAAAACCAATATCATCAACGTTGATTCGGTCGTTTATCACAAAAAAAGCAAGCAGATTATCACCGGCTTAAAACAAAAGAATTTTGAAATCTACGAAGACGGCGTAAAGCAGGAAATCTCAAATTTCGCCGAACCCGAATCGCCGATTACCGTCACGCTCGTCGTTGATTACAGCAAAACCGCTTCGGCGCTCGGTTATTACGGCTCGCGCGGATACGATCCGGGCAAAATGGAAATGGTGCGCCCGGTGGCGATGTTTTTGTCGCGTTTTATCAAACCGCCGGACGATTATGCTTCGGTCATTGCCTTTGATATTCGCCCGACGCCGCTCACAGATTTCACCAATAATCCGGGACGAATTAACCAGGTTATTACCTTGCTGCTCAACAATAATCCGGCGTTTACCGACAGCAACCTGTTCGACGCTCTGAAACTAACGCTCGTCGGCGGGCGCGCCGATGCGGTCGTATTGGAAAATTCTAAAGATGAAAAAATGGATTATGCGGGGTTGGTCAACGTCAGCGCCAAACGCCGCGCGGTAATTTTAGTCGGCACTGGAATTGATTCGATGAGCAAAATCAATTACGACCAGGCGCGCAAAATCGTGCAAGCCGCCGGAATTCCGATTTACGTGATTGGAACGGGTGAGATGTTTTTGAAAATGTACGACGCGCAGCTACAGCCGACCGATTCGATCAGCGGTTTTCCCGGGCGTTTAACTCTTTTGCAGGCGAAAAACACGCTCGGCACATTCGCCAAAGAATCGGGCGGAATGTATTTCCCGGTAACTTTTGAATCGGAGCTTCCCAATGTTTTAAACAGCATCAACGCGCTGCTGCGCAGTCAGTACAGTCTGGCTTACGACGCCGGAAACGAACGTTTCGACGGCAAAAAACGAAAAATCGAAGTCAGAGTTGACGTAAACAACGACGGCAAGTTTGACGAAGCCGAGCAAAAACAATACGAAGTTCAACATCGCCCATTTTACACTCCACCGAAAGGCGAGGACGCTAAGAAGTAACACATTTCAGCAGAAAAGGAGAAAAGGAGTAGAGGAGAAAAGGAAATAAAATTCCATCGCCTCTACTCCTTTTCTCCTTTCCTCTTCTTCTAGAATTTAATCTCAGATTCCGTAAAGCCTGATTCTGAATTCGTCGTTGCTGGTGTAAATTTCGGTTTTTTTGCCGGAAAAAAGCCTCGAATCCCGGAGCAGTTTGGGCAAATTGCCGTGGTGCGAATTAAACGCGCCGTAAGCCTCGCTCGAAAAAATGGCGGCGACCTGGGGATTTAAGCGATGCGGAATGCCGTAGCGAATCGCGCGATTTGCGGGCGGGACAAAACCCAGAGTACGTCGCGCGTTGGCGATTTCAATCGAATGGTCGAATATCGAAATTCGGGTTCCGGTTTCACGAATCGCCAAATCTCTGTGAATGAGCGCGTTGGCGACGGCTTCGGAAATCGCGCCGAGATGATAATTGGCGCGCGCTTTGACGGGCGAATTGTTATTTGCGGCAAATGAGCGCGGGCGTTCCTCCCACAAATCGCAGTAGCGATGGACGAATTTCAAAACTCTTTCATAAATCGTTAATAAATTGCCGCCGATTTCGATTTTTTCGACAATCGGACTGTCCGTTGAATCGCCGGAAAATCTGGCGGCAACAACATTCGCGCGCGGCAGCAGAGTCGCAACGCGCTCGTTTTTTCCGAACAGCAAAACGGCGGCAACGGTCGGAGTAAACTCGTCCATTGTTCCCGAAGCAAGCAGCAAATCGCGTTTTAAAAATTCGCCGGTCGCGTAATTCGTCGGAATCTGCTTTTCATCAAACGCATCGCCCGAAAATTCGCGCGCGAAAGTCCAGAGCAGCATATCGTCAATGTCCGATTCTTTCGCTGCGGGAACCGGCAAATTTTCAAAACCGAGCGGGCGAATTTCTTCGAGCCAGGCTGATAATTCTTCGCGCGTGGCTTCGCGTTTTTCCGAACCGATTCGCAAATAAAACTTGCCGTCGCGCGTCCGATACGGGCGGCGTTTGCCTTCGATTTCACAAACGACGACAACGCGCCCGCTATCGAAAGCCACGATGTCAATCAGCGGAGTCAGAGCGGGCGAAAGTTCTTCGCGGCAAATGCGAATCAATTCCTGCTGAACTTCCTGCGAGTCCAACACGCCTTCAATGCGGAGCTGGTCGGAAACGCCGAACACGATTGTTCCGCCGTCGGTGTTTGCCAGAGCGCAGATTTCCTGAGAGATTCTTTCCGAATTTGAAAGCCGGACTTTGAGTTCGAGATAAGTGTCTTCGCCGCCGCGAATGAGGCGTAAAAGCTCTGTCCGCGAAGTTTGCGGCGCGGGCGCGTTCGAGAGATATTCTTGAAAAGAGCGGTCTGAATAGTTATCAAAACGCGAATTGTTGCGAAATTTTCTGCGTGCCATTTTTGTTAAGACGGCGCAACCTGCTTAAAAAGCCGCCCGAATGCCTGTTTTCAGCCAGGCATTGCTGGAATATTTGAGCCACAGGCTCGCTTTAATTGAAACATTGAACTACCAAAAAAACAACCGTTAAGTTACAATCGGCGGCGATGAAAGTTGAAACCGTAACAGCTTATGTCGGAATCGGCTCGAATTTGGGCGACAGAGCGGGGAATTTGCTGCTCGCCGTGCGCGGTCTGCTCGAAGCGTCGGTGTGTCTGAAACGCCTTTCCGCAATTTATGAAACTGAGCCTGTCGCCGTTGATGACAAACAGCCCCGGTTTCTCAATATGATTGCCGAAGTCGAAATCAACAACATTACGCCCGAACAAATGCTCGCGCGAATGCTGCGAATCGAATATCTGTTGGGGAGAAAACGCGAGACGCCGAAAGCGGCGCGAACCGTTGATTTGGATTTAATTCTATTCGGCAAAAACGTTCATCAAACTGATTTTCTCACCGTTCCGCATCCGCAAATGTATCTGCGGCGGTTTGTTCTCGTGCCGTTAAACGAATTGTCGCCGGATTTGCGGCATCCGGTTTTGCAGAAAACC
>DASVRD010000106.1:0-11949 GCA_036388775.1 Pyrinomonadaceae bacterium | reverse complement strand
TAATGCGAACGCCGTTTTTATTTAAAAAACCAACAACGCTTTCGATTTGCGCGGCGCTTTCGAGCGAGCAAGGTCCGAACATAAAAGCGAAATTGCCATCGCCTATTTTTACTCCATCGCCCAAATCGATTACGGTTGACGAAACTTTCCACTTGCGAGAAACCAGCTTGTAAGCGTCCGAAACGCGGTGAACGTCTTTGACGCCTTTCAAACTGCCGATCCGGCGAATATCAACATCGTAACTGCCCAAAGCAATCAAATATCGCCCGACTTGCGTTGCGACTTCGGTAACTTTCAAGCCAAAACTTTTAATCTCCTCGCGCAGAATTGCCAACTCATTCTGCTCTATATTTTCGGAGCATTGAATAATCATAAAAACCTCAAATCAAATAAATTTGGCGACAAATTCCGTAGTCGCCTGTCGCGCATCGGCAGCGTTTTCTATTGCTCTTAAATACGCGCTGCCGACAATCGCGCCCGCAGCAAATTTCGTTACCTCTTGAAAATGCTCGCCTGTTTCGATTCCGAATCCGACCATTAAAGGCGAACGCAAATCCATTGCGGCAAGACGCTCTAAATACGATTTTCTGTTCTCGTCAAACTGTAAATTCTTTCCCGTCACGCCTGCCATCGAAACCGCATAAACGAAGCCTCTGCTGCAAGCGTCAATTTCTCTGATTCTAGCTTCGGGCGTGTTTTCGGTGATAAGAAAGATGTTTGCCAAATCGTTTTGCTCAAACAACTCGCGATAATTTTTGAGATAAAATTCGAGCGGCAAATCCGGCAAAATCACGCCGTCAGCGCCCGCCGCGCGCGCGTCCCGGCAAAACCGTTCGACACCGTATTGCATAACCGGATTGAGGCTGCCCATCAACACAATCGGGATTTCAACTTTTTCGCGAATTTCGCGCAAAACTTCGAGCGTCCAATTGAGCGAAGCGCCGTTTCGCAAAGCGATTTCGTTGGCGTGCTGAATCGTCGCGCCATCGGCGATTGAATCGGAAAACGGAATTCCAAGCTCGATTAAATCAACTCCGCTTGCCGCGAGAGTTTCGACAATCGGAACTGTCGCTTCGAGAGTCGGAAAACCGGCGGTCACGAAAATCGAGAAAATCTTTTTGTTTTGGGCGAAAAGCCGCTCAAGTCTGTTCATTTTGTGGTCTGGTTAAAATAATCCAAATATGTCGCCATATCTTTGTCTCCGCGCCCCGACAAACAAACGACGACGAGCGAATTTTTCGGCAAATCCATTTTCGGCAAATATGCAATCGCGTGCGCGGATTCGATTGCCGGAATAATGCCTTCGAGTCTGGTCAGTTGCAGTCCGGCGCTTAAAGATTCTTCATCTGTAATGTTGACGTATCGAACGCGCCCGGTTGAAAAAAGATGCGCGTGCTGCGCGCCGATGCCCGGATAATCAAGCCCTGCGGAAATCGAATGAGCTTCGAGAACCTGCCCGTCGGCGGTTTGCATCAGCAGCGTGTTGCTGCCGTGCAAGACTCCGGGTTTGCCGAGCGCGGTTGTCGCAGCCGTCTCGCCCGTTTCAACACCGCGCCCGGCGGCTTCGACGCCGAATAATTTGACGTTTTCGTCTTCAAGAAACGCGCCGAAAGCGCCGATTGCGTTGCTTCCGCCGCCGACGCAGGCGACAACGGCATCCGGCGTTTCACGGTTTTCTTTTTCGAGCAATTGCACTCTGGTTTCGCGTCCGATGATAAATTGAAAACGCGCCACAATATCAGGGAACGGATGCGGTCCGACCGCTGAACCGATTAAATAATGCGTGTTTGTCGGGTGCGCAATCCAATCGCGCAGAGCCTCGTTTGTCGCATCTTTTAAAGTTTTGCTCCCCGAATGAACCGGAACGACCGTTGCGCCGAGCATTTTCATCTTTTCGACGTTGGGCTTTTGCCTTTCGACATCAACCGCGCCCATAAAAACAACGCATTCGAGATTTAAAAGCGCGCAAACCGTCGCCGTCGCAACGCCGTGCTGTCCCGCGCCGGTTTCGGCGATGATTCGTTTTTTGCCAAGAGCGCGAGCGAGCAAAATCTGCCCAACGGTATTGTTGATTTTGTGTGAGCCGGTATGGTTTAAATCCTCGCGCTTGAGATAAACGCGCTGATTGACCGACGCAGACAATCTTTCGGCGAAATAAAGCGGCGAAGGTCGCCCGACGTAATCTTTGAGGAGCTTTTGGAAATCGCGTTGAAATGCGTCCGAGCCGATAATTTCCAAATATCGCGTTTGCAGCTCGTAAATATTCGGCTGAAGCATTTCCGGCACAAACGCGCCGCCAAACTCGCCGTAAAATCCGTTTTCGTCAACCTTGTAATTCATAAACTTTTTACTATTTCAGCAATAATTTCGGGCGATTTAATGCCGGGCGCAATCTCAGCGCGACTGTTAATATCCAAAGCAAACAGCGGCAAATTTCGACAAGCCTCGATTGATTTTGCGGCATTTTCAACGCCGATTCCGCCGCCCAGGAAAAATGGCTTGTTGATTGAAAACCGGCGCAAAATCTGCCAGTCAAAAGCGTGACCGCTACCGCCATGCTGAGAGGTTTTCGTGTCAAACAAAAAGTAATCACAAATTGTTTCAAACTCTTTAAGCTGCTCGCCATCGAAATTTTCATCAACTTTGAAAACTTTGATGATTTGCAGATTTTGTTTTTTTAAAGATTCACAAAACCGCATTGTTTCGCTGCCATGAAGCTGGACGAATGATAAATTCGCTCGCTCGGCAATCTCCGTAATCTTCTCCAAACTTTCATCAACAAAAACGCCTATGCGCCGGACGTTTTGAAATTCAGGGAGTTTTTCGGCTTGCTCGATGGAAACAAAACGCGGTGATTTCGGATAAAAAATCATTCCGAAAAAATCGGGTTTTAGCTGTGCGATTTCAAGCATATTTTCCGGCTCGCGCATCCCGCAAATTTTGATTTTCGGGTTGTTCATTTCCCTTCCAAAACCTGAATTTTGCGAATAAATTCACCACACGCCAATTCGGGCTGGCTTTCTCGCATAAATGTTTCGCCGATTAAAAAACCTTTGAATCCGGCTCGTTTAAGCTCAACAATTGTTTCGGCTTCGCTCAAACCGCTTTCGGAAATCTTGACGATTTCGGCGGGCAGTTTCTCGGCAATCGAAAACGAACGATTAACGTCAACCGAAAAATCCTTGAGATTTCGATTATTGACGCCGATAACCGAAATGTTTTCCAAATCGCCGGGCAATTCTTCGAATTCGTGAATTTCAAGTAAAACTTCCAATCCCAAAGAAGCCGCGAAAGCCGCCAGATTTTTGATTTGCTTTTCATCCAAAGCCGCCGCAATCAACAGAATCGCGTCCGCGCCGATTGAGCGCGCTTCGACAATCTGATATTCGTCAATCGTAAAATCTTTGCGCAAAATCGGGCAGTAATTAAATTTTCGCGCCGTAATTAAATCTTCGTTTGAGCCGCCGAAAAATTCCGTGTCGGTCAAAATCGAAAGCGCGCTCGCGCCAGCCTGCATATAACCGATGGATACTTTTTCGACCGAAACGTATTCGTTGATCGAGCCTTTTGAAGGCGAACGTCGTTTAATTTCGGCGATTACGCCGACTTTATCCGAACGATTCAGATAATGCACGAGCGACACGCAAGGCGCGCCGAAATGCTCGCTTTGCTCAAGTTTTTTGATTGGCACAAGCTCGCGCCGTTCGGCGACTTCATTTCGCTTGTGAGCAATAATTTTTTCTAAAATCATAAATTCGACTGCGGATAAAATCAGAATTCGGCTTTAATAAATTTTGATAACACACTGAAAGCTGCTCTTGATTGCAAACTTTCCGCCGCGCGTTCGCGGCATTCTTCAAAGGAAAATTCCGATTTAGCCACACGCATCGCAAAAGCTGCGTTAGCAACGACCGTTTGATTTTGCGCGCGGCTTCCCTGCCCGCGCAAAATGTTTAAAAGCTGTCGGGCGGCTTCTTCAACCGTTTCGCCGCCGCGCAATTCTTCCGCCCGCACGGTTTCAAAGCCCAAATCTTCCGCGTAAAAGGTTTCAGCTCCATCATTTGTGACGACATCGAAAGCGGCGGTCAGCGAAATTTCGTCGTAACCGTCGCGCGTGTGAACGAGGGCAAACTTTGTCGGCGTTGTTTCGAAAAAATAACGATAAAGCCGCAAAACCGCCGGTTCGGCGACGCCGACGAATTGAAAAGGCGGCGAAGCGGGATTGAGCAGTGGTCCGAGGAGATTGAAAAACGTGCGAAAACCGATTTCCGCGCGGAGCGGCGCAACCTGTTTCAAAGCCGGTTGAAAAAGCGGCGCGTGAAGATAACAAAAATTAAATTCTTCAAGCTGTCGGCGCAAAACGCTTTCGTCGTTTGTAAATTCAAAACCCAGGTATTTCAAAACATCCGATGAGCCGCT
This sequence comes from Pyrinomonadaceae bacterium, assembly GCA_036388775.1. GTDB lineage: Bacteria > Acidobacteriota > Blastocatellia > Pyrinomonadales > Pyrinomonadaceae > JALZCH01. The sequence goes on along the minus strand of DASVRD010000106.1, from coordinate 7,530 downwards.
TCCCGATGTTGCGGAAGAATTTCCGTGTTTCGCAACGCGAATGCCCGCTCCCGCCAGGACGAACGCGGAAACTGTCGAAATGTTAAAAGTGTGTTTGCCGTCGCCGCCCGTTCCACAAACGTCAATCGGCGACAAATCGGAAAAATCAACTTTATTCCCGATGTCGCGCAAAACGCCGTGAAAACCGCGCAATTCTTCGAGCCAAATCCCGCGCATCGTGATCGCCGCCAGAAAAGCCGCTGCCTGAGCCTGCGGAATTTCGCCCGACAGCATCATTCGCAGAGCCGCAGCCGCTTCCTGCTCAGTCAAAATCTGCCCGCTCAAAATTGACGTTAAAATATCTTTCATAATTCCAACCAATTTTGAATAATCTTTGCGCCTTCGGGCGTCAGCACCGATTCGGGATGAAATTGAATCCCGCGAACATCAAATTCCTGATGACTTAAAGCCATAATTCTTCCTTCACCGTCGCTTGCCGTGATCTTTAAACTTTCCGGCAAATTCTCGCGCGAAACCGTCCACGAATGATAACGCCCGGATTGAAAAGTTTTCGGCAGCCCGCGAAAAAGCTGTTCGTTTTCATCTTCGACGACGGTTTCAATTCCCAGCCCGTGACAAACCCGCTCCAAATTTTCGAGCCGTCCGCCAAAAGTTTCGGCAATACATTGATGCCCCAAGCAAACGCCCAAAATGCTTTTTTTCCGGGCAAAATGTTTGACGAGTTCGGGCATAATTCCGGCTTCCGAAGGCAGACCGGGACCGGGCGAGAGCAAAATTTTGTCGTATTTCTCAACTTCTTCAAGCGTGATTTTGTCATTTCGCACAACATCCGGCGTCACGCCGCCGACTTCGCCGACAAGCTGGAAAAGATTGAACGTAAAGGAATCGTAATTGTCTAAAAGTAAAATCCTCATCAGAAAATTAACAGGGATGAAAGGGATAAAAGGGATCAAAACAAAATCCCTTTTATCCCTTTCATCCCTGTTTGAATTTCGTTTCCGCTTGCTCAATAGCCCGGCGGAGCGCCGCGAGCTTGTTGCGAACTTCCGCGGTTTCTTTTTCCGGCACGGAATCGGCGACGACGCCCGCACCGGCTTGGAAAATCAGTTGCCGTTTTCGAGCCAGAAACGAGCGAATCATAATCGCCTGCGTGCAGCTTCCGTCAAGACCGAAAAACCCAACGCTGCCGCCGTAAAACGAGCGTGCCGAAGGCTCTAATTCATTTAAAATCTGCATCGCGCGATATTTCGGTGCGCCGGACAAAGTTCCAGCCGGAAATGTGTCTGCAAAAACCTGCGCTGCGGAAACGTTCTCGTTTAATTTGCCCGAAACCTGCGAAACGAGATGAATGACGTGTGAATAAAATTCGACGGTTTTGAATTTTTCGACCTGCACGACGGAACAATTGCGCCCTAAATCATTTCGCGCCAAATCAACCAGCATTACGTGCTCGGCATTTTCTTTTGAATCATTGATTAATTTCGCGGCAAATTCGCGGTCTTCGGATTCGTGTTTGCCGCGCGGATAAGTTCCGGCAATCGGATGCAGCGTGGCGGTTTTGTTTTTTATTAAAAGCTGCGCTTCGGGCGACGAACCGAAAAGGGAAAAACCGCCGTAATCGAAGAAAAACAGAAACGGCGACGGATTAATGCTGCGCAAAGCGCGGTAAACCGCAAACTCGTCGCCGCGATATTTTGCCGAAAATTTGCGCGAAGGAACGATTTGATAAACATCGCCGCGATTGATATGCCGCTGGCAGGTTCGGACGATTTCTGCAAAATCCGCGTCGCTTATCTCCGCCGTTTCCCCGCCTTCCGCCGCAAACGGAAACTCGACCGCGCGGCGGCGAGTGATTTTTGCAAACAAATCGGAAAGAGCAATCGTCGTGTTTAAAGGACTTTCCGCATCGCGCAGCTTTGTCGCAGTCAGCGAATTTCGGAAATGGTCGAAGCGAAAGACATAGCGATAAAGAGCAAACTGCATATCCGCGATTTGCTCGTCCGGCGGCGGCAATTTGGAAAATCGAATGTCTTCAAAATGCGGAATCGCGCTAAACCCGACATAGCCGAACAAACCGCTTGAATCGTTGTTTTCGCCCGATTCGATTTTTATCGAATTTTGAAATTCGTCAAAAGCGGCGACGGCGGAATTGGTCGTCAAATCAATCTCGGAGATTTTGCGTCCCTCGCGTTCGATTTCGGCTTTTCCGTTTTTGATTGAAAACCGCGCAACGGCGTCGGCGCAAACAAACGAGCTGGCAGTTTCCGGCGTGTGCGGCTCGACGCATTCGAGCAGCAGAGTTTCGGGAAAAATTTGCCGCAAATTGGCATAAAGCGCGACCGGCGTAGTGCTGTCGCTGCTGGCGCTAAAAATCTCTGCGTTGAAATTAAAACTTTCCGGCATTTCCAAATTCGAATATTTGCCGTAGTTTGTCATGACAAAAACGGCGATACAAATCAACAAAAGGTTGAAAAACAAACGGATTTACGATTTGGGTGGAGAAAAAAGTATGTTGGGCGCTAAGCCCACCAGAAAGCGGTCGCGCGCCACGCCGAATGAATTTGCGTGAAAGTTTGGAAATGATTATTGCGCGTTTTGACGTTCATAAGGATTAACAAAACTATAACGAGCCGCGCGCCGTTTGGCAAGCGGCGAAAAGCTCGGCTAGTATCCTACTGTATAGCTTTGATTAAGAGCGCGTATGTACATTCCGACCAGATTTTTGGAAACCGACCGCGAAACGATTTTGAATTTCGTCGAGCAAAACAGCTTTGCGACTTTAATCTCTTTTGATGGCGAAAAACCGATTGCCACTCACATTCCGCTTTTAGTTGAACAAACCGAAAACGAGCAAATTTATCTCGTCGGACACATTGCTCGCGCAAATCCGCAATGGAAAACTTTCGCTGATTCCGAAGAAATTCTCGCCGTTTTCGCCGGAGCGCACGCTTACATTTCGCCGCGCTGGTACGACGTGCCGGAACAAAACGTGCCGACGTGGAATTATCAATCAATTCACGCCTACGGAAAACCGCAAATCGTCGAAGAAAAAAACGCGCTCGTTGAAATGCTCGGATGTTTAATCGCAAAATTCGAGCCGAACACCAGCTATGATTTGGAAACTATCTCGCCGGAAATTGTGGGCAGGCTGGTGAAAGGAATCGTCGGTTTCCGTATTGCCGTTTCGCGTTTTGAAGCCGCTTTTAAACTGAGCCAGCATCGCCCCGAATTTCACGCCGGAGTGATCAGCGGACTAGTTGAAAACGCCGATGAAAATTCGATGGCAATCGCCGCCGCAATGCGGAATCTTAAGAAAGCGTAAATTTTTTCCAAAAAAAGCGCTTGCAAAAAACCCCGCTTCGTTTTATCTTCGCTCAACAAAACTTTCCAACCCGTAGAATATGAAAATTAATTTATCGAGGTTTTTCGCCGTTTTTGCCAGCGCCGTTTTGCTTTTGTCGTCCTTGTTTTACCAACAAGTTTCGGCTCAAAGCAGCGCCAACGCGCCGCGGGCTTTTGCAATTACGAACGCCAGAATCGTCACCGCCTCCGGCGCCGACATCGAGCGCGGCACAATCATCGTCCGCGACGGCTTGATTGTTGCCCTCGGCGCGGGAAACGTCCAAGTTCCGGTTGACGTGCGCGTGATTGACGCGAGCGGTTTGACCGTTTATCCCGGAATCATTGACGCCAGCGCCAGCACCGGAATTCCAGCGCCGCGCCCGGCGCAGCAAGCCGGCGGTCAGAACGTCGCGCAGTTTTTGCAGCAGCAACAGCAATCTCAACAGCAATCTCAAGCTCAATCTAATTCGACTTATCCGGCTGGTTTGCTGCCGGAAATCGCGGCGGCTGATTTGATACGAACGTCGGATTCTTCGATTGAAACCGCGCGCAACAGCGGATTTACGACAGTTTTGGTCGTGCCGCGCGAGCGAATTTTTCAAGGTCAATCGGCTCTCATAAATCTGTCGGGCGAAACGGCGGGCGAAGCAATCGTTCGCGCGCCCGTCGCACTACATCTCTCATTCGTGCCTCTGCAAGCCGGGCAATTTCCTACGAGCTTGATGGGTTCTTTCGCCGCTGTCCGCCAAATGTTTCTGGACGCGCAGCAATTACAGCAAGCGCAAACGAATTACGAAAAAAATCCGCGCGGAGCGCGCCGTCCCGATTCAAACAAATCGCTCGAAGCTCTATTTCCGTATTTATACCGCCAAGGTTCAGGTCAGGCTCCAATCGTTTTTCAGGCGAACACCGAACGCGAAATCGGCAGAGTTTTAAATTTTGCCCGCGAATTTAACTTAAAAGCGATAATTGCGGGCGGCGCGGAAAGCGGACGTTTTGCCGAGCAATTAAAAGCGCAGGACATTCCGGTTTTGCTCTCGCTCAATTTTCCCCGCCGCACTTCCTCGACTTCGCCCGAAGCCGACCCGGAAAGTATGAGCGTGCTGCGCGCCCGCGCCGAAGCGCCCAAAACCGCCGCGCGGCTTGCGGCAGCCGGAGTTCGATTCGCGTTTCAATCGGGCGGAATGGCGAATTACACGGATTTTTGGGCGAACGCCGGAAGATCGGTACAGGCTGGTTTGGCTCGCCCGGCGGCAATCCGCGCGATGACTTTGGGCAGCGCTGAGATTTTTGGAGTAGCCGACCGAATGGGTTCAATCGAACCAGGCAAAATTGCCAATCTGACAGTCGTGCGCGGCGACATTTTCGACCGCGCCCGTACTGTGACACACGTTTTTGTTGACGGGCGAATGTATGAAATTCCCGCCGCCGCGCCGACAACGACTGGCGGAGGCGGAGCAAACGCAGCGGCGGCGCAGGCAATTGCGGGAAAATGGAATTTGACGATACAGCTCGGAGGTCAAACCGTCCAGGCGACCGTAACTTTGACAACGCAGAGAAATCAGATCGCCGGGCAGTTTGAATCAACGCTCGGCACTGCGCCGATTTCGCAGGGCGAAATATCGGCTGAAGGTTTTCGTTTCGTCGTCAAATTAAACGTGGGCGAACAGGTTGACGCCGTTTTCGCGGGCAGAGTTACCGGAGAAAACCAAATGACCGGAACCGTCACGGCGCCGCAGGGAACGACTTCGTTTACAGGAACTAAAACGCCGTAAGTGATTGATTAAAATTGAGGAATCAAGGATGAAAAAAATTCTTAGTTTATTTCTGATTGTCTTATTCGTTTCCGCGCCGCTTTCGGCGCAGCAGCGAAACACTGCTGCTAACGCAAACGAGGTTTTAATTCGCAATGCGACCGTTTTAACGGCTGCGCGCGGGCGGCTCGAAGGAACTGACATTTTGATTCGCGCTGGAAAAATCGCGCAAATCGGTAAAAATCTGCGCGGCGGCGCGAACGCCGAGACGATTGATGCCACCGGAAAATTTGTCACGCCCGGAATCGTTGACTGTCATTCGCACGCCGCAGTTGACGGCTCGGTTAACGAAAGCTCGTATTCGGTGACTTCGATGACCAGAGTTCAGGACGTGATAAATCCGAACGACATCAATCTCTATCGCGCTCTGGCGGGCGGCGTGACGGTTCTCAACGTTTTGCACGGTTCGGCAAATTCAATCGGCGGGCAAAACGCGACAATCAAAATCAAATGGAAACGACCTGCGCAGGATTTTTTGATACCGGATGCCCCGCCCGGAATAAAATTCGCGCTCGGCGAAAATCCGAAACGCTCGCACAGCAATCTGCTTCCCGGTCAAACTCGGCGTTATCCGGCGACCCGGATGGGCGTCGAAGAAACCATCCGCGACGCTTTCATTCGCGCCCGCGATTACAAAGCCGAATGGGACGATTTTCGGGAGAAATCAAAACGCGATAAAAATCTGACCGCGCCGCGCCGCGACATCGAGCTTGAGCCGCTGGTTGAAGTTTTGGAAGGCAGGCGTTTGGTTCATTCGCACGGTTATCGCTCGGATGAATTTTTGATGCTGCTCAATTTGGCTGATGAATTCGGTTTCAAAGTCAGAACTTTGCAGCATGGTCTCGAAGCCTACAAAATCGCGCCGGAAATCGCCCGGCATGGAGCCGCAGCTTCGATTTTTGTTGACAATTGGGGTTATAAAATCGAAGCGTTCGATGCAATTCCGTACAACGCGGCGATTTTGTACAAAAATGGCGTCAGCGTTTCAATCAACTCGGACTCGAACGAACGCCACCGCCGACTTAATCTCGAAGCCGCCAAAACGATGAAATACGGCGACGTGCCGGAAGAAGAAGCGTTAAAAATGATAACGCTCAATCCGGCGACGCAGCTCGGAATCGGAAACCGGACGGGTTCAATCGAAGTCGGCAAAGACGCCGACATCGTAATCTGGACGGCGCATCCTTTCAGCCCTTATGCGCGCGTAGAGCGAACGATGATCGAAGGCGAAACCTTTTTCGACCGCGAACAGGATGTGCAAAACCGCGCCGCGCTCGACGCCGAGCGACAAACGCTCGAACGCGACGAAGCCAATCGTCCCTCGACCAGCCCGCGCGCCACGCAGCCCGCCGTTCCGCGCGAGCGCGTCAAAGCAGACCTCGACGACGCCGACGACATTGACGGAGGGAACAACCAATGAAAAATTACGAATTACGAATTACGAATTACGGAATTTTGTTTCTGTTTTTTCTGCTCACTGCTCACTGCTCACTGCTCACTGTCAGCGCGCAGTTGTCGCCCCCGTCGCAGCAAAATCAGAACGGGCAAGCCGGGACGTTTTTGATTCGCAACGCGCGGATTGTGACTGTTTCCGGCACGCCGGTCGAAAACGGCTCGCTCTTGATTCAAAACGGGCGGATTGCCGCCGTCGGCGCAAACGTTAACGCGCCGGCAGGTGCGGAAACGATTGACGGCAGCGGTTTGACAGTGTTTCCGGGAATGATTGACGCGGCGACGAATATGGGTTTGATGGAAATCCCGCTCGGCGCGCCCGGCACGGACGACGACGCCGAAGTCGGAGATATGAACCCGAACGCTCGCGCAATCGTCGGCGTAAATCCGCACCTAACGCATATTCCGGTCACGCGCGTAAACGGCACAACGACCGTTTTGACGATGCCGCAAGGCGGAATCGTTTCCGGTCAAGGCGCAATCATCAATCTCGTCGGCTCGACGCAAAATGAGATGGCGGTCAATCCGGCATTTGCGCTGGTGATTGATTTTCCGCGCGTAGCAGGTGGTTTTGGTGGTGGTTTTGGCGGTGGTTTCGGCGGTCAAGCGCCCAATTTTGAAGAAGCAATCCGCACACGCGACCAGCGTTTGACCGATTTGCGCCGGATGCTCAAAGACGCCGAGGCTTATGGCAAAGCGCACGACGCTTACGCGCAAAACAAAACTTTGCCGCGACCGAAAACCGATTTGAGACTGGCGGCGCTCGTCCCGTTTGCGCGCGGCGAAAAACCCGTGATTATGATTGCGAATCGAGAGATTGACATCCGCAACGCTGTCCGATTCGCCGACGATAATAAATTAAAAATGATTTTGATGGGCGGCAACGACGCCTGGCGAGCGGCTGATTTGCTCAAACAAAGAA
>DASVRD010000105.1:0-9740 GCA_036388775.1 Pyrinomonadaceae bacterium | reverse complement strand
CACCACTCGCCGCACAACAAATGTTTGAAAGCGGTCGGCGAACAACGCGACTTAAAATCGCCACGGCGGGCTTTACCGCTTTTTTTCAAACTTATTTTTTAAAAGCAGGTTTTCGTGACGGTCTGCCGGGCTTTTGCATCGCGCGTTTCGCCGCTCATCACGCATTTTTGAAGCATTTATTACTGTGGGAAATGCAGACCAATGCGGAATGCGGAATGCGGAATCAGAAATAACTCCGCACTCCGAAATCCGAACTCCGAACTAGAAAGGGATGTCTTCGTCGCTTGCGCCGGATTGGTCGAAATCATCGTAATCGCGCGAAGCGGCGGGCGCGGCTCCGCGTTGCGGTGTTCGGTTTTCCGCACGCGGCGATTCGCCGCCGCTGAAATTGTCGCCGCCGCCTCTGCCCCCGCTGAATCCGCCTTCTTCAGCCGGACGATTTGAACCGATAAACTGCATTTCGGTCGCCTGCACTTCGAGCGATTGACGTTGCTTCCCGTCGCGGTCGGTGTATTCCTCCATCCGCAAACGACCTTCAATATAAACCGGGCTGCCTTTGGTCAAATACTTTGAGGCAACTTCAGCCCTTTTATCCCAAAGAGTTACGCGAAACCAGGTTGTTATTTCCTGCTGGTCGCCCGCGGCGCTTTTTTTGCGCTCGCTGGTCGCCACCGAAAAACTGCAAACCGCCGTTCCCTGCGGCGTATAACGCAATTCCGGGTCGCGTCCTAAATTTCCCACGAGAATGATTTTGTTAAATGACATCTTTTGTTTTCTCCACTTTTCAGAAGTGTTTGTGATGTTACCCGCCGAATCGCTTTTCGGTCAAGCCACTCGCCCGCCGTTATCTTCATCAAATTGCCTTTGAAACCGCTGTTTATTTGTTTGATTTTAAATTCTCGTTTAATATTTTTTCTTTAATGAAATCAGGATTTATCTCGATTATATTTTATAAGGCTTTTCCGAGCCTCGGCTTTCAGCTTGTTCTATCTTTGTTTATATTAAATCCGAGTATTTTCGCCGCCGACAACAATTTTACGAACTATCAGCAGTGCTGGAAATATGAAACGGGAATGCTCACAAACATCTCGCCGACAGTCAATTCAAACAGCCTCATTTTTTCGTTATCCGACGCGACATTAGTAAGTCTTGATTCATCAACCGGAAGCGTTAATTGGAAAGCCGAACTCGGCGGCGAAATTGCCGCTCCGCCAGTTTCCAGCGGTAAAATTGTCATCGCGGCAACCCGCACGCCCTCCGACGAAACCGGAAAAGCTGGGAATTCACTGACAATCAGGGCATTAAGCTCAAACACCGGGCTAACAATCTGGCAGAAAAATTTTCCAAATGCCGGGCAAATATACTTGATTTTAAGTGGCGAAACGCTATTGCTCGCCGCCAACCAATCGGAAACCGCCGCAAACTTGACGAGCTTGGAAATTGCCACAGGCGCTTCGCTTTGGAGTAAAAGCGTCTCAACTGCCGTCACGACTAAGATTTATCATTCGGGAACACAAATTTATTTCGGGACGAAAGACAATTCTATTTATTCAATTCGGTCTGCAGACGGCGAATCTTTAAAACAATATAAAATCAAACATCCGGCGCAAAATAATCTCGTCGCTTCGAATGGGATTATCTATTTCGGTGATGCTCGCGGCGACATTACAGCTCTCAGAGAGAACGATTCGCGCCAATTATGGATGCTTCGAACCGGCGGCGCAGTACAGGATATTTTGCCCACTTCGCGCGGATTGCTCATAACATCGCTCGATAACTTCGTTTATCTTCACAAATATTCAAACGGTAAAAGGCAATGGCGGCGACGTTTGGCGGCACGCCCTTTGAGCGCCGAATTATTAAATCAGGAAACTGCGATTTTGCTGGCAAACGGCGAAAGCTCGGCAATCGTTCTGGAACTTAAAAAAGGCAGGATTTTAAATCAAATTCTGCTCGGCGAAAACAATTACGGAGTGGCTGCGCCGGAAATCACCGATAGGTTTCTTTTCATCCCGACTTTTAACGGGATTTTATGCTTTGCGCGGGACAATCTGGCTTGCGGCAAAACGCCTGAACGGGAAAAAGAGAAAAGCGCGAAACAAGAATTTCGCGCTTTCAGCTAAAATTGTATTTAAATTTAATGAACGGCGGCTTCGCGACTCAAAAGAATTTCGTGCATTTGATCTTTGACTGCTAATTTTTTCTTTTTCAAAAGTGTTTCTTCAAGTTGTTCCTCATCATTCGGATAAGAAAGATGCGTTAATTCCTCCAAACGCTCTTCGTATTTTTTGTGTTCCATTGCCAAATTGCGGAAAACCGGGTCTTCTTTCATCAATTGCTCGCGCAAACTATCCATTGTTCTAGTGTCCATTGGTTCTGGTCTCCTTGTCTCTTTCGAATCTTATGTTTAAGCTGGAAAGTAAAGCCGATTTTCTGCTCGCGCAGAAAATTTCGATTTTTGGTAATTCGAATCGGCATCTTAAGAATGTTATAACTCAAACTCTTTTTTCAGGCAAGGTTTATTGACAATTATATATCTCAGCAATAATGCGTCTTCCACGGGAAATCGGTAATAATTCTTTCTGCGCCCGGCATTTTGAAAGTTTAACTTTTCATAAAACCGGCGAGCTGCCAGATTCGATTCGCGCACTTCGAGCCAGCATTCTCGACAACCTCGATCAACCGCAAGCTCTAAAATTGTTTCAAACAGTTTTCGTCCGATTCCTTGTTTTCTGAACTCCGGTAAAACAGCAATATTAAAAATCTCAATTTCCGGCGTTATCGGACGCGCAAAAACAAATCCGATAACTTTTCCCTCCGATCTGGCAACGTAGAAAAGATTTTCCTTCTTTACCAACTCGGATTTGTAGCTTTCAATTCCCCATGGGCTTAAACCCGAAAGTGATTCAATTTCGGCGATTGCTTCCAAATCCCCGGCGGTCGCGGGAGAAATTTCGACTCTTTTATTTTGCATTTTTACTCTCGCCAATGCCTGCGCCGCGCGCGTAAACCGGATTGGGCGGATACTCATTCAAATCGCCGCGCAGAAAAATCTCGTGCCCGGTTCGACCGACCGAAATCGCTAAATTTTGAGGTAAAGCTTGATAATTATGATTCGTATTTTTACCTGCTTCTGAAATTACCGAAATAATTTCTCCGGTCGAAATCCAGTTTGAATTGTTCTTTTCAGCGCACATTTCAATTAGATTCTTAACCGTATAAATTTCAATTTCGGAAGCGCGCTTTAAATCGTTCTGACCGCTTTTTTTAAAAGATTGCGCAAAATACTCATTTCTTCCCGCTGGGAGAACAACGCAAATTTCTCCGTCTTTTTCAGAACACGAGGCTGCCGCTTCGAGTGTCGAAATTCCCGCAATTGGTGTTTTTAAAGCCATTGCTAATGCTTTCGCGGTGGCAAGCCCGATTCTCAATCCCGTAAAACTTCCCGGTCCAACCGCGACCGCAAATAAATTGATTTGGTTTAAGTTCAAATCGTTCTTTTGCAGAATTTCACGAATGTCAGATAAAAGCTGTGCGGATTGTGAAGAATTTTCTTTGCCCGCTCTTTCGGCTAAAACCTCGTTTCCGCGTAAAAGCGCAACGCCGCCGGAGCGCGTTGAAGTTTCCAAACTTAAAATTAGCGGTTGTTTTGAATTGAGCATCAATAATTTGAAAGAATAAAGAGAAAGAGCGCAATGTTTCAACTTGAGATTTGAAACATTGCGCCCGATTTATTCAAGGAGCAAACTTGATTGATTAACGGTAAACCGATTCGCCGCGATTATTTCTGAACTCTTGTTCAAAATAAGTTGCGTCTTCATCGTTACGCGGATTAACTCCCATCACCATTCCGCCGCTCTTGATTCCTTCTTCGTATTCTTTGGCGCGGTCTTCGGGAATTCCCGAACCGACCAGAGCGCCGATTAATCCGCCCGTTAAACCGCCCGCTCCTGCGCCTGCCAAAGCTGCGGCAAGCGGTCCGGCGATTACCAACCCCAAACCCGGAAGCACAACGTTTGTGCCGATTGCCGCAATTGCGGCGAGAACCGCACCGATTGTGCCGCCGATTGCCGAACCTGCGCCCGCGCCTTCGAGAGCTTTATCGCCCAATCCGGTTGTGTTGTCCGCGCTGTTGCTGCCGCTAAACCAGTTATTGCGCGTGTCTTCAGACATCATTAAATTAACGTCGTCTTTTGAATAGCCGCGGCTTTCGAGCGAGCCGTAAACGCGTTCGGCGCTTTCGCGGTCGCGGAAAAGTCCCGTGACCATTCGGTTTTGACTTTGGCGCGCATCGCCGGTGTTGATGTCTCGATGACCTTCGGCGCGAAGCGATTCGTCGCCCGTTATCGCGCCGGCGGCGGCTTCCACGTTTCCCCAGGCTCTTTGCCCGGTCGCCGAAACTTCTTCCGAAATTGTTCCGTCTTTTTGCGTTCCCGATCCGTAATTGTCAGCCATTATTTTTTTGAACTCCTCTCAAATGTATTGTTTCGTACTATTACTTTTCGATTTGAAGCAAAACTGCACTCGTTTTGTACGATTTTGTTCCAAGCTGTAAATTTCTTTTTTTAATTCGCAATCGGAATGCCAGAAAAATGGGGAATTTAAATTTATGGCAATATTGCCGCATTTTGTATCCGTTCAGACAAATGTTAGCTTTATTGTAAATTCCTGATTTTTATTTTTAACCTTTTGAATGAACGAGCATATTTTTCGTGAATACGACATCCGCGGAATTGTCGGCGAAGATTTGAATGAAGAAACGGTTTTTCGGCTGTCGCGCGCCATCGGCACATATTTTCGGCGTAACGGAGCGCGGCGAATCAGTCTGGGGCGCGACGCGCGAGAAAGCGGCGCCCCGTTTCGCGATTTAATGGTTCGCGGTTTAAACGAGACGGGCTGCGACGTTTTGGATTTGGGAAAAATTCCGACTCCGCTCGTTTATTTTTCGCTTTTTACCGAAACGGTTGATGCGGGCGTAATGATTACCGGCTCGCATAATCCGGCAAATTATAACGGTTTTAAATTGTGTCTCGGAAAATCAACGCTGCACGGCGCGCAAATTCAGGAAATCAAACGAATCGCTCTTGCCGGAGATTTTGAAACCGGAAGCGGCGCGGCTGAAGAAAAAAATATAATTCCTAATTATTTGAATTTTGTCGCCGAAAACGTCAGGCTCGGCGAGCGAAAATTAAAAGTCGTAATTGACGCCGGAAACGGAATCGGCGGCATTGTTGGCGCGCCTTTGTACAAACAACTCGGCTGCGAAACGATTGAGCTGTTTATTGAACCTGACAGCCGTTTTCCGAATCATCATCCAGACCCGACCGTAACGGAAAATTTGCAGGATGCGATTAAAACCGTCCTCGAACAAAAAGCGGATTTAGCGATTTGCTTTGACGGCGACGGCGACCGCATCGGCGTTGTTGACGAGCGAGGAAATATAATTTGGGGCGACGAATTAATGATTATTTTCGCGCGTTCGATTTTAGAAAAATCGCCGGAAGCCGCTTTTATTGCCGAAGTCAAATGTTCCGAACGTCTTTTCACCGACATCAAGCGACGCGGCGGTCGCGCCGTAATGTGGAAAGCCGGTCATTCTTTGATCAAAGCCAAAATGCGCGAAACGGGCGCTGCGCTGGCGGGAGAAATGAGCGGTCATATTTTTTTCGCCGACCGTTATTTCGGCTTCGACGATGCGATTTATTCGGGCGCGCGGCTGCTCGAAATTCTGTCGAGTTCCGAAAAACCGCTTTCCGAATTTTTGTCGGATTTGCCAAAGGCAATCAACACTCCTGAAATCCGCGTTGATTGCCCGGAAGAAAAGAAATTTGAAGTCGTCCGCCGCATCACCGAAGAATTTAAAAAAACTAACGAAGTGATTGACGTTGACGGTGCGAGAATCATTTTTGAAAACGGCTGGGGTTTGGTGCGAGCTTCAAATACACAGGCGATTTTGGTTTTGCGTTTTGAAGCGATTGATGAAAATGCGCTCCGGCAGATTCAGGAAATTGTGGAAAATAAATTGAAAGAAATTACTAACGAAATTTATGCGAAAACGCGGTGAAATTTAATGAACGAAAGTAAAGTTGATTTGGAAAAAATTGCAGAGGGCGTTCGGCTCATTTTAGAAGGCATCGGCGAAGACCCTGAACGCGAAGGTTTGCAGCGGACGCCGGAAAGAGTCGCCGATTTTTACGCCGAGCTGACCGCAGGAATGTGGGAAAACGCGACCGAACACGTTGTCGCCTTGCCGGGAGATTCGCACGACGAAATGGTGTTGATCAAAGACATCCAAATCGCTTCGATCTGCGAACATCATCTCGCGCCGTTTGTGGGCGTTTGCCACATCGCTTACATTCCGAAAGACGGGCGAATCGTAGGATTGTCGAAGCTTGCGCGAATCGCCGAAACTTTCGCCCGCCGTTTGCAGGTTCAGGAAAGGTTGACCGCCGAAATCGCCAACACGCTGTTTGATAATTTGCAGCCGCGCGGCGTGATGGTCGTCATCGAAGCCGAGCATACTTGTATGACACTGCGCGGCGTCAAAAAACCGGGGGCGAAAACAATTACGTCAGCCGTGTTGGGAAATTTCCGCAAAGATCAACGCACGCGCGCCGAAGCGATGGCTTTAATAACCGGGAAATAAAGTTAAAGAAAATTTTTAAGTGTCTGAACGGCGACAGTTAAAGAGAACCTTTAACTGTCGCCGCTTTTTTACAGCGAACCGAGACGCGCAGGTTTTTCGGGTTTGGGGTTTTCCGGCGTAAAATCCTCGCCGGGATTGATAAATAAATTTTTCTCGAAATTATATTGTTTGTCGTAAAGCTGTTTGTAACGACCGCCAAGCGCCAGTAATTCTTCGTGCGTTCCGCGCTCGACGATTTCTCCGGCTTCAACAACGAGAATCTGGTCGGCGCTGCGAATTGTTGAAAGCCTGTGCGCGATGACAAAAGTCGTGCGACCTTCACGCAAACGCCGCAAGCCTTCCTGAATCAAAGCCTCGCTTTCCGAATCGAGGCTCGAAGTCGCTTCGTCGAGAATCAATATTTTCGGATTTGCCAGCAAAGCGCGGGCAATGGCGATTCTCTGCCGCTGTCCGCCGGAGAGCTTAACGCCTCGTTCGCCGACAATTGTGTCGTATTTTTCGGGAAATTTCTCAATGAATTCGTCGGCGTTGGCAAGTCGGCAAACGTCTTTTATTTCTTCAAGCGTTGCGTGAGGTCTGGAAAAACGAATGTTTTCCAGAATCGTGCCGTCAAACAGAAAATTGTCCTGCAAAACCACTCCCAAAAATCCTCGGTAATCGCGCAGCTTAACCGCTTGCAAATCTTTTCCGTCAATCAAAATTCGCCCAATTTGCGGCTGAATAAAATTTAAAACGAGATTTAAAATCGTAGATTTGCCCGACCCCGAAGAACCGACGAGCGCCGTGGTTGTTCCGGCGGGAGCGAGAAACGAAATGTTCTTTAAAATCGGCACGTTTTCTTCGTATTCAAACGAAACGTTTTGAAACTCGATTTCGCCGCGCACGTCGGGCAAAGATTGTTTCGTTCGGTCTTCCTCGTCCTCGGTCGCTTTTCGCATAATCTCCCGAATACGGTCTAAACCGGCGAGAGCTTCGGTGATTTGAGTTCCGATGTTGCTCAAATTGATAATCGGCAATGCGAGCAGGCTCGTGAAAAAGACGTATTGAAAAAGCTGTCCGGTCGTCATTCGATCAGCCATCACGGAATTTCCGCCGACAAGAATAACCACAACGCCAATCGCTCCGACGATAATCGTCGAGAAGGAGGAAACCGCTGAAACGCCGGTCATTGATTTTGCGACATTGCGAAAAAGACGATGTGCGCCGCGCGCGAAAATCAATTCTTCGCGTTTTTCCGCTGTGTACGCTTTTACAATGCGGATTCCGCCCAGGCTCTCGCCGAGTCTTCCCTGCACTTCCGCTGAGATTTGATTGCGCTCGCGGAAAATTGGTCTGAGACGATTAAAAGCGAAAGCCAGCACGCCGCCGAAAGCCGCCAGAACGATTAAAGTAATCGTAGTTAATAACCAATTGAGATAAAACAAAACTACAACGGCAACCGCGGCGGTTAAAAAACTACCTACGAGCTGAACCAACCCCGTCCCGACCAGATTTCTGATGCCTTCGGCATCGGACATAATCCGCGAAATCAATTGCCCCGTTTGCGTCGAATCGAAATAATTAACGGGCAGTCTTTCAATTTGCGACTGCACGCGCTTTCGCATATCGGTAATCGCGCGCTGCGCTGCGACGCCCAAAACCTGCGAAAGCGCAAAAGTCGAAATTGCTCCCAAAGCGGTTGAAACTGCCACCGCCAAAGCAAACCAGTAAAGCAAATCGAAGCGTTTGTTGGGAAAAACGTCGTCAATCAAAAACTGCGTCGAGCCGGGCAGCACAAAACTGCTGAGCTGGCTCGGAATCATCAACAATGCTCCGAGAGCTAAACGCCCGCGCGCAGCCCACATCAAACTGCGCGCTTCCTGCCACGCCGTCGAATAATTTACGCTTTTCTTTTTTTCATCAGTCACGCTTATAAAGTAAAAAGTAAAAAGTAAAAAGGCAAAAGCGAAAAATCAAAATCTTCACTTTTGCCTTTTTACTTTTTACTTTTGGCTTGCTGTTATTTCCAGCACTCGTAAAACGTCAGCGCCGTGTCGCCTTCTTTGACGACTTTGCGCCGCGTCAGAAAACCGATTGTTTGCGGGAAAAACATTTCCGCCGGATGCTCAATGACCAAAATGCCGCCTTGCGCTTTAATGCACGCGCCTCGACTGATTAATTCGATGACTTCATCGTAATTTGCGTCATACGGCGGGTCGAAGAAAATGATGTCCCAGCAGCGTTTGCGCTGTTTCATTCGCCTGATAAACGGCAGACATTCCAACTGCACGATCTCGCCGTGTCCGGTGGGGCAAATCTCACAAGTATCAAGATTTTGCTTGATAAAACTGCACATTTTCGCCGAACGCTCGACGAATGTGGAAAGCAGCGCGCCGCGCGAAATCGCTTCGACTCCGACCGCGCCGCAACCGGCGCACAAATCGAGAAATCGGGCAAATTTCACTCGCCGATTTAAAACCTTAAAAAGCGCCTCGCGGATGCGGCGAGCCGTTGGGCGCACTTTCGGCGATTCGGTGCTTCGAAGCTGGACGCCTTTGTGCTTGCCGTCTGTCACTTGCATATCATTGGTGATTTTGATTTCGGGTTTAAAGAAATTGTTCTTTTTCTGAAATCCGCGTTGGGGCATTTCGCGCCGGTCGCGGGAATAAGGGTTGTTTCGCGGTCCGCCGCGCTGTTGATAGGGGCGTTCGTCATCGGGACGGCGGTAAACTCTGGGACGTAAATGCGGGGCTCTGACATCAATCATATAAGATAAGTTTCCTTTAGTTTCAAAAATAAAACGTCTGGCGAGGAAGATTTAAATATTTACAACAGAATCGAGAAACACGCAATGTCAACCGATTTCCGCAAGACGAAAACGCGGATTTTGCTCGACTTGTTCAATAAGCAAAGAAGTTTCGCGCGTCAGACGTTTATTTGTCAAGTAAAATTCCGCTTCATCGCGCGCTTTTTCTAAAATTTCCAAATCCCTGACCAAATTTCCGATTCTGAAAATTGCAACGCCCGATTGTCTCGTTCCCAAAACCTCGCCGGGACCGCGAATTTCCAAATCTTTTTCAGCAATTCGAAAACCGTCAGAGGTTTCTTCCATAAT
>DASVRD010000104.1:0-129192 GCA_036388775.1 Pyrinomonadaceae bacterium | reverse complement strand
GCGGGCGCATCGGTTGACGTTAAGTAAAGGCAGAAGGATGAAGGCGGAAGGATGAAAGCTAAGCAATTAATTTTTATTTCTTATTCCTTTATTTCATCCTTCATCCTTCCGCCTTCATCCTTTGATTTGCCGGGCAACTCGTTTTTAAGTTAATTTCATCATAAAGGCTTGACCTGAAAGGTTGAGTAATAATTATTTATATTGGCTTGACAGGTGGAAAAACCGTCAAGAAAGACGATTTTAGTAAACGATTTTAAACTGCAGTTAAAAGCGGTTCGGGCGATCTGTCGCCCTAACCGCATTTCTGTCTTTTAGTTGGGAATTTACGGTTGCAGCGCATCGTAGCAAAAATCGAAGGCTCTCGCAACCAAAAAGAGACCACAGGGAAAATCACGCAAACAATTATGATTAACAATCCCCTTCAAACAAAAGTCGTCGGGCTGGGACGACGAACCAGTCAGGCACCGCAGCGTGTTGATTTTTCGCGGATTAGCACAGCCGTGCGGATTCCGAATTTAATCGAAGTTCAGAAAAAATCTTACGAACGCTTTCTGCAAATGGATTTGCTGCCCGAAGAGCGCGAACCCATTGGCTTGCAAGCCGTTTTCTCGTCCGTTTTTCCGGTTTCCGATTTCCGCGAAACGGCGAAACTTGATTTTGTCGAGTATCAAATCGGTAACTGGCAGTGCAAATGCGGAAATCTCGAAGGTTTAGGTTATTTGCGCGCCAACTGTAAAGAGTGCGGCACGAAAATCAAAGTTGACCCGCTCAATCCGGGCGAAACGATGTGCGGAAGTTGCGGCACATTTAACAACGTCCGCCCGCGTTTGTGCGACAACTGCGGCGAACCCGTAGGTTTAAAACACAAACACGAGCAGCAGGAATGTCAAGAACGCGGAATGACCTACGGCGTACCGCTGAAAGTAAAAATTCGCCTGACCGTTTTCGACATTGACGCGGAAACACAGGCGCGAACGATCCGCGACATTAAAGAAGAAGAAGTTTTCTTCGGCGAGATTCCGCTGATGACCGAAAACGGAACTTTCGTTATCAACGGCACGGAGCGAGTTATCGTTTCGCAGCTTCACCGCTCGCCCGGCGTCTTTTTCAAAGCCGAGCGCGGAACGTTTATCGCCAAAGTTATTCCGTATCGAGGCTCTTGGGTCGAGTTTGAATACGACGCCAAAAATATTTTAAATGCTCGTCTCGGCAAGAAAAAAATGCTGGCGACGACGCTTCTCCGCGCGCTCGGTTTGTGGCTCAGCCCGAAATTCGATTTGAGCGGTTTGACTTCCGATTCGCTGATCGAAGAAGTCGTCAAAAACGCCAGTTTTTCAAATGCGGAAATTCTGCGGTTGTTTCACACTGCCGAAGACGTTCGCGTTGACAGAGGCAAGCTGATGGTTCAGTTGCCGGAATCGGGCGATACGAATCTCGTCGGAATGCGCGCAGACGAAGACATTGCGGGCAAGGACGATATTCTGGTTAAAGCCGGAAAGAAAATCACGCAATCAGCCGTTCGCGAATTGCGGAAAATGGGCACGGCGGAAGTCGAAGTGGGACCGGCGGAATTTGAAAACGCTTTTGCGCTCGAAGACATTGTAAATCTCGAAACCGGCGAAGTTCTGCTCGAAGCCAACAATGAAATCACGGCGGCGAAATTGCAGGAAATCGTCGAATCCGGCGTCGAGCGTTTTACGGTTTTCTTCCCGGAACGCGACGACATCGGCGGCATTTTGACAGCGACTTTGCGCAAAGACGCGATTACCAAACCGGTTGACGCGATGCTGGAGATTTACCGCAAAATGCGCCCCGGCGATCCGCCGACCGTTCCGACCGCTTATCGTTTAATGGAAGGAATGTTTTTCGACGCCCGCAAATTCGATTTGTCGCGTGTCGGACGCCTGAAATTCAACATTAAAATGGGCAGACCGGAAAAAGACCGGATTAACGACCCGCTTCTTTCAGCGCCGGATTTTGTCGAAGTCGTTAATTACCTGCTCAAAATGCGCCGCAAGCCGAATGAGTTTAAACCGGACGATATTGACCATTTGGGCAATCGCCGCGTCCGCGCGGTGGGAGAGTTGCTCGAAAATCAATTCCGCATCGGTCTGGAAAGAATGGAACGCGCCATCAAGGAAAAGATGTCCATTCAGCAGGAAATGCACACGACGATGCCGCGCGATTTGGTAAACGCAAAACCCGTGACCGCTGCTGTGCGCGAGTTTTTCGGCTCGTCTCAACTTTCGCAGTTTATGGATCAGACAAATCCGCTGTCGGAAATCACGCACAAACGCCGTTTGTCGGCGCTTGGACCGGGCGGACTTTCGCGCGAACGCGCGGGATTTGAAGTCCGCGACGTTCACCCGACGCACTACGGGCGCATTTGTCCGATTGAAACGCCGGAAGGTCCGAACATCGGTTTGATTTCCAGCTTATCGTGCTTTGCCAGAATCAACGAGTTCGGGTTTATCGAATCGCCGTATCGCAAAGTCGAAGACGGTCGCGTTATCGAATACGTCAAAATTCTGAACGGCGGCGACACGAAATATAAACCGAACACTCACGCGCGACAGGACGAAGTTGATGCCGCAAATGCCGAAATCAAAGACGGCGGACGCATCGCGCAGTATGAACCGTATCCGTTTTACCTGACTGCCTGGGAAGAAGATAAATGGATTGTCGGACAGGCGAACATTGAGCTGGACAAAAACGGCTATATGATCAACGAGCGCAATCAGGCGCGCGAAGCCGGTGAATTTCTTCTCGCCAGACGCGAAGAAATCCAATATATGGACGTTTCGCCGAAGCAGCTCGTTTCGGTCGCCGCGTCTCTGATTCCGTTTCTCGAAAACGACGACGCGAACCGCGCTTTGATGGGTTCGAATATGCAGCGTCAATCAGTTCCGCTGCTCCGCGCCGAAGCTCCGTTTGTCGGAACCGGAATGGAGCGTGTAACAGCGCAGGATTCCGGCGCTGTAGTCGTAGCCAAACGCGACGGAGTTGTTGATTACGTTGACTCGGAACGCATTATCGTCAAAGCCGACCATAACGTTGACGGAACGATTTCGCGCGAAGTGACGGCGGATATTTATTCGCTCGTTAAATTTACGCGGTCGAACCAAAACACCTGTATCAATCAGCGCCCGATTGTCCAAATCGGCGAGCGGATTAAAAAAGGTCAGGTTATTGCCGACGGTCCCTGTACCGATAAAGGCGAGCTTGCTCTCGGCAGAAACGTGATGGTCGCGTTTATGCCCTGGCGCGGTTACAACTTCGAGGACGCGATCCTGGTTTCCGAGAAACTCGTGAAAGAAGATTATTACACTTCGATTCACATTGAAGAACTCGAAATCGAAGCGCGTGACACGAAATTAGGACCCGAAGAAATCACGCGCGACATTCCGAACGTGGGCGAAAATATGCTCCGCGATTTGGACGAAAGCGGAATTATCCGAATCGGCGCGCAGGTTAAACCGGGTTCGATTCTCGTCGGAAAAGTAACGCCGAAAGGCGAAACTCAATTGACGGCGGAAGAAAAACTGCTGCGCGCAATCTTCGGCGAAAAAGCGGGCGACGTAAAAGACGCTAGCTTAACAGCGCCTCCGGGAATTGACGGAACAGTCGTTGATGTTCAGGTTTTTACCCGCAAGGGAACTGAAAAAGACGAGCGTTCGATGGACATCGAAGGAATGGAAGAAGAGCGTCTGCGCCGCGACCTCGAAGACGAAATTCGTATTTTGAGCGAGCAGCGCGACCAGCGGATTTACGAGCTTTTGGAAAACCGCAAGCTCGCCAAAAATCTGATGGACGGCAAAGACGTTTTGATTCCAGCCGGAACGACCATCACGCGCGAAGTTATTCAAGGCATCGAGCCGCGAACTCTCCGCAAAGCCGAAGTTGCCGCTTCGACGATTGACGTGGCGGGCGAAATCAAAACTTACATTGACAAAACCGAGCGTCAAATCAGCATTTTGAGCGATATTTACGAAGAAAAAATCGCCAAGCTGAAACAGGGCGACGAATTGCCGCCGGGCGTGATCAAAATGGTCAAAGTCTTTATCGCGATGAAACGCAAATTGTCGGTCGGCGACAAAATGGCTGGTCGTCACGGAAACAAAGGCGTTATCGCGAGAATTTTGCCCGAAGAAGATATGCCGTATCTACCCGACGGAACTCCGGTCGAGATTGTCTTAAATCCGCTCGGCGTGCCTTCGCGTATGAACGTTGGTCAGATTCTCGAAACGCACCTCGGTTGGGCGGCGAAAGTTTTGGGAGTTCATTTTGCGACGCCTGTTTTTGACGGGGCGTCGGAAGAGCAAATCAAAAGCCACATCAAACAGGCTAACGACAAGTTTGATGAGTTGGAACTGCCGCCTTCGGTCGGTCTGTCTGGCAAAACCAGACTTTACGACGGTTTGACCGGCGAGCAGTTCGAGCAAAAAGTAACGGTCGGTTACATTTATATGCTCAAACTGTCGCACCTTGTTGATGACAAGATTCACGCTCGGTCAATCGGACCTTACAGCCTTATTACGCAGCAGCCTTTGGGCGGTAAAGCGCAATTCGGCGGTCAGCGTTTCGGCGAAATGGAAGTTTGGGCGCTCGAAGCATACGGCGCGGCGCATATTCTGCAAGAATTGCTGACCGCGAAATCCGACGACGTGGCGGGACGCTCGAAGATTTACGAAGCGATTGTCAAAGGCGACGCCGAGTTTCATCCCGGAGTGCCGGAATCATTCAACGTTTTGATTCGCGAGCTTCAATCGCTTTGTTTGGACGTGGAGTTAATCACGAAAGAACAAATTGACGAAGAAGGCGAACAGCACGGCGTCGGCGAGGCGTTAATTGTTGGCGGAATTGAATAACTAATTGTTCGTTGTTCGTTGTTCGTTGTTCGTTGTGAATTCTTTTGCAACGAACAACGAACGACTAACGACGAACGCTTTCGGAGAAAGCTAAATGTTTAGACTGCAAAATAATAAAACTCAAGCAATACCGGATTTTGAAGCGATTCGGATTCGTCTTGCTTCGCCTGAAAAAATCCGCGAATGGTCGCACGGCGAAGTCACGAAACCGGAAACAATCAATTACAGAACTTTCAAACCCGAACGCGACGGGCTTTTCTGCGCCAGAATTTTCGGTCCGATTGCCGACTGGGAATGTCTCTGCGGAAAATACAAACGGATGAAGCATCGCGGCGTCATCTGCGACAAATGCGGCGTCGAAGTGACGCAGGCGAAAGTGCGCCGCGAAAGATTGGGACATATTGAACTCGCCAGCCCGTGTTCGCACGTCTGGTTTTTCAAAGGCTTGCCGTCGCGCATCGGACACCTTTTGGATATTCCGCTCCGCGAACTGGAAAAAGTTCTTTATTTCGAGAACTACATCGTCATCGAACCGGGCGAAGTTGCCGGAATCCGCGAGCGCGAGCTTTTGACGGATGAGCGTTACCGCGAGCTTTATCGGGAATTTCCCGGTCAGTTTGTGGCGCGAATGGGAGCTGAAGCGATCAAGGAATTGCTCAACAAAGTTGATGTTCCTTCCCTTGTTGACGAGCTTCGCATTCGGATGAAAGAAGAAACTTCGCAGCAGAAAAAGCTGAAATATTCAAAACGCTTGAAAGTTGCGAACTCTTTCTTACGTTCGGGCAACCGTCCCGAATGGATGATTTTGGATGTAATTCCGGTGATTCCGCCGGAGCTTCGCCCGCTCGTGCCGCTTGATGGCGGACGCTTTGCGACTTCGGATTTGAACGATCTTTATCGCCGCGTTATCAACCGCAACAATCGTTTGAAAAAACTGATTGAACTGCGCGCGCCGGAAGTCATCGTCCGCAACGAAAAACGAATGTTGCAGGAAGCCGTTGACGCTTTGTTTGACAACGGCAGACGCGGCAGAGTTTTGCGCGGCGCGAACAATCGCCCGCTAAAATCTTTGAGCGGAACGCTCAAAGGAAAACAGGGACGTTTCCGCCAAAACCTTTTGGGCAAGCGCGTAGACTATTCAGGGCGTTCGGTGATCGTCGTCGGACCGGATTTGAAACTGCATCAATGCGGTTTGCCGAAGAAAATGGCGCTCGAACTATTCAAGCCGTTTATTTATAACCAGCTTGAAAAACAGGAATACGCCGCGACGATCAAACAGGCGCGCGAAATGGTTGACCGCCAGGACCCGATTGTCTGGGACATTCTGGAAGACGTTATCCGCGAGCACCCGGTTCTTTTGAACCGCGCTCCGACTCTTCACCGTCTCGGAATTCAGGCTTTCGAGCCGGTTCTAGTCGAAGGAAAAGCTATCCGTTTGCATCCGCTCGTTTGCACGGCGTTTAACGCCGACTTCGACGGCGACCAAATGGCGGTTCACATTCCGCTGTCGCCTGAAGCGCAAATCGAAGCCGCCGTGCTGATGCTCGCGTCAAACAACATTTTGTCGCCCGCATCGGGACAGCCGATTGCAGTTCCCTCGCAGGACATCGTTCTCGGCTGCTATTATTTGACGCGCAAGCGTTTAGGTTTAAAAGGCGACAACCGCGCTTTCGGTTCGGTCGAGGAAGTTTTACTGGCTCTCGATGCTCAGGAAGTTCAAACGCAAACCCGTATTCGTCTGCGTTGGAACGGCGATTTGGTTGATCTTGAAAAAGAACACAGCCCGCAGGATATTATCCGGGCGCGCATACAAACCGCCGAAGAACGGCTCAAAGCGAGCAAAACAATGGTTATTGAAACCAGTGTCGGTCGCGTTCTCTTCAACGACCGCCTTTTCCGCGGATTGCCGTTTATCAACGGCGTGTTGAAGAAAAAAGGCTTAAGCTCGCTCGTTTCCTACGCGCATTTGAGAATGGGACACGAACGCACCGTCAAATTACTCGATGATATGAAAAATCTTGGGTTTTATTACGCGATGCGAGCCGGAGTTTCAATCGGAATTGACGATCTCGTCACGCCGCCGAACAAGCAGGAGCTTGTCGAACAGGCTGAGAGAGACGTAATCGAGATTGACGATCAGTATAAAGCCGGTGCGATGTCGAACCAGGAACGTTATAACAAAGTTATTTCGATCTGGAACGATGTGACCGAGCGAGTCGCCAAAGAAATGTTCGCCGCAATGGACAAACGCGAAACCGAACGCAATGAGCTGAATCCGATTTTGATTATGGCGGATTCGGGCGCGAGAGGTTCGGCGGCGCAGATCAAACAGCTCGCCGGAATGCGCGGTTTGATGGCAAGACCGGACGGTTCGATTATCGAAACTCCGATTCGCGCTAACTTCCGCGAAGGCTTAAACGTGCTGCAATACTTTATTTCGACGCACGGCGCGCGCAAAGGTCTGGCTGATACGGCTTTGAAAACCGCCGACTCCGGCTATTTGACTCGGCGACTCGTTGACGTGGCGCAGGACGTGATTATCACCGAACCGGATTGCGGAACGCTCCGAGGAATCGGAGCCGAAGCGATTGTTCGCAACGGTGAAGAAATCGAATCGCTGCGCGACCGAATTGTCGGACGGGCTTCGCTCGATGACATCGTTGATCCGATTGACGGTACGGCGATTGTCGAATCCAATCAGGAGATCAACGAAGATTTGGCGGCGAAAGTGCAGCTTGCCGGTTTGCAGAACGTTAAAATCCGTTCGGTTTTAACCTGCGAAGCGCGTCGCGGCGTTTGTATCAAGTGCTACGGACGCAATCTGGCGACCGGAATGACGGTTGACATCGGCGAGGCGGTCGGAGTTATCGCGGCGCAATCAATCGGCGAACCGGGAACGCAGCTTACAATGCGCACGTTCCACGTCGGCGGCACGGCGCGTCTCGAAGAACAATCGAAACACGAAGCCGTCGCGGACGGAACAATCGTCTATCACGATTTGAACACGATTACCAACCGCAAAGGCGAGCGCATTGCGATTAACCGCAACGGCGAAATCGGTTTGCTGGACGAACGCGGACGCGAAATCGCGCGTTACAAGATCGTCTATGGAGCACACGTTCAAGTCGCCGACGGCGAAGCTGTTAAAGAAGACAAGCCGATTGCGATTTGGGATCCGTTTACAAACGCGATTTTGACCGAAGTTTCGGGCACGATTCGCTATCAGGATTTGCGCGAAGGCTTGACGGTTGACGAAGAAGTTGACAACGTGACTGGGCAGCGCCGTCTCGTCGTCAAAGATTCTTCGGACGAAAAACGCCAGCCGCGTATCGAAATTCGCGATGGCAACCGCGTTTTGAAAACCTATCAAATGCCGGTTCGCGCCAACTTGATGATTAACGACGGCGACCAGATCGAAGCAGGCGACATCGTGGCGAAAATCCCGCGCGAAACGACGAAAACAAAAGACATCGTCGGCGGTCTGCCGCGCGTCGTCGAATTGTTTGAAGCTCGCAAACCGGGTGAACCCGCCGTTATGTCCGAAATCAACGGAACGGTTCGTTACGGCGCGGTGTCGAAAGGCAAACGCAAGCTCGTCATTGCGGGCGACGATGGTGAAGAACGCGAATACGATATTCCGCGCGGAACGCACATCAACGTGCAGGAAGGCGACCGCGTCAAAGCCGGTGAGGCTTTGATGGAAGGACCTTTGAATCCGCACGATATTTTGAAAGTTCTCGGCGTCGAGCGACTTCAGGAATATCTCGTTAACGAAATCCAAGAGGTTTATCGTTTGCAGGGCGTTCTCATCAACGACAAACATATCGAAGTGATTGTTCGTCAGATGCTGCGCTGGGTGAAAATCAAGGATGTCGGCGATTCCAGCTTCCTGCTCGAAGAACAGGTTGACCGCTTCCGCTTTGAAGACGAAAACCGCCGCGTCCGCGACGAAGACGGCGATCCGTCGAAAGCCGATCCCCTTCTTTTGGGAATCACGAAAGCGTCGCTTTCGACCGATTCGTTTATCTCGGCGGCTTCGTTCCAGGAAACGACTCGCGTTTTGACCGAAGCGGCGATTTCCGGTCGCGTTGATTATCTGCGCGGCTTGAAAGAAAACGTGATTATGGGACGCCTGATTCCTGCCGGAACCGGTATGAAACATTACCGCAACGTCAAGGTTGACGACGATCCGACGGCGCGCAGCCGCAACGAACCCGAATTCGATGACGAATTTACCAGCCTGGTTCCGGGAAGCGGACGCCGCCAGCAAGCGACGACTGCGGTCGTAATGGAGGAAGCAACCGGAGTCGAACCGGATAACGTTGAGCCGCAGCCGGAAGAACTCGACGAATTTGCAATGTCCGAAGTCGGCATTGACGAAATAGGCGCGGGCTTTGACGAAGACGACGATAATTTTTAAACAAAAGTTATCAATTGATTAAAAAAGCGAGACGGAAATTTCCGTCTCGCTTTTTTCTTTTATTAACGGATTCTCATTATTCAAAAAATATGATGTTTGTTTAGCGGCGGGCTTGCCCGCCGCTAAACGCTATTGCTTTTATTTCCGTGTTATTTGATTTTGTTGTATTTCCGCAAAATTTTGAGAGTTTGATCGAGCGGCAAAGCCTCGATGGTTCGTTTGTCTTTTCCCGTAACGGTCGTCGCGCGAAAGAGCGAGTTTAAAATGGCTTCTTCTGTCGCTTCGATGACGGCGAGGAAAAGCGGCGACATCGCATCGTTCGGCAGCGCTTTCACGTCGCGTGGAGCATTTGAATTTGCGGGTTTTATTCGCAATTCGGGCGCGGTCGAAAAGGCAATCGCGTAGTCGCCGCTGCCGTTTGTTCCCGCCGCGCCTGTTCTCGCCAATCCCATCATTGCGCGCGCCGCCATTCTTTTTAAATTTCTCGCATCAACCGGCGCGTCCGTTGCGATGACAATGATAATCGAACCGTCAGCCGAATCGTTCAAATCGTTTTTCGTCGAAACTGCCGCGCTTTTTTCGAGTGCTTCTTTCAAATAATATTTTCCCAACTCGACGCCGACCGGCGCTCCGTCAACGGTTAGAACACCGCCGAAATTTGTCTGCACCAAAACGCCGACGGTGTAGCCGCCGAATGCGGCGGGAAATTTTCTCGAAGCCGTGCCGATTCCGCCTTTCCAGCCAAATGCGACTGTTCCCGTTCCCGCGCCGACCGCGCCTTCTTCGATTGCGCCGGTTTTAGCCGTTTCGATTGCCGCGAAAACGTCTTGTTTGGCGATGTGACGACCGCGAATGTCGTTTAAAAAACCGTCGTTTGTTTCGGCGACAAGCGGATTGATTGACTGCACGTTTTCATTTCCGGGCAGCGCGAGCAGATAATCGAGCAAAAAATCGCCGACGCGCGGCACGCTCAGAGTCGAAGTCAAAAGAATCGGCGTTTCAATCTCTCCAAGCTCTTCGATTTGCGTCGAACCCGCCAATTTCCCGAAACCGTTTCCGACAAAAACCGCGCCCGGCACTTTTTCCTGAAACAGATTTCCGCCGTGCGGCAAAATTGCCGTCACGCCGGTGCGAACGTTTTCGCCTCGAATAATCGTCTGATGTCCGACGCGGACGCCCGCTACATCCGTTATCGCGTTAAGCTGTCCGGTCGGCAAAACGCCGATTTTCAGTCCGATTTCGCGAACACGCGGGCGCATCGTTTTAGTTTCGTTCTGCATTGTCTGAGAATAAATTGCTGCGTTTAAAGCTAACAAAAATCCCAAGAATCCGAATATTTTTAAAAGCGAAAAATTCATTTTTCAATTTTATCTCAAATTTCCTGTCACAAACTTTTTTCGCGCGGTGTTCTCATTACAGAAAACCCTGATACTTAAAAAACTTTTGGAGGAATTTGGAAAGATGAAATTAGGAAACACCCGCTTTTACTGCTTTGCTTTGCTGCTCGCATTCGTCTCGCTCGGCATTACCGCTTTTGCCCAGGAAGCCAAAACGAAATCCGACGGATTTTGCAATGGCAATAGTTATCACAACGGAGAAAAAGCTTCGTTCAACGAAGTTCGCGAAATCACGATGCCCGCCGGAAGCCTTTTGACGGTTGACGGGCAGCGCAACGGCGGCATTTGGGTTAAAGGCGCAAATCGCCCGGACGTTTTGGTTCGCGCCTGCATCCAAGCCCGCGCCGCGAACGACGAAGCCGCTCGCTCGCTCGCCAACAGCGTCCGCATCGAAACCGGCTCGGTCATCCGCGCCGAAGGACCGGAAGAAAATTTGTCGGTTTCCTATGAAATCCACGTCCCGCGCAATACGAATCTTAAACTGACCGCTAAAAATGGCGGCATCGGAATCAGCGGCGTCGAAGGAAATATGGAGTTTGAAACCGTCAATGGCGGGCTTCATCTGAGCAACATTGCCGGAGACGTTCGCGGCAGAACAGCCAACGGCGGACTCCACGTCGAATTGTCCGGCAACGGCTGGAAAGGCTCAGGTCTCGATGTCCAAACGACAAACGGCGGCGTTCATCTCTCAATTCCCGAAACCTATGCTGCAAACATCGAAACCGGAACCGTCAACGGCGGTTGGCACAGCAGCTTTGCCGAACTGCAAATTGAAAAAACAGAAAGCAATCGCTACCGTCCGGGCGGACGCTTAAACAAAGCCTTAAACGGCGGCGGCGCGCCCGTTCGCCTGATTACGACAAACGGCGGCGTGCATATCGGCTCTAGCGGTAAATCCAAATCCTATTAAAGTTTGGTCAAATGTAAAAATAAAAGCGCGAGGCTTATTTGCTTCGCGCTTTCTTTCATATATTAAAATATTACTTAGATTATATTATGATATGAATTTTGTAATTAAGCATCATTAATAGCAAGTTCCAAAGATGTAATTAGTTCTCGCAGCTTATCAAATCCACTATCAATTTCAAGCGAACGAATTTCATTGTAGAAAAGCTTATTGTTTTCAGCTTTTACTGGAGGGTTTGAATCTGTACTACCATTTACAGGCGTATTGGTCATTAAATTATTTAATTTATCAACTTGCTCTGAAATATCTTTCTTAAACTTTTCGTCTACAGTTAAATTGTTACTGTTTAACTGTTCATAAACACTTGTGGTGATGAGATTGATTTTTTTTGTAGATGATGTTGCTTCCGTATATAAAAAATTGCCTGATGTTGACTTATCACTAACTGTAATTGTGAAATTATAAAGTTCCTCAACTCTTCTTAATAAAATATCTTTAGCGTTTTGTTCAGTTTGTTTTTCTTTGTCGAGAATTGTAGCAACTATCCACACTAATATAATATTGCAAACAATTGATAAAAAATCAGCCGTATTTATCTTTTCGTCAAATTGTAATTTAAAACTCAAACCAAATTGAGTTCCAAAACCAGCTAAATAACCAACTAGAAAAAAAATAGTAGCTAGTCCAACAGATAGTTTATTTCTCTTTGTCCATTTTAGAGCTTTCTTCCTCATAGGCTTTCTTTAAATACATAGAAATTTTGTTTTTCCAATTAGGTTCTTCGTTAGATATTATTTCTAAATGATTTACAATTTCTTGGTAATTCAGTTTATCTTCTCTAACTAATCCCCCAAATAATTCTTCGAGAAACGAGCGACCATACCCAGCAGTTCCATCCAAGTCAACAATTAATATTTCATTTTTAGAAATAGCTTCTTCAACTAGAGAGCGAAATTTGGTCGTCCTAAAAAGTTCTCCAGAATTTGCTCCTTCTTTGATATATCTGGGTCCCGGCGCGTAAGCAAAATCTTTTGATATTTTGACTTTCATTTTTCTATTTCAAAGTGCTTACTATTTGAATCTATTTCCCAATAAATAAAAGTTCCATTAAAACTATTTCGTAATATAGTGTACTTATCTTTCTCAATATTTGCATAAACGTCATTTGTGATTATATAAAGTTTTGAAAACCAATTTTCTTCTAATGAATCCAATAGCCCGGGTAAACCCTGACCTCTGTAATATTCTTCTGAAATTGTTCGATGTAGTTCCCCATTTAAAATCAGACGTAATAATTCAGCATTACTTCCATATTTAAACTTCTCCCACATTTTATTTAAAACGCCAAAGAATTTAGAGCTTTCATTCTTTTGATCTAAACTTTTAAAGATACCGACACCATAATCAACGAAAGAAAATCTCACTTTATTGTCATTTGGAGAGTAATTTATTGATAGCCACCAATGTTGTTCACCCTCTCCTTGAAAAGAAGCCCAGTTCACAGTATTTTGCGCTAATTCATTAAGTGTAGTTTGAACTCCCATACATCGTTTAGGTTCACCCCAAATTTTTTCGGCTGCATTTTCTATTATTTGCGCTGTTAAGTTAGAATTTACTTCCTTTGATGCGTGTGTAATGAAATTGTTCCTTTGAGAACTAAGATAATAAGTGTCTCTATCCTCGAAAGTTTTATAAAGATTGTTAAAAAAACCGGAATCCTTAAGTCTTCGCTCGCTTGCAGAATCAATGGGGAAATCACCATTAAATCTTATTTTCATAGCTTTAAATCTAATCATAATAGATAAAAGAACTATGATTGCATCATAATCAATTTTTTCAACATACCTTAAAACGACAAAAACTTTCTTTCGATTCTCAAAACAGTTATGCAATTCACAGATAAAAGAAATAACCTCTTCAGGATTAGTAATAAGCGAAAATTCAGTAGGAGCATATATTTTTTTATAATCTTTGAAGGGATGTGAAGAGCTGTGTCTGTAATCTTTTTGCTTTCCTAAGTTTTTAGAGTTTTTATTTTCCTTATAATCTTTGAACCGTTGTCTTGCTTCTAAAGATTTCTTTGCTCTCTTTTTGTTGTATATTTTGTATTCTTTTAGTGAGAAATATTTTTTCATACCGCTTCAGATTTGGTTGTAGGTAGTTACTCGAAACCCTTTGAAATATGTTGATATTAAATCCGAATGCCGCCGATTTTTTCTTCCTTTTTGCCGTTTGATGGGCGCGCGTAAATCGCGTTGTCCTGCTCGCGGTGTTCTTTTGAGGCGGAAGAATGCCATTTTGCCCATTCCGCCGGAGCGTCGAAGGTTTCGCCGCCGTGGACGGTTAATCTTTGGCGGATGCGGCACATTACAGGCGTGTTAACGCCGACGCCGGAGATGACGGCTTGACCTTTGGTTAATGCGGGAAGCTCGTTTAATTGCTCGCGTCCCGCGCCTTCGACCGATTGGGCGACGGTTTGCTGGTCAATCGGGTTGACGATTCGCATAATGATTTGCGTCATACATTGCGAGAGAACGTCCTGATCCAATTTTCCCGGTCGCTGCGTAATCAAACCGATTCCGACGCCGAATTTTCTGCCTTCACTCAGGATTTGTTTCAAAATGTTGGTTGAAACGACGCTTACACCGGCGGGCGCGAAACGGTGCGATTCTTCCAAAAGCGTGAAAACCGGATAATCCAAAAAGTTTTCACCGCTCGAAACTTCTCCGCGCACGGTCATCATTCGGGCTTTGTTGACGCGGCGCAAAAGCGTGCCGACGACGACTTGCTGTTCGTTTTGTTCGATGTCCGAGAGATTTAGAATCGTGACGCGACCGGGACGGAAAAGCTCGTTTAAATCAATGTGGTCGGCATCGTGAAAAATCGCGTCGCGTTTCTCGAAACGCGAATCCATTCGCCATAACAGACCTTCGATTGAGCTGACGTTTCCGCCGTCGCCTTTGCCGTTGTCGCTGCCGTATTTTTGCGCCGCCACTTCGTCGCGCAAATCGTGATAAGCGAACAGACCGTTTTTTCTGGTTTCCAGCAATTTGTTCCACGCGAGATGCAGAAAATGGAGCATTTTTTCCGACGTGCCTTCGGGCAATAAATATTTGATGTCGGCTTCGGTGAGAGTCGAAAAACGCACCTTGATTTGTTCGTGCTGAAAGATTTTGACTTCCGGGCGATAACCGTCCGCGCCGCGAAAAGCATCGCTCGCTTCGATTGCTTTCAGTGTGTGATATTCGCCGTGCGGATCAATAATCAAAACGGCGGCGCGGTTGTGCGGGAGCATCAGTTCCTCAATCAAAACGCCCGCCGTATAAGATTTTCCCGAACCTGTCGAAGCCAAAATCGCCAAGTGAGTCGAAACAACGTCTTTGACCGACAGCACGACCGGAACTTCGCCGTCGCTTCTGGTCAAAAGGCTGCCGATGTGCGCCGAGCCGATTTCGCTTTCCTTTTTTGAGCTTAAAACTTTCGCCAGAGTTTCTGAAGAAGCAAGATAAACGGCGTCGCCGGGATTTGGCGGAATGCGCGGGTTGATAAAATCTTTGATTCCTTCGTGATAAAAACCGATTGTCTCGACCGTGATTTCATAGATTTCGCAGCATTCGTCCAGACCGATGAGCGAGGAAACGAGCGAGGGCGGCGTGTTCGGGTCTGCCAGAAATGCGTCGGGCAAGTTCCTGATTAATTTACGCGAGGAAATTGTGCCGATGATGTTTAATTCTTTATCCACGTCGCGCGCCGTGTAATAAACAAACTCGCCGATGCGCGTGCGCGCGTTGTCGGTCGTGATGAAAAGATATTCGTGCGGCAGCTCGCCAGGTCCTTTGACCGTGCCGGTTAAAATGTCTGTGGTTTTTGCGTCCATTGTTTTTCGAGAAACTTTAGGTTTGAGAAGTCTTATCGGCGCAAAGTATAACATAAGCGAAGATGGTAAATCCCCTGTTGAAAAGCGGGCGAAATTGTTGTTTAGTAGTTTAAAAAAGATGAGAAATTTTATTCTTCCGTCCGCATTGATTCTGTTTGTCTCGCCATTTTTCCTGGCGGGTTGTACGAGTGAAAATTTACCGCCGCAGACGAATGCTGAAGTTGACTCGCAGCATTCAATTCAAATCAGCGCGCCGGAAATTGACGCGGCAGAGCCTGCTGTTGCAGCCGCGCCTGACGGCGGCGTTTTTGTTGTTTGGGTAGAACACGGAGCGAATAAAACGGCGGATATTTTTCTGCAAAAGTTCGATGCGGAAGGAAAACCTGCAAGTGTGAAAACCCAAATTAACCCGAACATGGGCGAAGCAACGGCTTGGCGCGGCGATCCGCCGACAATTAATGTCGGCGCGGACGGCGCGATTTACGTCGGCTGGACAAAGCGGGTGAAAACCGAAACGGCGAGCGGCACGGATTTTTACGTTTCCGTCTCGCGCGATGGCGGAAAGACGTTTCAATCAACCGCCAAAGTCAATGACGACACTGCGCCTGCTTCGCACGGAATGCATTCTTTGACAATTGATAAAAGCGGCAAAATCTACGCCGCGTGGCTCGATGAGCGAAACATCAAAAAGCCCGCGCACGCTCAAAACGAAATTTCAAATAATTTCGCTTTTGTGAAAGCGCTGCATACTCCGTCGCCTAAACAAACGGACGAAGAAGCCGAACCGAACAGCGAAGTCTTTTTCGCGGTTTCAACCGATGGCGGAAAATCGTTTTCTCCGAATAAAAAACTTTCCAGCGAAGTTTGCCCGTGCTGTAAAACTGCGGTTTTAGCCGCGACGGACGGAAAAATATATGTCGCGTGGCGGCAAGTCGTCGGAGATAATTTTCGTCATATCGCCATCGCTTCTTCGTCAGACGGAGGCGAACAATTTTCCGCTCCGGTGATTATCAGCGACGACCGCTGGCAAATTATGGGCTGTCCTGTTTCCGGCGCGTCGCTCATTTCTAGCAAAGACAACAATGTTCGCGTGGCGTGGTTTTCGGCGGGCGCGGCGGGCGCTCCCGGAATTTATCAAACGTATTCAACCGACGGCGGCAAGACTTTCGCGCCTCGCGTTCTCGTCAGCGAAGGCTTTTCACCGATTTCACCGCAGTTTGTCGTTGGCGAGTCTAATGTTTCCCACATCGCCTGGACGAACGGAGAAAAACAAGTCTTTTTTGCGGAAACCGCAACGCCCGAAACAGTTGGAAAGGCAGTTCCACACGTCGCTTCGGCTAGTTATTTCGCGGCAGCGAATTCAAAGGGAAAGTTGTTTGCGGTTTACGTTAAAACCGATGCTAAAAGCGCCGTTCGGCTCGCGCCGATTAAACAATAAAATCTGTTAAATTATTCATCAAATCACCTTGATAATTTAAATTGTGGATTTAAAATTTAGTTTTAAAATTGTCGTCGTTTGTCTTTTTATCTTAACTTTCGTTTTTTCCTGCGCTAAAAAAGAGCCGAAACAGCTTTCGGTGCAGCAAAGCATTCGCGTCGAAGCGTCGTTTTTTCGCTCGAATTGTGTCGTCTGTCACGGCAAAGAAGCCGACGGCGGGGAGCTAGCCGGAAAAGCCGTGCCGTCTTTGCGAACCGGCGAAGCCCTGCAAAAAACGGACGCGGAGCTTTATGAGCAGATTGCCAACGGGAAAAACGGAATGCCGCCGTTTAAATATCAGCTCACCGAACAGCAAATCCGCAATATGGTGCGGTTTATCCGCGATCTGCAAAAAGAGAATTTTTAACCGATTCGGCGAGGCACGCGACATGTAATTTGAATCAAACTGGTTATTCAAAATTCAAAACTCAACATAAAACTCAAAATTCTGAAATTTCTGCGTTAAAAATTGTTCTTCTTAAAAATATAACGTTTCATCACTTTCATCTCTCAACTCGTCACAATTCTGTTGTGTTTTGACTCTGAACGGTAAATTCTGGCAACAGAGATTCTCTTCAATTTTTCTGTTCAAAAGATAGCCCGTTATGACAAATATTGCAGAATTGTTTCGTTTAAACCCGAAATCCCTTTTTCTACGCCTGAGTTTGCTGGCTTTTATCGTCGGTGCCTGCATCGGCTACAGTTTCGCGCAGGCAAAACCTTTGCTGCTCGCACTTAACAAAGATGAAAGCACGCTCGCCGTGATTGATCCGGCGACAATGAAAGTCATCGGAAAAGTCCCGACCGGCGATAATCCGCACGAGGTCGTCGCTTCAGCCGACGGCAAAACCGCTTTCGTCGCCAATTACGGCGCGCAAAAGCCCGGCAACTCGCTTTCGGTGATTGATTTAACGACGCTCAAAGAAACGCGCCGCGTTGATTTAGCGCCGCTCCTGCGCCCGCACGGATTAGTCGAAATCGGCGGCAAGATTTATTTCACGGCGGAAGTCAACCGCAGCGTTGCGCGTTACGATCCGGCGACGAATAAAGTTGACTGGATGATGGGAACGGGACAAAACGGCAGCCATATGGTTGTTGTTTCGGCTGATCAAAAACGAATTTATACGGCGAACATCGGTTCGGATTCAGTCACTGCATTTGAATTTAACAATGTTCCGCCCGCTGCGTCGAAAATAACGCAAATTCCGGTCGGCAAACAGCCCGAAGCGATTGATCTCGCGCCCGACGGCAAAGAAATCTGGGTTGGATTAAACGCAGACCTCGGTGTTGATATTGTTGACGCCGCGACACTCAAAACCGTCGAAAGAATCAAACTCGGCGAGCGACCTTATCGCGTTAAGTTTTCGCCCGACGGCAAACAGGTTCTTTTTACGATGCCGAACACAAAAGAAATCATCGTTTACGACCGCGCAACGCGCAAAGAAACGCGGCGTCTAAAGGTCGAAAGCGCGCCGCTCGGCGTTGTTTTTTCGGCTGACGGAAAAACCGCTTTTATTTCCGTCGTGGAGCCGGACGGTGTGTTGAAAATTGATTTGGAAAAAATGGCAGTCGCCGGTCGCGTCGAAACGGGACAAGCGCCGGATGGACTGGCTTTTGTTGGAAAATAACGAAATGAAATTTGCTCAATTGATGATTGCGATTTGCCTTTTGCTTTCACCCGCCGTTTAATCTGATTTTTAACGATTAACACTAAAAGAATTTTCAAGGAGATTTTCTAATGCTTAGACACAAATTTATCAGCACAATTTTAATCTTTACTTTTTTGCTGCCGGGCGCAGCTTTCGGGCAGTCGGCGGAATCAGGCGCGGGCGTAAAAACCGCTCCGTCAATTTACACCGCGCCAAAGGAAACGATTGACCGAATCCGCGAAGAAGGAATGGGCAAAAATTCGCAGGTGATGCAGACGCTTTCCTATATGACCGATGTGATCGGACCTCGTTTAACTAATTCACCGGGTATGAAGCGGGCGAATGAGTGGACGCGAGACACAATGGCGAAATGGGGAATGCAAAACGCGCGTCTCGAAGCCTGGGGACCATTCGGGCGCGGCTGGTCGCTCAAAGATTTTGATGCCGAGGTCGTCGCGCCGCAACCGTTTTCCGTGATTGCATACCCGAAAGCGTGGTCGCCTTCGACAAAAGGCGCAGTGACGAGCGAAGTCGTTTGGCTCGACACCAAAACCGACGCGGATTTGGCGAAATACAAAGGTCAGTTGCGAGGCAAAATCGTTCTGGCATCGCCGATTCGACCGCTCAAAGCCGAAGAAAAAGCTTTAGCGAGTCGTCTGCCCGAAGAAACTTTGACGAAATTGGCGAATGCGCCGGCGAAAGATGCCGATCAGTTTACGCCCGAAGTGCTGAAAAGCATCGTCGAAAATTATATTAATAAGCCAGCCCGCAGGATGAAATTTTTGATGGACGAAGGCGCGGCGGTGATGATTGACAATAGTCAGGGCGGAAGCGGCGGAACGGTTTTCGTACAGGGCGCAAGTCTCGCTCTGGAAATTACAAAAGAACTCAAAACGATTGAAGACCTCTTCAGTTCACCGGCTTTCCAACCGCAGCGCAAAGAGTTTGAAGCGAACATGATGCCGCAGGTGACGATGGCTTCGGAGGATTACAACCGGCTCGTACGAATGATTCAGCAGGGCGTCAAACCGCAAATGACCGTTGAAATCAACGCGCAATATCACGATCAGGATCAGATGGGCTACAACACAATCGCCGAAATTCCCGGCACCGACCCGAATTTGAAAGACGAGATCGTGATGCTCGGCGGACATATGGATTCGTGGCACGCCGCGACCGGCGCGACCGACAACGCCGCCGGGTGCGGAGTGGTGATGGAAGCGGCGCGCATAATTATGGCAGCGGGTTTAAAACCGCGCCGCACAATCAGAGTCGCACTCTGGAGCGGCGAAGAACAGGGACTTTACGGTTCGACCGAATACGTGAAAAAACATTTCGGCGAAATGAAAAACGGCTCTCTCTCAAAAGGCGCAGCTTACGAAAAACTTTCCGCTTATTACAACCTCGACAACGGGACGGGCAAAATTCGCGGCATTTATATGCAAGGCAACAGCGCCGTTAAACCCATTTTTGAAGCGTGGCTCACGCCTTTTGCAGATTTGGGCGCTTCGACTTTATCGCTTTCCAATACAGGCGGAACAGATCATTTGCCGTTTGACGCCATCGGTCTGCCCGGTTTTCAGTTTATTCAGGATCAAATCGAATACGACACGCGCACGCATCACTCAAATCAGGACAATTATGACCGTCTGCAACCCGAAGATATGAAACAGGCGGCGACGATTATGGCGGCGTTCGTTTATCAAACCGCAATGATGGACGGCAAACTGCCGCGCAAGCCGTTGAAATAAGAATCGTTTTTGAAAGCGTTTCAGGAGACACGGAAAAATGAAAAGGATAATTTTCTCGTTGATTTTGCTGGCAGTTTCGGCTGTGGTCGGACAATCCAACCCGCTCGATTCAAAAACGACGGCGTTTGTCGGTGTCAATGTCATTCCGATGGACAAAGAGCGCGTCCTTCAAAATCAAACCGTGATTGTCAAAAACGGATTGATTGCGGAAATCGGCGACGCTAAGAAAATCAAAGTGCCGAAAGACGCGGTTGTTATTGACGGAAAAGGCAGGTTTTTGATTCCCGGTCTCGTTGATATGCACACGCATCTGCTTTCGGACGGCGACGATTATCCCGATTCCATTGCCGAAGACGAATTGCGCGTGATGGTCGCCAACGGCGTGACGACGATTCGCTTTATGATCGGCACGCCCGAACAGCTTGTTTTGCGCGCCAAATCGGCGAAAGGTGAGATCACCGCGCCGACGATTTATTCGGCAAGTCCGCATCTGACGGGAAAAGAGCAGGGAAATAATTTCGTCGTCAACACTACGGAAGAGGCGCGTGAAGCCGTTCGCAAATCGAAAGCGGCGGGTTACGATTTCATCAAAATCACGACTTTTATCAAACCCGAAGTTTATGAGGCGGCGGTGGACGAAGCGGCAAAGC
Organism: Pyrinomonadaceae bacterium; assembly: GCA_036388775.1. Classification (GTDB taxonomy): domain Bacteria; phylum Acidobacteriota; class Blastocatellia; order Pyrinomonadales; family Pyrinomonadaceae; genus JALZCH01. Next base: position 108,196 of record DASVRD010000104.1, on the reverse strand, counting down.
AGAACATTCGCGTCGTCGGACACGCCGACGCCCGTTTTGTCACTTTAGCGCGCGCCTTAAAAGCCAGGCAGCAAATCGAGCATCTCGACGGCTATCTCGAAGCGGTCATAGCGGATAACGCGCCGAACAAGAATTCGGTTTCCGACCTTTATATTTATGACCCGAAAAATTGGGAAAGCCTCGATTACGTTGATGAAAAGAAAATCGCCGAAATCGCCAAACAGACGGTTGCGTCAAATCCTTATGTTGATCCGACGCAGCACTTTATGAAGAACACTTTCGGCTTGCCGCGCAGCGAAGAATCAATTCGCGCCCAACCGGATTTCAAATTCTACCCGGCAAAAGTTCAGGAAGGTTTTATAAATTTTCATAAAAAGCACAGGCTGTTTCAGATTCCGGCGGAAAAACGCGCTCGTTGGGTAGAAGTCCGCAACAAAATTATCCGGGCGATTTACGATGCGGGCGGCAAGATAATGACCGGCTCGGACACGCCCGAATTCCTTTGGCTCTACGGTTTTACAATGCACCGCGAGCTGAAGGCTCTGGCTGATGCCGGACTTTCGAATTACGCCGCGCTCGAAGCGGCGACAAAAAATCCTTCAATGTTTTTCGGAACATTGGAAAAGGTCGGAACGATTGAAAAAGGAAGACGAGCCGATCTGATTTTGCTCAACGCCAATCCTTTGGAAAATATTTCCAATACCGAAAACCGCGCGGGCGTGATGCTCAGAGGCAAATATTTCGCTCAGGAAGAATTAAACCGCTGGCTCGATGAAATAGCTCCGAAAATTCAAAGCTCGCACATCGAGAAAAAATAATATATTCTCTGCCCGTGAAATGCACGAAAGACGCGAAAAAGAAAAAACAATAATATTTTTCGTGTCTTTCGTGCGTTTCACGAGCGATAAAAATATGAGACAGATTTTATTGCTGATTTTAACTCTCGCGTTTTGCGTTTCGGCGCACGCGCAAACGGCTGCGAACGAAACCGCGAAGCAGGACGCAATCGCCGTGATTGACCGATTATGGGAAGCGATGCGAACGAAAAACGCAGACGCCATCAAAGCTCTGTTTACGCCCGAAGGTCAGCTCGTTGCGATTGATAAACCGCGCGACGGAAACGGTTTGTCAAAAACTCGCGTTCTGAGCGGCGAGGCTTTTGCCAAACTGATTTCCGAATCGAAAGCGCCCGAGTTTGCCGAGCGAATGCCGCAGCCGCAAGTCAACGTTTTCGGCGATTTGGCGACGGTTTACGGGCGCTACACTTTCCACGTCGGCGACAAATTTTCGCATTGCGGCGCGAACACTTTTAATCTCGTCCGCACAGAAACGGGCTGGAAAATTGCCAACGCCGCTTCGACGCTCGAATTTCAATGCGAAAGAGATTTGCAAATGGTAAAGATTCCAAAGGTCGAAGCAAATCCGGCGGACGTTTCCACAATTGACGGTATCGTCAAAGCATTTTACGAAGTCATTTCAGGCAAAATAGGCGAGCCGCGCCAGTGGGGACGAGACAAAACTTTGTATGCGCCCGACGTGCGTTTTGTGGCAATGAGCGCGGAAAATGGAAAAATTCGAGCCGGGATTATGAAACACGAGCAATACGTAAATTCGTCAAACGAGTTTTTCGTTAAGGAAGGATTCGTAGAACGCGAAATCGGGCGCACGGTCAGACAATTCGGAAATATCGCGCACGTTTTCTCGGCTTACGAATGGGAAACGAGCGGCGAGAAAAAGGAAAAAGGGCGCGGCGTCAACAGCATCGAGCTTTACAACGACGGAAAACGCTGGTGGATTTCCGCCGTCAGTTGGGACGAGGAACGCCCGGAAAATCCGATTCCAAAAGAGTTTTTGCGAAAGAAATAAGAGTTGAATTTTAGTTATGAAAATTTTGTTGAGCAGGTTTTGCTTAAATTTCTTCACCTCTGCAATTTTGCTGGCGCTGTGCATTTCCGCGTCGGCGCAGAAAAGCGGCATTGCGAAACTTTCGGAAAAGCTGCAAGCACAGCTTAATGAGCTGCACAAAGCGGGCAAATTTCCCGGCGCGACCATAGGCGTTTGTTTGGCGGATGGAAACTGTTTCGGTTTAGCCGCAGGTTTTTCCGAACGCGAAGCCAAAACGCCGATGCGCCCGTCGGATTTAATGCTTTCGGGCAGCGTCGGCAAAACTTACGCGGCGGCGCTCGCATTGCAATTGGTCAAAGAAGGAAAAATAAATCTTGACGATAAAATCGAAAAATATCTCGGCAAAGAAACGTGGTTTTCCAGACTCCCAAACGCGCGTCAGATTATCGTCAGGCAGTTGATGAATCACACGAGCGGTTTGGTGCGTTATGAATTCAAAGACCAATTCACCAAGGATTTGACCGCGCAGCCCGACAAAGTTTGGCGACCGGAAGAATTGCTGGCGTATCTTCTCGACGAAAAGCCGCCGTTTGAAGCCGGAAAAGGCTGGGATTATTCCGACACGAATTACATCGTTCTCGGAATGATTATCGAAAAAGTCACGGGCAAACGTTTTTACGATTTGGTCGAAAAGCGGATTTTAAAACCTCTCAAATTGAAAAACACAGTTCCTTCCGATTCGCGTCAAATACGCGGATTAATTCAAGGTTACGCCGGTCAAGGAAATCCGTTTGGCGGAAAAGACGCGGTTTTGGAAAACGGCAAATTTATCATCAATCCGCAATTTGAATGGACGGGCGGCGGCTACGCTTCAACGACCGAAGATTTGGCGCGCTGGGCAAAAGCGATGTACGAAGGAAAGGCTTTTGACGCGTCGCTGCTTCCTCAAATGCTCGAAGGCGTTTCCGCGCCGATGCTCGGAAAAGAAACAAAATACGGTTTGGGCGTGATTATTCGCCCGACGCAAGTTGGAATCGCTTACGGTCACAGCGGATTTTTCCCCGGTTATTTGACCGAGATGATGTATTTTCCAGAACAAAAAATCGCGCTTGCCGTGCAATTCAACACCAGCGCGCCGCGCTCGACCGGAAAACCGCCTACCAGATTTCTGGTTGAATTAGCCGAAACAATCAAAGCCGAAAACGCGCAAACAAAAAACGCCGCCGGAAATTGAAAATCCGGGCGGCGTTTTTGTTTGTTAAAATCATCCGTTTAATCGTTGCGAATTTGATTGTGCGCTTCGACAAACCATAAGTTTTTGTCAACGCCGCGCACGACTTCCGTCAGCAAATCCGCAGTTCCGGCGTCCTGCAATTCGGTCGTTTGGTCAATATCGCGGCGGATATTTGCCGCGTAAGTCGAAAGCGCGTTAGAAACGGCTTCGACGTGCGAATGACCGTCGAAAATTTCAAGCGGATATTCCATCAAAGACGAATTGCTCGATGCGGCGCGAATCGTTCCGTAAGCCGTACCGCCGAGCTGCGTAACGCGCTCGGCAATTAAATCCGTGTATGCTCCCGCCGCCGTCGCAACTTCATCGAAAAGCTCGTGAAGCGCGCGAAATTGCTCGCCTTTAACGTTCCAGTGCGCTTGTTTGGCTTGATATTGAAGATCAATCGAATCAGCCAAACGATTGTTTAAAATCTCGATAACCTGCGCTCTTAATTCTTCCGGTAAATCGTTTTTCGTTCTATGCATTGTTGCTGTTGCCATAATAATTTCCCCTTTATCAAACAAAAAAACGCGCCGGAGCCGTCATCCGGTTTTCTGCGGGCTTTCGAGCGCCGACGCTAATTTTGCATATATTTATGATGCCGTTTGACGCTTCAATCGTCAACGTAAATTTTGAAACAAAGGCTTTTTAGCGGAAAGACAGGACTTCGGGTGAAGGTTTATAATCAAAATATGTTGGTTTTAGGAATTGAAAGTTCGTGCGACGAAACTGCCGCTGCGGTTGTGCGTGACGGGCGCGAAATTTTGTCTTCGGTTATTTCCTCGCAGATTGAAATTCACCGCAAATACGGCGGCGTCGTGCCGGAAATCGCTTCGCGCGAGCATCTCGAAAAAATCGAGCCGATTATTGAGGCGGCATTAGAGAAAGCAAACGTTTCGCTCGAAGAAATAGACGGAATTGCCGTCACCACAGGTCCGGGATTAATCGGTTCTTTGCTGGTCGGCGTTTCGTATGCGAAAGCTCTGGCGTTTGCGCTCGATAAACCGATTGTCGGCGTTAATCATATTGAAGGTCACGTTTATTCGATTGCCTTTGAAAATCCGCCTGTTCGCTATCCGGCGCTGGCGCTGATTGTTTCCGGCGGTCACACGAACGTTTTCTTTGTGCCGGAAGAAGGCAAATACAAAAACATAGCGCGCACTCGCGATGACGCGGCGGGCGAAGCGTTTGACAAAGTGGCGAAAATGCTCGGACTCAGTTATCCGGGCGGTCCGGTGATTGAAAAACTCGCCCTCACCGGGGATTCAAAGAAAATCAAATTCAGTTTGCCGAAAATCAGCGACGGGCGACCTGATTTCAGCTTTTCGGGTTTAAAAACCGCAGTTTCAAAATACGTCCGCGAAAACGACATCAAAGCCGTCGAAGCGGGAGAGACGCCGAATCAGCAAATCCGTGATTTGGCGGCGAGCTTTCAGTTTTCGGTTGTCCGTCAGTTAATGGTAACGCTCGAAAAACTGATGGAAGAACACCGACCGCAAACTTTGATTGTCGCGGGCGGCGTCGCCTGCAATAAGGCTCTGCGCGAAGCGGCAAACCTGCTTGGAGAAAAATTTAAGATTCCGGTTTATTTTCCGTCGCCGCATCTTTCGACCGACAATGCGGCGATGATTGCCGCCGCCGGAACCGCGCATTTAAAACGCGGCGAGCGCGCCGGTTTGGATTTAAACGCGGATATTACGTTGCGGCTGCAAAACCTCGAAGTCGAAGACGCGGCTTTGCGGCAGGCGCGCGTGCGCTACCGGCTCTAAAAAGGAAGGAGAATAAATGGACATCTTGTGGCAGGAATTAACATTCGGAATGCCCAATGCCGAGCAGTTAACACGCGTTATTATCCGGCTTTGCGCAGCTACCTTGTTTGGAGCGGCTATCGGAATAGACCGCGAAAGGGCAGGCAAGCCAGCCGGTTTCCGCACGCATATCCTGATTACTCTCGGAACAGCCGTTTTTGTTATTGCCTGCTCCGGCGCGGGCTTATCTGTGGAAGGATTGTCACGTGTAATTCAAGGAATTGTCACCGGGATTGGTTTTCTCGGCGCGGGTTCTATTCTCAAGTTAAACGACCAACGGGATATTCAAGGGCTGACAACAGCAGCGGGCGTTTGGATGACCGCAGCTATCGGCGTGACTGTCGGATTAGGGAGTCTGGGATTAGCATTCCTTGGTACTGTTCTGGCTTTAATCGTTCTTGCATTTACCGGATTTTTTGAATCTCGCTTTAACAAAAGGAATATTACAAAAGGCGAAAACACCGATTCAGCGATCTGAGCATAGAATAAAAAAACTTGACTATTTTATTTTGTCTGTAATATCGTACTGAAAACAATATGTCGCCGAAGTCATTTTTGAAGTGACACGGGAGAACCAACGTTTTGCAAGGAGTTTGCAAAACAGGGGCTAAGCAAATTGATTTGCGGAAGACTTCTTCGCTTCTAGCCCGGCAGCTAATCTCGTAGGCATTAGAAGGAGGACACGAGCTGATTCCGTGAGAGGGTGTGAGGCGCGCGTCGTTTCACACCCTCTTTCTGTCTTTGATGGAAATCAGCCGATGGTTTCGGGCGGCAGACAAAGAAAGGGAGAGTAGAAATGAGGTCAAAAACAATCAAAATATACTGTTCTAATTGTCAGAACTGGTTTGCTTCGCCATTGGATTTAGCCGATGAATTCGCTTCTGATACTTCAATACTCGAAGGCAACAAGGTTACTTGCCGAGGCTGCTCCCAAGCAGTTGTCTGTAATCGGGAAAATATAAGTCTTTCCGTTGAGGATACTCTCTGGTAAGGAACAACCAAAACCGGATTTCAGAGAGGATGTTAAGCCAGCGGCGAGCTTCTCATCCTCTTTTTTAAAGGTAAAAAAGGAGATAGCCAATGAAATTAGCGAAATATTTATATTTCATCATCGTTCTTTGCTCGCTTTTCTTAACTGTCAGTTGTCTGCCGACAGGGGTTCAGAATAAAGGCAAGCGGACAATCACGGTTTATGGCTTTTCGATTATGAAAGAGTCGCTGGAGAAAGAGATTTATCCGGCTTTTGCTGACAAATGGAAACGTGAAACCGGCGAAGAGGTTACTTTTGCTTCTTCTTTCGCCGGTTCGGAAACCATTATGAATCAAATCTTACAAGGCGCTCCGGCGGATATTGCCATTCTTTCCATTGAACGCGAGGTTGACGCTTTAATCCAAGCCGGACACGTTCCCAGAGATTGGTGGGTGACGCCGCAAAAAGGAATTGTCAACAAAACTCCCTTTATCATTCTGGTTCGCAAAGGAAATCCGCTCGGCATCCGCGATTTTCCCGATTTAGCAAAACCGGGCGTCAAAGTCATTCATCCCGATCCGGTCAGCTCCGGCGGCGCGCGTTGGTCAATTCTGGCAATTTACGGTTCCGAGCTAAAAAAATCCGAAGCCGAAAACAGAGGCGCAGACACAAACCGCGCGACGCAGACTTTGCAGGCGATTTGGAAAAACGTTATTTCGACGCCCGGTTCGGCGCGCGAAGCCCGAACGCAGTTTGAAACGGGGTTCGGCGATGCTTTGATTACATACGAACTCGAAGGTTTATTGATGAAACAGGCAAACGCCCCGTTTGAAATCGTCGTGCCGAAATCAACGATTTTCAGCGAACATCCGGCTGTTATTGTTGACCGCAATGTAACAGCGGACGAGCGTCCGGTGATGGAAGCCTTTCGCAATTATTTATGGAGCGAAGAAGCCCAACGGGCGTTTGTCAAACATCATTTTCGTTCTACCACTGACGAAAAACTAAACGAAGCTAATGCAGAATTTGCTCGAATCGAGATGCCTTTTGATGTTCAGTTATTCGGCGGCTGGCAGCGCGCTTTGCCGGAGATAATTGAGGGCGTTTTCCGCGAAAAGGTGCGAAACCAAAAGTGACGATAAGGTGATATATGAGTGCAAATCTTTCGACCATGCGCCACGTTCGAGGCTTTGATGTCGCCCGACCTTTAGGTATTGCAACGCTGTTGTTTATCATGCTGCCGCTTGTCTTGCTGCCGCTGGCTTCAATTTTTATTTTTGGAACGAGCAAAGGTTTGGCGAGCTTCTGGTCGGCTTTGATTGCGCCCGACGCCATTTTCGCGCTTCAGCTTTCACTCGTCACCAGCTTTTGGGCGACGACTTTCAACATAGTTTTCGGGCTTTACGCGGCGTACGTGCTTTCCAAATACAGCTTTTGGGGACGCAATGCCGTTATTGTCACAATTTCGCTCCCGACGGCGATTCCGACTGCCGTAGCCGGATTCGCTTTGCTTCTTCTCTGGGGACCTTATGGCTTGCTTGGACAATATCTCTCACCCGACACGCAAATTATGTTCACGCCATACGCGATTATTCTCGCCAATATATTCGTCACTTTTCCGCTCGCATTCGGAGTTATCAAACCGGTTTTCGACACGATGAGCCGCTCGCTCGAAGAAGCGTCCGCGACAATCGGTGCCACTCGTATGCAAACTTTCTGGTATGTCACGCTGCCGAGTTTACGCGGCGCAATCGTTACCGGCGCGCTTTTAACGTTCGCGCGTTCGGTAGGAGAATTTGGCTCGACGATTTTGGTTTCAGGTAATCTTGCGGGTAGAACACAAACCGCACCGCTTTATATTTTTGCAAAATTTAATGAAGGACAAGTCGAAGCTGCCAACGCCGTAGCAATTGTCTTGACGATTTTTTCGTTTGTCATTTTCAGTGTTCTTTTCTTCGCTCACGAATGGCTTGAAACCGATTAAAGATTTTGTTTGAAGATTTATGATGCGCGCAGAAACAGAATTTAAAGAGATGTCGAAAAACGATTCGCGGGAAATTACCGAAACCTCGGCGGCAGCGGCGGCAAGCGTACGCGGTTTGAGCAAAAGCTTTGGTAAAGCGACGGTTTTGGAAGACATCAATTTTGAAGTAAATGAAGGCGAATCGCTCGTTCTGCTCGGCGCATCGGGCAGCGGAAAAACTACAATTTTACGAATTATCGCCGGTCTCGAAGAACCCGATACGGGGAGCGTCATCTTGCACGGGCGAGATGTTACGAGCGTTCCGGCGCGCGAGCGAGGCGTAGGCGTAATTTTTCAGGATTACGCGCTGTTTCCTCGGATGACGGTAGAAAAAAACATCAGCTATGGTTTACGAATTCGCAAACGTGCGAAAAAAGAAATCAAAGAAACAGTTGACCGTTTGATCGAGCTGGTTCGTCTTGATGAACATCGCAAAAAGTATCCTTCACAGCTTTCCGGCGGACAGCAGCAGCGTGTTGCCATTGCCCGCACACTGGCTTATAACCCGCAGGTTTTGCTGTTTGACGAACCGTTCGGCGCTTTGGACGCCCAAATTCGCACAAGACTCAGGCGCGAGATTCGCAGCTTGCTCAAAGAAATCAACGTTCCTGCGATTTTCATTACACATGACCAGGAAGAAGCCCTTGAATTAGGAGACCGCATTGCCGTTCTCAATGCCGGGCGACTTGAACAAATCGGCACACCCGACGAAGTTTATAACAAACCCGAAACCGAATACGTAGCAACTTTTCTGGGCGCTGCTAATCTTCTTCTCGGTGTAATTCACGAAGGCTCGATTTTGATTGAATCCATTTCCGTGCCTGCTGCCGAACAACTCGAACGATTTCGGGAAGGACAATCATTTAAGCTCGTTTTTCGTCCTGAAGACGTTAAACTCAGCCGCACCGGGAACCTGCCGGAAGGCACTCATCGCCTGGCAAACGCTCAAGTTGAAGAAGTTTATTTTGTCGGCGCTTATGAACGGCTTACCGTCAGAATGGATACAATGACCAGACAACCAGCCGAAGGCGAACCGCCGCTTTACGAAGCTTCGTCATTTGATAAAAAAACGGGTAAGCCGATTATTGTCACTCGTCAAAAAGCCGAAGCCGCAGCGGAGCCTTTAAAACCCCGCGATTATGTCGCCGTCGGACTTACAAGTTTTCGCATTCTACCTAATTTTACACTTGCATCGGAACGAAGCAGCAAAACCGTTGACGCAGGAGAATAATCAACTTATGAAAAATTTTCACATTTTATTTATCGCTGCATTTTTCATCTTATTTGCTCAAATTGTTCGAGGGCAAACCGCAGCGCCCCAGGAAGACACGCAGAGCTGGAACGAAGTGCAGATTGCAATTCCAGTCAACAAAAAACTTGATTTAAACATTTCCGGGCAATTACGATTCGGTCGTAATATAAGCGATTTTGTTGATGAGCGAGCTGGAATAGGTTTCACCTTCAAACCAAACAAATATTTGCAATTTCAACCCGGCTACACTTATATCGTAACGCAGCCGGTACGCAATCGAACGGCTTATGAGAATCGTTTGAATTTGCCGGTCACAATAATTTCTCCAAAATTTAGCGGTTTTACCTTTTCAAATCGGAATTTATTTGAGCGCCGCTGGCGAAAACCGATAAATTCGTGGCGCTATCGTAATCGCTTACAAATCGAGCGCACTTTTAAGCCCAGGAAATTTGAATTTCGTCTGTTTGCTTCCGATGAAATCTTTTATGATTTTAGCGTCAAAGACTGGGTACGCAACCGTTTTGCGGTTGGCGCAGGTAAACCGATTTCCCGGCAGCTTTCATTCGATGTCTATTATCTGAGACAAAATGACGGAAGAAGCCGTCCCGGAGATTTGCACGTAATCGGAACGGGTCTAAGAGTTAGATTCTAGTTTGGAGAGTGTTTCAAAAACGCTCGTTTTTGAAACACTCTCCGAATATTTATGGAAATGCCGCAATATTGCTCACTTTTTTCTCTCAAAAGGCGTTTCAAAACCCAAACCTCAGTAACCGAGCAAATATGTTAAAAAGAACTGCTTGCCGGAACGCAAGCCATTGATTTACGATGTAACAAATTGAAAAACTCTCCACAGCCTTTAAAAGTTTGTTTTTATGTACGCCATTTTTGGCGGTTGCTGAAAAATAAGCCGATAAAAACCTTAGACTCTAACGAGACGAAGAGCGTCTTAGAATAGAAAAACAGAGGGCGTGCAGAATCGAAGTTTATGGAGGAAAACAAGATGTATAAATCGAACGCAAAAGCCGTTTTTATCGGACTTTTGCTGCTCACATTGAGCTTCACAATCAACCTTTCGAGCCTCAAGGCGCAGCAGTATCAAACGCAGCAAATCGTCGGCGGTTTGGCTTTTCCGAATTTTGTGACGAGCGCAAGAGATGGTTCCGGTCGGCTGTTTATCGTTTTAAAAGGCGGCGTCATTAAAGTTCATAATCCGGCGACCGGCGCGACGACGGATTTTCTCGATATTACGTCGAGAGTTGCCAGCGTCAACAATATCAACAGCGAGCGCGGTTTGCTCGGTCTGGCTTTTCATCCGCAATACGGGCAAAACCGCCGCTTTTACGTTTATTATACGCGCCTGCCAGACTTTGCGATTCAAATCGCTGAATACAAAGTCTCCGCCGCCAATCCGAATGTCGCGGAAACGACCGAAAAACCGATTATTAGCGTTCCGCACGCCGAAAACAGCAATCACAACGGCGGAACGGTCGCATTCGGACCGGACGGCTATTTGTATTTCGCGCCGGGCGACGGCGGTTCGCAAAACGATCCTCCGAACAACGCGCAAAATATCAATGTTTTGCTCGGCAAAATGCTGCGTATTGACGTAAACGTGCCTGAAGGCTCAACTCAACCGTATTTGATTCCGCCGGATAATCCGTTTGCCGGAGCGACGCCGGGCGCGGATGAAATTTACGCTTACGGTTTGAGAAATCCGTATCGTTTTTCTTTTGATCGGGGCGGCTCGCAGCGATTGTTTATCGCCGATGTCGGGCAAAATCAAATCGAGGAAATTAACATCGGCGAGCGCGGCGCGAATTACGGCTGGCGAGCTTACGAAGGAAATAATTGCACCGGTTTAAATCCCGAACAATGCACGGGCGGCGCAAATCCGATTAATTACACGGTGCCGGTTTACACTTATGCGCACACCGCGCCGGCTAACAATCCGACGCGCTGCTCGATCACCGGCGGCTATGCTTATCGCGGCACGCGTCGCACATTTCCGCTAGGCGTGTATATTTTCGCTGATTACTGTACGGGAGAAATCGGATGGATAAGCCATTTCGGAATGGTCGTTATCCCCAGTTTCCCACTGATTGATACTTCATTCTTGATTACCTCGTTCGGCGAAGACGATCAGGGAGAAATTTATTTTACGACTAACAGCGCAACCGGGGGAACTGTTCAGAAAATTGTTAATACAAATTCGACCGGTCCGCAAGCGAAAGTCGCCGATTTCGACGGAGACGGGCGCACCGATTTGTCGGTTACTCGCAATACGTCCGGCAGCAAATTTTGGTACACGCAGGGAAGCAGCGGTTTTCGCGGAACTCAATGGGGCATTGCTTCCGACATTCCCGTACCTGCGGATTATGACGGCGACGGCAAAACTGACATCGCGGTTTTCCGCGACGGGTTTTGGTATTGGCTGGAAAGCTCGACCAACACTTTTCGCTATTTTCAATTCGGCTCGTCCGGTGCCCTTCCTCTCCCGGCAGATTACGACGGAGACGGCAAAGCCGATTTCGCTGTAGGTGGCGGTGGCTTGTGGCGCATTTATAACAGCGCGACAAATACAACTCGCGCGGATTATTTCGGAAATGGCGGCGATATTTTTGTTCCTGCCGATTACGACGGCGATGGAAGAGCTGATTTAGCTGTTGTTCGTGGATCGTCCTGGCACTTTTTGCGCAGCCGCGATGGGGCTGCAAGCATCGAATGGGGCGCGGTTGGTGATATTCCTGTTCCGGGCGATTACGACGCCGACGGCAAAGTTGACGCAGCCGTTTTTCGTCCGGGCGCGAGTGCCGGAAGCCCTGCGTTCTGGTATATTCTGCAATCTTCAAACAATCAGTCCTTCGGCAGACAATGGGGAACAAACGGCGATGAACCTGTTCCGGGTGATTACGATGGGGACGGACGAACCGACATTGCCGTCACGCGCACCGTTTCGGGCAGCAAGGTTTGGTACATTTTAAACAGCAACTCCGGCGCTTTTCGCGGCGAGTTTTTCGGCGTCTCAACCGATACGCCAATTCCGCCCGCGGACAAACCGTAATCCACAGGCGAAAGGCTAAAATATAAGGAATTTGAAAATCATTTTTATTCCTTAGTTTTTAGCCTTTAACCTTTATTTTTTATCTGGCGCGAGCGATTGTTAATACGAAAACATCGCTCGCGCCTTTTTCTTTGAGAATTTTGGCGCAGGCTGAGGCAGTTGAGCCGGACGTGAAAACGTCGTCAACGAGCAGGATTTTTTCGTTTTCGATAAGTCTGGCGTTTTTGACAGCAAATGATTTTTCGACCGATTCGCGCCGCCCGCGCTCGTCCATTCCCGCGCGGTGCATCGGCGTATGAACGCTGCGAATCAGACAGTTTTCCAGAACTTCCAAATTACTCTTTTTCGACAAACATTCGGCTAAAACGGCAGCTTGATTAAAGGAGCGTTCGCGAAAACGCTTTTCGTGCAGTGGAACAGGGATGATTTTTGTCGCTTGATTGATCGGCGTTTGGTTGAAAGCAGCAAAAAGCAAATCTTTTAATTTTTCCGAAACCAAAGGCTCGCGTTTGAGTTTTAAAACTGCCGCGCGCAGTGCGCCGTCATAAATTCCAACCGCCCGTGCCGCCGCAAAAGAAAGCTCGTCGCATGCGCGGCAAAAAGTCTCTCTTACAATTCCAACATTCGGAGAATTTGATAAAACCAAGCCGCAGCGAAAACAGATTGTTTCCGAGCCGTCGAAAATTTCGGTCTTTTCCCAACAAAATTCGCAAACATCGCCAAGCTCAATCGCCTCGACCGATTTTCCGCACAAAGAGCATTCGTGCGGATAAAAAACCGCGAGCAGCGGATTTGAAATTTGCCGCCAGAAAGCCATCGAAAGCAAAAATAAAAGCGAAAGAAACGTCGTGTCAAACGCTTCTTTCGCTTTTAGTCTTTATCCCTTAGCTTTTAGCCTTTATTTTGCCGCGGTTGTAGTGTTTCGCGGGTCGTAAGGCGTGTCGAGATATTTTTTGACCTGGTTTTGGGCGTTGTCGTAATTGATTCCGGTTTTTTGCGCACGCTGGTAAGCGGAAACGGCGCGGTCACGGTCGCCTTTGGCGTCATAAGCGTTGCCCATTTTGATGTTTGCCCAAGCTTCGAGCCAATTCGGTCTGAGGTTTCCGCTGAGCGTGGCTTTAAAATTCTCAATCGCCAGATCGTAGTTGCGCTGTTCTAAAAAGAGCAAGCCGAGATGATAATAAATCCACGAATTCGAGCGGTCGAGCTTTAAAGCCGCTTCAAACTGCTGCTGCGCTTCGGCGTAATTGCCTTCTTTGAATTGCTCGATGCCGCGCCGGGCAATCGAAGAGACGCGCAAATCCTGGTCAATTCTGAGCAGTTTAAATTGCGGGTCAATCACGACTTCAACGGGCGCGCCGTTTGATTCGATGCTGAAATCTTCGCTCTGCTCGTCAATCTTAACGGTTTGAGTTTTACTGTCGCCGCCTTCGGCGCGAAGCTGAACATCAACCGGCAGACGCAGATTTTCGTAATTCTGTTTTACCGTTCCGCGCGCGATAAACTTACCGGCGCGCGTACGGATAATTTGAAAATCGGCATTAAATTCCGGCACGCCCGTCGAGTCAACCCAGCGCGCGAAAAAGTAGCGTAGATTAGAGCCGTTGACCTGCGAAGCAAGCTTTTCAAACTCTTCAATCGAAGCCTGTTTGCCGCGATATTGATTTAAAAACGAGCGCAAAAGCTGATTGAATTTATCTTTGCCCATCGTTTCGCGCAACAGACGATAAACTGCTGCGCCTTTGTAAAACATCACGTATTGATAAGCGGCTGTCGTGTCGTCCAAAGTTCCGGGTGCGCGCAAAATCGAAGCCGATTGCTCGAAGCTTAAAGCTCGTTCGAGCAATTCGCGGTTTGCGGCTTCCAGATCATCGCCTTTGGCATTTTGCTCGCGCAATTCGAGCGCGCTGTATTCCGCCAAACCTTGAGAAATCCAGGCATCGTCGAAAGATTTCAAACCGACCGTATGTCCCCACCATTGATAAGCCGCTTCGCGCTGCAAGCGTTCATTGATTATTTGCGGCGGATTTTCAAAATATTTGGTCGAAAGAAACAACACGCCGGGCGCGGAATAAACATCGAGCGATTCGTCGTCAATCTGCACGACCGAGAGCTTGTTCCCGGTGTCGCTCGCGCCGAAACGCCCGTTATAAAACTGCAATGCGCGACCGAGAGCATCGCCGTATTCGGCAATGCGGGCGTCGTTTCCAATGCGAGTAAAAAACTGTATTTCGTAATTTCCCGTGCGAACCGTTTTCGGCGAAAATTTTCCGACCGCGAAATTGCCGATCAAACCCTGTTTGCGATTCACAAAACGATAACGCCCGGCGCCGGAAGCTGCAACCGGCTCTTCGCTGTAACCGACCGCCTGCAAACCAGCCGGAACAATCAGCGTAATGTCCGAAGCGGCGCGGTCGGCTGCGTAATCGTGAAACGGAAACCAGCGCGCCGGATACAACAGATACGAAATTTCATCGGTCACGGCGGCAAGCCGTTTGGTCGCCAAAACGCCGCCTTCCGGCGTCAGCAAAGTTCCGGCATATCGAAAACGCAGAGTGACGGGCGTATTTGCCGCGGCTGGTTCGCTTAATTCGACGCGCACATTCGGTCCGAGATTGTTCACTCCAACCTGATCTTGAACAAACGTCAGATTTCCAGCGGCGGAAACCGGCGGCGCAGTTGGCGTCGGGCGCGTTGCGCGCGCGCCGGTTTTGGGCGTCGCAGTCGTTGCGGGCAAAGCGGCTGGGACGGAACCGACGCGCTGAACAGATTCGACTTTGAGCGAGCCGTTAAGTTCAAATGTGACGGTTCGCATTTCGGCTTTCGGGAGGAAAGTCACATCCACCGTCGCCTGTAAACGATTGGTATCGGGAACAAGCTGCGCTTCGATTCGATAATCGGTAACGTCAAAACTTTGCTTTTGCTGAGCTGAGGCTGTGGTGATAAAGCCGGTTAATAAAAATAATGTCAACACGAAAACAATTTTCGTGAAAATAAACCCTAAAAAACGATTCTGCATTTTCTTTTCGTTTTCCTATTCTTGAAGCGACTTAAATAGCAAGAGTTAAGACGCTTTGCGCGCGCCTACGGTTTGCTTGCAGAGCGAACGTATTTGTCATTTTGCGAAAAATGAAACGCAGAGAGGCGGAGACGCCGAGAAGAAAACGAGAGAAATTATTGTTTTTACTCTCTTTAAAAACCTCTGTGTCTCCGCGTCTCTGCGTTTCAAACTTTGTTAAATAACCGTCGTGACGATTTCGCGGATGCTGCGCTGCAATTCGCGGTCGTCGGTAATTGGCGAATAAAGCGCGACTTCCGCCGCGTCAACCGGAGCGATTCCGCGCGCAATCAACTGCGCCGCGTAAATCAGCAGACGAGTCGAAACGCCTTCTTCTAAACCGTGACCGCGCAAGTTTCGCACTTTTTGCCCGATTGTGACGAGATCGCGCGCCATCTGCAAATCAATGTTTCCTTCTTTCGCCACGATTTCGGCTTCGGCGTCCGGCGGCGGATAATCGAATTCGAGCGCGACGAAACGCTGGCGGGTTGATTGTTTTAAATCTTTCAAAATTGATTGATAGCCCGGATTATACGAGACGACGAGCATAAAGCCGTCGGCGGCTTCAACCATCGTTCCTTTTTTCTCAATCGGCAAACGTCGGCGATGATCGGTCAGCGGGTGAATAATGACAACCGTGTCCTTGCGCGCTTCGACAACTTCGTCGAGATAACAAATCGCGCCGTTTTTTACCGCCCGCGTCAAAGGTCCATCGTGCCAGACGGTTCCTTCGCCTTCGAGCAGAAAACGCCCGACCAGATCGGTCGCCGACAAATCTTCGTGACACGCGACCGTAATCAGCGGGCGCGCAAGTCGCCACGCCATATATTCGACAAATCGGGTTTTGCCCGAACCCGTAGGACCTTTGAGCATTACGGGCAATTTGCCCGCATAAGCGGCTTCAAACAGCTCGACTTCGTGCCGAACCGGAAGATAAAACGGTTCGGTTTCGACGGTGTATTCTTCGATTGCTAATTCCATAAACTAAAAATGCGTTATAAAAAAATCTTAGCACAAAGCCATTCCAGTTCGCGGCACTCGCTTTTTCAAGAATTGCCGTTTGCAGCAGTTTCTTTTTATAATGCCGATTACGGAAAGGTTTTAGAAATTATGTTAAAAGTCATTCGTGGCAGCACAATCTGATAACTCGACGCCGAAGACTTCCAAAAGCTCATCGCTCCATACGGGCGAAGGCGTGATTGTGGACATCGGGACGGGCGACGGTCGCTTTGTGTACCGATTGGCGCAGCAGAATCCGAACCGATTCTACATCGGGATAGACGCCAACGCCGCCGCGCTCAAGGAGATTTCGACCAAAGCGACGAGGAAACCGGCGAAAGGCGGACTCGCTAACGTTTTGTTTCTGCAAGCGGCGATTGAAAATCTGCCCGAAGAATTAAACGGCGCGGCGGACGAAATCCACATCCATTTTCCGTGGGGCAGCTTGCTCAAAACGATTGCGGCGGGCGACGAAAACGCGCTCGGAAATCTGCGGCGCATCGCCGCGCCCGATTGCCTTTTGGAAATCATCATCGGCATTGACGAAGAGCGGGATAAATCCGAAATCGATCGGCTCGGATTACCGCATCTCACCGCCGAATATCTGGAAAACATTCTGACTCCCAAATATCAATCGGCAGGCTTTGAAGTGATTGAAAGCGGCGTTTTGTCTCCCGCCGATTGGTCGCGTCTGGAAACATCCTGGGCGCGGAAGCTGCAAGGAAACGAAAGCCGCAAAGTTGTTTACTTCATCGCACAAGCAAATCTCTAATGCTGTTTCTAAAATATTGTGCTAAGTTTGTTTACCCGATTGTGTCAAGCCGGTAAGTTTAATTTCCGAAAGGAACCTCAACATGAACGATAAATTCAAATACGACGTTTTTCTCAGTCACAGTTCCAAAGACAAGGATATAGTTCGCGCTCTTGGGGAAAGATTAGAATCCGATGGCGTGAAGGTCTGGTTTGATGAATGGGCGATTTTGCCGGGCGATATGATTGGGCTGAAAATCGAACAGGGCTTGGTAGAATCGCGTGTTTTGGTGCTGGCTATGTCGAGAAATGCCTTTGCGTCCGATTGGGTGACGCTCGAACGACATACAGCCATTTTCCGCGACCCGACTAACATAGGACGACGCTTTATTCCGCTGCTGCTCGAAGACTGTGAAATTAACGACTTCTTAAAACAATTTAGCTACGTTGATTGGCGCACGAAAGACGAAAAACAATATCAACGATTACTCAAAGCTGTTCTTTCGCAAACCAATCCAGACATTCCAAATGACAGGCGTGAAAACCAAAAAAAATCCGTACCCGTTTTGCTCTCGAATCTGCCGACAGTTAGAGATTTTGTTGGGCGCGGTGATGATTTGGACGCTTTGCGTGAGTTTTATGAAAACGGAAAGCGCGTGTTTTTGCTGCACGGTGTTCCGGGAGTTGGGAAAACGGCTCTGGCATTTGAGTTCGCGCACAAAATCAAAGGCGAATACGCGACGCATATTTTTGTTGATATGCAGGGTTTGAATCATCCGGTTCTGGCGGCGGAAGCGGCGATGTACGAAATCGTCAAACAATTTGAACCAAACACTCCAGCCAATATTACCCCCAACGAGTTGCAAGGGCTTTACACGCAGTTTCTCAGCAAGCATAAAACATTGCTGGTGTTGGACAATGCCGACGATGAACAGCAAATCGAGCCGCTTAATGTGGTGGATGACAGTTGTTTGCTGGTCACGTCGCGGCGGCGATTTGCTTTGTCTGGCGGTATGCTTTGCGAAGTTGGAAAGATGTTGCCGTCGGACGCGAAAAAATTGCTTGTTTCGATTTGCGAGCGGATAGGCAAGAAAGCCGGCGGGTTGGCGAAAAGATGCGGGCGTTTGCCCCTAGCATTGAGGGCGGTGGCAAGCGCGTTGGAGAAGAACCGTTTGATTTCGGTGGAAAGCTATATCGCCAAGTTGCAAGACCGCAAGGAACGCCTGCGGCTGGCTGACCCGACGCGCAAGAATCTGACCGTTGAGGCGGCGTTTGATTTGAGCTATGAAATGCTCGACGCGGATTTGCAATTACGCTGGCGACAGTTGGCGGTTTTTCCAGCGGATTTTGCGGCAGACGGCGCGGCGGCGATCTGGGAAACGGACGACGCGACAGACACTTTAAACGATTTGGACGGTTACAGTTTACTCGAAGTAAACGAAGAAACCGGGCGTTTCACTTTGCACGATTTGGCGCGGGATTACACGACGGAAAAATTAACCGAAGAAGATTTCGCCACTCTTCGACTCCTTCACGTCAGGCATTACGCCGAATTTTTGAGATTTGTCCAAATTGAGCGGAAATATGACTATCAAAATGCATTGAATTTGCTTGACCTTGAATGGAACAACATCATGGTGGGACAGAAATGGTCAGCGGAATTGGCGGAAATTGATAAACGAACTGCGCTACTTTGTTTTGATTATTTGGGTTATGTAAATGAATTTATCATTATGCGTCTTCATCCGCGAGATTATATTGAAAGGCAGATTGTTGGATTGGCTATCGCACAAAAACTCGAAAACCGGTTCGGCGAAAGCCTATGTTTAGGAAATTTGGGAAATGCTTATCTCCTTTTAGGAGATTACAGAAAAGTAATTGAATATCACGAGCAATCATTATTAATTCAACGGGAAATTGGTGGTAGGCAAGGTGAGAGCGCAAGTTTAGGAAATTTAGCAACTGCTTATAGCAGTTTAGGAGATTACAGAAAAGCAATTGAATATAACAAACAGGCATTGGAAATTGATCGTGAGTTTGGCAATCGGTTGGGTGAGGCTCAAGTGCTAGGAAATTTAGGAAATGCTTATTGCAGATTAGGGGATTATGGGAAAGCGATTGACTATCAACAACAATCTTTGTCTCTTTTACAAAAAATTGGCAACCGTAAAGGTCAAGGCGTAGCTTTAGGAAGTTTAGGCATTGCTTACGGCAGACTTGGGGATTACAGAAAAGCAATTGATTATAACGAGCAATATTTACAAATTTCACAGGAAATTGGCGACCAGCAAGGTCAAGGCTTAGCTTTAGGAAATTTAGGAAGTAATTACGGCAGACTAGGCGATTACAGAAAAGCAATTAAATATAGCGAGCAATCATTGTTAATTCAACGAGAAATTGGTGATAGGCAAGGTGAAGGCATTAGTTTAGGAAATTTGGGAAGTGCTTACGACAGTTTAGGCGAGATGGAAAAAGCGTGTGGGTTGTGGCGGGAATCCCTGGCTATTTTGGAATCAATTGAATCGCCTAACGCGAATATTTTTCGGCAATTACTCGCAGAAAATTGTCAAAATGGCGAGTGATAAGAGTTTCGCAAATTGTCAACGCGGAAAAACTTTTCATCGGCTTGAGAATACGATTCGGTTCTCTCCTGCGGGAAACAATATAAAACAAACAAATCCATTACAATGAGATTAAATTTCACGCTGCTTGCCTGAAAACTTGCAACTCGATTTTCAAACTGTGAAACTAAAACTGTTTATGAAAATTGCAGTGGCGATGAGCGGCGGCGTTGATTCTTCGGCTGCCGCGGCGCTTTTAAAAGATGATGGACACGAGCTTGTCGGTTTCACGATGCAGTTGTGGAATCAGCGGCGCAATATCAGTGTGGACGAAAACGGCGATCCGCTTCCGAGCCGCTGCTGTTCGCTCGACGACGTTTACGATGCGCGGCGGGTTGCCGGAAATCTGGGAATTCCGTTTTATGTTTTAAATCTCGAATCCGATTTCGAGCGCGATGTCGTCGAACCCTTCGTCCAAAGCTATTTGTCGGGCGAAACGCCGATTCCGTGCGTCGCCTGCAATTCGCGTCTGAAATTCGCCTCGCTCGATAAATTGGCGCAAAGCTTGGGCTGCGACAAAGTTGCGACCGGGCATTACGCGCGCGTCGAATACGATGAAAACGCGAATCGTTATCGCTTGTTTCGCGGCAAAAATCATTGGAAAGATCAAAGCTATTTTTTGTGGGAATTGACGCAGGAGCAATTGTCGCGAGCTTTGTTTCCGCTTGGGGAAATGTTGAAAAGCGAAGTCCGCGAAATCGCCCGGAAAACGGATTCGTACACCGCCGACAAAAAAGAATCGCAGGAAATCTGTTTTGTCCCGGACGGCAAATATTCCGAGTTTATTGACCGTTATTTGAGCGTCGAAGAACGCGAATCGGAAATTCCGGCGGGCGGCGAAATCGTCAACACGCGCGGCGAGACAATCGGCGAACATGCGGGAATTCACCGCTACACCATCGGACAGCGGCGCGGTCTGGGCATTTCAAACGAAAAACCGCTTTACGTCGTGCAAATCGAACGCGCTAAAAATCAAATCATTGTCGGCGAAGCGGAAGATTTGGAAAGTTTGGAATTTATCGCCAAGGGTGTTAATTGGGTGGCTTTCGACGCGCCGGACGAACCAGTTCGCGCTTCTGTTAAAGTGCGTTATCGTCACGAACCCGCTCCGGCGACAATTTATGCGCTGCCGGAAAACCGCGCGCGAATCGTTTTCGACGAGCCGCAACGCGCCATTACGCCCGGACAAGCGACAATATTTTATAACGGCGACGAAGTTGTCGGCGGCGGCTGGATTGTGAAACAAGCATAAGATTTGAAAAAACTTTCTTTAAAATAAAAAAGAGGTGAATTCTCACCTCTTTTTTATTTTTTATTTTTCCGTCTTCATTCTTATTGTCCGGTGTAAGCGTTAGGAACGGCGACATCGCCCGGAGAGCCGAATTGGATTGCGCGGAATAGTCCGTTCGAGCTGTTTGAAATGTACCAATTGCCCTCGCGGAAAACTGCTACGTCAGTTTGACAATCGCCGTCGTAATCGGCGGGCGCTGGCTGGTCGGTCGGAATTCCCCAGGCTTGCGCGCCGAATCCGGCGGTGCTGCGCTGAAAATACCAGGTCGCGTTAGATGGGCGGAAGACGGCATAATCGGTTCTTCCGTCGGCATCATAATCGCCCGGAACGGGTTTGTCTTCGGCAACGCCGAATTGAAAGCCGACGAATTGACCGTTGGAACTGTTTGAAATGTACCAGGTTCCGACCGAAGGACGATAAACGGCGTAATCGGCTTTGCCGTCTGCGTCAAAATCGCCTTGAACGGGAATGTCGCCGGGCGTTCCCCAATTAAAGCCTTTGAACTCATTGTTGGCGAGATTTAATGTGTACCAGGCACCGTTGCGAAAAACCGCCAGTTCCGAGCGTCCGTCGCCGGTGAAATCGCCGACGACCGGAACGTCTCCCGGCGAGCCGAATTGGTGAGCGACAAATTGATTGTTCGAGCTTTGCTGGATGTACCAGTAACCGCTGCGGAAAACTGCAAAATCGGTTTTTCCGTCGCCGTCGTAATCGCCCGGCACGATGCGGTCGCCGTTTGCTCCGAACGGAAAAGCGTTAAACGAATTGGTTGTGCTGTTCAGATAATACCAATAACCGTTTGAAGGGCGGAAAACCGCGATGTCCGATCTGTTGTCGGTGTCGAAATTTGAACCGGCGGCGCTCGAACAAACTGTGGCGGCTGTGCTGTAAATATAATCGCCCGAAGTTCCGCCGTCGCTGTTCGCTCCGTTGCCCGCCGCATAAAATGTGACGCGCCCGCGTGTCGGTTGAGCGAGCCAGTTAAAAGTCCATGATTTTGTATTGAATTGACCTTGCGCCGGAACAGTCCCTTCGATGGTGTGTTCAACATAACGCCGGGTAATGTTTTGACCGTTAACATTGACTATGCCCTGAACAATCTGCATTTGCGCCGGAGTTTGCAGCGGAAGCTGAAAAGTTCCAGCCGTTAAACCGAGACGATTAACGGCTGTGGCTTGGAAACCGAAAACGACGGCGTTGGTTTGATTAACCGTTACGGTTACGGGATATTGCGCGCCCGGCACGTATCTGTTCGGAAGTCCGAAGATGCGGATGTTTCCGCCGCCGTCGCTTGAATTAAGCGGAAAATCGCTGTGGCAGGCGGCGCAGGTTTGTTCGGGCGGCGCGCCCGTGTGTCCCGGCGGAGGTCCGGCGGAATTTGCGCCCGCGCGAAACTGTCTGGTTGAAAAGCTGTAAAAACCGAAAATTGCGAGTGCCGCTGCAACGGCGATGGCTGTGAGCTTGAGTTTGAGAACAGATGCTTTCATTTTATTTCCTCTTTTATTCGAGTTTACAGGAATTATGTGTTTGAGACGATTTTGTTTGTCGTGAAGTCTGAAAAATTTATCTCTTACCGTTTATTGTTCGCGGCGAAAATTTTGCTGCTGAGGCGCAAAACTTCCTGCACCTGATTGTTCCAAAACGTCCAATCGTGCTTGCCCGGAAGTTGTCTGAATTCGTGCGGAATTTTGCGCGTGACGAGAACTTGCGCGAGTTTTTGATTGGGCGATAACAATCCGAGCGGATCTTCCGTGCCGCAATCGAGATACAAAAAAGGCAACGCGGCGGTTTTTTCCGGCGGCATTTCGTCGAGTAATTTGAGCAAATCGTTTTCCTTGTGAGTCGGACTCGCCGGATCGCCGAAAGCGGCGAGAATCGGTTTTCTTAACCATTCATTCTTGGGCAATTCTTCGAGCGTGCGATATGAAGCCGAAGCGACCGCGCCACTCATCGAAGCCGCGAGCGCAAACATTTGCGGGTATTTGACACCGAATTTGAGCGCGCCGAAACCGCCCATCGAAAGCCCGGCAATCGCGCGTCCTTTTCTTTCGGCGACGGTGCGATAGTTTTTGTCTATTTCCGATACAAGTTCCTGAATGATGTAAGACTCGTACTTGTCGTTCGGCTCGGTCGCGCTGTCGGTGTACCAGCCATTTCCGCCTTCGGGCATTACCAAAATAACGCGGTGTTCGGCGGCGTGTTTTGTCAGATTCGTTTTGCTTGCCCAATTATCGTAATGACCGCCGAGACCGTGAAGCAGGTACAAAACCGGAAAACGAATTGTTTTTTCAGATTCGTAATTCGTCGGAATGATCACCTGATAAGGCATTTTCCGCCGCATCAATTTGCTGTCCAACTCGGCGTTGCCAAGCGTAACTGCTGTTTTGGTTTCAACTTGCGCTGTCGCCGTTTGTTGAGCTTTCGTCGCGTTGGGCGCAAAAGACAGCAGCGCGACAAACAGCAAAGGTAAAAATATTCGCTTCATATTTTGAACTTTAACCGAAAAGGCGTCCGACCCAACTGTTTTCCTGTTTGCCGGTAATTTGCTGCAATTCTCCGGCGTCCAGCCAAACTCCGCCGCAGGTGTCGCAAATGTCAATTTGAATGTTTTCAAAATTGCCGGTGTGCAGTTTGCCTTCGCATTTCGGGCAATCATAGCTCGTTTCCTGCATCGCGCCTTCGCTCGATAGACGCTCTTTCATTTTGGAAATAAGCTCCTGATTTTTTTTGCGGAAATAATCTTCTTCAAATGCGTGTTCGCGCTCTTTAAAAATGTCTTTGTCCATAAATTTTCTCCGATTGATTTCAAATTTTGTTGTAGTGTCAAAGTCTGAAAATATCAGAAAAGACGGGCAAAACAAAAGGGAAGCGCCTAGAGCAATTCGCCGTTTGAGGTATGAGCTTAGTAGTAAAACTTTGAATCATTTGGGATTTGCGCCCGGCTTGCTGTTTTTAGATTAATTTAAGGAGAAAAAAGAAAATGGTTTCAAAATAAAAAAGCAGCGAGTGTTGATCTCGCTGCTTTTTTATTTTGTTCTGCGCTCAAAATTTAGCCGAAAATGCTGCGGACCTTTTCGATAAACGACGGATCGCGCTCGAAATCGCGGTCTTCGACGAGTGAGAGTTGTTCGAGCAGTTTTTTCTGTTCTTTGGTCAAAGTTTTCGGCGTCACGACAGTTACGGCGACAAACATATCGCCGCGCCCGCGCCCGCCTAAAACCGGCATCCCTTGATTTCTAAGGCGGAAAACAGTTCCGGTTTGAGTCCCGGCGGGAATTTTAACTTTATCTTCGCCGTCAAGAGTTTTAACAGAGATTTCGACGCCGAGCGCGGCTTGTGCAAACGAAATCGGCTCGCTCAAATAAAGATTTTCTCCCTGCCGCTCAAAACGTTCGTGTTCGGCAACGTGAATCACAACATAAAGATCGCCCGCCGTGCCGCCGTTTGCTCCCGCTTCGCCTTCGCTCTGCACGCGCAGACGCGAGCCGGTTTCGACTCCCGCCGGAATTTTAACTTCGAGCGCTTTTTCTTTTTCGATTCGTCCCGCGCCGCGACAGTTTTTGCACGGATTTTTGATGATTTGCCCGCGCCCGCGACAATTTCCGCAGGTTCGTGCGACCGAAAAGAAGCCCTGCCGATGAACGACTTGACCCGTGCCCTGACAAGTCGTGCAGGTTTCGGGCTGCGTTCCGGTTTCCGCGCCCGTTCCGGTGCAAACTTCGCAGGTTTCGAGACGCGGAATTGTCAATTTGCGAGCAACGCCTGTGGCGGCTTCTTCGAGCGTGATTTCCAAATCGTAGCGCAAATCCGAACCGCGCTGCGCCGCAGTCCGACCGCCGCCCCCACGCGAGCCGCGTCCGGCGAAAACATCGCCGAACCCGAACAAATCGCTGAACAAATCCTCGATGTTGATTGACGCTCCGCCCGCGCCCCAAGCTCCCGCTCCCGCTCCGCTGCCGACTCCGGCGTGACCGAAACGGTCGTAACGAGTGCGCGCGTCCGCGTCCGAGAGAACGGAATACGCTTCGGCGGCTTCTTTAAATTTTTCTTCGGCGACCGCGTCGCCGGGATTTTTATCCGGGTGATATTGCAAAGCGAGCTTGCGGTATGCGCTTTTGATTTCCTGCTCGCCGGCGTTTTTTTGGACGCCTAAAATTTCGTAATAATCGCGTTTTGCCATAAATAAGAATGTAGAAGTTAGAATGCAGAATATAGAATAAAATTTGCCAACAAAATCAACTTTTAATTCTACATTCTCAATTCTTAATTCTCAATTCTTTAAGCAAATTGCGCCATCATCGCTTCAGTTAAGACTTCAGCCGAGCGTTCGAGTTCTTTGGCGACGAGCTTGAGATAAGCGGCATCATTTGATTCGAGAGCTTCGGCGGCGCTGGCAATTGCGGTTTTAATCGAGCTTTGCTTGTCTTCTGACAAATTTTTCCCGTATTCGGCAAACGCTTTTTGCGTGTTTCGCAAAAGAGAATCCAAATAATTGCGGTGCATAATCGCTTCTTTTTCGCGTTTGTCGTTTTCGAGCGCAACTTCAGCTTCCAAAATCAAACGCTCGACTTCATCCGGCGCAAGACCCGACGAAGGCGTAATTTGCATCGCCTGCTCGCGCCCGGTCATTTTGTCTTTTGCCGAGACCGAGACAATGCCGTTGGCGTCAACTTCAAAAGAAACTTCGACCTGCGGCACGCCTCGCGGCGCGGGCGGAAGTCCGATTAAATCGAATTGTCCGAGCGAGCGATTGCCTAGGGCAACTTCGCGTTCGCCCTGCAAAACGTGAATTCCGACGGTTGATTGATTGTCTATGACGGTCGTAAACGTCATCGTATTGCGGAGTGGAATCGTCGAGTTTTTCTCGATTAATTTCACAAAAAGACCGCCGCGCGTTTCAACTCCGAGAGAAAGCGGCAAAACGTCGAGCAGCACGATGTCTTTTACGTCGCCCGTCAGCACGCCGCCTTGAATCGAAGCGCCCATGGCGACGACTTCGTCAGGGTTGATTTCGCTTGACGGCTCGCGCCCGAAAATTTCTTCCACAGTGCGCGCAATAATCGGCGAGCGGGTTTGTCCGCCGACGAGAATTACTTTGTCAATATCCGAAGGCTGCAATTTCGCGTCCCAGAGGGCTTTTTGACAAGGCTCAACCGTTTGCTCGACCAAATCTCCAATCAGCGCTTCAAATTGTTCGCGCGTAAAAGTCGTGTTGATATGTTTCGGTCCGGTCGCATCCGCCGCGATAAACGGTAGATTGATGTTGGTTTCCGAAACCGACGATAATTCGCATTTGGCGCGCTCGGAGGCTTCTTTCAGGCGCTGCAAAGCCAAACGGTCGGAGCGCAAATCAATGCCGGTCTCTTTTAAAAACAATTCGAGCAGCCAGTTAATGATTTTTTCGTCAAAATCCTCGCCGCCGAGGAAAGTATTGCCCGAGGTTGATAAGACTTCAAAAACGCCGTCATTCATTTCCAGAATCGAAACGTCGAATGTGCCGCCGCCGAGATCGTAAACCGCGACTCGTTCGGATTCGGTTCTGCCGTAACCGTAAGCGAGCGCGGCGGCGGTCGGCTCGTTGATAATTCGCTCGACTTTTAAGCCCGCGATTTTTCCGGCGTCGCGCGTCGCTTGCCGCTGCGAGTCGTCGAAATAAGCCGGAACGGTGATGATGGCTTCGGTGACGGGTTCATTCAAAAAATCTTCCGCCGCCGATTTCAGCCGCTGCAAGATGATTGCAGAGATTTCCGGCGGGCTGTAGATGCGATTTAAAATGTTGATGTGAGCGTCGGCGTTAGCAGCTTCGATGATTTCAAAAGGTGCCGTGCCGCGCATTTTTTCGACTTCCGGCGCGTCGAATTTGCGCCCGATCAATCGTTTGACGGCGTGAACCGTGTTCGAGGCGTTCGTTACGGCTTGGCGCTTGGCGATTTGCCCGACGAGCCGCTCGCCTTTTTCGGTAAATCCGACGACCGAAGGAGTTGTGCGCCCGCCTTCTTTGTTCGGTATAATCTGCACCGCACCGCCTTCGAGAACCGCCATACAGCAGTTTGTCGTTCCTAAATCAATTCCGATTACTTTTCCCATTTTTTTAATTATGAATTATGACTTTTGAGTTTTGATTGCCGACCGTAAATTCAGCAATTGCGGCGTTCTTATTCCGCGTTGACGGAGACTTTAACCATTGCCGGGCGGACGAGCTTGCTGCCCAGACGATAACCGCGAACGATTTCTTCGACAACCGTGTTTGGCGGCGAATCGGCGACAAATTCGGTCGAAACCGCTTCGTGAAACTGCGGATTGAAAGCTTCGCCGAGCGCGGCGACCGGCTGGACGCCCAAAGTCTGCAAAACTTTTTCGAGCTGCTGCGAAATCAACTCGAAGCCGCTGAAAAATTGCTGCAAATCCTGATTTGACGGGCGATTTTCGGCGTTGTTGAGCGCGATTCGGAAATTGTCCAGCACGGGGAGCAAATTATTGACGATTGCCATTAAAGCGAAAGCGTAATTATCGCCGCGCTCGCGTTCGACCCGGCGACGATAATTTTCAAAATCCGATTGAACGCGGCGCAGAGCCGCCGTCAATTCATCGTTTTCGCGTCTTAGCCGAAGCAGCGCAGCGTTCGTCGCATCCTCGGTTTCCGCCGCGTGATGCGGCTCGATTTCAAGAAGCGGCTCGGTTGATTTTTCGGCGACGACGCGGATTCCGCCCGGCGTTTTTCCGTCGTCAAACGCCGATTCGCCGACGGCTTCAAGCTCGTGCATCAAGTCTTCGAGCGTCGGGAGCGAGTCTATTTCGTCCAAAATGATTTCGGTAGTGTCTGTTTGAGAATCCACAAAATTTATCCGTAGGTCTGTAGTTTAGTTTTGAAAAAATCTAAGTTTGAGGCTTGCGTGAGAGAGGTTTGAGTTAATTGACGAAAGGAGAATTTTCTTTTTCGTGTGTTTGTTCGAGCAGCCGTGCAATGTAGCCGACAATCGCAATCAATCGCGAATACTCAATTCTGGTGGGACCGAGAACGCTGAGCGTCCCCGTAGCGTTTTCACCTGCGCCCAGGCGATACGGCGCGGCGATCAAAGCGCATTGCTGCAAAGCCGGCGACAGCGTTTCGCCGCCGATAAAAACCTGGACGCCGCCCGAAGCATTTACGGTTTCGCGCGTCAGGCATTCGTTGAGAATTGTGACGAGCCTTGTTTTTTCCTCGATTGTGCGGAGCAAGTCGCGCAATCGCTCAAAGTTACCGGAAAAATCCGATTTGGCGACAATGTTCGAAGCGCCGTCAACGTAAACCGTGCCCGCCGCCGTATCGTCGCCGACGAGACTTTCCGAACAGAGAATCATCGCCGTTTGCAGCATTTTATCGAACAAAGCCTTTTCTTCGTGCATTCGCGTGAGAATTTCCTGTCGAATAGCAGTCAGATTTTTACCGGCAAACTCGGCGTTTAAATAATTTGCCGTGCGGTCAAGCTCATCCTGCGAGAAAGTGGATTCGAGCCGGATGATTTTGTGATGAACGATGTTCGGCGCGCTCACGAGCACGACGAGAATTTTTTTATCGGCGAGCGCGACAAATTTAATATGCTGTAAACGGTCGTTCGCCAGCGAAGGCGTGACGACGATTCCGACGTTGTTTGAAAGCTCCGATAAAAGCTGTGAAGTTTTTTCCAGAAGTTTTTCCGGCTGCACTTCTTCGTTTGCAGAAACGCCCAGCGAGCGATTGATTAAATCCAAATCCGCCTGCGAGATTTGCAGCACGCCGAGCAGATTGTCAACGTAAAAACGATAACCTTTGTCGGTCGGCACGCGCCCCGCCGAAGTGTGCGGATGCGTCAAATAACCGGATTCTTCGAGATCGCTCATCACGTTGCGGATTGTCGCGGAACTCAATCCGGCGGCATTGGAAAATTTTTCGGAAATGATTTTTGAACCGACCGGCTCGCCCGTCATCAAATATTCTTCGATAATCGCCGACAGCACTGCTCGCCCGCGTAAATCGGGAAAATGAGCTGCTGGATTTATCTGATTTGAATGACGTACAACCATAACTTGCGCGTCCGGTTTTCGGTGAGCTTTGAGAATTACTGTTGCGCGCCAAAGACGACACGCCTTAAAGAATGTTTATCATTGCAATGCACAAAGTGTCAAGATTTTTATATTCGCCGAGAGCGGAAAGCTTGTTTTCACAAGGTATTTCAAATGTGCGACACGCTGTAAACTATAAACTGTAAACTGTAAACTATACACTGTCTCGCACTTAAACATAAGTTTTCTGCAAAACAGTTGATAGTTTACAGTGGATAGTTGACAGTTTGCATTGTTCATTTTGAGATAGTCCTGTTGAAGCTATAATTTTTTTGATAAATGCCGGACAATTTGAACTTAATCAAAAATTTCTATCAATCTGCGTTTGAAAAGCTCGACCGTCAAAAACGCGCCGTGCCCGAAGTTTCAATTGAATTTTATCCCTACGTCGGTCTGCGTCACACAATTCGTATCCGCGAGGATAAAGTTTTCGTGCGTCTTTCGGATTTATCGAAACAAGCTCCGCCGATGATTCACGAGGCGCTCGCTTTCGTTCTCGTTTCAAAACTGCTGCGCCGCCGCGTGCCGCCAATTCATCTGGAAATTTACCGCAATTATGCCGCGCAGCCGGAAATCGGCGAACGGGCGAACAATTCGCGCAAAGAGCGCGGTCGAAAAATAATAACCGCGCCTCGCGGTCAGGCTTACGATTTGGAAGAGATTTTTCGGCGAGTTAATCAGATGTATTTTCAAAACCGGCTCAAACAGCCGATTTTAAGCTGGTCGCAAACCAAAACGCGCCGCGTTTTCGGTCATCAGGACGCCGTTCACGACACAATCATCATCAGCCGCACGCTGGACGATGCGAGAGTGCCGCAATTTGTCGTCGAATTCGTGCTTTATCACGAGCTTTTGCACGTCGTTCACCCGATGCGCATCGTCAACGGCAAACGACGGATTCATTCAGCCGCGTTTCGCCGCGACGAACGCCGATTCGCGCGGTTTGAGGAAGCTGAAAAGTGGCTCGAAAAACTTGCAGGTAAATTTAAACCGCCGAGACGCAGAGACGCCGAGTTTAAGAAAAAGAGATAAAGATTGCAGTTTGCTTTTACCTTATTTTCCCTCTACGTCTCTGCGTCTCGGCGGTGAAATCATTGGTGAAATCATCCCGAGCGCAAAGTTGACAAAGGTTTTTTGAGCAAAACGTCAAAGCTCGAAACCGCGCCGACGATTATGACAAGCAAAGCGGTCAATAAAATTCCGGTTAAAGTCAGATTCGGTTCAAACTGCCAGCCGATTTCAAAAACATATTTCGCGACGGCATAAGAAAGCCCGATTGCCGTCAACGCGCCGATGATTCCGGCTGCCGCGCCCAAAACGGCGTATTCGGCGAGCAGAATCGCGAGCAGCGTTTTTCGTTTTGCGCCGAGAGTCTTTAAAATCGCGTTTTCGTAAATCCGCTGAAATTTCGTGAGAGCAATCGAGCCGATAAGAATCAGCGCGCCGCAGAAAAAGACGAATCCGCCGACAAACGAAATGCCGAGCGTGATGTTGTTAATCAGGCGCTTGATGGCGGCGACGGCATCTGCCGTGTCAATCACGGAAACGTTCGGAAATTGGTCAACAATTTGGCGCTGTAGCAGGGCGCGCGTTTGCGGTTCGATTTCCGCCGTAATCGGACCGATCAAAGTCTGCGGTGCTTTGTCGAGCGACCCCGGTCGAAACACAATCAGAAAAGTCGAGCGCGGATTTTTTACGTCCAATTTGCGAAGACTCGTTATTTTCGCATCGAGCTTTTGCCCCAAAATATCAAACGTCACGGTGCTGCCGACTTCGATTTTAAGCTGCCGCGCCAAGCCTTCTTCCATCGAAACTTCCGCCGCTTGCGAAGGCGTCGGCTGCCAGAACGCGCCCGCCGTAATTTCTTCTTCGCCGACCAGCGTTGAGCGATAAGTCAAAACGTATTCGCGCCCGATTTGCCCTCTTTGCTGCTGCACTTCGCGTCCGCCTTCGGTCACTGAATTTCCGTTAATCGCCGAAATGCGTGAGCGAACGGTCGGAATTAATTCGACATATTCGCCGGTTGATTCAGCAATAACGTTTTTGAGCGCGTCGGCTTGTCTCGGTTGAATATCGAGCAGAAAAAGCGTCGGAAAATTTCCGCGAATAACATCAAACTCGCGCACCAGGTTTGACTGCAAAGATTGAACAGAGAGAACGACAAACGCGCCCAAACCTACGGCAAGCAGCACAACTCGCGTTTGATTTCCCGGACGCGACAAGCTGTTTACGGCTTGCCGCAACGCGAAAGAAGGCGTGTAACGCAAACCGCCGAGCAGTTTTGTCAGCAAAAAAGCCGCCGCATATAAAACGAGCGAAGTCACCGCCAGACCGCCTAAAAAATAAAGCCCGACTTTCCAAGAACCAGCCTGCCAGATTGCCAGCATCAGCAATCCGGCGAGCGAAAAGACGCCGATTAACCATGTCTGCAAATCAAAGCGTTTGATTTCTTCGTTCATTTGATCGCGCAGCAAAAGGCGCGGTTTGATTCGGCGAATTTTTAAAAGCGGCAGCAAAGAAAACAGCGCGGAAACGGCTAAACCGAGCAAAATGCCCTGTAAAATCGCGCTTGGCTGCAAATTGTAGCTCATTTGCGCGGGCAGACTTTCGACGTAATATTGGCGAATCAGCCACAAAGCGATTTGCGCCAACCCAGCGCCGAACAAGCTGCCGAGCAATCCGAGCGACAAGATTTGCAGCAAATAAGCAAAAACGATTCGTGCCCCCGAAGCGCCGAGACATTTTAAAACCGCGATTGATTCGCGCTTTTGCTCGACAAAAACGCGAACGACGTTCCAGACACCGATGCCGCCCAAAACCAGCACGACAAGCCCGGTCAAAGACGAATAATTTTCTACTCGATCGAACGCGCGGCGCGTGTTTTCCTGCGCTTCTTTGTAAGAGCGAACGGTGGCGAGCGATGTCGCTTCTGTGAGAGACGTGCGAAGCCGTGCGACGAAATCGTCCGGGTTTTGATTTGCCAGCCGAAACAAAATCCGCCGCCGGTTGCGGCTGCCGAATTGTGTCAAACCGGCTTCGTCAAACGCTTTTCGTTCGACGAAAACGCGCGGTCCGAGACGAAATCCGGTCGTTCCGCCCGGTTCTTCGACAAACGTAGCGCGAATCTCGAAATCTTCGGAGCCGATGCGGATTTTATCGCCAATTTTTAAATTTAATTTCTCCAGCAGCATCGGCGCGACGACCGCACCTTTGTTTGCAACAAGCCGGTAATCAAACGGTTGTCCATCATCAATCCGAAAATCTCCGGCGAGCGGAAAGTTCGGCTCGATGCCTTTTAATTCGAGCATCTCGGAGCCGGGTTTGGCTTCGTCCGCCGGGCGCGACATTGTTGTCGTTTGAATCTGCTCATCGCGCGCTTCGACGACGCCCGCGTTCGAGGTGACGACTTGTTCAATCGCGCGCAGCTCGGCTTCGGAAAAAGCCGCCGTCGAGCTGATTTCGACATCGCCGTTTAATAAAAATCTGGCTTCGCCCGCGACCGCCGCGTTTAAATTTGAAATAACCGAGCGCAGCGCGACAATGGAGCCGACTCCGACGCCGATGCAGATGAAGAAAAACAGCAAACGCCTCCAAGACGAGCGGATTTCGCGCCGCGCGAGATTAAAAACAAAATTCATTGAAATTTAAAATTACGAATAAAAAACCTTGTAACCGAATTGGTTTTATTGTATAACTTGCTGCGTAAAAAGCCGAAAATAGTTTTTCTTCAAACGTTTCCTCAGAAAGTTCTCTGTTTTTTTATTTCTAAAATTTAGTTAAGGAGACATAAAGATGAATTGGAAAAGCGCAGTTTTTCTCATGTTTGCCATTGGTTCGACCGCTTGGTTTTGCGGCGATGAAAGCTGATTTCGACGCGCGCGAAAGAGCTAAAGATATGTTGAGTTACATTGATCTAGGCATCAATCCCAATTACAAGCTTGCGCCAAACAGCAAAATCGGCAACTGGGTTTCCGCCGGAATGGTCAGCGTCGGCACGGGCAACAATCAATGGGCAGGCGGGACAAACAATGCTACCGGCGCGGTCGGCGGTCATCTAGCCGGAGCAACGGTCAAAGTTGACGGCAAAGTGATTGTCGAAAACGGCGTTCTTAAAATCTAAATGGAAATGAGCGCGAGGCTTATGTCTCGCGCTCAAAAATTTAAATGTAAAGAAATCGGCAATGACGAAAAAAAACTTTTTCTTTCCGGCTGGTTTGAGCGATAATTGATTCGCTATGACTACGAAAATTCTGACAGCCGCACTCGCATTTTTTACGACATTTGGTTTTTCCAGTTTGCTGATGCAGTTTGCCCTTAACAAAACTGAACCGCAAACCGGAATTCGATGGATTTACAGCAAGCCGACAAACGAACAGGTTCTGCGTTTTTTGGAGCGTGACATCAGAAACGGTGAGGAGCGAATCGGCAGATTGTCGCAATCGGAATGGCAATATACGCCGCCTTTTTCGCGTCCCTCGCTCGAAGAATACCGGGAAGCCGTTTCAAGATACGTTAATAAATCAGGCAGTATGGATGATTCCGAATTGCCGCGCGATTTACAAATCGCCTGGCGTCAACATATGAAAGCGTGGCGTGATTATTCGACTTTTCTGAACAATCTCGAAAACCTTTTGGTTGATGAATCAGATAAGCGAATCATTCACAGATTGCACAAAGAAAAAGACGCGCGCATTTCGGCGACTTGGTTTGAAGTGTTGGAAATCGCCGGAGAAAATTACGGCGCATATCCGGCGAATGCTTATTAAAACGATTTAGATTTTAATTTCACTGGAAGCCGTTGTCAGCAAAACAACGGCTTCCGCTTTTATCGCGCGTCTTTCACCAACGGCGTCAACTGCTTCGCCGGTTTTCGCTTTAACTGAAACCGAGTCAATTCCAATTTCTAAAATTTCAGCCAGATTCCGGCGCATCGCTTCTATGTGCGGGCGCAGCTTCGGTTTTTCCAGACTGATTGTCGAATCAAGATTAACGACTCGAAAACCTTTTTCTCGTATCATTCGGACGGTTTCGATTAGAAAAACGCGGCTGTCGGCGTTTTTCCAACGTGGGTCTTTGTCGGAAAAATGTGTACCGATGTCGCCGAGCGCGAGCGCGCCCAAAATTGCGTCCGTAGCCGCATGCAGTAGAGCGTCGGCATCCGAATGACCTTCTGCGCCCAAATCCGATTCAATCAAAACACCGCCCAAGATGAGCGGACGATTAGGGGCGAGCCGGTGAATATCGTTTCCAAAACCTATTTTAAACATTGTTCGTTGTTCGTTGTTCGTTGTTCGTTGAATCTGCAACGAGTGACGAACTATGAACGATTTTTTAGTAGAGCTTCAGCCAGAATCAAATCTTCCGGCACGGTTATTTTAATGTTTCGCGGGCTGCCTTCGACGATTGAAACCGCGACGCCCAGCTTTTCAACCAGAAAGCTCTCGTCGGTTGCAAATTCGTCTAAATCCGTAAATTCTTCAAAGGCTCGGCGCAGAATTTCGACTTGAAAACATTGCGGAGTTAAAGCGCGGCGCAAGCGCGTGCGCTCGATTGTACCGATGATTTTATCGCCGTTGATTTCTTTTATCGTATCCGTAATCGGCGCGACCAGAATTGCCGCTCCCGTTTCACGGGCTTTTTCGATTGTTCGACTGATTTCTTTGGGTGTGACGAGCGGGCGGGCGCCGTCGTGAACGGCGAGGATTTCGGTATTTGGTGAAACTTCCTTGAGACCGTTCCAAACGGAAGCGGCTCGCGTATTCCCGCCGGCTACAACAGTTTTCAGTTTGCTGAAATTGCCCCTTGTTCTCGTTTGGCGGAAATCATTGATTTCGTTTTCAGCCAAAACCAAAACTATTTCGTCAATGCTCGCGCAATTTTCAAATGCCAGCAAAGCGTGTACGATGACGGGCTTTCCGGCTAACTCAAAAAACTGTTTCGGTCTTTCCGACCCGAAGCGTTTTCCGCTTCCGGCAGCAACGACGATTGCCGTGTTCACTAAAAGTGAGCAGTGAGCAGTGAGCAGTGAGCAGACGAAAAGCATTTTACTGCTCACTGCTCACTGCTCACTGCTCACTTTTACTCGATGTCTTCTTCGGAGACGCGCATCGGCGTGATGCTCGTATGCCGCAAATCGCGCTGCGTGTTGCCGCGTCGCGCGGCGAATCCGGGCGTGCGCGAATCGTGAATATTGGCGGCGCGCGAATCGTGAATGTTGCGCGGGTCAATATAGCCTGTTCCCGGATCGGGGTCTTCCCAGAGACGACCGAAAATCATTTTTCCGGCTGTCGTCTGCAAAACGCTGGTCACTGCTATTTCGGCGTTTTTGCCGATTAATTTGCGCGCATTGTCCACGACGACCATCGTTCCGTCGTCCAGATACGCGACGCCCTGATTAAATTCCTTGCCTTCTTTGAGAATAAAAACTCTCATCGCTTCGCCCGGCAAAACGACAGGCTTCAGAGCGTTGGCAAGCTCATTGATGTTTAAAACCTGAACGCCGCGAAGCTGCGCGACTTTGTTTAAATTAAAATCGTTGGTGACAATCACGGCGTCGCCAAGCTCTTTGCCGAGTTCGATCAATTTCAAATCAACTTCCTTGACCGCCGGATAATCGGATTCGACGATTTGAATATCGAGCTTCGAGTTGTTTTGCAGGCGCTGGAGCATATCAAGCCCGCGCCGCCCGCGCTGGCGTTTAGACGAATCAGGCGAATCGGCGACTTGCTGCAATTCACGCAAAACAAACTGCGGAATAATCATCGTGCCGCCGAGAAATCCGGTTTCGGCAACGTCTGCGATGCGACCGTCAATAATGACCGAAGTATCGAGAATCTTATAATCGCGTTTGATATTTTTGTCCGAAAGCAGTCCGCCAAGCGCAGTCAAATCGAGATATTCGCCTTTCGCCGCGCCGACCATCAAACCCACGTAGCCCATAAAAAATGCGAGCGAAATCGTCAAAAACGTCTGCATCTCGGCTGGAACGGCTTCGACCTTTTGCATCGAGATCAGCAAACCGATCAAAAACGCTCCCAAAATTCCCAAAATCGAACCTGTCGCTGCGCCGATTAAAGTTTTCAAACCGGCACGGCGTACGCGCATTTCAAATAAAATAACTGCTATGGCAATAACGGCGGCGACAATGCCGGACAGCATCCGGCGTTCGGTTTCTTCCCCTCCGAGATGCTTCGTGTGCGCCAGAGGATTGAGCAAAAATCCCGCAATGATAAGAAGGACTACAAATCCAATGCGGATGATAATAACGTCTGTCTTCATAAATGCGTTTTTATAAAAATGTGTCCAATAAAACTCCAACTTTTCACAAGGACAAGAAGGTGTGGCAACAAAAATACTAACACGGCTTTAACCGAACAGTCACGCAGGCAAAATCAATTACGAATTACGAATTACGAATTACGAATTGTGGAATAAATTAAAAAGATAAAACTCCTTCATTCGTAATTCGTAATTCGTAATTCGTAATTGGAAAGAGTGTTTCTGTCATGAATTTTAAGTTAAAATTGAAGT
The DNA here is from genome assembly GCA_036388775.1 of Pyrinomonadaceae bacterium. Classification (GTDB taxonomy): domain Bacteria; phylum Acidobacteriota; class Blastocatellia; order Pyrinomonadales; family Pyrinomonadaceae; genus JALZCH01. The sequence continues at coordinate 71,633 of DASVRD010000104.1, read as the reverse complement.
ATGGCAAAAACACCGGCGACTGTTTACGTTTGTCAAAACTGCGGTCATCAAGCTCGAAAATGGATAGGCAAATGTCCCGATTGCGGCGAATGGAATTCGTTTGTCGAGGAAAGATTTCGCGTCGCCGCGCAGCCTGCGGGAAAAGCCGCCGTTAATTTTCGTTCGGTTGCGCGAGAATCAAAACCGATTGCTTACGGCGAAATCGAATCGCAGGACGAAGCGCGGACTTCGAGCGGGATTGACGAATTCGACCGTGTTCTCGGCGGCGGAATCGTTCCCGGTTCATTGGTTTTAATCGGCGGCGCGCCCGGTATCGGCAAATCTTCGCTCGTCCTCGATATGGCAAACCGCTTGAATCAACAAGGCGCGAAAGTGCTTTACGTTTCGGGCGAAGAAAGCGAGCGGCAAATCAAAATGCGCGGCGAGCGTTTTGGCATTTCCGGCGAAAATCTGTTTTTGCTGCCGGAAACTAATCTCGAAAATATTCTGGTCGAAGTTGATAAATTAAAGCCCGACGCGATTATCGTTGATTCGATTCAAACGGTTTTCTCGGAAAAAATCGAATCCGCGCCCGGCTCTGTTTCGCAGGTGCGCGAAGTCGCCGGGCAATTTATGCTCTTTGCCAAATCGTCGGGCGTCCCGGTTTTTCTAATCGGTCACGTCACCAAAGAAGGCTCAATCGCCGGACCGAAAGCGCTCGAACATATTGTTGACACGGTTCTTTATTTTGAAGGCGAGCGGCATCACAACCACCGCATTATCCGCGCCACCAAAAACCGTTTCGGCGCGGCAAACGAAATCGGCGTTTTCGAGATGACCGGAACGGGTTTGATCGCGGTCAAAAATGCCTCTGAAATATTTTTGCAGGAACGCCCCGAAAACGTCGCCGGTTCGGTCGTCACGGTTTGTATGGAGGGCACGCGCCCGATGCTCGTCGAAATGCAGGCGCTCGTTTCAGGTTCAAAATACGGCACGGGGCGCAGAATGACGCAAGGTTTTGACCAGAACCGCACGGCGCTGTTGATTGCCGTTTTGGAAAAACGAATCGGTTACCAACTAATGGGCGACGACGTTTTCTTGAACGTTGCGGGCGGTTTGGAAGTTGATGAACCGGCAGCGGATTTGGGCGTTGTCGCTGCAATCGCGTCGAGCTATCGAAATCTAACCGTTCCGCCGGATGTTGCAGTTTTCGGCGAAGTCGGTTTGACGGGCGAAGTGCGCGGCACTCTGCAAGCACAGGCAAGAGCAAGAGAAGCTCAAAATCTGGGTTTCAAAAAATTGATTATTCCCGCAACAAACAAAACCGGACTCGAAAAACTGCTCGGCGTCCGCGTCGTAGGTGTAAAATCAGTCGAAGAAGCACTCGAAGAATTGTTCTAACAAGGGGTTTATGGATTTTCTCGGTTGGATGGCGGTCGCGGGCGGCTTGCTGTTGTTAATGGCGCTTTCGTCGGCTTACATCAGCCGTCTGCCGATTTCGACTTCGGCGATTTATTTGCTGGTCGGCATTGCGATCAGCCCGCTCGGATTCGATTTACTGAAAATCAACGTGATCGAATCGAAAGTCTGGTTTGAGCATCTGACTGAAGTCGCGGTTATTATTTCGCTTTTTATCGGGGGCTTAAAGCTCCGTTTGCCGCTTCTCAATCCGGCTTGGTTTGCAGCTTATCGTTTAGCCGGACCCGTGATGCTGTTTTCGATTATCGGCGTCGCGGGGTTCGCGCATCTGGTTTTGGGATTAAATGTCGGCGTCTCGCTTCTTCTCGGAGCGATTCTTGCGCCGACCGATCCGGTTTTAGCGAGCGCGGTTTCCGTCAACGACGCGAAAGACAATGACCGAATGCGCTATGGTCTTTCGGGAGAGGCTGGCTTAAACGACGGAATGGCTTTCCCGTTCGTCATTTTCGGGTTGCTGTGGATTGAAAACGCGGGCGCGGGAAACTGGATTGGCGGCTGGGCTTTGCATCGCATTGTTTGGGCTGTTTCGGCTGGATTGCTGCTCGGTTATTTTCTGGGCAGAGGCGTCGGGCATTTTGCCATTTGGCTTCGCAAACAGCATCGAGACGCCGAAGCGCCAAACGATTTTCTCGCGCTTTCGCTGATCGCGCTTTCCTACGTCGGCGCGGAAACAATTTGGGCTTGGGGATTTCTCGCGACTTTTGCCGCCGGAGTCGGTTTGCGGCACGCTGAAATAAAAATCGTCGAAGAAAATCCTTTGCCCGATTCGGAAAGAGAAACTGACGATTCACAAGCTCAGCATCCGCCCGCCGAAGAAGTCGTCGGGGCAAATCTCGATAAAGAAGAATTGCAAAAGCCTGCCGTCGCTGCCGGACTGGTAGTTTCGGAAATCATCTCATTCGGCGACACAGCCGAACGCATTCTGGAAGTTTTGCTGGTCGTTTTAGTGGGAATTTGTATCGCGACGCATTGGGATTGGCGCGCAGTTCCGCTCGCGCTGGTATTTTTCTTTATAATTCGCCCGTTATTCGCGCAGCTTTTTTTGATTAAAACACCGACGGGAAACGTTCAGCGCTGGCTGCTCGGCTGGTTCGGAGTTCGCGGAATCGGCAGCCTTTATTATCTCAGCTATGCTTTAAATCACGGCTTGACGACGCAGGCGGAAGATGCGGTTTCGCTGACAATTTCAATCGTCGCCATCAGCATTGTTCTGCACGGCGTCACGGCGCAGCCGATTTTGAGTCGTTACGAAAAAATGATTAAAACCGAATCCGAATAAATCGAGTTAGTAAAAATAATATTTTGAAACAAATCCGTGCGGCGCAAGCGTAAATATTCTCGATTCGCAAATTGTAGAAACAACGGAGGGTTTGAAATGAAATTAAGAGTTTTACTTTTACTTCTGATTTTGAGTTTTTCGGTCGGCGCGGCTGCGGCGCAAAATCAATCGGATTGGAACAAAGACGAGCGTGAATTAACATCTCTGGTCAAAAAAATGACCGACGCGCAAATTAATTACGACGCGGCGGCACTAGATCAAATTTTCGCAGCCGATTACATCGAAATCTCGCCTGTCGGCGAATTCGATCCGCGTCAGAAAGTTTTGGGTTTTTATTCGCCCGAAGCCAAAACAAAAGCCGGAAATGCGAAACCAACCGTCGAGGCAAATGATTTTTCGATTCGCATTTATGAAAAGCAAAACTTTGCCATCGTGATTACACGGCTCACATTTTCGCGCGGTGCTGCCGAAAATCAACCGGCTCGACCGCCAGTCAATATGCGCGCGACAATTGTTTGCCGCAAAGAAAAAGGCTCGTGGAAAATCGCTTCCGCGCAATACACGGGAATTCGCCCGCCGCAGCCCGCTTCGCCTGCTAAAACGGAATAAAAACCCGTCAGAAATTATCTATGAGCCACATTCATTTTCATCCCGTATTTCGGGCGTAATGTCACCAAAGGATTAAGCGCGATTTTGTGTTCGGGCGCGAGCCGCAAACGCCATTTGCGCCCGATTGTCGCCAGCAGCAAAACGCCTTCCGTCCAAGCGAACTGCTCGCCGATGCAACGCCGCACGCCGCCGCCGAACGGAAAATAAACGAATCTTCCGCCAGCTTCTTTGATTGAAAGATTTTCCCAGCGTTCGGGTTTGAAAATTTCCGGCTCATCCCAAAAACGCCGGTCGCGGTGCATCGTAAACGGGCTGAGCAAAACGAGCGAGCCTTTTTCGACCGGAAAATCGTTAAGCTCGTGATTTTCAACCGCCAGACGCCCAATTGCCCAAGCGGGCGGATAAAGCCGCATAGATTCGGCTAAAACGGCTTCGACGTATTTCAAATCGGCGTAATCCGCAAAACTCGGCAGCCGTTTTTCCGGCAAAACACGATCAATCTCTGCGTGAAATTTTTGTTCGATTTCCGGGTTTTGCCCCAAAAGATACCAAGTCCAGGTCAAAGCGTTGGCGGTCGTTTCGTGTCCGGCTAAAAACAAAGTCAAACATTCGTCGCGCACCTGCTCGTCGGTCATTCTGCCGCCGTCGTCTTCGTCCTGCGCGAAAAGAAGTATCGAAAGCAGATCGCCCGTATCTTCGCCAGTTTTGCGCCGCTCATTGATGATGTTGTAAATCACGCGGTCAATCGTTTCTTTCGCGCGGTCAATGCGTCTGGCAATCGGCAGCGGCAGTTTTTCCAAAAGCTCGGAAAAGGGAAGCAGCAAGTAATTGAAAGCGCCGATCAAAGTCGTCATCGCCGCGCCGACTTCATCGGCTTCGTCTTCGACGTTTGCGCCGAACAAAGTTTTGGCGACAATATAAAGCGTCAAACGCATCATTTCCTCTGAAATGTCGTAAGTCTCGCCGTCGCGCCACGCTTCCGAAACACGCTCGCCGTATTCGACCATCGAAGCCGCATAGCCCGCGATTCTCCGCCGATGAAAAGCGGGCTGCGCGAGACGCCGCTGACGAAGATGAAACTCGCCCTCGCTCGTCAGCAAGCCTTGTCCCAAAATTCTCTTCATCCGCTGCAAAGCGCGACCTTTGTGAAATTTTGCGGCGTTTGTCACCAAAACATCGCGGATTAAATCCGGATGATTGACGAAAAACATCGGCTGGCGTCCGAGCCGAAAACGCGAAACATCGCCGAGAGCGGCGGCTTCCGTCAAAAACTCTGTCGGCTGTCGGCGAAACTTCAAAAAATGTCCGCCCAAAATTCCGGCTGGCAGAGTCGGCGGTAAATTCATTTGAGTGACTGTGGTTTGCCTCATTGCTTTTTATTTGATTGCCGGCGAAAATTTCTTTGTGTTTAATGCAAATATTTTTTGCAATAAAATTATGAGATTTGTTTTGGCACTGTGGTTAATTTTTCTTTTTCCAACTTTGATTTTCGCACAATCCGACAAGACGCGTGAAATTCGGCAAATTAATTCTTACGTTAGAAAACTTTCGGCTTTCGTGGAAAAAAATCCAAAATCTTTAGAAATTTACGCCAATGTCTCTCAAACCGAAAAATCAAAATGGAAGAAATTCCAATCTGAAACAGCATTTGAAAAATTCCGAAAAAATAAAGAATCCGCAAAAACAAAAGGCAGGACTTGATATTCTATCAAGTCCTGCCTTTAAAAGTCTGACTTTCAATAAAACGGTTATTTCTAATAAAAATAACCGTTTTATTTTAAATCACTTTTATCTCAAAGTAATCAATACGGTGCGCAGCACTCCGTCTGCTAGATCAACGCGCAATTGATAAGTGCCCGTTGACAGGTCTTTCGTGCTGAGATTGAAGCTGTATTGACCGTTTCCGTCGTGACGAAACAGGTTTCCCGTGTTTGAATTACCGCTTGATTCGGCGGGAAATTCTGCTCCAGGAACGTTATTAACTACTTTCGCCAACCAGAGTTTTGCCGTAGCGTTTGCAATTCCCTGGCTTGCTCCGGTGAGCTTGAATTTAACCGGAATGGTACTTCCGGCGTTAAAGCTGTTATCGCCCGTTGAATTTATCGGCTGTAGGAAATTGCTCCATTCGTAGGCGACTGCCACGGTGAAACTTTGCTCGCTCGATAGATTTCCCGAATCGGTAACGCGAATTGTGAAAGTGTAAATTTTCCCAGCCTGCGCCTGAGTCGGAGTCCAACTGAAAGCGCCCGTCGCAGAATTAATTGTCGCTCCCGCCGGAACTTCTCCGACAAAACCAAAGGTAAGCGTTTGAGTCGGTAAATCAATGTCGGAGGCGACAGCCGTAAAGGAAAGCGTATTGCCGAGAACGACCGTCTTATTGCTGATCGGAGCTAATGTCGGAGCGTCATTAACCGGATTAATCGAGACGCTCACCGCTGCGGTTGCAGTTCCGCCCTTTCCGTCGCTGATTGCGTAGGTAAAGCTGTCCGCGCCGTTTTGGTTCGGATTCGGCGTATAGAGAATTTTGCCGTCAGCGGTGATGGCTGCCGTTCCTTTTGCCGGTGCGGTGACATTTGTAATCGAGAGCTGATCGCCGTCAACATCGCTGTCATTGCCGCGAACGTCAATGGTAACGGGTGTGTCTTCGTTTGTCGCAGCGGAATCGGCAATTGCTGTTGGAGCATCGTTGACCGCATTAATAACGATATTGACAGCGCCTGCGGAAGCGCCGCCGTGCCCGTCATTGACGGTATAGCTAAAGCTGTCAGCGCCGTTCGCGTTTTGGTTAGGAGTATAAAGCACTTTGCCGCCGGTCACGACCAATATACCTTTTGCAGCATTGCCGACGCTTTCAATAGAGATATTATCGGCATCAATATCGGTATCGTTACCGAGAACATCAATTGTGATCGCGGTGTCTTCATCCGTAACAGCAGAATCGGGGTTAGCGACCGGATTATCATTGACCGGATCAATTGTCACATTAACCACGCCCGTTGCGCATTTTGCGTCCGCAACGCCGTTGGTTGTTCCATTGTCGCAAACCTGATAATTAAAATCGGTTGATCCGTTGTAATTGGCGTCAGGGGTATAAGTAATCTGCCCGGCGCTAAACGTTACCGTCCCATGAGTGTTGGCGGTTACGGCTACGTTTGTAACATTCAGGGTCTGACCGACTTCATTCGAATCGCCCGCATTATCATTCACTAATAGATCAGCGGCGCTAAAGATAAGCTGTGTGTCTTCTTGTGCGCTCTTAGCGTCGTTGTTAGCTGTGGGATTTTCGTTATACTCAGTAACCGTAATTGTTACGGTCGAAATATTTGAATTGTTTGAGCCGTCGCTTGCTCTAAATGTAAAGCTGTCTGTTCCCACAAAATCCGATGCGGGCGTATAAACGCGGTCGGCTCCCGTTCCGGTCAGCGTTCCGTGCGCCGCCGCGTTGACGATTGTAAATGTCAGCGGATTGTTATTCGCGCTTACCGCATTTAGTGTGATTGATTTGGAAGTATCTTCAACGGTACTTACAGAAAAACTTTCTGTTCCCGGCGGGTTAGCTCCATTAATTCCGGCTTCGATGCTGTTTTCCACCGCATCGGGCAAATTGGAAAAGAAATCATAGCCCGTTAATGCTTCAACCTGATCAATGCTGACAAGATACTGTTGCCAATCGTTCGGATTCGTCGTTCTGATGCCCTGAATATTAGGCATATTAACGGCAATTGTTCTCGCAGACGCATTTACGCGCGAAACGTCGTCGCCGTTTTGCTTCGGTATCACAAGCGCGACTTTCCAGGTTCGAGCCGGAACCGTTACTTTGCCGTTAGCTATCGTCGTTTTAGACCCGTTACTGCCTGTGCCTCCGGTGCCAGCGCCGCCTGCAACGATATAAATTTCATTTGCGGGCAATAATGTCCGAAGATAGTTTTCCAGATTAGCCCAAGGTCCCTGATTGTTGTCGGGAGCTTGCGGAATCATATTCGACATTAAGAATGTGGCTTGATTAATCGGTGTCGAAGTTTCGGGATCGCGGTCGGCATTAGGAACCATATGTCCACGATCAAAGCCCGACCCTGTGTAATCTAAGTGAGTAACGCGATACCAATCCGCAGGCACGGCAGGATCGGCACGGAAAGTGTCAATGCGGTCGAGGCTGCCAATCCATTCATCAGCCAAATGCCAGCTCACCCAGTTCGGAATGCCGCGATCTTTGTTATATGAGAGCGAATATTCCGGCTTAATCATTAGATAATTGTTCGGCATGCTTGTATCTGTAGCCGCGCCGGACGGGTTGCCGAAAGTTAGGTGCACGTCAGCCGGATATGCCGGTGCTGCGCCTGTGGCGACGGTAAACGTTGCGGTATAGCTTGACGTTAATTGGTCGGTATTCGGGAGCGAATCATCCAGATCGGAATCGTGGACGAACTCTTTATTTACTGTAATGCTGCACTGTTCCCCCGGCTGGAAGTTGACATTCGGAATGATGATCCAGCCATTTGCGCCGCCTGGGACGACAGTAGCGCTGTTATGCGAACCTGTAGTCACGCAACTAATCGAGAACCATCCATCGGCTATATCAACCGGCTCCGTAAACGTAACCGTAATGCTTGCATCGCGCGGCGCATTAGTGCTGTTTTTGCGCGGATCGCTGCTAAGAGTTGTCGGCGGAAGCTCGACGATTGGCGTAGTGCGACGATTCGGATTTGGTGCGCCGGTCGCGAAGTCCGCTCCGTTCACATTAGTATCTGTGAAACCTCCGTTTTTCCGGAAGATTGAATTAGTAGCGCTCGGTGACGGTGCATTTGAGACACCTTCACGACAATTGGCAGACGAGCCGTAACCGACAAGGTCAACGACAGGATCTCCAATCACACAGCCATTGAGTGCATCTCCATTTCGGACAAGGGCAACTTTGCCGTTGGCTCCGCTGAGGTTCAGGTTTCCGTTGATGTTCGCCTCAGGAACAACTGCACCGATGGCGCCGTTTGTTGCCAGCTTAATTAGGTAATATTCACCCGGTGCCATTGTGCCGCCGAGCGGTTGAACTTGCCAACTTGCGCCGGTATCCGAGGCATACTGGATCGTCCAGCCGGAGAGATCGTGTGAAACGGTATCGGGATTGAAGAGTTCAACGAAGTCGTTCTGATATGCCGCGCCGCTATTTCCGCCACCGCCATAAACCTGGCTGATAACGATATGATCTAACGGCGGCGGAGGTGCCGGAGTGACAGCGATGTTCACCGTCTGCGTAACCGGAGCGTTAAAGTTATCGGTGAGCGAAGCCGTAAAATTAGCTGTTCCGCTAAAACCGGACTGAAGCGTAACCGTGTATGTCGGATTGAAAGTTCCTTGTCCGCTTGTTACCGAAACGGAAGAGACACCCGCTCCGATAGTTCCGGACCAGTTATAAATATTGTTGTCATCCGAACCGTTCAGGCTAACGGTAAAAGGCTGCGCATCCTGCGCGACGGTTGTGATCGGATTTGCCGGAGCGGTAATGCTCGGAGCGAAATTCGTAACGTTAGGATTAACTTGAATGTTAACGCTTCTGCTAACACTGGAATTCACATTGTCTGAAAGTGACGCGGTAAAAGTCGCCGTTCCCGTAAATCCCGACTGTAAGGCTACAGTATAAGTGACGCTCGAAGTGCCTTGACCTGCTGTGACGTTGACCGATGCTATACCGGAACCAGCCGTCGCTGCCCACGAATAGACGCTATTATCGTCACTGCCGTTAAGAGTAACAGTAAATGGCGCGGCATCCTGAGTTACGGTTGCAATCGGGTTTGTCGGTGCAGCGATAATCGGTGCTTGGTTTCCGCCGCCAGTAAAAGTATGGCTGCCAAGTCCATTTACCGTATCATTAGCAAATCCATCCCATTGAGACGAAGGATCAAAACTGTCATTTGGCGTTGTATCACCTGCCGAAATCGAACTTTTGCGCCTTATTGTATTGTCGGCGGTGCTTGTTAAACCCGTGCCCCATTCTGTTCCCGGGTCAGATCCGATTTGACCGATAACATCCAACACTACTCCACCTTTGAGGAGAGCAACTGCATCATCGCCGTTATACCAGCCTGAGCCATTGGTTTGATCAGCCTGTGCGAGAATTGCCGCGTTAGCAGCGCTGTGAGCAAGAACGAAAACATCATTATTCGGCACAGTCCCGGTCAAAGGAATTGTCAGCCCGCTCGTCGCGCTGCCGTTAAAATACATTTGTATCGTGTAATTACCGGCAGAAAGATTAATTGATGAACCTGTTCCGTTGTAAATTTCAAGGGCTTTGTTATTGCTGCTGCCCTCAATATATTCGGAAAAGAAAAGATTGCTTGCTGCGGCAGCTTTAGCGGTTGTCGGCGAAATTATTAACAGATGTTGTAATAATAAAAAAGTTGAAATTGCCAGTGAAAAAATCTGACGTGACAAAGGCGCAGTTTTAGCCCTTAGGCTTCGGGAAACGAGCATCTTGATATTTTTGATAATCCTTTCGATTTAATAACGCGCCGCTGAGCAAACGAAATTCAAGCCTGTTTGAACCTTAAATCCAATATTTTTTTCAGCTAAAAACGCGGGGTTGGTAGAATTTGATGTAAATTCAAATGATTTATAAATACTACTACAAAAAGAACAAAAGTTAAATGAATTTTAGGTTAAATTTACTCTTCAATATTTAAGACATATAAAATGTTTGCTTTTTAATGAGCGTATGATTCAGGTTTTATATTGTGGGCGCGTTGCTGGACGAGCTGCCGGAAGATTTGGCGGAGAAGACTATTCAGAATAAAAAAGCCGCGCTTGGAGACGCGGCTGAATTATCCACAAGGATTATAAAGAGACTATCGAAAAGAACGCAGCGTAAAACGCGGGGATCGGCACTCTCGACTTTGCCGCTTCGCATAACTACCCTGCTTTCCTTTCGATGCTTTATGAAAATATCTATTGGCAAGCTTTTTCCATGAAATAAAAAAATGGCTAATTATTCTGTTAAGCAAAAACGGCTCTCTGAAGCAAAATAAAAAAGGGTGACTTCTTACCCTTTTCATTTCCGTCTTACCGAGCGTTCCTCTTTGTCCGGTCCAATAAGACCGAATAGTTAACCTATAAGATTAATATAATTCAAATAAATGATGCTGTCAATGAGTTTGTTTAAATAGTTTAAATACCTTTAGCTCCGGCAGCGGATTTGGACGATGCCGATTAAGCGGGAACCGCCTAAACATTGTGGCACGGCGCTTGTATATGAGCAGAAATGGCTGGCTTGTTGAGATTGAAATTGGTTGAAAAATGTTCTTTTCAACGAGCACCTACCGCCATCTCTTCTCCGAGCGTTGCTTGCCGCTTCGCTTAAAACCTACCGAGCGTTCCTACAGTTTTACCTTTCATTTTTAAGTCCGGCTTACCAAGAGCCGGACTTAACTGCTTTTAGACGTAGAAACTTCGTTAAAACCCAATAAAAATCGCATATTAAAGTCAAAAAGCGTAATTTTCTTTCAGAATGAATATCGCTGTTTGAAGATTTATAATGAATCGGTCATAACGAAACAGACGCCTGACAACTTTTGTCACCTTTAAGTGACCTTTTCTGTTTGTACTGCCGAATTTTGCTTTGATTTCAGATAAAACTAAATCAGTTTTTCTTTGTCCGCAATTGTAAACAAAAAAAGCCGCGTTGAAACAGCGGCTTTGGATTTAGGATGAATATGAATTACTAGCCGAAGATAAGACGGTGCATTTTCGGTTTATTTGCGAAAAAGAGCCGCTCAATTTCTGGCGGCTCTTTACTGTTTTATTCAAGATATCTTTAAAGTTTAAGGAGTCCAATTTCCATTAACTTCTCCAACCAGAATTGCCGTGTAATTTTCATTAGACATAGAACCGTTTAAAGGCTGATAAGGACGAGGAACCGGATCGAACTTCCAATTACCGACTTGCCCGGTATTGGCTGTTTGTGTGCCCGCAGCTATATATCTCAGAATCAGCGTTGCATCAAACGGAGAAATGTTTCCATCGCCGCTTGAGTCGGCTGCCAATTTCTGATTCGGCGTCAAGACATTCGGTCCTGTTCCATTAGCCGCTATATGCCGCAAAACAAGAGTTCCATCAATCGGAGAAATACCGTTTCTGTCTCCGGTTTTAGCTGCTGTGATAGTGTAATTGCCGCCCGCCGTCAAACCGGAAAGTTGATAAAAACCCGTATTGTTGCTTGTCGCAGACATCTGCGTTGTGCCGGTTGTAAGGAGATTCACGCCCGAAACAAACTTCGTCGCTTGATTCGCCATTGTTATTGCATAACTGATCGTCCCGGACAATGTTGTCGCAGTATTCCCGCCCTGTTTATTATCCGTCGCTTGAAATGCGTAAAGATAGCTGTATTCGTCCGAAGGAGTTGAGCTGGCAAGACTCATCCCGACATAAACGGTTGAGCCGTCCCGCGAAAATTTTGGACGCGCGCTCGGACGAATGAAACCGCCGTTTTCTTCGGGCAGAGTGACCGTCCAGAGCAATTGACCGGTGTTTGCGCCGATGCTATGCACATATCCGGGAACGCCAATGTCATAGCCGCCGATGGTAAGGACGGTATTTTGCGGGTTAACCGTCGGATCGCCTAAAATGCCGCTTCCGGTAAACTGCCATTTTTGCGAGCCGTTCGGATTAAGCGCATTTACAAAATTAAGATTGCGTCCAATGTAAATCGTGCCGTCCGCTCCGACATCGGGACTAGTCAAATAATTCGTGTTTGCGCCGAAAAGTACTCCCAGCACATTGCCGTTCGGATCATACGCCTGTAGATTGATATTGCTGACAGGGCTTGAGTTGGTAACAGCGTAAACCGTGCCGTCGGGAGCGACCGCCGGGTTGGCTTCCCTTATTGCGGGACGTCCAAAAAGAAACGCGCCGCCAATTTGATGAAACGAAAGTACGCCGTTGGGTTGATTTAGATTGTCCAGCGTATGATAAGCCCGATTAGAGCCGAAAAAGATTTCACGGGCGAAAAATTTTGTGCCTCTTCCTTCGCCAAAACCCGGCGTATTGCTTAAAATCTGTCCGGCGGGCGAGATGACTACAAAACCGAGTCCGCCAAAGAACATGTCTCTCGTCGCGGCATAGACGTTGCCGTCAGGTCCGACATTCGGACCCGACTCAAACGCGCCGTAGCTGATTTCATCGGCGACGCGCCATTTTTCCGTGCCATCTGGATTTACCGCATAAAGCACGTTCCCGCCGGCAAAATAAATTGTCCCGTCTGCGCCGACATCAACCGACTGTCGCCCTGGACCAGGCGCACGGTTAAAAATCCATTTTAATCCGCCGTCAGGCGTTAAAGCATAAAGATGTCCATTTACATCCGCAGAGTAAACCGTGCCATCTGCGCCGATTCCGGGACGACCGCTGATGTATTGCGCGTCAACTGGAAAACGCCAGAGCACGCGCCCATTGGCTGTCGGGCGTAAAGTAACATTGAGCGGAAAGGAATTGCTGATGCCGGTCGTCGCCGACACCTGCACATTGACATTGCCGGTTCCCGTCGTTTCCCCGACATAAGCTGTAATCGAGGTTTCCGACCAACTGCTGACTGGCGCGATAACACCGCCGATACGTACAATTCCCGGCGTCGTGCCAAAGTTGCTGCCGGTAATTTTCAAACGCCCGGAACGAGTCAGCGTATCAGCCGAAAGTGAAGTGATGGTTTGCGCCTCGGCATTTGTCAAAGTAGCCAGTGAAATATAAATTACAGTAATTAGAAAAGTGAAAGTATTTTTAATTTTCATGAGGTTTTTCTACACGTTACAGCGTCGGAAAAGTATAAAGCTGCGAATTTCCGAGTCATTGATATACAGAGCGGTCAGGTAATGGAAAAAGACAAAATGTTTAGTAATTGCTCGCTTTGGAAAAATCCTTTAATAAAACATTTGCAATAATCATTTCGATCAATTAATAAGGAAAACAACGAACGACGAATTGGCTTGGGAGGAAACCGCTAAACGCAAGTTTAGAGTTAAAAGACAACGCTTTTAACAAAGTAGCTGTTTCGCTTTCTAGTCCAATAGCTCATTTGATGCATGGTTGCGGGGCAGCGTTGTTTCCGAGCCTTTTCATGTATTGTTTGAATTGGCATCATAATCGGCGCTTTCGGCGGCTTTTTCGGATCCGTTTTATTCTATTCAAACAGGTTTCTTATCGTGAAAATTGCAAAAGATATGAGTCCAATCAAAAAGCCGCTCCACGAGAAGACAATTGAAACATTCCCTGTCCGGAAACTATGAAATTAGCTATCAGAAGTTAAAGAGTTTGGTTGGCTGGCGTAATGAAACATAGAATAAGCGCCTTTGCTTTTTTTCGAGCCTGTATCTAAAAATGTATCTACTCTCTGCTTACACTGAGTAGTTTCGAGTTTAGAATCGCTTTTAATTTAGCAGTCAAAATGGCTCTATAATACTCAGTATGATTCGGCAGGACAATTCCTTTATGCACTATCATTTAATCGGAATCTGCGGGACGGCGATGGCTTCGCTCGCCGGAATGTTGCAGGCGCGCGGGCATCGCGTGACAGGCTCAGACCAAAACGTTTATCCGCCGATGTCAACGCAGCTTGCCGAGCTTGGCATTAATGTCGCGCAAGGCTACAAGGCGGAAAATCTCAACGTCAATCCCGATTGCGTCATTATCGGCAACGCGATGATGCGCGGAAACCCGGAAGTCGAAGAAGTTTTAAACCGCAAAATGCTTTATCGCTCGCAGGCTGAAGTTGTCAAAGAAGAATTTATTCGCGGTCGTCGCTCGCTAGTCGTCGCCGGGACGCACGGGAAAACCACGACGACGAGCATTGCGGCGTGGATTGCGGAAGTCGGCAATTTGAGTCCGGCTTTTCTGGTCGGCGGCGTGGTGCAAAATTTCGGCGCTTCGTTTCGCGTGACAGACTCGGATTATTTCATCATTGAAGGCGACGAATACGACACGGCTTATTTCGATAAAAAGCCGAAATTTATGCATTATCTGCCCGAAACGGCGATTATCGGCAACATCGAATTCGACCACGCCGACATTTACCGCGATCTTCAAGCGATTAAATTCGAGTTTTCGCGCCTTATAAATCTCGTTCCAGGCAACGGGCGTTTGATTTTGGGCTGGGATTCGCTCGTAGTGCGCGAAGTTTTCGAGGAAATGCGCGGCAAAATTTTTACTGCCGTCGAAACTTTCGGCACGAGCGATGGCGCAAAATGGCAGGCGCGCTATATTGATTTTTCCGGCGAAATGACGCGCTTTACGGTTTTCCGCGAAGGCAAATCGTGGGGCGAGTTTGAAACGCCTTTGATTGGCGAATTTAACGTGCGGAATTGTCTGTCGGTGATTATCGCAGCGGACGCCTGGGGAATTTCGCAGGAAAAAATCCGCGAAGCTCTGCGCTCGTTCAAATCCGTCAAACGCCGCGCCGAAGTGCGCGGCGAGGAACGCGGCGTGACCGTGATTGACGATTTCGCGCATCATCCGACCGCAGTAGAAGAAACATTAAAAGCGTTTCGCCAAAAATACGCCGGAAGACGCTTAGTCGCCGTTTTCGAGCCGCGCTCATGGTCATCGCGTCTGGCGGTTTTTCAGCAGCCTTACGAAAAAGCGTTTTCTCACGCCGATTACATCGTGATTGCCGGAGTTTACAACACAGCTAAAGCCAGCGAATTGGGCAAAGTTTTGGATGTTGAGGAGCTTGTCAACGCAATTAAATTGACCGGAAAACCAGCTTTTCAATTGCCTGATGCAGATGCGATTGTGGCGCATCTTGCACCGGAACTGCATGAAGGCGATGTCGTCGCTGTGATGAGCAACGGCGGTTTCGGCGGAATTCACGACAAATTATTAAACGTTTTGAAAAGTTGATTGAGAAAATCTTTCGTCTTTTCGTAAATCTGCGCGTCCTCCGAAGTTCTTGCGCCGGCAATGTTTAAAGTTTGACAGTTGCTGAAAATAATGAATTGCTGCGCTTTTTTAACGGCTTGCGAAAAATCGGTTTTTTCAAAATCAATGTGAAGGCGCGGCTTCGCGTGTTTATCGCACATTTCCACCGTCAATTTTGAACCGCCTTTTAAATCGCCGTGCGAGAAAATCATAGTCGCGTCGGAATCTTGAACATTTAATTCGGTTCTTTCCGCCGGATTTTCAATTTCGGTTTCGCGCAGATTCGGATAATTTTCGGGAATTCGCTCGTCTTCCGCCAAACGATTTTTCGGAATCCACCCGCCTGTTTCAATCCCGTTTTCGAGCGCGAAATCGAGCGCCGCGCGGTCTGCGCCGGTTTGCCCGCCGGAGATGATTTTGCGAACTGGCATTTCTCAAATTTAAGGTTCTAATTCCCGCTACGGAATTTCGCGGATGATGGGGCGGTCGCGTTTTTGCACGGCGTCAATAATTTCGCCCGCTTTTGCCATTTCGACTTTTGCGGTCAGAACGCGATTAACCCGCTTGGGCAAAAATCGCGGCGCGAGCGCTATAACGGCGTCAACGAGTTGAATAATATCTCCGCCGCCCGTCCAATGCTCACGCAAAATGCGTTCGTCGGTGCGCGAAACGAGCCGCACCAGCGTTAGAGCAATCAAATAAAGGTCGTCAATCTGTCCGATGAACGGCAGCACGTCGGGAATAAAATCGAGCGGCGAGATGAAATAAATGATTGCGGCGACAAACAAAGCCTTTTCCGCCAGCGGCACGCGCCCATCTTTCAGCAACCGAAAACACAGCGTCGCCAAGTTTGGCAGAAACATCAAGAGATTCTTCATCCGTGATTTAAGTTGCAGCTTTTCGGACTTCGGATTTAGGTCTTCGGTCTTAGATTTTTTATTTTTGCGCACAATTTTCTTCCTTTGTTTTAAAAACTATTATCCGTGTAATATTTTACTCGAATTATAAAAAACAAAGACCGAAAATCGAAGACCAAAAACCGTTTTATGATTTTAGAAAAAATCCGCCAACGCGCCGCCGCCGATTTGCAGCACATTGTTTTGCCCGAAGGCGAAGACCCGCGCACCGTCGCCGCAGCCGAAATATGTGCGCGCGACCGGATTGCCAAAATTACAGTTCTCGGAAATGAAGAAAAAGTGCGCGAAGCCGCCCGCGCGGCGAATGCAAATTTAAACGGCGTCGAGTTGATCGATCACCAAAAAGCCGCAGATTTCGGCAATATGGCGCGCTTTTTTCACGAATTGCGCCGCGCCAAAGGCGTCACGCTCGAAGAAGCCGAGCAAACCGTGAAAGACCCGCTTTTTTACGGAAATCTGCTTGTTCGTCTCGGAAAAGCCGACGGTTCGGTCGCCGGCGCGACAAACACGACGGCGCATACGGTTCGCGCCGCGCTTCACTGCATCGGCGTTCGTGCAGGATTTAAAATAGTGTCGAGCTTTTTCGTGATGGTCGTACCGAATAAAAATTTTGGCGCTGAAGGGGCGATGATTTACGCGGATTGCGGCGTCGTGATTGATCCAAACGCGGCGGAACTGGCTGAAATTGCCGTCGCTTCGGCTGATTCATGCCGCGCGCTTTTGAATGTTGAGCCGAAAGTCGCAATGCTTTCGTTTTCGACAAAAGGCAGCGCCAAACATCAGCTTTTGGACAAAGTTATCGAAGCTACGAGAACCGTTAAAGCCAGACAGCCCGATTTGCTCGTTGACGGTGAATTGCAGGCTGACGCGGCTTTGATTCCGTCGGTTGCCGATTCAAAAGCCAAAGGCTCGCCCATTGCCGGGCAAGCCAATGTTTTGATTTTCCCGGATTTAAACGCCGGAAATATCGCTTATAAATTGACCGAAAGATTGACAGGCGGCGCGGCAATCGGACCGATTTTGCAGGGTTTGGACAGACCTTGCAATGATTTGTCGCGCGGGTGCAAAGCCGAAGATATTGTTGACGCAGTTGCGATTACCGCCGTGCAGTCGCAGTCGCGAAAAGCTGCCGGGTTTTAATTGACGTAAGAAAGATTTTTTGAATTGACCAATTCCGCGACGACCGATTGATAAGAAAAGTGTTCGGGTTTTCGCATCAGCGAGCGGCGGCGCAATGTCTCCCAATCTTCGCGTGGGACTCGTCGAAAAGCCGCGGCAACTTCCGGGTCAAACTGTTTTCCCGAACATCTTTCGATTTCCGCCAACGCTTCTTCGTAAGAGCGCCCGGCGCGATAAACGCGGTCGCTGACGATGGCGTCAAAAGCGTCAACGACGGCGAAAATTCGGGCGTTTAAATCAATTTCTTCGCCTTTTAAACCGAGCGGATAGCCTGTGCCGTCCCATTTTTCGTGGTGCTGCGCGACGATCTTGATAGCGCCTTCAAGGAAAGGAATTCCGCGCAAAATCTGCTGCCCGTGCAGCGGATGCAGCCGCATTTTCGCCCATTCCGCGTCGTTTAAAGCCGCCGGTTTTCTTAGCACGGCGTCCGGCACGCCGATTTTTCCGATGTCGTGGAGCATCGCGCCGAATTCGAGCGAGCGCATTTGCCCGGCGTCCAAATCCAGTTCATAAGCGAGCCGCAAGCTGAATGTGACGACTCTTTCCGAGTGCCCGTGCGTTTCAAAATCTCTGGTTTCGAGAGCTTGGACAAGTGCTTTTAAAGTTGAGCGGTATGAGTTTTCGACTTCCTCCAAAGCCAAATCAAGCTCGGCGGTGCGTTCGGCAACCAGCTCTTCGAGATGTAAATCATAGCGGCGTTTGATAACTTTTAGCTCGAAATGTTCAGCCGCGCGACGCACCGCTGCTTCGACTTGCAGTAAATCAAACGGCTTTAAAATGTAATCAAAAGCCCCGGCTCGCAGGGCGTTAATCGCATCTTCAACCGTTTGCTGACCGCTGATGACGATCACGCGAGTTTCCGGCGATTGAGCCGCAATTTGCGGAATCATCTCCAATCCGGTCATTCCGGGCAGACAAATGTCGCTGACGACGACCGCAAAATTTTGCCGTTTGATTTCAGCCAAGGCGGATTCCGCCGAATCCGCTTGTAAACATTCATAAGAATCGCCCAAAAAATCGGACAAAAGCTTACGAATTTCGGGTTCGTCATCTACAATCAGAATCCGATTCTCGATGTTGTCAACTGCAAACATAATTTATTTGTTAAGGAGTGTGCAGATTTGAGTTTTAAAATTTAATACTCGAAAAGAATGTTGAGGGCGTCTTAGAGCTAAGACATTCAATATACTAGCTTAACAAATAAACTGTTGGCAATCTTTTTATTGAAACATCAGCAAACGAATTTAATTCAAAAAATCCGCGACCGAATCCCGTCTATTTTGTTTATCGAGGCGGCGTCATTATTGAAACTGCCGAAGTGATGTTCGAGTTTGACGCGGCAATAAATCGTTCGACCATTTTCGATTCCTGTTGCAGCCCGGTTAAAGGCGCAAATCTAAATTTTGCTTTATCGCTGCCGATTTTAAGGAAAATTTTAAAGACGCTGTGTTTTTTCCACGTCCGTGAAGACTCGGTATCTAATTTGATTTTATCCACGTTAACAGCCGAAGTTTCAAAGGTATGCACATTGTTGTCCGACTCAAACCGTAAAGTGTTTTGGGAAATATACAACGAACCGACGCAGCGATCTTTAAAATCTCCGTCATCGTCGTGGAAAACGCGGAAAACCGCGCTGCCGCCGTTCATAAACGACTCGCGCATAGATTTTTCTGCCTGAGGTAAATTATTCAGCTCATAAAGATAAAGAAAACCGAGCATCTGATAAGCCGATGGGTTTTTCGGCTGTACTTTGGCGGCATTTTCCAAAATACTCACCGCCGTTTTTGGATTTCTCAGGTTTTTATAATAAATTGCTTGTCCGATTAAATCATCGTAATTAGGAGAAGCTGTTTTTTCCCTGCGGCTTCTGTTATTGTTTCCGGCTTTCGCTCTGGCAATGTTGTTTTTCGGCGCGAGACGTGGATTATCAGCCACAGCTTTGATAACTTCGGGACGCGCGCCTGCGGCAACGAGGCTTTTTCTGACATCGGCAGTCAACTGAAAATCAACTCCGTTGCTGTTGATAATGATTACAATATCGCTGGTTTGCAATTGTCTTGAACGAAGAGCCTGAAGAAGCCTGTCCTTTTTAACCGGCGCGCCTTTGTATTGAGCAAACGAATTACCGCTTGCTATTAGAATTAATAAAAAAGCTGTTGTAAGTTTAATAAATTTTTTACAGTCTTCGATTGTAAAAATGGGAGCACTCATTATTATTACAATTCCTTCTTACTTAAATAGATTTTATAAAAATTAAGCTCCGGTTAAAAGCCTTTCGGCACGGCGGAGGCGTTCTGCCTTTGATTCACCACGTGGCTTTTTCTTTGCCACCTTCCGAAACGTTGCGGTTTTGCGCTCAGGCTGAGCAATTATCGGAGCAGTGAGTTTGGGGGTTGTTACAACATCCGGCTTTGCAGGTTCATATTCCGGCTTGATTTCGACAATTTGTTCATTCTCAATTTTCGGTGAGATATTTTCATTTTGAACATCTTCATTTTGGAAAAAGATAAACTGCGAAACGAAATGTAAAACAATTAAAGCGGAAATAGCCGCGCCGCCGACTTTGGCTGGAAATCTCTGTGTTAATTTACTTAAAAATGACAATCGAAAATGCGATTTGGCAGCTTCGCCCGCCTGTATTTGATTGTGATGAAATGGTTTTTCTTTTTTTCTGCTTATCATTGCTTTAGAGTTCTTTGTTCATTCGCAGATAAATTGCCGCGAGGAATAAAACGTAGATGTTTACGACGATTGAATTGTTGCGTCGTTTCTGTCTTCTATTAAAATAATAAACTTTTTAAATCCCATTAAACTTTGCATACAGCCCGCCTTAAATTTCCCTCTTTGAATATATCACGAATTTATCGCCCTCTTAACTATTTTACCAATATTTTTAAACTATTACTAACGCGTGCCAACAGTATTTCAGGCAAAAGAAAATCAAGATTTTATGTCCTCAAAATTCGCTTTGCGGAAAATCATATTAAAGAAAATTGATTATTGCTCTTTTTACGGATAAGACGCTAAAAACCGAAATAAATCAGATAAATAAACGATATTTGACGAAAGCTCCGATTTTACTTAGAATCAAAATTCGCGCCGGAGTGGCGAAATTGGTATACGCACCAGACTCAAAATCTGGCGAGATTCACTTCTCATGTCGGTTCGAGTCCGACCTTCGGCACTTATATTTACTTAATCAGATTGCGAAATTCGCTGAACTAGCACTCATGGTTAAAGATTCAAAAAGCTGGAAGGTACGTTGAAAAGTACGCTTTCGGCTTTTTCCTTTTGTTCTCAAATGAAGGACGTTACAAAAAGTAGCATCCTTTTCTTTTTGTGTTATTTTATCCGAACTAGCTTTCAAACTAGAGCGGAAATCTCAAAGGCTCAGATTTGCCTTAACAGTACATATCCAATTAAACCTCACTTTTCAGTATTCATTCGGAAGCAAAATTGTTGTGGCACTTTTATCTGCTTCTGTAATCACCCAAATTTTAGTGCCGTTAGCTGTTTTGTATGCCGACATCAATCTAAAACCATTGGTGAGTGAAAACTCATTTTCCTTTTTATCCTCCGCACAAATTACGCCCCAATCACCTGTTTGATGTTTGGCTAGAAATTCCTGCGGTTGTTGGTTTGATTCTTCCAATGCTTCTTCTGCTCCGATTGTCAGAAATGTTCTCCCTAACGGGAAAAGAACTTTATTTTGCGTTTTTGTAATTGTATTGTTGTTCTGCATCACTTTTTTTCCTGATTAGTTAAAGGCTGATGTGAAGGGTTTAGGAAAGTTGGTAGCTGACCTAAACCCACCGTTTTTATTGAACAATTTCCAAATAGCGTTGAATCAATCTTGCTGCCGCTCGATGGTAACAAGGATAACCATCTAAATAGGCTTTGCACTGACAAACGCCATTCGCTTCGTAAATCTCGCTCGACTTTTGCGACCAAATCAGCAATGAATTATTTTCAGGTTGCCAAGTCATAAACGGATTGTTCTCGATTTCAATTGTTGATTTGGCAATCGCATTAACCCACCGTTTAACGTCTTTTTTTGAGAGATGAATTTTGACGAGCGCATCAGCTACGACTGATGCGAATATCTCTTTGTCTAAATTGTTTTGAATCATCATTTTTCCTTTCCGAATTTCTGTTGGCATTGATTTCGCCTATTGGGAAAGTATAGCAAGTTGCATATAAAAACACAATTGAAAGGTAAGCATGTTGACTATACTTTTAAAGGAATTTATTATCCTTTTATGAGTGAGAACGAAGAACAAAGCGGAAATAAACTATTGAGTGTAAAAGAGGCAGCATCGGAGTTGGGCGTGAATAGGCAAAGAGTTCAAGCGTTGATTAGCTCTGGCAGATTGCCCGCTCAAAAGGTCGGTTCGTATTACGTGATTCGGGAAGCTGACATTGAGCTGGTTCGAGAGCGGAAAACGGGCAGACCACCTAAAAAACCAAAAGGCTAAAACCACAACATATAGCCATGAAGAGTTTGCCAAATTTGACTTCTACACAGAATGTGGTATGATGAATACTGTAGTTGATTGATTAATATTTTACCAAAGGAGAGAAATTTATGCCGACAATCGGGCTATCGCCGATGCGATAAGCATTTAAAATAATTAAGAAGGACATTTTTAATGTACGGCAAAATTTCTTACTTTGAAGATTCTCGATTTGATACGAGTCGTTCAGAATATATTCAGGCAATTACAAGCCTTCCATTAGTTAAAAGAGAAACACAACGTCTTTTAATCAAACATCTCGAAAACCTTTTCAGCGATTCTTCCGACGAATGTATCGTTAAATTCTGGGAAGAGTGTCGTGAAGCATACATCCATAAAGACCCAAGTTTGGATGGCGAACTTGGTTTACCTGCGGAAATGCTTATTAAAGCATTTGACGGATTTGGTGTTCGCTATCCAAACGAACAAGCATACCTAAAAGCCAACCGAGCGGGAAACGAGTTTCAAGGCAAATACTATTGTGCCTTTTACGACTCTGAGTCTAATTACACTATCTTTTATCGCAATCACGATTTGCTCGATACAGAGATAGCTAAGTATTTCGCGTCAATCGAATTAGATTAAACAAACAACAATTAATGCTTGATTGAAGGCGTAGCTTTGCATACTGTCCAAATTAGGTTACAGACGAAGTGCACCTTATCAAAAACAAAGAGGCTTAAATAATAATGAGAATCCTAAAGTCAAAACCAAAGCAATACGTTCAAAGCAAGTTCAAAAAGGGCGTAATTACCTGCCACATCTGCGGAACGAAAACAGATTGGCACTGTCGAATAACCGAAGATGAAGGTTTGGCTTATTGTTCGTTCAAGCCAAATGCCAGTGGTAAGACTGATAAAGACGGACGATACGAATATATTTTGAAAACAAGTTCGGAAAGAAATTTAGTAACCAATACGAAAGCAATGGAAGAAAAGAAACCTGAAATCGTAAAAGCCAATGCCGAAAGACTCAATAAAGTCTATTCTGCGTTATTAGAAAACTTGCAACTCGAAAAAAATCACGCAAACAAATTGTTGGACGAAAGAGGCTTGTCTGACAATGCGATTGCTAATAATTTATATGCGTCTGTTCCTAATAAATCAGGGGCGCATAAAATTGCTCAAAGATTATCTAGGTCATTTAATTTAGAAGGCGTTCCAGGCTTTTACGTTGAGAACAATACTTGGCGTTTGAATAGAATGAATAGCGGTTTTTATGTTCCTTATAGAGATGAACAAGGGCGAATTGTCGGTTTGCAAATCCGCAAGGACGGCAATGATAAGCCCAAATACTTATGGCTTTCCTCCAGTTACAAAGAAAAAGGCGTAAGCTCAGGAACGCCATTGCATTTCGTCAATCCCCATTTAATCAAACAAGAGAAAACAGTTTATTTAACCGAAGGCGCTTTAAAAGCTGATGTTATCGCAGATAGAGCTGGCGTTGGCGTTGTTGCAATAGCAGGCGTGTATGCTACCGACTCCCAAAGTTTGGTGGACACCATCTTTGATGTGTTCCGCAATTTGGAGAAAGTTGTTTTAGCTTTCGATATGGATTGGCAAGAAAACCAAAACGTAAAAGATTCTTTATTAAAGATTTTGGGCGGTTTCAATGAACGCAATGCTTCGGTATTTGTAGCAACCTGGGATAGAGCTTTGGGCAAAGGTCTTGATGATGTTTTAGTCAATCCAACCTCATCATTTGAAGATATTGAATTTAACCCTGCCGAAGATTTTCTCAATATGCTCAACGGCGTAGAAATCGAAGATTCTGACGAATCAATCGGTCAAGAAACAGAGGATAATGAGCAAGAAATTGTTACTGCGGAAGATAAAACAGAATATTCCGTTTTGGATGAAGAATTTATTAATGACCCCTCAAATACTTTCGGCATAACTTGGGCTGATTTCTCACGAATTAAATTCAATAATCCCGAAAAAGTAATGCTCGGTTTATCTCGTGGCAATATCGGTCAGCTTGTCGCATCAACCAACGTCGGGAAAACAACTCTAATGCTCAATTTAGCCGTTTCCGCTTGCTCAAATAGGGCTTTTGAGCCTCTTTTTAACGAGCAACTCGTTCCTAAGCGAATTATGTATATTGACGGTGAAGCAACGAAAGCCGAGCTTCAAGCGGATTTGAAAAAGATGCTCGAAACTTGCTCACCTGCTCAAAGAGAATTGCTCAAAAACAATTTGTGTTTGATTTGTGATGAAGAGTTAAACGATGAGCCTTTAGACTTGGTTAATCCAGCACATCTTCAAAAAGTTCAAGAAAAAGCATTATCGTTTCAACCTGATTTGATTGTCGTTGATACGTTATCGGCTTTGGCGAATATGGAAGATGAAAACGATAACGCGAAGGTAAAGAAAGAAGTAATTCAGCCTCTTAAAACATTGGCTAGAAAGTCCAATTCAGCCGTGTTAATCCTTCACCATTCAGGAAAATTTACTGAAGGCTCTCCACAAGCTATTGACGCATACAAAGGGCGCGGAGCGTCTGCATTTGGCGCTTTGTCTCGCGTTGTCTTGAATCTTAAAGAAGTGAAAAACAGCAACGGCAAAGTTGTTTTATCTTGCTCAAAGGTCAAGGGCGACAAGTTTGAGAATGTCTTCTTTGAATTAGACCAAAGCACACGATGGTTCAAGATTGCTAATGGCAAAGACGCTCAAAATTTAATCGAAAACGAAACCAATTATGAACAAGTTATTAACATTGTTCGAGAGCATCGCGGAAAGGCAGTAAAAAGGAAAACAATCGTAGAAACGTTACTTGCTAAAGGCGTGACCATTAGCAATCCTACTCTCACAAGAATTTTAGAGAAAGCTGTTAAAAACGGTGATTTGATTCAACCAACATATGGATTCTATTCCACTCCTATGAATCCTGAAAATGAAGTTGCATTGGAAAATTGAAGTTACTCACTTGCTCATCTGTATTAGAAAAAAAGTGAGCATCTTCCCAGTAATATTATAATTATCACTGGTAGCTGCAAAGGTTACGGGAGAAAAAACAAAACTTTCCCCTGTCAATAGAATGCTCACTTGTTCTTTTACTATATGGCTTGAGTAAGTAAGCAACCCTAACGTTCTAGATTTCAGGAATGTGCAACCAGTATGGGCTGCTTCAAAACTCAGTAAAGCGTCTCATATAAGAAAGCAGTTGAGATTCAATCACAACTTTCTTATACAAATTTGCAGTACCTACTGAGAATTTAAAGTTAAACAAAAGGATAAAAACTAACGTGCGTTTATTTTTACAGTAACATCGTAATTCCAATTTGTTTTTACTCGGTAATTGTCACAAGAAATGGAAAGAATATTTGGGAAAATATCCTGCTTATACAAAATTCCAAAATGAAATCCTTCAAGGCATCGTCTTAAATGAACAATCTTAAAAAATGAAGAGGCATCCGTTTTTAAAATTCAAAACCATTATTTTGAGTTGAGTGCTTCTGCCTTTTTAATTGCAGATTGTCTTAATTTTTCGCATTCTTCCTCAGATAAGCGATTCGCCCTGCAAAGTCTATTTGCTTCCGTTAAAAGCACTGCACGATTAAATCGTGCGTCAGCGTCATCTGTTCCTGATTCTTTACCCCAACGATATAAATAAATGCCAAAAGCGCAAAGAATTGCGACTATAATTACAACACCGATTACGTTACGTTTCGTGATTTCAATTTTCACTTTACCTCTCTCCTAAAGTAGTCTTGTTTTTCTGAGGCTTCGCGTTTAATTTAGAGTCTGTTTTCAAATGCCAAAGGACAGCAAAATTTAAGGCATGAAAACAGCCGTTTTGTTCAAAGTTGAACGAACGGCAAATCAAAACAACGGCAGCAAGCTAACCCAAAATAGGCTTAGTGTCAAGATAAAAATAGCTCACTCATTGGAGGTTTCTGATGGGCAGAGCTAAAAGATTAAGGGTTGCCAGACTACCTGAAAAGTTGCTTTCAATTCGTCAGGAGTTGAACTTGAGCCAAAACGAGTTAATCAGAGAATTAGGGCTTAAAGGGATTATTTACCAATCAAACGTCTCAGGTTATGAACTTGGAGAAAGAGAACCGCCGTTACCAATTCTGCTCAAATACGCTCAATTAGCGGGTATTTGCTTGGACGTTTTGGTCAATGATGAACTAGAACTTCCTGAAAAACTGCCTGCCAAACCAAAACATAAAAAATAATCCCCTTTAATTAGCATATAGACTTTATGTGTGTCTTATGCTATACACTATTTCACACCTGCAACGGGTAGCCTAAATTGAAATATAATTTGTTTTTTAAGTTTTATATGCAAGTAACACATTCAAGTTTCAATTACTTTAGTAGCATTGAAAGAATCAATGAAATTCTTGATAGTTCTGAAAACAATTACGAAGAAAAATCATCTATTCCCGATAGAGATTCTTTGACTTTTACAAATGGCTATTATGTGAATGCCTCAGCATTATGTGTTGATATACGTAACTCATACGCGTTGACTGAGAAATATACTCGTCCAAAACTTGCCAAAATTTATAGGTGTTACATTTCAGAGATTGTTGCTGTTCTTAAAGGTGATTCAAATATTAACGAAATATATATTGAAGGAGATGGGGTATGGGCAGTATTTAATACGCCATTGCAAAGTGATATTGATGAAGTGTTTTCAACTGGCGCTCAAATATCATCATTAATTGATATTCTGAATTTTCGTTTCTCGAAACATAGTATTGCTCCTATTACGGTCGGAATAGGTATGACCTATGGAACAGCTTTATTTATTAAAGCAGGCTATAAAGGTAGTGGAATAAATGAAGTTGTTTGGTTAGGCAAACTCGTTAGTGAAGCCCACGAACTATGCTCTTATGGCAATAAATCCTTCCAAGATTATAAAATTATGGTTTCTTCTGTGTTTCAACAAAATCTCAATGACCATAACAAGAAGTTGCTTTCTTATACTTATCAAAGAGGTTGTTATCACGGAAATATCATAAATATTGATATGAATAATTGGTTAAATGAGCAAAAGAAATAGTTCAACGCGAAAGAATATTATAGATGATAAGAAAATTGAAGCCCCTGTTTCATCGGTTATGGATGATAAAAGATTTGAATTTCTTAATTTATCAGTAACCGATATTCAAAATGTTATCAGGGCAATTGATACGAAGGTTGGTTTTCTTTTAGTGTTTCTGGGTATTCCTGTTAGTGCCTTATCAAAGATTTATAACGTATTTTATGCCTTGTTCACTCGTTATGATTTGGGTTGGTGGAAATTCCTTGTTCTGGTTTATGTTTCATTGTTTGTTATTGCCTGGGGCTTAAGTTTTCTTACGGCTGTTAGAGTTTTGACCTCAATTCACAATCCCAACGCTCATATAAAAGATGCCCCTAAAAATTACGGTTCGTTTTATGCGGGTGGGCTTTTTAAACTCACTTACAAAGAATTATTCATTTCTCGGAAAGCCTTAAAAAGCAATATTAGTTTTGCTGAGTTCGCAAATAAATCCCCCCAAAACCGTGAACAGGTTATTAATGAATTAATCTTTGAACAAATGAAGTTAGCTTATATCAGAGATATAAAGATATTTAGGCAAAATTGGGCATTTATTTTTACTTTAACCTGGTTACTAATCGGTTTTATTGGGCAAATTAGCTATCTATTTACAAAAAATAGTTAAAACATAAAAATACTTTCATTTGAATAGTTTTTGAGTATGTGCGGAAGATTCACTAATAAAGCAGAACGAGAACAAATTGAGAAAGAGTTTAAGCTTACGGTTGATAACTCTGTAACAGGTAAACCGAGATTCAATATCGCGCCTTCGCAGATGATTGATGCAGTTTTGAACCGTGAATCTGAAACCATTCTTACTGAATTAAAATGGGGCTTTATTCCATCGTGGGCGAAAGATACAAGTTCGGTTAAGGCTCTGATAAACGCCAGAGCCGAAACTTTGGCTGAAAAACCATCATTCCGTGATGCTTTTCGCAAGCGCAGATGCATTATTCCTGCATCAGGTTTTTATGAATGGCAAAAGGCAAGAGGCGGAAAACAGCCTTACTATTTCTTTTTGAAAGAAAAGCCTGTTTTTGGATTTGCAGGTCTTTTTGAAAATCGAATTGATAAGGAGACAGGTGAGATTTTAGAAACCTGCACGATTATTACAACCGAAGCAAACGAAGTCTTAAAACCTGTTCACGATAGAATGCCTGTTATCTTAAAAGCTGATGATTATGAATTGTGGCTTGATGAGAAAATCAAGGACGAGGCGGCGCTAGGAAAATTGCTTGTTCCTTATCCTGCCGATAAAATGAGTTCACACGCTGTCAGCAAAAGCATTAATATTCCTGATTTGGATTCTGCTGAATTGATTACACCTTTGAACAGTTTGTAAGAGAACATATCAAATGTTGTTAAATTTGTTCACATTCAAGGTTAAATTATATTCAAAAAATAAAAGCCTATGGACATAAATTTGCCTTTTAATAAAGATACACAATCAAACATACCTCTTAGTGAAATTAAAAGTATTGTCGTAATTGGGGCTAATGGTTCTGGAAAAACTCGCTTCGGCTCACAACTAGAGCAGATGTACTTAAACAGAAGTCATAGAATTTCTGCACAAAAATCCTTATCTATGCCAGTTCATGTTCCTACAAGTTCAAAAGAGAAAGCTCAAATGGAATTTGAGTATGGCGCTTATTCTGAGGATAAAATGTACGCAGTTTCGCAAGGAAAGAAAAGTTGGCGATGGCAAAGTAATTTTAATACATCATTGCTGAATGACTATGAAAAATTAATGGTTTTACTCCATACAGAAGAATTTGAGGAATTATTAAAATATAAAGAAGACTTAATCGAAAAGCCCAGAACAAAACTCGATATAATTCAGGAAATTTGGGAAGAAGTCTTGCCCCATAGAAACATAACTAAAAGAGCTGGGATTATTGAGGTTTACTCAACAGATAAGCCTGAAGAAAAATACAATGGTTCAGAAATGAGTGACGGTGAACGAGTAATTTTTTATTTGATAGGTGAGGTTGTTTGTGCACCTAAAGACGCACTTTTAATTATAGATGAACCTGAAATGCACCTTCATAAATCAATCACCAAAAAACTTTGGGATGCAATCGAAAACGAGCGTCCTGATTGTACTTTCATATATTTAACTCACGATATTGATTTTGCGGTTTCAAGGCAAAATGCAACTAGAATTTGGTTGAAATCTTATGAGGGCAATGCAATTTGGGATTATGTGATATTACCTAATGATAGTCATTTACCTGAACAAGTTTACCTAGAAATTTTAGGAAGTAGAGAATCTATATTGTTTATAGAAGGCGATGATTCAAGTATTGATTATAAAATTTTCCAACAAGTATTTTCAGAATTTACCATTAAGCCACTTGGCGGTTGCGTAAAAGTTTTTGAAGCAACCAAATCTTTTAACGAACAGAAAGCGTTTCATCATTTAGAGTCATTCGGACTTATTGATAGAGATAGAAGAACGGATGAAGAGATAAGACATATTCGAGATTTAGGTATATGGGTTTGTAAGTTAGCAGAGGCAGAAAATTTATTGTTGGTAGAAAGTATTGTCAAAATCGTTGCTGAAAGAATGAATAAAAATCCTGATGATGTTTTTAATCAAGTAAAATCTAATGTGATTGATTTTTTTAGAAACCAACTTGATTTACAAGCTCTTCAACACACAATTTCAAGAGTTGAACGAATCTTCAAAACTGTCACCACTCATAAAGACATCAAAACTATTAACGAATTAGATACAAAATTAACTGAGTTTTGGGGAGAACTTAATTACATAGGAATTTACGAAGAAACCAAGCAATCATTTGCTGATTTATTAACAGCCCAAGATTATTTAGCAATTCTAAAGGTCTTCAACAATAAAGGATTGTTACATAATTCAAAAGTTTCTGAATTATGTGATTTGAATCCAAGAAATAATGCCTATTTAAATTTTGTAATTTCGCTTTTAAAAGAAAATTCTGAAAAAAGCTCACAAATAAAAGATGGAATTAGGACAATGATTGAAAGATAATCTCCTTTATAAAAGAAACTTAGATAATAATTATTTACAGAAGATATAGTAGATAAGCACTTCAAAATAATTTCCGATTTTTTGCAGAGTTGAAACTCTGACTAGAAAATTGAAGGATATTAGATTAGAATGTCCGAGCCAAAGCAAGCCCGAACTCAAAAATTGAAACTATCAATCAACTTCACTGCTTGCTTCAAACGCTTTTAACACGACTTACACATGAATAACTTTAGAGAAAAAGCCAATTTGATTTGGTCTATTGCCGACCTTTTACGTGGACGTTATAAACAAGCTGATTACGGCAAGGTAATTTTACCTTTTACCGTTTTAAGAAGGCTTGATTCTGTTTTAGAACCGACGAAACAGAATGTCTTAACTACCTATGAAATTCATAAGGATAAGAGTCCTGAGATTTTAGAAGCTATTCTTAACCGTGTTGCCAACGTCAAGTTTCATAATCACAGCAAGTTCGATTTTCACGAATTAGCCAAAGACGCGAATAACATTGCCTCAAACCTTCGCAACTACATAAACGGTTACTCAATTGGAGCAAAGGAAATCATCAAGTATTTCAAATTTGATGAGCAAATCGAAAAGCTCGAAGAATATGATTTGCTTTATCTGATTGTTAAAAGGTTTGACGAGTCGAAGCACATTTTCACTAATGTTAGCTCGATTGAAATGGGCTACATCTTTGAAGAGCTAATCCGCAAGTTTGCCGAGCTGTCAAACGAAACGGCAGGAGAACATTTCACACCGCGCGAAGTTATCAGGTTAATGGTGAATCTGCTTTTCGCCAACGATAAAAACGTTCTTACTCAAGAGGGCATTGTGAAAACTCTATACGACCCTGCTTGCGGAACGGGCGGGATGCTTTCGGTGGCGGAAGAGTATCTTCACCAATTAAATCCCGATGCGAGGCTTGAAGTTTTCGGGCAGGAAATCAATCCTGAATCATACGCAATCTGTAAATCGGATATGCTCATCAAAGGTCAGAATCCTGCCAATATCAAGTTTGGAAACACCTTCACGCAAGACCAATTAGAAGGCTCGACTTTTGATTATATGCTCTCTAATCCGCCTTTTGGCGTTGATTGGAAGAATGCCGAAAAGCAAGTCAAAGACGAATATCAAAACAGAGGCTATTCAGGACGTTTCGGAGCAGGATTGCCTGCAATTAGTGACGGTTCGTTTCTGTTTCTGCAAACGATGATTGCCAAGATGAAGCGGGGCGAAAACGGAAGCAGGATTGCGATTGTTTTTAATGGTTCGCCTTTGTTTTCGGGTGGCGCGGATTCAGGTACGAGCAATATCAGGCGTTGGATTATTGAAAACGATATGCTCGAAGCGATTATCGCACTCCCTGACCAACTCTTCTATAACACGGGCATTTCAACTTACATTTGGGTTGTTACTGACCGCAAAAGCGCGGAAAGGCTCGGAAAAGTCCAGTTAATCAATGCTACGGGAGCGCAATTTTCCGACAAAGAAAATCCGTTTTATACAAAGATGCTTCGTAGCTTAGGGAACAAGCGCAAGGAAATCTGCGATGGTGAAAATGGCAGAAATGACCAAATCGGATTTATCACGAATCTTTACTATGAATTTGCCGAAAACGAGTTTTGCAAGATTTTTGATAATGAAGATTTCGGTTATAGGCGAATTACGGTTGAACGTCCTTTGCGAGACGAAAACGATGAGCTTGTTTTGAAGAAGGGCAAAGTTCAAGCCGATGCGAATTTGCGGGATGCTGAGAATGTACCGTTAAAAGAAGATATTGAAGAGTATTTTCAACGCGAAGTTTTACCTCACGTTCCTGATGCTTGGATTGACCACAGTAAAACCAAAATCGGCTATGAAATCAACTTTACGAAATACTTTTATCAATACAAACCTTTGCGAAGTTTGGCGGAAATTCGTGACGATATTCTCGCGCTCGAAGCCGAAACAGACGGAATGATTAAAGCAGTAATTCAAACGGCATAATGAAAAGATACGACAACTACAAATCATCGGGCGTTGAATGGATTGGCGATATTCCTGAACATTGGCAACTCAAATCTTTACGACGCATTACGAAAGAGCATAGACAAGGATTTTACACAAGCTCGGAGTATCTGAATGAAGGAGTTAAGTTAGTCAGAATTACCGATTTGGATGAGAATGGAAATGTAAGTTATGAAAAAATGCCGTATGTAAATATTTCTGCAAAAGACGAAGAAGTATTTCAAGTAAAAACAGGCGATTTTCTGTTTCCAAGAACAGGTTCAATCGGATTATTAGGTTTAGTGAAAGAACCTGAACGAGCAGTTTTCGCTTCTTATTTAATAAATTTCAGATTTGAAGAAATTGCTTTACAAGACTTCTTAAAATATTACTTTTTTTCCCAAGCATTTAAGAATGGAATTATAAGCGACCTACACGGTGGAGTTAACCAAAATATTCACGCTGAAAATATCAAGAATCAATTCATTGCAATTCCTTTGCCTGAAGAGCAAACCGCAATCGCCAAGTATTTAGACGAAAAGACGGAGCAAATAGATAAACTGATTGTGGGTAAGCGAAGATTGATTGAACTGCTCAAAGAAGAACGAATCGCTATCATCAATCACGCCATAACCAAAGGCATCAACGAACACGCCAAACTCAGACCTTCAGGCATTGATTGGCTCGGTGATATTCCTGAACATTGGGAAGTTAAAAAGTTGAAGCAGTTACTTTCAAAAGTAATTGATAATAGAGGAAAGACGCCACCATTTGGAACTGAAGGCGTTCCTATGCTTGAGGTAAAAAATATAACCGAAGGCAAAAAATTTCCAACAGAAGTTTTTGAAAAGTATGTTCAACCAGAGGTTGTTCCAAATTACGAAAGAGATAAAGTTCAAATAGGCGATTTGTTAATATCAACAGTTGGCGCTACCTCAGGAAAAGTTGTAATTATCAAAAACAAGCCAAATTATTTTATTGCTCAAAATGTAGTCGGGCTTAGACCTATAACTTCCATAAATACTCTGTTTTTTTATTATCTATTAAGTTCGGATTATTTTTATGCATCATTGCAAATGATAAACAAGAGTAACACTATAGATAATTTGAAAGTTTCTATCTTTATAAATAATATTTGTCTCCTTCCTCCATCTGAGGAGCAAGCGCAAATTGTCGAATTTATCGAGGCAAAATCAAATGAAATTGGCTCAACCATTTCCAAAGTCGTAAAAGAAATCGAACTTTTGCAGGAATACCGAACAGCTTTAATTTCGGAGGTTGTGACAGGAAAGATAAAGGTAGTTTAGTTTAATTGATTCAACTACTTTCAAACTTAGTTTTAAAGAGGATAGACATATAATAAATTATTAGCAGGAGTTACAAAGCCCTGATATGTCAGTTGACACAACAAATCAACATATTGAAATTAGGTTTATTGCAACTGAGAATCGTTCAGTCACGATAAATGAAGTAGGATTATTTCTTTATGATTTAGCTATTTTATACGAGCTAGTAAGATTGGTTGTTGACCCAAAATACAAAGACTTTAAATTTTCGAGATTTGCGCTTTATCGTAATCGCCGCCGTTTAAAACCAAAGGATAGGTTATATGTTCAAAAGATTAAGCAGGAATCCCCTTTAGAAGTAGCTATACTAATTGGGACAACAACCGTTTCTGCGCTTTCAGCCGTATGGGTATTCGTGCAACTGACTGAGAAAATTTATAATTTCCGCCTCAACCGTGAAAAGCTAGAGGTTGACTTGGAAAAAGCAAGTTTAGATATAGAAAAAGCCAAGTTAGATATAGAAAAAGCCACATTGGATAAGAATAAGACCGAATTAGAACTTAGAAAACTTGAACGGGAAGAGTTATCCCTAAGCAAACAAAGCAGTCCTATTATTTCTCTAGCTGAAGCCGAGAAACACTTAGAGGAACGAAATGCAATCCGTTTAATAAAATCGGTCGAACGTAAGCTAGAGCGTTCACCACTCCAAATTAGGGAACTAGATTTAAAGGTTATTAATCCAAAGCTGGATACTAAAGCCTTAGAAGGGCTTCATAATTGGCTTGAAAAGAAACCGCCTGAAGACTCTTGACAAGTAAAGTTCTGCTCCTACTAAACATATTGTCTATAAGTAGAAAACCATGAGCCAAAATAGGATTCACATTGAAAACACTTTTGAAGAAGTCATTACAGAATATCTCACCGAAAACGGTTGGCATTTGGGCAACAAAGCTGACTTTAATCCTGATTTGGGTTTTGACAGGAAAGCTGTTTTCGACTTCGTTCAAACCTCACAGCCAAATGAATGGGCAAGAATGGTTTCGTTTTACAAAGCCGAAGCCGAAAACAAGTTTATCCAACGTCTCGTTAAAGAGCTTGATTTACGCGGAATGTTAGACGTTATCCGTCACGGAATTAACGATAGCGGAATCAAATTCAAGCTCGCTTATTTCAAACCTGACAGCAATCTCAATCCCGAAACAATCAGGCTTTACAAATCGAATAAACTTTACGCCACTCGCCAAGTTCATTTCTCAAGTAAAAATCCGAACAAGAGCATTGATTTACTGCTTTCTTTGAATGGTTTGCCTCTTGCAACCTGTGAGTTAAAAAATCAGTTTACAGGTCAAACGGTACAGGATGGGATAAAGCAATATCGCAATGACCGCGACCCAAGAGAATTACTTTTTACGTTTAAGAAACGCGCTCTTGTTCATTTTGCGATTGATTCGGATGAAATCTATCTGACAACCAAGCTCGATGCGGATAAAACAAGATTTCTGCCTTTTAACAGAGGCTTTAACTTAGGCGCGGGAAATCCGCCAATCGAAGGCAAACACAAGACAGCTTATTTCTGGGAAGAGATTCTGCAAACTGATAGTTGGCTCGAAATCTTCGCCCGTTTCATCCATTTGCAAAAGGATGATTATAGAGTTGACGGTAAGCTGTTCACGAAGGAAACAATGATTTTTCCTCGTTATCATCAGCTTGATGCCGTGAGAAAACTTGATTTTGATTCAAAGGCAAAAGGAGCAGGGCAAAGCTATCTGATTCAACATTCGGCGGGAAGTGGTAAGAGTAACTCAATCGCGTGGCTCGCTTATCGCTTGAGTAGTCTTTACGGCAATAATGATAAGAAGATTTTTGATTCTGTCATTGTCGTAACAGACCGCAATGTTTTAGACCAACAGCTTCAAAACACAATTTATCAATTCGAGCATAAACAAGGCGTTGTTCAGAGAATTGATGTTGATGCAAGGCAATTAGCCGACGCTATCACGGCAGGAACGAACATTATCATCACGACTCTGCAAAAGTTTCCTTTCGCGTTAAAAC
The DNA here is from genome assembly GCA_036388775.1 of Pyrinomonadaceae bacterium. Lineage (GTDB taxonomy): Bacteria > Acidobacteriota > Blastocatellia > Pyrinomonadales > Pyrinomonadaceae > JALZCH01. The sequence continues at coordinate 36,414 of DASVRD010000104.1, read as the reverse complement.
ATCTTTCAGACATTCCAAATCGTAATTATGCCGTAATCATAGACGAGGCTCATAGCTCGCAAGGCGGGGATTCAAGCCGAAAAATGAATGAAGCACTTGCAGGAAAGAACGTCTCTCTTGAGGAATCTGAAAACGTCGAGCATGACATAGAGGAAACAGAGCTTGAAGGCGATGATTTTATCCGAGAAACCATCCGAAAACAGGGCAAACAACCAAACATCAGCATCTACGCTTTCACAGCTACGCCCAAAGCCAAAACGTTAGAAGTCTTCGGAACTAAAGACGAGTACGGCAGACCAAAGCCATTTCATCTCTACTCGATGCGCCAAGCTATTGATGAAGGCTTTATTTTGGATGTTCTCAAGAACTACGTCTCTTACAAGGAATATTACCGATTCTCGAAGGCAATCGAAGAAGACCCTGAATTAAATAAGAAAAAAGCTGCAAGAGCTATCGGGCGTTTTGCATCGCTTCACCCTCATATTCTGTCGCAAAAAAGCGAAGTAATGATTGAGCATTTCCGCCAAGTAACCATGAAGAAGATAGGCGGAAAAGCAAAGGCGATGGTCGTCACATCTTCGAGAAAACACGCCTTGCGCTATTACCTCGAATTTAAGGACTACATTCAGGCAAAAGGTTATTCGGATATTAAAGCGCTTGTGGCTTTTTCAGGTTCGGTTGTTGATGATTTTTATCCCGAAGGCGTAACCGAATCGGCTCTCAATGGATTTGGCGAGAAGGAGCTTCCCGAAAAGTTTGATACTGATGAATATCGCGTTTTGTTAGTAGCCGACAAATACCAAACAGGCTTTGACCAACCTTTGCTTCACACGATGTACGTTGACAAGAAGCTCTCAGGCGTTAAGGCTGTACAAACTCTTTCCCGTCTTAATCGAACAGCATCAGGCAAAGAAGACACCTTCATTTTGGATTTTGCCAATGATAGAGAAACCATAATTGATTCGTTTCAGCCTTATTATGAAGTAACGACCCTGAGCGAATCTACCGACCCGAATCATCTTTACGATTTGAAGGGCAAATTGGACTCTGCGGGCATTTATCACGAATTGGAAGTCGAGGCTTTCGCCAAAGTCTTTTACAAGCCAGGCAATGTCGTATCAGCGTCGGAGCAAGGCAAGCTATACAATCATATTGACCCTGCCGTTGATAGATTCAAGAACATTAAAGAACAGGAACAAAAAGACGAGTTCAAAAAATCGCTTACTTCTTACGTCCATCTATATTCTTTCCTCTCTCAAATAATGCCGTTTCAGGACGTGGATTTGGAAAAGCTCTATTCATTCGGGCGATTTCTGCTTTTGAGATTGCCCAAAACAGACGATTCCGAGCAGGTAAAGCTAGATAATGAGATTGATTTGCAGTTTTACCGTTTGCAAAAAATTGGCGAAGGCGATTTGGTTCTGCAAATACAAGGCGAAGGCGTTTTAAATCCTGCAACTGAAGCGGGAATCAGCCGAGCGAAAGACGAAAAAGCCAAGCTCTCGGACATTATCACGGTTCTGAATAACAAATACGGAACAGAGTTCACCGAAGCCGATAAACTGTTCTTTGACCAAATCGAAGAAGAGCTTTTTCAGGATGATGATTTAAGAAAACGAGCCTTGAACAACCCGATTAGTAACTTCAAATTCGCCTTTGAAGATATTTTCATCAATAAGCTCATCGAACGTATGGACGCCAACGAGACAATCTTCGGCAAAGTGATGGGTGATAAGGAATTTGGGGACGACGTAAAAAGCATTCTGGTAAACAACCTTTACCAACGATTTAATGAAAAAGGCAGATTCCGAGAAGGCTCACAAATCGGAATTTACACGCTCATTCGTAAACTCGGTAGCGGGGGATTTGGTGAAGTTTGGCTTGCTGAACGCCGAACGGCACTTCTCACGACTAAAGTTGCTCTAAAACTCCCGTTAGATGAGCAAGTAGATTTGGAAGCAATCAGACAAGAAGCAACGCTTTGGGAACAGGCTAGCGGGCATCCAAACGTCTTACCTATTATCGAAGCTGATATTCACGATGGACAAGTGATAATCGTGAGCGAATACGCGCCTGATGGTTCGCTCGAAGAATGGCTTAAACAAAACGGCAAAATGAGTATTGAGAAAGCCGTTGAAACTACGATTCAAATTCTCGACGGATTGGAGTTTCTACATTCACGCAACATCATTCACCGTGATTTAAAACCTGCGAATATCTTACTGCAAGGAAATACGCCGAGACTTGCTGATTTTGGCATTTCACGCGCTCTTACGGCTACTGCTACGAGCCAAAGCAATAACGTCTCAGGAACTTTTGCCTATATGCCACCCGAAGGCTTTGATGGTAAGCGTTCCGTTCAAACCGATGTTTGGTCTGTTGGCGTGAATTTATATCAATTTTTGACGGGTAATTTACCATTCCCTCAGAAAGTGGTTTCGGCTTTAGTTTCAGCGATAATGATGAATCAGTTTGAACCATTACCCTCCGACATTCCGCAAAGTTTGCAAAATGTAATAGCCAAAGCATTAGCGAAACAACCCGAAAACCGCTATAAAACAACAAGTGAGATGCGTGAAGATTTGCGCCGTTTTCAACGTGGCGAACATGTTTCTAGTTTGGTTCAATCTGATTCAGGTCAAATTCTTGAACAGATTTTAGCAACGCAAAACGATGCTCGACCTCATATTCAAGAATTTGAAGAGGAAAGCGAAACTGTTGTTCATTTGAGATTAAATCTAGAACGTGAGTAAAGCCCACCTTAGAATATTACAAATCTAGGCGTTATCAATTCGCTTATTTGTGACATCGCAGTTTTGAAATTTTCATTTATGAAGTGAATCAAGGGCATTAGCTACTTTACGAATGTTTTGCTTATCACGCGAAATGTAACGCAAAGTTACTTTGTAATCTCCACTATGTCCTAATTGCTTTCCAATTGCAGGAATCGAAAAACCTAACGAATCAAGAAATGAAGCATGGCAACGCCTCAAATCATGAAAGCGTAAATCAGCAAGTCCCGCAACCTTGCAGGCTTTTTTAAAAGCTGAACGACAATCCCTAATCCCAAAGACTGCTTCATCATCACTTTTTCGTAATCGGTAAAGTTGCTCCAACTCAAATTGCAACCGAGAAGTAATCGCAACTGTTCGAGCCTTAAAAGTTTTCGTGTTTTCTGCCAAGATGGAAACTGTTCCCTCATCAAAATCAACTTGTCGCCATGTTAAGGACGTTAATTCATGAAATCGACAACCTAAATCAAGAGCCGCAATAACAATTGGGCGAATATGAGCGCGAGTATCGGCACAAGCATCAATTAGCCGTTGGCTTTCTTCGATTGAGAGCACTCTTTCACGTTTAACCTCATCAGCAGAATGAATAAGAACATCGCCCAATTTAAACGGATTACGATTAATCCAACCGTTTCTTTCAGCAATGTTCAAAATCCTGCGAAGGTATGCCATATAGCGATTAACGGTAGTTAGTGAAATCCTCTCGGACTGTTGCGTAGGACGTTCAAGCATATTATCCCTAAACGTCCTCAAATCTTCGTAAGTGAGTTGTTTTAGTTTGATACCGCCCAGATATTCGCGGAAAAGTTTGATGTAACCTCTGACAGTAATCTCAGACCGTAAGCCACTAACTTTTCTGCCGTTGATAACTTTTGCGGGTTTGAGATAGTTTTTTTCGTAAAAGTCGCAAAGGTCATTGATTGTCAGTTTTTCAGCTTCGATTGCTTTGCGCCCACCTTTTTCTAGAGTATCGAGCAATTCTTTCAAAACTTCTCTAGCATGGGTTTTATTATCTGCTTTCCGTTTGACTGCGGTTCGCTTGCCGTTTTTATTTTTGTAATCAACCCTTGCAATCCAATTGCCTGTTCTCTTATCCTGATAGATTTGTCCTGTTCTTTGTTTCACTCTCAGCCTCATTTCATCGGCACGAGACGCGCTTTTTCAGGTACGCTAATAGGTACGCTTAAAGGTACGTTTATGCCTCAAAATGAGTGCGTATTGTTCGATTTATAATTTCGGCAATCCGATTTTACTTAGTGTTTTTGCGAAGTAAATTTGAACTAATGAGACTCAAAATCTGGCGAGATTCACTTCTCATGTCGGTTCGAGTCCGACCTTCGGCATTAAAGGCTTCTTTTGGGAAGCCTTTTTTATTAGGAAAATTGCGGAGCATCAAAAATCCGCATTCGCGTTTTTTTGTTGGAAAATTAAAAGGTGCGTCAAAAAGTGCTCATTCACCTTAAAATTGCAGATTTCCACGGCAGTAAATCTGTCTTGACTTTGTTTGCATTTATTCCTAATATTGGCGCACTAATCGTAAGCGCTGCAAGCTGAAAATTGAAATTCGTTTGCGGTTACTAAAAAAGCAGTTCAACAATTTTAGGCTTTAATTCTTTTAAGCTCATATAAAAACTCTTTCGCACTGGTTTTATCTAAAGATGAAAAATACGATTCTCGCAAAAGCAGGATTTTTATTAGTCAACGTTTCAATCATTTTATTTTTGTTTTTATCGGTTATTGCAGCGGAAGCCTCCGCCGCCGTGTTCACCGTCAACAGCACCGCCGACACAAACGACGCCAACACGGCGGACAACGTGTGCGCCGATTCTGCGGGAAACTGTACTTTGCGGGCGGCGATTGAGCAGGCAAATGTGACGTTTGAGTCGGGGGTCGGTAATGACACGATTTTTTTTGCTCTGGAATCTCCGGCAGTTATCAATTTAACGCTCGGCGAGTTATCAATTACCAGCAATCTGACAATTTTCGGGACCGCAAATGCGAGAAATTTAACCGTGCAGCGAAGCGGGTCGGGGGATACTGGGAGATTCCGTATTTTTAGAATTTCAGGACCAGCCGCTAACGCTGTTTCTATCAGCAGTTTGACTATTGCCAATGGAAACGTTTCAAACGGCGGAAGCGACGCGGGATTCGATTTTATCGGCGGCGGAATTTCAGTTTACCCGAACAACTCGCTTGATTTAACCGATGTCACCGTCAGAGACAACGCCGCCAATTTCGGCGGAGGCATTGCAAATGCCGGGGCGTTGAGCATCAAACGGTCAACCATCCGCAACAATATTGCGCTTCATGGTGGCGGTTTGAACATCAGTTCGACTTTGATCACCGCGATTGCCGATTCAACCATTAGCGATAACGCGGCTAACGGTAATGCAACAACGCAGGGACTCGGCGGCGGTATTTTGTCCTCCGCCGGATTGTTGATTATCAACAACGCAACCATCAGCAATAATTCGGCGACGACTTTCGGCGGCGGTATTTTCAGCAATTCCGATGCGCCTAAACTTCGCAACACTATTGTCGCCGCAAACACTGTCGGCAGCGAAAGCTCAGACGTGCGCGGCGCATTTGAAAGTCTCGGAAATAATTTAATCGGCAACGCCGTCGGAAGCACCGGATTTACGGTTGGAAATCCGAGCGCCAATGGAGATAAAGTCGGGACTGCGGACAATCCGATTGATCCGATGCTCGGACCGCTGCAAAACAACGGCGGACAAACCGATACGCGCGAGCCTTCCGTTTTCAGCCCCGTTAAAGACGCCGGAAACAACTGCGTTTTAAATTTAACTTGTCCCTCTTTTAATCCGCCGACCGGATTAACGACAGACCAGCGCGGGGCGGGTTTTCCGCGACGAGTCGGGAGCAGAGTGGACATCGGCGCTGTTGAAGTTTTTAATCCGGTTCCGGTGATTACCTCGCTAACACCGAATAATTCGGGAATCGGCGTCGGTTTTGAGTTGATTATTAACGGAAGCGGTTTTGTTCCCGAATCAATCGTTCAGTGGCGCGGGCAAAACAGAGTCACGACATTTATCAGCAGCACGGAGCTTAGAGCGCAAATTCTGGCATCCGATGTGGCGACGCCCGGACAATATCCCGTCACGGTGATTAGCCCGGAGCCGTTTGGCGGCGCCTCTAACATAATTCTCTTTACCGTCACCAACTGTTCATACTCAATCAATCCGACTTCGCAGGTGTTTCCCGTCGTCGGCGGAAACGGCACTGTCGCCGTCAATACGACCGCCGAATGCGCATGGACGGCGACGACCACCCAGCCTTGGATAACAATTACGAGCGGCGGCAGCGGAACAGGCGCTGGAACCGTTTCTTTTGCAGTGGCTGCAAATTCCGGTCCGGCGAGAACCGGAACAATTCTCATCGGCGGACAAACGTTTACAGTCAGTCAGCCCAACGGCTGCACTTATTCAATCGCTCCGAACAACGCCGGTTTTACGGCGGCTGGCGGAAACGGCAGTCTTAACTTAATTGCCAGCAATCCGGGCTGCACTTGGACGGCAATCAGCAATTCTCCCTGGATAACCTTGAACAATACGAGCGGCTCCGGCAGCGCGACAATTTCTTTTTCGGTGCAGCCAAACACAGGTCCCGCCAGAGCCGGAACAATTACGGTGGGCGGACAAACTTTCACCGTTAACCAAACTGCTGCTTCGACCTTCGTTAAAACTTTGTATGATTTTGACGGCGACGCCCGCGCAGATGTTTCGGTTTTTCGACCTTCAAACGGAACCTGGTATTTTCTCGGCAGCCAAGCGGGGTTTTTCGCTCGGCAGTTCGGCGTCGCGGAAGATATTCCCGTCGCGGCTGATTATGACGGCGACGGTAAGAGCGATGTTGCGGTTTATCGTCGGTCAATCGGTTACTGGTTCATTTTATACAGCTCAAATAATCAGTTTGTTCCAATCAAAATTGGTGGACAAGCCGGAAGCATTCCGGTGCCGGGCGATTTTGACGGAGACAACAAAGCGGACGTTTCCGTTTACAATCCCACAGGTTCTTGGGAGATAATTTTCAGCAGCGGAGGCGGCTCGACAGTCATTTCCTTGGGATTGCAGGGAGTTGTTCCGGTGAGTGGTGATTTTGACGGAGACAGAAAAGCTGACATAGCTTATTTTCGTCCTTCGACCGGCACTTGGGTTTATATCAGAAGCAGCAACGGTACGACCGAATCAACCAGATGGGGAACACAAGGGGACATTCCGACTCCCGCAGACTTTGACGGAGACGGCAAAACCGACCTTTCCGTTTATCGTCCGAGCGCCGGAAGCTGGTATCGCCTTAACAGCTCAAACGGACAATTCTATGGCGAACAATTCGGCGTCGCGGAAGATATTCCGGTCGCGGCGGATTACGATGGCGACGGCAAAGCAGACATTGCGGTTTATCGCCCGTCAACCGCATCCTGGTATTTACAGAGAAGCACGGCGGGTTTTATCGGAATTCAATGGGGAACAAGCGGAGACAAGCCGGTTCCGACTTTGATTCGCTAAAAATTTGGTAAAAAGAAAAGAAAAAGACACCGAGCGTTCGGTGTCTTTTTCTTTTGAGATGTTCAAATTTAAAAAAATCAGAACGCAGCTTTTAACTTTAATCGTAATATTCCAAACCCAAATGCGTGATTAAATCTTCTCCCTGCAAATGCCGGAGAGTGTTTTTGAGCTTCATCAGTTGAATAAAAATGTCATGTTCGGGATAAAGCTCCGGCGCGGTTTGCGGCGCTTTGAAATAAAACGACAACCATTCCTGCACGCCGCGCATTCCGGCGCGCTGAGCCAAATCCATAAAGAGCGCCAAATCCAGCACGAGCGGCGCGGCAAGAATCGAATCTCGGCACATAAAGTCAATTTTTATCTGCATTTTGTAACCGAGCCAGCCGAAAATATCTATCGCGTCCCAACCCTCTTTGTTGTCGCCGCGCGGCGGATAATAATTAATTCGGACGACGTGCGAAAAGCCCTCGTACAAATCCGGGTAAACATCCGGCTGCAAAATATGTTCGAGAACCGATAATTTCGATTCTTCTTTGGTTTTAAAATTTTCCGGGTCGTCCAAGACCTCGCCGTCGCGGTTTCCCAAAATATTGGTCGAATACCAGCCTTCGAGTCCGAGCATTCTCGATTTCAAACCGGGCGCTAAGATTGTTTTCATCAAAGTCTGCCCGGTTTTGAAATCTTTCCCGCAAATCGGAACATTGTTTTGTTCGGCAAGTTTGGTTAAAGCGGGAATATCAACGGTCAAATTCGGCGCGCCGTTGGCAAACGGAATGCCCGATTTTATTGCGGCGTAAGCGTAAATCATCGAAGGCGCGATTCGTTCGTCGTCGTCGTACATCGCTTGCTCAAACGCTTCGAGAGTTTGATGAATTTCCGATTGTTCGAGAAATATCTCGGTCGAAGCCGCCCACACGATAACCAAACGGTCGCAGCCTTTTTCTTCTTTGAAACGCGCCATATCGGCAATCAACTGCTCGGCAAGCTCCATTTTGTTTTTGCCGGTTTTAACGTTCGTCCCGTGCAAACGTTTGACGTAATTTTGATTAAAAACCGCTGGCATCGGTTTTAAAGAATCGAGCTGTTCGCGCAGCTCTTCGACCAGCGATTTTTCCAAAACTCCGGCGTGCAGAGCGGCTTCATAAGCCGAATCCGCGAAAATGTCCCACGCGCCGAAAACAACATCGTCTAAACTCGCAAGCGGCACAAATTCATTAATTTTCGGAACGCGGTTGTCGGTTCGACGCCCAAGCCGGATCGTTCCCATTTGCGTTAAACTGCCGATTGGTTTGGCAATGCCTTTTCTGATCGCTTCGACGCCCGCCACGAAAGTTGTGCTGACAGCGCCCAGCCCGACGAGCAAAACTCCGAGCTTTCCGGTCGCCGGAGCGATTTCAACCCCTTTATTTACCATTTTTGATTTCTCCAATAATTACAGACAAAGATAAACCGTTAATTCTAACTTGTTACGGCAGAAAAATGAATTCGCGTTTGTATTTTAGATTTTAGAACCGGCGAGAATCTGATTTCGCTTCGCCAGAAGCCGCGCCGGATTGTTTGTGATAATCCCGTAAATACCGAGCCGCAACGCGCGTCGCACCCAGCCCGAATGATTAGCGGTCCAAATTACGGTTTTTAAATCGGCGTCGCGCGCTTTTTGCACGGTGCGTTCGGTCGCCAGCGAGTAATGCAGCGAAATTTCTTCGGCATCCAGATGTAATGCGGGCAGAACGAGCGCGTTTGACGGATTTAAAACGCGCATCGGGCGCGGGGCAAAGAGCGCGGCGGTTTTTATTTCGGGCAAAAGTCGTTTGACTTCGCCGGCGGCATCGTGATTAAAGCTTTTGATAATCACTCTACTCTGCAAATTGAAATTTTTAATTTCCGCCGCGACCGTCTGCGCCAATCGGTGATGGTTGCCGTTTTCGCATTTCAGCTCGACGTAAATCGGCAGCTCGTTCGAACTCATCAAATCGAAAAACTCGGCGAGTGTTGGAATTGTCACGTTCAAATAATCGGCTCGCGCCCGTCGCGGAAATTTTAAATTAAACCACGCGCCGACGCGGATTTTCGCCAGCTCCAAGGACGTAAAATCAGACAATCTGCCTTCGCGCAGCGCAGTTCTCCTTAAAGTCGCATCGTGAAAAATCACCGGCACCGAATCGCGCGCCAGCCGCACGTCGCACTCGATGCCTTCGGCGCCGTCCGCCAGTGCGCGCTCGAAAGCGACGAGCGTGTTTTCAGGCGCTTGAGCCGACGCTCCTCGATGCGCGATGATTAATGGTTTAATCGTCACTAAAATTTTTCGCCGGAATTTTTTGATTAAGTTCCGGTTTCCGCCCAACCCGGTTTAGCTTACAAGTTAGCTTTGATAATCGCGTGAGTCAATCAAATTCGATTTAGCTGCGATATACCCGGTAATCAATTTCGGCAAAAATATTGTCGCGGCGTTCTATTTCCGCAAGCCGTTCGGCGTCAATAGAATTATTTTCCAAACCGTTTGCCAGAAAATCGAAACGCGAGATGTGATTTCTAAATCTGCGAGTCGCGTATTCGACAGTCGTGCCTTGATAGATTTGAAACGCCCAGTCGCTCGATTGCGCGAGCAGCAATTCGCGAGCGGCTTGATTTAAAATTCGCCGCTGCAAATCGTTCGGCGAGTGAAATTCGTTGGCAAGTCTGGTCATCCGCTCTTCAGCGACGTGCTGATACGGATACATCCAAGACGTATTTTCGTTGAGCCAGACTTTGTAATAACCGCGCTCGCCCCACGACGAAGCCGATGGCTGCTGGCGCTGAATCGGTATTTCCGCGTCGAGAAAATCGCCCGGCGAAATCGGCAAAACGTCCGATTGGTCGTAATGAAATCGGCGAAACAGAAAATCCAAAAACTGCGGTCCTTCAAACCACCAATGCCCGTACAACTCGGCGTCGTAAGGCGAGACAACAAGCGGCGGGCGTCCGTAAAGCTGATTTAATTCGTGCGCCTGCTGCACTCGTTTGGCGACAAAATCCGCCGCATCCTGAGCAGCTTTATTGCGCGCCAGAGCCGGAATGTACGGCTGTTTTTCGCCTTGCCCGGTATCGCGCCCTGAAATTCGGAAATATTTCAAACCGAGATGTCGGCGTTTTCCGTCTTTGTGCAGATGCGGTTTTAAATATTCGAGCGGCAAATCCCAGCCGATGTCGCGGTAAAATTCGCGATACACGGGATTTCCCGGATAACCGACGACAGACGACCAGACCTGCTGGCTCGTTTCCATATCGCGGGCGAAAACGCCGACGCCGTTTGGACACACAACCGGGGCGTGAACGCCGAAACGCGGGCGCGGATCGCCGTAGAGAATCGCGTGCGTATCGGCGATAAAATATTCGATTCCCGCGTCTTTGAGCAGATTTTCAAGTCCCGGTTCGTACGCGCATTCGGGCAGCCAGATGCCGCGCGGTTTTCTGCCGAAATGCTTTTCGTAATTGGCGACCGCAACCCGGATTTGCGCGCGTTTGGCTTCGTCGGTCTGCATCAGCGGCAAAAATCCGTGCGTCGCTCCGCAGGTGATAATTTCCAGAATGCCTTTGTCCTGCAATTCACGAAAAGCCCGAATCAGATTTCTTTCGTAAACCTCGTTCCAGAGCCGCAGAGCCGCCGCCAAATTTTCGACGTACATTTTTGCCGCGTCATAAAACTGCGGAGCTTCGCGGGCGGTGCGTTCCTGTTCTTTGTGCGCGAGCGCGAGCAGATTTTCAAGATGCCGCGTGTAGCGCGTTTGCAGCAGCTCGTCGGCGAGCATTTCCGAAAGCGGCGGCGAGACGTTAACCGCCAAGCGAACACGCACGCCGCCAGCGTGCAGATTTTGAAAAATAAAAATCAGCGGCAGATAAACTTCCGTGATGGCTTCATAAAGCCAGTCTTCTTCGAGAAATTCGGGATATTCGGGATGCCGCACAAACGGCAGATGCGCGTGTAAAATTAAACTGAAATAACCTGCTGGCATTTTAAACAATTACGAATTTCAAATTACGAATTACGAATGAAGGAATATTTTCTAAAAAATATACAAATTCCACAATTCGTAATTCGTAATTCGTAATTCGTAATTTAATAAGTCGGGCTTGTCGGAAAGTTTTGCGCGTTCGGAAACAGCCGTTCCGGCAATTTCTGGAAAATTCGCGGCAGAGCGATTTCGGGAAAATGCACCGCGCTCGCTCCGAAAACAGGCTCAAGCTGAATGCGCTGTAATTCTTCGCCAAAGCCGGCAAACTCATCAACAAAATCGTCGCCCAAAACCGCTTGCAGAGCAGCTAAAACGTTTTCCGAACGAAGCGCGTCTTTGTCCTGCTCTAAAACCGAATCGAACCAGGCACGAAGCGTCGGCGAAAGCTGTTCACGCAAAACTTCGTACTCAACGCCCGCCGCCAGAGCCGACAATGCGACGCGCATTTCCGCCGCGTCAAAAGTTTCCGGCGCGACCGGAGCGTTTGAAGCGAGCTGGTTTAAAACCGCAACAGTCGCCATTTCGTCAAATACGCCGTCTTCGCCGAAACCGAAAACTACGGGCAAAGCGTCGTGCGTGTAGCCGGAAACGTCCAGCACGCGGGCGAATTGGATGCGCGAAACTTGCCAATCGGCTTCAGTGTCAGCGCGCGGACTCGGCGCGGAGCGCGGCGTCTCGACCGCATTCGACGAAAACAGGCGAATAAACGGGCGATTCTGGGCGAAAAGTCCGAGGTCAACTTGAAAACGCGCGTTCGGCTGCGCGTCAAACCACCAGTTTCCTTGTTGTCCGACCGGAAAAAGCTGCTCGCCGCCCTGCGATAGATTGCGGAATTTTATAACCAGATTATAGTTTGTCGCGCGGTTTCCAAACGCTTTTTGCAGCGTCGCAAACGGATTTCCCGCCAAGCTCCAATAAAGAAAAATTCGATTCGGCGATTGAACCTGAAGGTGCGCGCGATTTATTTGCGGGAGCGGCGGCAAAGCCTCGATTCCGAGCGGATCGAGCAATTCTTCGTCGTCAATCGTTTCTTCGACTTTTTCTTTGATTTCGCGCGTTTTGGCAATTTCCGCTTCGTCAATTTCCTGAACGTCGTACGGCTGCGTTTTTGTCAGCACGGAAGTTTGCGCCGCGTCGTAAAATTTATAATTTTCACCCGATGAAACCGGCTGCGGTTCGTCAGTGGTGTGAACCGGCGCAACGACATCAAGAATCGGCTCGACAATATTTTCTTTAATTGCTTCTTCGACCGGCTCGATAACGGGTTCGATTTTTTCCAAAACCGAATCGGCGATTGCCGTCAGACTTTCGAGCAAACCGCTTTCGGCTTTAGCTTCGGTTTCAGTAGTGTCGGTTGTTTCCTCGCTCGATTCTTCCACTCTTTCCGGCGCATCTGCTTCCGGCTCGCTTTGCGGCAAAATCGTGGGATTTTCCTGATTTTTAATACTCTCTTTTAAATCTTCTATTTCATTCATAATTTTGATAGTCAAATGTTTTGATAGTTAATATTTTAAAATGATAATGTTACGGATTGTTTTAGCAGGTTGCAAATGAGGCGATAATAAAATTCGGGTAAAAAACAAGCGCAGGCGACCTCGCCTGCGCTTCTCGTAAAAAAGCCCGCGCTCATCCGTTTTAAATTATTTAGCTGCGACCAAACCTTCGGCTTGTTTTAATTTAATTTCTATTTTGCCGATGTCAGCTTGGATTTGCGAGCGGACGGGAAGATGCCGGGCATCGTCGGTAAACCAGATAATCATTTTGCCTTCGCCGGGAACGAGGCGTCTGTCCCCGAAAACTTCCGGTTCGACTCTCAGCGTCCAGACTTTGCCGAGCACGGTTTTCAACTCTTCGCGAGCGACGACTTTAACCGGAATCTGATAAACGACGCCCGAATCGGAAACCGAAAGCTCGAAATCTTTTCCAACCGCGAGCGGCTGGCGGCGCAGAAAATAGACTGCCGAGAGCAAGTCGTGAGTTGCGGTTTCGAGCGGCGACGTGATAGTTCGCGGCGCTCTTTCCGGGTTGTTCGGGTCAATTTCGCGGTAAACGACTCTATTCGATTTGTAATCAAACTGCGCTTCGCCGTCGCGGATGCGGTCTTTTTGCTCGTCGCGGCGAATTGTATGCAGAATGCGGAAGTTGCTGGCGTCAACCGTCGAATCAATTTTTTGCAGAAAGCTGAAACGCGCGATTTTCATCAGCGTTCCTTTGGAAATGGCTTCGCCCTGAAACAGCAATCTGTTTCCTCCGCCGTCGGGAGCTTTAATAATTTTAAAATTCAAATCGGCAACGTCAATCCCGCGCAGCAAAGATTTGCTCCATTTGGCTTCGTAAGTAAGATTTTCGCCGACCGCGAACGGTTCTAATGTGGCATTTTTGACGGCGGGCGAAACAGTGACCGCAGAATTAGCCGCTGACTGCGCCGCAATTGCTGGGGCAAATGCGAGAAAGACGACAAACAGTAAAATCCGTTTTGAGCCGACGGCAAATATGTACATTTTCAATTCACTCTAGCTGTAAAAATTTAGTAAAACAGCGTCGCTTTGAGAGCCAGCAATCCAAGTGCCGCAAACAATCCGAGCGCCGCTCTGTATTCGCGGTAACGCAAATATAATTCCGGGTCGAACTTTACGTCCGATGCTTTTCCCGATGCAAAAGCTGTCGGACGCGGCAGAAAAAGGGGAACTTCCGATGCGTATTTTTCATATTCTACGCCAAAAATCTGCCGCAAATCCGCCGCTTCTTTTCGCATCACCGGCAAATAAAGACCTAGAAACCAAGTCGCAAAGAGAAGCACCGTCCACCAGCTTGCCCCGCCGACGGTAAAACCCAAGCCAATCAAAAAACTTCCCAAATAAAGCGGATTCCGCGTGTGAGCATACGGACCGGAAACAGCCAAAACCGCATTTTTGCGGATGTGACCGGAAGCCCACGCGCGAATCAATAATCCAATCAAAGCAATCGCGCCGCCGATTACGAGCGACTGCCAGATGGGGCGAGCCGCAACCAAAAAAATCGCCGCGAACAAAAAACCGAGCGGAACGCGCCACCTTTGAAATTTATTTCCTACAACTGACAAAACTTTGAATACTAGACGATTTCTAATTTTAATCTTTTCTCGACCGCGCGCAAGACCGCTTCGACTTCGATGTCCAGACAAATCCAATTTGAACAGCTTCGGCGGTGACAATCCGCGCGACAATTGATGTCGCTTCGCTCAACGCAAACGTCACGTTCAAACGGGCTACCGTTGCGCCACCATTCGGTCGGACCGAAAAGACCGACTACGGGCGCGCGGGCGGCGATTGCAAGATGCGTCGGACCCGTATCGCCGCCGACGTAAACTTTAGCGCGCCGCGCCAGTTGATAAAAACCTTTGAGCGACAAATCGGCGGCAAACGCCTGTTTCGATTTTGCCCCTGCGACAACAGTTTCAGCCAAACTTTCCTCGCCGGGACCGAACGTGACGATTGATTTTAAATTGAAATTTTTCCAAATCTCATCCGCCAATCTGCCGAAACGCGCGGCGTTCCAAAGTTTTGTCGCCCAGCCGCCGCCGGGATTTAGAATCGCAAAATCCGCGCCGGTTTTTTCAATAATTTCAAGAGCCTCGCGTTCGTGTTTTTCTTCGGTTCCAATCGGAAACTCAAGCGCGCGCGAGTCAGCCGGAGCTTTGATTTCGAGAGCCTTTTCCGCCAGAAACAAATTCTTGCGAATGATGTGTGTTCTTGTCGGGATTTTAATTGTTTCCGTGAGCAAAAAACGACTTGTCGGCTCGCGCAAAACTGCTTTGTCAAAACCTATGCGCCGCGCCGCGCCGGAAAGCTTGGCGATCAAAGCTGATTTATGCAGACCTTGAAAATCGAGCGCAACGTCGTATTTTGCCGTTCTTAAACTTTCAAGCTGCTCGCGCGCCTGCTCGTATTTCTCCGAAAAAGTCGTTTTGCGCCCGCGCAAAGCGCGCGTGTCAATTTCAATCAGATTCGTCAAAAAAGGATTCAAACGCAAAATTTCCGCCGCCCGTTTTTCGACCGTCCACGAAATTTCGGCTTCGGGCAAAGCCTGTCGAATCGCAGCCAAAGCAGGCAAAGCGTGAACAATGTCGCCGATGCTGCCGAGTTTGACAATTAAAATCTTCATTAGTGAATAGTGAATCGTAAAACGTGAATTGCAAAACGAGATAAATTCGATTCACGATTTACGATTCACTATTCACCAGCGCGATGAGCGCAGTCGTCGAATGATCTTTCGGATCGCCGACAATCGCGGTGCGCCCGCCGTATTCGCGGACGATTTCGCGTTCGGGAACGGTTTCTTCGGTATAATCCGTTCCTTTGGCGTGAACGTCGGGGCGAATCGCGCGAATCAATTCGGCGACGGTCGGTTCGCCGAAAATCGTGACCAAATCAACAAAACGCAGCGCCGCCACGATTTCCGCGCGTTCGTTTTCGGGCATCAACGGGCGATTCTCGCCTTTCAAGCCTTTGACCTGCTCGTCCGAGTTGATTCCGACGACCAGAATGTCGCCTAAACGGCGCGCCGCTTCGAGATACCGAATGTGACCGACGTGCAGCAAATCGAAACAGCCGTTTGCCAGCACAATCCGCGCGCCGCGCCGCCGCTCAATGGCGACGCGCGCAATCAAACGGTTGCGGTCGAGAACCGGAGCGCCGGTTTTGGTATTGACATTCACAATTTAAAGCTGAATCTTTCGATTAAAATTAACTCGAAATAGAGTTTAACAATTCCTTCTGCGTGACGGTAGCGGTTCCGCGTTTCATCACGGCGAGTCCGCCCGCGTGATTTGCCAGCATCGCGGCTTCCGCAAAGCTCGCGCCCGAAACGGACGCCAGCGCAAACGCAGCCATCACCGTGTCGCCCGCGCCGGTCACGTCAACCGCGTCCTGCGAGCCGACGATCGGAAAATGCTGCGGCTCTTTTTCGTTTTCGAGCAAAATGATTCCGTTTTTTCCGCGCGTGACCAGAAGGGCTTGAAGCTCTAATTTCGCGCGCAATTCTTCCGCCGCCGTTTCAAGCTCGGAGACGGTTTTAAATTGTTTCTGCCAGATTTCTTCAACTTCATCCTCATTCGGCGTCGCGGCGGTTGCGCCGGCAAAATCCGTCAGCCGAAAACGCGAATCAACAAAAACGGGAATATTTTTTTCAAGAGCAATGTTTCGCAATTCTTCGGCAATTGTTTTTGACGCCGCGCCGTAATTGTAATCCGAAACGATAACGGCATCGGCGCTTTCAACCGCACATCTAAGATTGCGAATCGTTTCGGCTTGGATTTCCGCCGCGAGCGCGTTTTCGTTTTCGTAATCAATTCGAATCACCTGCTGCCTGGGCGCATGCGGCTGACCGGCGAAAATGCGGATTTTCGTCGTCGTTTGCCAATTTTCGGATTGAATCAAAAACTTTGTTTCAACGCCTTTTACGGCGAGCTTTTCAACGATTTTCCGCCCATTTTCGTCTGTGCCGACGACGCCAAGCAATGTGCAGCCTGCGCCGAGCGCTGCGACGTTGAGAGCCGCGTTTGCCGCGCCGCCGGGAATGGTTTCGGTTTGCTCGTGCCGGAGGATAAAAACCGGAGCCTCGCGCGAAACGCGGCTGATCGCGCCGTATAAAAACTGGTCGGCAACCGCGTCGCCGATGACGACGATTTTCCGGCGGTTAAATTGATTAACTAAATCTTCGAGCGGCATTGAAACAAAAATTGAAACAAAAAAGGAATCGGCAAATGATTTTAAAACATTTGCCGATTCCTTTTCTATTGGCGTTTGCTTTGGAAGTCAAACTTTGAAACGCAGGTTTTTAGTGCGTGTCGTAGCTGGCAATCGGGTAGTCCCCGGAAGTTCCCCATTTAATACCCTGGATTTGATTATCACTGCTTTTGCGAATGTAAAACGTTCCGTTCGAATCGCGCCAGACGGCTACGTCGGTTTTCCCGTCGCCGTCATAATCATTTTGAACGAGCAGGTCGTCCAGACTGACGCCCCAAGCATACGACAACAAAGCGCCCGGCTGGTTTCCGCCGCCGCCGCTGCTGCGAATATACCAATTAAGAGTACCGGCAGTATCGCGGACTACCGCAATGTCGGTTTTTCCGTCGCCGTCATAATCGCCCGGTACCGCAAAATCATTGCTCAAGCCCCATTGAGTGCCGAAAAACGTTCGACTGTTGGTTGTTAGGTAATAAAACGACGCCTGACCATTGTTCGGTGTAATTCGCTGAACGCCCATATCAAATACTCCGTCGCCGTCGTAATCGCCGGGAGCTATGTAATCTGCGGCAATGCCGAATTGCTCGCCGCGAAAATTGCCGTTCGCATCGCGGATATACCAGAACATCGAATTGCCGGTGCGCCGAACGACCGCAAATTCGGTCGCAGACGTTGCGGGTCCGTCCCAATTGCGTGCTACCGGTTCGTCGCCCGTGGCTCCCCATTGCACAGCGCCAAAAGTATCTGTGCTGCTGCGAAGGAAATAAAATGTGCCGTCCGTATCACGCCAAACAGCAATATCGCCTTTGCCGTCACCGTCATAGTCGCCCGGCGTGAAAACATCGGTCGTGCTGACGCCGAACTGCCTGGCAATAAAGCTGCTGGGGTCTGACGACTTTAGAATGTACCAGGTGTTATTTGACGGGCGAAAAACCGCCGCATCCGCTTTACCGTCGCCATCGTAATCGAGAGCGCGGCGCAAGCTGACCTGAGCTGTGAGTGAGGAGGTTAAAACAAATAACGAAAGCACAGCTAAAACGCTCATTTTGACGAACGTTCCGTGCCGGTTTGGAGAATTTTTCATAGCTGTTATCCCTTTGTTAATAAAATTACTTGATAAGCGAAAAATAGTGGCTGAAATGCAAGTTAAAACTTGCAAGCGCAAAATGTCAAACCGAGAATCTGATTTGCTCGCCGAGCAAAACTTAAATCACCTTTTGTTATTTCGGTTTAAAGCAAGAGTCGCAATTCGTTTGACTCCATAAGACGGCAAAAAGTTTGTTTTTAAAACCAACTTTTTAAAAAGAATCAAACTAATTTCCGACTTGCAAAATGTTTGCCGGCACGCGCATTTGGTTTTGCCCCCATCCGAAAGCCGTCAAACCGGACGATGCCGCGCTCGGCAAAACGTAAAACATTGCCGATTCGTTCGCCGCCGCGTTTGGTCTCCAAACGGCTACATCGGTTCGCGCATCGCCGTCATAATCGCCGGGCGCGGGCAGATCAGAGCCGAAGCCGAATTGTACGGCGCGAAAACCCGCCATGGATTGCTGCAAATACCAAGTCCCGTTCGTCGTGCGGAAAACCGCGAAATCCGTTTTCCCGTCCCCGTCATAATCTCCCGGAACGATTTTGTCTGTTTCGGATTTACCGAAATTGAAAACGGTTAGAGTGTTTGAGCGGGAATTTAACACGATAAATGAATTTGCCGGATTGCCGGAAGTCGGACGATAAACGGCTAAATCTGTTCGCCCGTCACTGTCAAAATCGCCGCGCACGGGAATGTCCGTTTCCACACCGAATTGTTGGGCGCGCAAATTCCCGTTGCTGCTTTGTCGAATATACCAGAAAATCTGATTGTTCGAGCGCCGCGTAACGGCAAAATCCGCTTTATCATCGCCGTCAAAATCCTGCGTCACGTTCGGCGCGTCGCCGTTCGTTCCCCATTGCAGAGCTTGAAAAGTATTATCGCGGCTATTCAAAACGTAAAAATAAGATTGCGCGCCCTCGCGCCAAACAGCAACATCGGTTTTGCCGTCCCCGTCATAATCCGCCGGAACGGGAACATCTGCGGATAAACCGAAATTAACGTTGTTATAGCGTCCGTAGATGCTCATAATATGCCAAATCAGCGAGCCGCCGGAGTTTTGAACGACGGAATAATCCGTCCGCCCATCACCGTCAAAATCCAGAACTGTTGCGGGAGGGGCATGATTAATAGGACCCGTAATTTGATTAATAATAAGATTTTGCCCGGCGATACGAATTGAACCGGTTCGTGCTTTGTCCCCCGAAAGAGGTGCGACGGAAAAGCTCACAAACGCATCTCCGCTTCCGGTTTGACCACTTGTGACGGTAATCCAATCCACTTGGCTAACGGCGGAAAAATCACAGTTTGCCGGTGCCTTAACTGCCAAACTGCCCGTTCCGCCGTTATTGCCGTAAGTTCGTTCCGTTGCAGCCAAAGGTATAGGCACAATCAAATTAAAATTGCAGACGGTCGGCTGTTGAATGGCGCGCGCCGCGTTTATTCTGCCGCCGGTTTTGACGACTCCGTTCCATTGCGGCAAAACATCAACCGAATTCATCAAGCTAGCTTTAAGCGAAGCGGCGGAAAGCGACGGATTTGCCGCCGCGAGCAGCGCCGCCGCGCCGGAAACGTGCGGAGCAGCCATCGAAGTTCCGGTAAAAGTCGCGTAAGCGGAATTGCTCGCGTTGACCGTGCTGAGAATATTGACGCCGGGAGCGGCGACATCTACGCTCGTCGCGCCGAAATTGGAAAAACTGCCTCTATTATCGTTTTGGTCGGAAGCCGCAACGGACAGAATTTGCGGGCTGGTATAGCTTGCCGGATAAAAAGGTGTTGTTTCGACGTTGCGCCCGTCGTTTCCGGCGGCGAAAACATTCAGCACGTCCGACTCGCCGAGCCTGTCAATCGCGTCTTTTGTCGCCTGATCGTAACCGCAAGCCTCGTCGCAGCCGCCGTAAGAATTGCTCGTGACGCGAATATTGACGCCGCGCGTTTTCATCATCCGCACGTAATTATAAGCATTGACGAGCATCGCCGAAGTCGAGCCGAAACCGGTGTTGTTGTAAATCTTGATCGCCATCAAACGTACGTTCCAATTTACTCCGACAACTCCGACTGCGTTATTGCCGACCGCGCCGACCGTTCCCGCGACGTGCGTGCCGTGACTGTTTTCGTCCCACGGGTCTGAATCGTTGTAAAAGAAATCCCAGCCGTAAACGTCGTCAACAAAACCGTTCGCGTCGTCATCCACGCCGTTTCCGGCAATCTCGCCCGCGTTTTTCCACATATTCGCGGCTAAATCTTCGTGCGTGTAGCGGATGCCGGTGTCAATAATCGCAACCACGACGTTTGGACTTCCGGTAGTCCTCTCCCAAGCGGCGGGAGCGTTGATTTTCGCCATCCCGTAAAGCTGGGAAAACTGCGCATCGTTCGGATTTGCTGTGAGATTGTAAATGTAATTCGGCTGAGCCTCTTCAACTCCGGCGAGGTTCGAATATTGCGACAAAGCCTGTTCGACTGTAACACCTGCGGGCAGCTTGACGAGCTGCCAGCCGAGGTCTGGAAAAGCTTGGACGACGGTCGCGCCGGAAAGCGTGTTGGCAAACAAGCTGTCCGCCGATGCCAAGCCGTTTTGATATTTCACCAGCAATTCGCCTTCAACGTATTTTTTCGCCGCTCCTGCGTTTGCCGAATCGTTCATGCCAAACAGTGCCAGCAAAACCGCCAAAAAAGACACGATGCGCGTAAATTTCATAAAACCTTGATAAAAATTCTGATTAAAAGGGAAATGAGAAAAATGATGAGAAAGTAAAGGGCGGCTAGTGGGATTCGAACCCACGACATCTTGAACCACAATCAAGCGCTCTAACCGCTGAACTATAGCCGCCACAAACAATTTCGGATTTCAAAAAATCAGATAAAATTTAACCGAAATTTTCAGTAAAAAGATTATACAATCCGCATTCGGAAATCCGCAATTCGTATTTGAAAAGAACGCCCCCGGCACGACTCGAACGTGCGACCCACAGCTTAGCTTACCACTCTGGATTTCCCCAGCCCTGCTTTCTCGCGAAAGCAAGTTGTAGTCTGGACTATATCTTAGGCATTTCAGCCTGGATGCGTTTAGTCTCTACGGCGTCTCGACGAAAAATGATTTCGCCAAGTTCCCTCGGTGTTGTCATAGGAATTTTTTAAAATTCCCTTAGATATTCACCGATACAGCACCCTCCACTGTACGAATTACTTGTTCTCCGCACAGGCTCCTATTTAAAGGCTGTTGCTCTATCCGACTGAGCTACGGGAGCGCAAACAGTGAAAATTGTAACACGCGGGCGCAGTTTTTCGTCAACCGGATTATATTTAGCAAATCAAGTTTCCTTGTTTTCGGGCAAAAAGATTTGCTTCTTAGCGCAATTTAAAATACAATTTTGCGCGACTCTAACCTTCATTTCCTTGCAAAGTTATGTCCACAGTTGAAAAGGATTTAGTCAAAAACGACAAAATTGTCTCGTCGGAAAACGGCAAACACGCGGAATCGAGCGCCGTTGCGCCGGAAGAGCCGGAAGAGACAATTGAACCGGAAAAAGAAACCGAAAAGCCGCGCTCGCGCGTTCCGATTTATGTCGTCGCAGGAATAATTTTGCTCACGACCGTGGTCGGCACGGCGTGGTGGATTTACGCGCGCCAATTTGTGACGACCGACGACGCAATTGTCGAAGGTTTTGTTTCGGTCATCAGCCCAAAAATTTCCGCGCACGTTTCGCGGATTCACGTCAAAGAAAACCAGCTCGTCAAAAAAGGCGATTTGCTCGTCGAGTTTGAAGCGCAGGAGCAGGAAGCCAAGCTCGAACAAGCCCGCGCGCGTCTGCAAACGGCTTTTGCCGCCCGCGCGAAAGCGCAGGCAAACGTCGCTTTTACACGCAAAACCAGCCAGGCGGGTTTGAAACAAGCCGGATTTAATCTCGAAGCCGCGCGCAGTAACATCGAGCAAACCCGGCTCGCTTCGGATTCAAAACAAAACGGGATTGAACGGGCGCAAACCGCTGCGAAAACCGCTGAAGCCAATTTCCGGCAAATGCAGGCGCAGATTCCGGCAGCCGAAGCCGCGCTCGCGCAAGCCAAGGCGCTTGTTCCCGTCGCGCAAAACAAATTGGAAGTCGCACGTATCGAACACGACCGCGACCGCCAGCTTTTCGACGCCGGAGACGTTTCCAAGCAAAAGCTCGAACAATCGAACAAAGAATTAAACGTGGCGCAGGGCGAGCTGACTTCGGCTGAAAAACAGGTTGACATTGCCGCTTCGAGACTCGAAGCGCTGCGCCGTTCGGTTGAAGTCGAGCGTTCGCGGATGGAAGAAGCGCGCATCGGAATCGCCGCCGCCGAAAACGATTTTCGGCAGTCGCAAGCCCAAATCAATCTCGTTTCCTCGCAAGCGGACGAATCGGCGGGACGGCTTATGGAAGCCAAAGCTCTGCCCGAAAAAATCGCGGTTGACGAAACGGACATTTCCGCCGCCGAAGCCGAAGCCGCTCAGGCGCAAGCCGCCGTTAACCAAGCCGAGGTTGAACTCGGCTACACGAAAATTTACGCGCCGCAGGACGGTTATGTCGTTCATCGTTCGGTGCAGGACGGTCAGCTTGTCCAGCCCGACCAGACTTTAATGGCGATCACGCAGTCAGAGCTTTGGGTTGTCGCCAATTTCAAAGAAACGCAAATCGAACGATTAAAAGCCGGGCAAAAAGTGGATATTTACGTTGACGCTTATCCGAGCGCCGTTTTTCACGGGCGCGTGGACAGTTTTCAAGCCGGAACCGGCTCGCGCTTCTCGATTCTCCCGGCGGAAAACGCGAGCGGAAATTTCGTCAAAGTCGTCCAAAGAATTCCGGTCAAAATCGTTTTCGAGACGCCGCCCGATACGAGCAAATATTTGCTCGTGCCGGGAATGTCGGTCGTCCCGAAAGTTCACACCAAATAATTCGAGTAGAAAAAAAATAATTCTTCGCGCCCTTTGCGTTTAACCTTTGCGCCCTTTGCGGTTAAAAATAGAAAATTAAACCGCAAAGGGCGCAAAGGTTTTCGCGAACAGACGCAAAGGAATTTTTGTTTTAAACTGACTTTTTTAAGTTCAAAGAAATGAGCGCCGATTCTTCAGCAAAAAGCGACTTGAACGAAGACCAAACCGCGCCGCCGATAAATCCTTATTTTTCGATTTTTATCTTGACGTTGGCGACGTTTATGCAGGTTTTGGATTCGTCCATCGTCAACGTCTCTTTGCCGAAAATCGCCGGAGACTTGTCCGTTTCGCCTGACGAAGCGTTTTGGGCAATCGCTTCTTATCTGATCGCTACGGCGGCGATTTTGCCGATTACGGGCTGGCTCGCCACTTATTTCGGGCGCAAGAATTATTATATGGCTTGCGCCTTTTTGTTTACCCTCTCGTCGGTGATGTGCGGTTTGGCGGCGGATTTTAATCAGCTCATCGTCTTTCGGATTTTGCAGGGCGTTTGCGGCGCAGGACTCGCGCCGAGCGAGCAGGCGATTATCGCCGACATCACGCCGCCGAATAAATTAGGGCGAGCGTTTTCGATTTACGGAACGGCAATCGCCATCGGTCCGGTTTTGGGTCCGACAGTCGGCGGATTTATTACGGATAATTTCGGCTGGCGCTGGATTTTCTTTATCAATTTGCCGGTCGGGATTCTTTCGCTTCTTTTAACGTGGCTGTTCGTTTACGAAACGAAACGCGCCGAGGAAGCGCGCGAGAAATTTCGCAAAGCCGGCAAAAAGATTGACTGGCTGGGCATCGGTTTGTTTATCGGGGGAATCGCCGCGTTTGAATTGCTGCTCGAAAACGGACCGAAAGAAAGCTGGTTTGATTCGGATTTTATTCTGCTTCTGGCAATCACCGCTTTTTTCGCTTTGCTGATCGGAGTTACCTGGGAGCTTTACCAGAAACAACCGGCGGTTGACGTGGCGATGTTCAAAAATCGCGGGTTTACGGGCGCGGTTATTCTGATTTTTATAGTTAGCTTTGTCTTGACCGGATCGAGCTATATGATGCCGTTTTTGACGCAAAACCTGCTCGGTTACACTGCGACCGACGCCGGAACGATTTCGATTCCGGGCACAATTTTGCAAATAATCGGAATCCAGATTGTCGGGTTTTTATCGGATAAGATCGAGATACGGAAAATCATCTTTTTCGGGCTGCTGGCTTCAATGGGAGCAGTTTGGCATTTAGGCTCGTTTAATTTAAATGTCGGTTATTACGATTTGGCGCTTGCGCGCGCTCTCCAGCTTTTTAGTCTTTCGTTTCTGGCTGTGACAATCAACACCGCCGCTTATCGCGGTTTGCCGCCTGAGAAAAACAACTCGGCGTCGGCTCTGCTCAATCTGGCGCGAAATATGGGTTCGAGTATGGGCGTCGCAATGACTTCGACCGTCATCGCCGTGCAAACGCAGGTTCACATCAATAATCTGGGCAATCACGCGAGCGTTTTCAATCAAAACTTTGTCGAAAAAACGAAAAATCTGGCGCAATATTTTCAGGAACACGGTTTAAACGCGCTCGAAGCGGCGGGCGCGGCGCAGGGCATGATTTGGAATCAACTCGTCAAACAAGCCACGATGAACGCGATTCTCGATGCCATAGGGCTTTATCTCATTCTTTACATTCTGGTCTTGCCGCTAGTTTTTCTGCTCAGAAAGAAACCGCCTGTCGCCAAAGAACATTAACGGCGCGGACGACTTTTTACTCGCGCAGCGAACATTTCGCTCGCGCAAATGACTTCACACACTGCGCAAACGACTTTACATCGTGCGCAAATCAAAATTCACTTGCGCAAATGACAATGCACGCCGCGCAAGTCGTCTTACACACCGCGCAAGCCGCTCTGCACGCTGCGCAGATAACTTTACACACCGCGCAAATCGTTTTACACGATGCGCAAACCGTCTTGCATCCTGCGCAAGCCGTTTTTCACATTGCGCAAGCTGTTTTATTGGCGAGCTTAATAACGTGTTTCAAGTTTAAGTGGCTGGAAACTTTAAAATCTCATCCGGCTTTGCCTCGCTGCGTCTTTTCACGCGCTAGTTTTAGCATTTGTTCAAAAACTTCGTCCAAAGACATCTCGGTCGAATCAATCTCAACCGCATTTTCGGCGACAATGAGCGGCGAATCGGTTCGCGTGGCGTCGCGTTCGTCCCGTTGATTGATTTCGGCGAGCGTGTGTTCAAAAGTCGTTTGCTCGCCTTTTTGCAGGAGTTCTTCAAAACGGCGGCGCGTTCTGGCTTCGAGCTTTGCCGTAATAAAAAACTTAATGTCGGCGTCGGGAAAAACGACCGTGCCGATGTCGCGCCCTTCTAAAACGCAGCCCGCGCCGCGTTTTCCCAACAATCTTTGTTTTTCGACCAGAATTCGCCGCACTGCGGGAATCGCCGAAACAATCGAAGCCGCCTGCGAAACCTCTGCCGTCCGAATCAAACCGGAAACATCGCGCCCGTTGAGCCAAACGTGTAAATGTTCCGGCTCGCCCGAAAGCTCTATCTTTGAGTTTCCGGCAATTTTTACCGCTTTTTCTTCATCGTCGGCTCGCGCGCCGGCTTCCAAAACGGCGAGCGCGACGGCGCGGTACATCGCGCCCGTATCGAGATAAAGCAAGCCCAGTTCTTTCGCCAACCGTTTGCCGAG
This sequence comes from Pyrinomonadaceae bacterium, assembly GCA_036388775.1. Lineage (GTDB taxonomy): Bacteria > Acidobacteriota > Blastocatellia > Pyrinomonadales > Pyrinomonadaceae > JALZCH01. The sequence continues at coordinate 10,658 of DASVRD010000104.1, read as the reverse complement.
CGTTGATTTGCCCGCGCCGGAAGGTCCGTCAATCGCAATTATCATTTTTCACTTTTTTCGGCTTCCGCCCAGCGGTTCATCAAACCGCGAATTTTGACAAAATACTCCTCGGCGTTCGGCGCGCTGCGCGCAACTTTTTCCAGGCTCTCCAAATAATTCGGCTCGCCGAAAAGCTGCCGCAATTCTCCGATAAACGGTTCAAGTTTAGCGAAAACCGCGAGATATTCGGTTTGCGTCCGGTGAAAAAAGCTTTCATCAATCGCTTCAAACAAAACAAACGCGCAAGCCATTTCCCAGTAAGTCGTAACCATTCGATAATCGGCGCTGCTGCGATTTCCGCTCGCCATCAGCATTGCGATTTCGCGCGCCGATTGCGGATTAAACTCGGTCGAATACCAATGCCGCGCGGCTCGCAATTTTTCATCGGTGCGAAGCTCGTACAATTTTAAAATCAATTCGGCTTGTGCTTGTTTGCTCATAAAATTAACTTTCAATAACCGCCCGCAGAACGCCGAGAGCAGTTTCAACGTCTTTGCGGGAAACATCAAAATGCGTCACCATTCGGATTGAATTGCCGAAACCCGAAGCCAGCACGCCGCCCGCTTTTAACTGCTCGCAAATCGCCTGCGAAGTTTGCCCGGTTTCGGCGACATCGAAAATCACGATATTTGTCACAACTCGTTCCGCATCAATTTTAACTCCGTGCAATTCGGCGATTCCCGTCGCCAAACGGCGAGCGTTTTCGTGATCTTCGTGCAGGCGTTTCGGCGATTCTTCGAGCGCGACTAACCCAGCAGCCGCAATAACGCCGACTTGCCGCATTCCGCCGCCCAAAAGTTTGCGCCACGCTTTGGCTTCGTTGATAAATGCGCGCGTCCCCAAAATCATCGAACCTACGGGAGCGCCCAAACCTTTCGACAAACAAAACTGAATTGAATCGCACGGACGGGACAAAGCCGCAACCGTTTCGTTTTGCGCGACCGCAGCATTAAAAATCCTCGCGCCGTCAAGATGAACCGGCAAATTGATTTTATGCGCTTTTTCGCAAATCTCGTTTGTCCGCTCGGCGCTCATCACTGTTCCGCCCGCCAGATTGTGCGAGTTTTCGAGCGCAATCAATCCGGTCTTGGCGACGTAATAAGCCGCATCGTTGGCGTGAATCGCGCCTTCGATTTCCTCCCAATTCAAAATTCCGCTGCCGTCAGCAGATTTGACCGGGCGCGCCAGAGTGCCGGAAACCGCCGCCATCGCCGCCATTTCGTAATTAAAAATATGCCCACGCTCCTCGATAACGACTTCCTGACCGGGTTTTGTATGCAGCTTGACGCAAATCTGATTGCCCATCGAGCCGGTCGGGACAAACAGCGCGGCTTCTTTCTCAAAAATCTCAGCCGCCAGTTCCTGAAGCCTATTAACGGTCGGGTCTTCGCCGTAAACGTCGTCGCCGACTTCGGCTTCCGCCATCGCGCGACGCATCGCCGGAGTCGGTTTTGTTACTGTATCGCTGCGTAAATCAATCATTTTAACGTTTTATTTTTTGCGAGAAATCGAACGAGGCGAATAATTAAAAAGAATGCAAAAATAATCAGAATAATCAGAACAGCCCAACCGATTGGAGTTAATCTTTTCTCCATTCTGCCAATGGTAAAATGACCGCCGCCCTGCACAATGGACAAAACATGCGAATTTAATACCGCTCCTGATAAATTATCGCTTTTCATACAAACGCTTTTGCTTTAATTATTGGCTTTTAATTTTCTAATAGTTTCGGCAACATTCGCGCCGTGTCTTTCGATCAGATGCTGCATTTTCGCGTCTTTAAAATTGCCGGCGTCGTCAAAGGCTTCACCCGCGAAAGTGACGGCGAATTCTTCGGGCAAAACGTGAACGAGCAAAATCGAAAGCACCGAACGCAGATGTCCGAGACAGCGCAAACCGCCAAAGCTGCCGGGCGAAGCGGTCATAATTCCGCCGACTTTGCCTTTGAAAGCCGCGCCGAGCTTTACTTCGCCGTTTGCGCGCGAAGCCCAGTCAATCGCATTTTTCATCCCGCCCGGCAAAGAGCCGTTGTATTCGGGCGACGAAATCAAAAGCCCGTCGTGAGCGAGCAGAAGCTGTTGAAAACGATTGGCGTGTTCGGAAAAACCTTCGGCTTCGTGCTGGTCGGCGTCATAAATCGGCATCGGAAAATCTCTCAAATCAATCAATGTGACTTCCGCACCGGCGCGCGTCGCGCCTTCGGCGGCGACGCGGACGACTTTTTTATTCAATGAATCGCGGCGCAGACTGCCCGCAAACGCTAAAATTTTTGGCGTGTAAGACATTTTACAATTATCCTTTGACAGAAAATTTAAATCCGTCATTCAGAATATTCAGGATGATTTGAAAAGTAAAACATTGAAAATCAGGCGCAGCGCCGATATTCTGTCCGTCACGCTTTTTATATGGCTTTAATCAAATCTTTTCGCGGCGTCGAACCGCGAATTCACGAGTCAGCATTCATTGCGGAAAACGCCGTCATTATCGGCGATGTGGAAATTGGGGAGCAGTCGAGCGTCTGGTACGGCTCGGTTTTGCGCGCCGACGTGAATTCGATTCGCATCGGCGCGCGCACGAATATTCAGGACGCTTCAGTAATTCACGTAACGTCTAAAACGCACGACACGGTTTTGGAAGACGAAATAACGCTCGGACATCGCGTGACGTTGCACGGCTGTTATATCGAAACCGGCAGTTTGATTGGAATCGGCGCGATTGTTTTGGACGGCGCGCGAGTCGGCAGAAACTCGCTCGTCGCTGCCGGAAGTCTCGTTACGCCGAACACCGAAATTCCGCCGCGCTCGCTCGTGATGGGCAGCCCGGCGCGGGTCAAAAGAGAATTAAGCGAAGTAGAAGTTAAAGATTTGGCGCGTTTTTGGCAGAATTATGTTGAATTGAGCAAGCATTATCGCTCGTAATGTTTTGGCATAAAATTTTCTTAAGCCGGGAAACGAACGCTTGCTTGTACGGTTTGCGTTCGATATTTTTATAATTCTCCCAAATTTTAATTGAGTAATCGGAAAGAATGATTAAGACAGTTTCCCTGAGCTTCGTTTTGTTTTTAATTTTTTGTCTCACAGCCATTCAAGTTTCGGCGCAAGAGACATCCGGCAGCGACGAACCGACAAGCGATAAAACCGATTTAAAACCGGAAGATTCAAAGTACAGATTGACGCGCGGAACGAAAGAATATCTGTTCGAGCCGGGCGTCGCGCCGTGGAAACCTTCGCATTTCGCCGGACCGGAAGAATTTGACACGAGCCACCGCAAAATGGCGTTTGCCAATTTCCGGCTCGGTCGCGTGATCGGCACTAAAGGAAATGTGTCGTATTCGTATTTGTTAGGTTTTATGCCGCTGACAGTCGCGTTTCGGAATGAAATCCGAAATCCGGCTTATGTTTCCGAACAAACAACGCCCGGCGTCGAGCGGACAATTCGCACCACGACCTACGGCGTCGGCATTACGCCCGCAAATTTTCGCTTTCTTTTCCGCGCAAACAAGCGCGTCAAACCGTTTGCGCAAGCCGGAGCCGGAATCGTGATGTACAACCACGCGATGCCGATTCCCGAAACCCGGCGCTTTAATCTGACGGGAGATTTCGGCGGCGGCGTTATGATTCACTCTTCGCCTGACCGCGCCTGGACAATCGGTTACCGCTATTTCCACATCTCAAACGGCAATGTAACCGAAAAAGTCTATAACGTCGGCTATAACGCCAACTCGATTTATCTCGGCTATTCGATTTTCAAATAGTTCTTTTCAAACGGTTCAAGGTTCCAAGTTCAAGGTTCAAAGTTGTATATTTTTAACCTTGAACCTTGAACTTGGAACCTTGAACCTGAACTATGGCACAGCAGAACACGAATCCGGCGCGCGGGATGCGCGACTTTTTGCCCGCAGATGTTCGGCGGCGCGAATACGTTATCGGAATTATCAAAGACGTTTACCAAAAATACGGCTTCGAGCCGCTCGAAACTCCTGCGGTCGAAAACCTCGAAACGCTTTTGGGGAAATACGGCGAAGAAGGCAATCAGCTAATTTTTAAAATCCTCAAACGCGGCGAAGGCGAAAAATCAGGCGAAGCCGATCTGGCTCTGCGCTACGATTTAACCGTCCCGCTCGCCCGCGTCGTCGCCAATTACAAAAACGAACTGCCGAAATTTTTCAAACGCTACCAAATCCAACCCGTCTGGCGCGCTGACCGTCCGGCGCGCGGACGATTTAGAGAATTTTATCAATGTGATGTTGATGCTATCGGTTCAAAATCAATGATTGTTGAAGCCGAATTAATTTCGGCTGTTTGTGAAGTTTTGCAGAGATTAAGATTCAATAATTTTACGATTCGCATTAATCACCGGCTTTTGCTGGACGCAATTATGGATGCGGCAATGATTGAAAAAGAAAAACGCCCGATTGTTTTAACGATGATTGATAAACTCGACAAAATTGGTGATGATGGCGTAAAAAATGAATTACAAAATCTTGGTCTCGCCGAAAATAATATCAATGTTATTTTCCGCAGAATGTTGGATAGAAAATATTTATCTTTGAATAGCGATAAACTTGGATTGCATACATTTTCAAACGATAATTTTACAGCCAACAATGAACATCTCAATCTTCTTTATTCTAGCTTTAAAGATTTTTCAAGCGAAAATGAAGGAAAGCTGAATGCTCGCAAAGCAATTACAGACTTGCAGATGATAATTTCATTTTCGGAAAATTTTGCTTATCGAAATCAAATCAAAATTGATCCAAGTTTAGTGCGCGGGTTGTCTTATTACACAGGAGCAATTTTTGAAATTAACGTGCCGGATTTAGCCGGAAGTCTTGGCGGCGGCGGGCGTTATGATGGTTTGATTGGAATGTTTGGGAAAGAAGAAATTCCGGCTTGCGGTTTTTCGCTCGGACTCGAACGCATTCTCGTCGTGATGGACGAACGCGGAATGTTTCAGGAGTTGGAAGAAAAGGGATTGTTAAAGGCAAAGCCCGCTGATGTTTTGGTAACAATTTGGAACGAAGAAACGATTGCCGATTCGCTCGAACTGGCAAACGATTTGCGCGCACAGGGTTTGTGCGTTGTGGTTTATCCCGAAGCAGACAAACTCGGAAAGCAGTTTAAATATGCTTCCTCAATCGGAGTTTCGGCGGTGGCGATTTTGGGTGATGACGAGCGCGCGAATAATGCAGTGACAATCAAATATTTGGAGACGGGAGAGCAGGAAACCATTTCACGGGAAAGGCTTTCAACGGAATTGAAGATTTGAAGCTCTTTGGAATCCAAAGAAAAAAGGCTGTCCGATTATGCGCGGACAGCCTTTTTTCTTGTTGAGATTATTCTATTTTAATTGCTAATAGAATCGCTCGTTTCTTTATTCAGAGTCGAATTATATGTATAACCCGAAGCTGAAAGGTTCGTAACGGTAAAAGTAAATGTACCTCTGTTTTTTGTACTGCTTGAAGTAAATACGACTTGACCGTTCGAGCTAGTCGTTCCGGTAACATTTCCTGTCGTCAGACCGCTCCATCTGCCTGAAACCGTAACGCCGGAGCGAGGCGCGCCATTGTTATCGTAAACAGTTATCACGGCTTGGGCTGATGTGTTGCGTCCGCTCTTTATCAGAGACATTGTTATGCTGTTTACAAAAATCTCAGCGGGTTGATTTTGTTGGACGGTAACAGCGGCGCTGGTTGAGCCGGTCAAACCGCTATTATCCGTAACCGTTAAAGTTACCGTATATGTTCCGGCTGAACCGTAAGTTTTAACCGGATTCGCTTCGGCTGAAGTCGTTCCGTCGCCGAAATCCCAGGCGTAACCGGCAATTGTGCCGTCAGGGTCCGAAGAATTGCTGCTTGAGAAATTAACCGTTAGCGGATTTGAATTTGGAGATGATGATATAACGGCAACCGGCGGTTGCGGTTCGGTGCTGCTCTCGACGAGCGTGCCGGTAATGCTGTATTGACCGATACTCGCATAATCCGAATAGCCGGTTATCAAATCGCCCGCTCCGACTCCGTCAATCGTCAGGTAATAAACGCCAGCCGAGAGAAATTGATTAAAGCTCGCCGCCAAGCCCGCCGGATTGGAAGTCGCGAGAACATTACCGTTTGCGTCGGAAATCTTTGCCTGAATATCGAGATTTGCGCCGAGCGGCGCGGGATTCAAATTGATTGTGACATTTCCGCTGCCGGTCGAAAACTTGAAAACATCAACGTCGGTTCTGGTCGTAATCAAGCCGGACGTATTAATAGCCGTGCCGCTTAAAACGGTAGAGGCGGCATTTGTATTTCCGTGATCGTCTGCAATCAGGGCGATACCGTAAGTTTGCATCACCGCCAGATCGTCCTGAAGGTTATTTGCGCCCGGATATTCGCCTTTGCTCCATTGCGTAACGCTCTCGTAATAACCGACGCCCATAATCGGCGCCCAATCTCCGTGCCCGGCGTAATATCCTTGTGTGGCGGTTCCATCGTGATTCAAGTTCAAGTTGTGCCCGACTTCGTGAGAAGCGGCTTCGGCGATATTCTTTTCATTGTTTCCGAGACCGGAAGTCATCACGAAAGCCGGTTTGTAATTTGTGCCGACATAATTGAAAACACCGACGTATGCAATTCCGCCGATGCTCTGACCGGTAAAATTCGTAGGGCTGATAACGGCGCGCGTTCCGTATTGCAAATCCGAAGAAGTGCTGCGAAAAATAGCTGCGTCGCCGGGGTCTTGCGTTGTAATATCAACGTCGAACGGCGCGTAATCTTCCGCTATTCTCTGCCAGATATATTGAATGGCATCCTGCTCCTGCTGGTTAAAAGTGGTTGGATCAGCATCAATACTGAAAGGCGCGGAATTAATCGGCTGTCCGTTTGTGTAACTGGTATTCCAAGCTGTGTTGGATGTAACGTGCCCGTCAAAATCAAGAAAGATAACGCGATTTGAACCGGGGCGGCTGTGCAATTGAAATGTTTGCGTATATGGAAACGGAGCCGCCGAAACGACCGGCGTTTCGCCGGTTAAACTCTGCACCTCTTGAGTCTCATCAACATAAAGCAGCATATCCGCATCATCAACGTGAAGAGTCAGGTCCTCTAAAAACAAACGGCGCAGCTCGTTTGCTGATTTACCATGTTTTGAGGCAACTGCGGGTAAACGATTTCCTAATTTGTTGATTGCCGCCTGCCCGCGAGCAAGACCTCTTTCGGAGGCGTTGTCATTCTGGGCAAAAGTATTTCCGGTAACTGCAAAAGCTAGTAAAAATAGAAAAGTTATACACTTAGATGAAATTTTAGACGAAAAAACAGACATTATTCAGGCTCCTTAAATTGGTGAAAATTTTTATTGATAAGCTGAGAAGTTGCAGCCCGTCATCAAAAATTGTTGTGGTTATCTCTCGAAAAAAGAGGCTAATTGAATACAAACCTGCAATTGAGGCAGAGATTTTACCGAGCAGTAAAGGTAATACTTATTCGAATCTCTTAAAAACTGCAAAATAATGCAGCTAAAAACAAATTATTAATTTCTAAGGGTTTAAATTTGGAAAAGCAGGATTGCCAAAGTTACGAAGCAGAAGATTCTGTTTATCTGCAATAAGTTGCCAGCAAATTCAAATCTATGAAATATTTTTCAAAGTTTTTAGCAATATCAATTGCCGCTGATCCTCGTTAATGTAGTAAAGCAAGAGCGAGTAGGTGCGAAAAATCGGAACAATAAAATTTAGAGTTAATAAACGCCTCGCTTCTTTTTTTAGAAATTTCAAATGTGATATTTTAACGAAGTTGTTTTAAACTTCTAACAAAGCAAAACAGGCAAATTCCCGAAAAATGAACGAATTCTCCCTTTTAAACGACCGCACTCCGACCGAAGAAAGAAGCGTCGAAAATGTAAATCTTCCTCCCATTTCGGTCGAGCCGGTTTCGACTCCAGTTGTTGATTCCGTCAAACAGCCGCAGATTTCGGCAGGCGCGATAAACCAATCCGCTCGTGCTGTTCAAACTCCCGAACAGGCTTTTGAACAGGATTTGGCAATTAACGATCGGCGGCAGAAATTTGCGGGGGAGATTTTGCGTCTGGCTTCAATCGGAATCGCGGCGGTGGGATTTTTGCTGTTAAATTTTTTGTTCGGCGCGTCGGACAAAGCGCCGGAAGCGTTCGGACTTGCAAAAAAAACGCTCGCCAATTCCGATTTTCGGTTTTACATTTTCGCGTCGTTTTATCTTTTCGCATTTAGCGCCGGAATCGCTCTTTTGCAGCGCTATTTTGCTGCCGATGGAAACGCTTATCATCTGAAATACCTGCGTTTGCGCGAAAAAGCGACCCCGCCGACAATGGAAAACGTCTCGCATCTGATTCCGCATTCGCGGCGCGGTTTTTTTGACGGTTTTTGGCTTTATCTGTTCGGCGCGGAAACCGACGAAATTCACCAGCAAACCGAAAACGAAAAAGACGCGCGCGATTTTTTGTTCAAAATCTCGCGCGTGCTTTTGTTTTTGTCCGGTTTGTTATTGTGGTTTGGCGCTTTGAGCTTGATTTTGGCTTTTGGCGTGGTTTTCAAGCAGTTCGGCACTTAAAAGTATGTTTGAAGATAATTATTTGCGTGACGCCCTCGGAAATTTTCAAAATTACAAAAGGCTGGCGGAAAAATCCTTCGCTCAAGTTACCGATGAAGAATTTTTTCGGGCTTTGGACGAGGAATCAAACTCGATTGCGACAACCGCCAAGCATATTGCGGGAAACTTGCGCTCGCGCTGGACAGAGTTTTTAACCGCCGACGGCGAGAAACCAGACCGCGACCGCGATTCGGAGTTTATCGCATTTGAAACCGATACGCGCGAGTCTCTGATTGAATTTTGGGAAGCGGGCTGGCAAGCCGCGCTTTCGACAATGGAAGGTTTGCAGCCGGCTGACTTGGGAAAAACAGTGAAAATCCGAGGCGAAAACCATACAGTTGTCGAAGCGATTAACCGCTCAATCGCACACACTGCTTATCACGTCGGGCAGATCGTTTTTCTCGCTAAGCATTTACGCGCCGGTGATTGGCAAACCTTAAGCATCCCGCGAAACAAATCCGTCGAGTACAACAGTTTTTTGAGCGAACAAGCGGGTGAGGTTTCGGAAAGGCAACTCGTTTTGAAACACGAGAAATTTATTCGGCACAGCGAAAAATAGTTTGCAAAGTTTTGTTAAGAAATGACATCTTTAATTGACGAGCCGACAAATTTTAGCTAACAATTAAAATTATCGTAATTTAGCAAATTGATCGGCGTCTCGACCGATTAAAAACATTTCCCGGCGAAAGTCTTTGCGGCTTTCGACTTTAAACACCAACTCATTTACGCAATTTTAGAGGAAAAATGAAAAGAAATCTGATCGCCTTTCTTGCCGCCATTCTAATTTCAAATTTCGGAATCAATTCGATTTCCGCTCAAAAAACCGATTCTCCACCGGGCAAATCCGACGTTTCCGAGCAAGCCGAGCCTTTCGTCGTCAACGGTCGAGCGTTTGAAAGCAAACAGGAATTTATCGAAAGCGGCGCGCGCTGCCGCACTAAAGAGCCGTCGGAAGCCCAGAGCATGAACGTTTATGATCAGCTCGAAATAGTTAAGGCAAGCCGGATAATTATGGACGCCGCAGGCGTTGCCGAATATGGCGAAGAAGGAATGCGTCAGCCCGGTTCGATTACGATTAACGTTCGCTGGCACGTTATCAATCGCGGCGAAGGCGTCGCCAACGGCGACATCACGCAAGCGATGATTAACAACCAGATTGCCGTTTTAAATCAAGCCTACAGCGGGCAAGCCGGCGGTTACAACACGCCGTTTCGTTTCGTTCTGCAGTCGGTTGACCGCACGATGAACACAGCATGGTTTGCGCAAAACACCGAAGACGATGAATACAATATGAAGGTTGCTTTGCATCAGGGCGGTTTTGGAACTCTTAATATTTATTCGGCTGGAATGACGGACGGCACGCTCGGTTGGGCTTATGTGCCCGAAGAAGTTCAGCAATATCTGCATTACGACGGAGTTGTCTTATTGCATACGACTGTTCCGGGCGGTACGGCAGCGCCATATAATTTGGGCGACACTTTGACGCATGAGGTCGGACATTGGCTCGGTTTGTATCACACTTTTAAAGGCGGCTGCAATAAATCAGCAGGCGGCGATTATATTTTTGATACCCCTGCTGAGAGAAGCTCGGCATACGGCTGTCCTTCTAATCGGCGCTCCTGCCCGCGCAGCGGCGGTTACGATCCGACGACGAATTTTATGGATTATACGGACGACGCTTGTATGTTCAAATTTACCGCCGGACAAGCTCAACGGATGGATTTAGCTGCGGAGATTTTCCGCGGTTTGTAAGAATCAATTTTTATTTTTCCGCAGAGAGCGAACCGGCGCGCCGGTTCGCTCTTTTTCTTTTGCCGTTAATTTAGCTTAAACTTTTACGATTAAATTTACTGGAAAAGGTTTTTATCAAAAATGTTGGACAGTTTGGGGAATTTGGAAAGAACGCATACGTGCGGCAAGCTGCGCCGCTCGAACGTCGGTGAAACGGTTGTGTTGATGGGATGGGCGGCGCGGCGGCGCGATTTCGGTCCGCTGATTTTTGTTGATTTGCGCGACC
>DASVRD010000103.1:0-11361 GCA_036388775.1 Pyrinomonadaceae bacterium | reverse complement strand
ATAAAATTTCTTGAAAGTGAAAATCGAACGGGAAGGGAATTAATCAAAATTCCTTTCCCATTTTTATTTTTTCCGATTTCGGTTAATCTTTGGGGCAAATGCTGTCGGAAGAAATCGAAAATCACCGCGACCGGAAATGGCGGCGCGAAGAAGAACTGAAAATTGAAACCGTCGCCGATGCCGAACGTTTTATTGAAGAAGTCGGATTTTGCGGCGGTTTGACCGATGTCCGAACGCCGATGCCTTCGCTTTACATTGCGGTTTGCGGCAGGCGCGAAGCGTTTGTGCCGCGCAATGTGCAGAAAGACGTTGAAACGAGCCTGGCTTGGACTTTGAAAGACGATGTTTTGCGGCGCGGGCGCGTGTTTTACGCCAAGCTCGCCAAAGCGAAATCAATGTTTGTCGCACCTCGTCTCGTTCCCGCTTTCAACTGTTTGTTCGGCGTTCCGAAAGCCGAAGAAAAAGAAAAGCTCTCGCTTAACGCCAAAAAAATACTGGAAGTTTTGCGGCGCGATTGGGAACAGGCATCGGCTGATTTGCGCGCTGAAGCCGGAATCGCCGACCGAAAAATCTTCAACAAAGCACTCGACGAATTGCAGGCGAGAATGAAAGTCGTGCCGTGCGAAGTTTTGTACGAGCCAAAATTTACTTATATCTGGACGCTTGCCGAAGCTCGTTTCCCGGAAGAATTGAAACAAAAAATAAGCGGGGAAACCGCCGTCAAAGAAATTGCCAAAGCGTTTTTAAACGCGGCGGGCGAAATTTCATCCAAAGAATTTGCCAAATTAATCGGCGTAACGCCGCTCGAAGCGAATCTCGGATTTTTGCTGCTGGTTCAGGACGCAATTGCGAGACAAGTTGAAAAAGGCGTTTTTCGGTTAAAGGAATTGAATGTTCCTTCTCACGATTGAGTTTGTTCGTTTTCCATTTCGCGGCGGACTTCTTCTTCGATTCTCGCGGCTTGCAAGGCGAGCGGTAATTCCTCGGTGCGCGCGAGCAGGCGTTCGAGAGCTTGTTCGTTGCCGATTAAATTGCTGCCGCGACGCGCGGCGGCTTCGATCATTTCCAGACGGGTTTTGCTTTCGGTCAGAAGCTCGTCGGCTTCTTTTCTGACTTTTTCGAGCCGTTCTTTGTCTGCATTTAATTCGTCATGCAGCGATTTCGAGTTTTCATTTTTCAAATATTTGAGCTTGTTTTGCCGACGAGAAACAAGCTGCAATTCCTGTTTGGTGCTTTTTAAAATTCTCGAACCCGTCAGCCGCGAAGCCAGAGTTTCCCGATAGGCTTCGGCGAGCATCCGGTTCGAGCTTTCGAGTTCTTTCAGAGACTGGCGCTCTGCGGTCGTCAATTCGTTTTTAAACCAATCAACTTCCGAAGGTTTGATTCCGTCAACGGCGAGCCGCTCGCGCAAATTTTTGAGCCAACTGTTTCGATAAACGAAAAGCGCGATCATCAGCAATATGCCGAGAGCGAAACCGACGCCGAGACCGGCGAAAGCGAGAAAAAAATAAAGCGCGGCGCTCGAAGTCGAACCGGAGAACAAAAACAAAATTAAAAACAAAGCGAACGGCGGCAGCGCCAAAAGAACGGGCGACAAGCTCGCGCTCCACACGAGCGAGCGGTTTTTCAAATAATCGCGTCTGGTCAGTTCGTAGCGTTCGAGCTTGTTCATCAATTATCGCCGTTTCCGACTTTTCTGTTCAAAGAAAATATAATCGTTTGCCGAGGCTTACGGCAAACGCCGCTTTAATTTGTCCTTAATTCATATTAAGATGCTAGCTGGATATTTCGGAGATTAAAAAAATGCGGCGAAATTTTTGGCTTTTATCAACGACGTTCTTTTTCGCTTTTGTCTGCTTCTCAACCATTTACGCGCAGGAAACCGGCGGAAACCGGAAAAAGGGGCAAACCGCCCGACCGATTACGATTCCGATTTCGGTACGCGCCGGAAACGTCAAAGTTTCCGAAACGCGCGGCGAAGTTATCGAAGCCGGAAATTTGACCGTCAAAGAAAACGGCGAGGAGCGCACGATTTTGAGTCTGAGAAAAACTTCGGAGTCGCCGATGCATTTCGCCGTTTTGATTCAGGAGGACGTTGAATCTTCGGTTAATCTGGAGCTTGAAGGCATCGGCAATTTTATTCGCCGTCTGCCGAAAGGCTCGCGCGTGATGGTCGCCTATTTGCGCGGCGGTTCGATTCAAATCAGACAGAAATTTACCGAAGATTTGGAAAAAGCCGCTAAATCTTTGCGCATTCTCGGCGGCTCGTCCGCCGCGCCGTTTAATCCGTATGTTGGCGTGATGGAAGCAGTCGAGCGTTTTGAAAATTTGCCGCTCGGCAGACGCGCGATGCTGGTTGTTTCGGACGGTTTGGATGTCGGGCGCGGAATTGATTCGGCTTCGCCCGCGCAAAGTCTTGATTTAGATCGCGCGATTTTAAAAGCCCAGCGAAACGGCATTGCGATTTACACGATTTACGCCCAAACATCGTCAACCGCCGGCGGTAATTCCCGGCTCGTTTCCTATGGTCAAGGCTCGCTTCTGCGTCTTGCGGATGAAACCGGCGGACGCGCATTTTTCTCCGGTTTAAGCACGCCGGTCAGCTTCTCTCCTTTTTTGCGCGAACTCGGCGCAAGTCTGACGCGACAATTCGCTTTGACTTATCTTTCAACCGAAAAAGACAATCGCTTTCGCCGGATTGAAATAACAAGCGACAGCCGCGAAGTCGTCATCGAATATCCAAAAGGCGTCAATCCGAAATGAACAACAAAAAATTTCAACGCAGAGACGCAAAGGCACAGAGAATATTATATTTATATTCTCTGTGCCTTTGCGTCTCTGCGTTGAAGTCTTAATTTATCCGAGCCTCGTAAAACACATTGAGCAAACGCGCTCTTCTTCCTTAATCAACAACCCGATCCAGAAAAGCGGAAGACAAGCAAACAGCAACGCCACGAAAACAACCCAACCGGCGGTCGAAACTTTTTTATTTATTTGCGGTGGAGCCGTTGTTCCACAGCGTGGGCAATGAAAGCCGGAAACTTGCGGCTGAGGAACAGGCGGCGGAGTTTGAACGAGCGGCTGAACCTGCTGCGGCTCGCCGAAACCGGCAACATCGTGCAGCGGCGAACTTGGACTCGCCCAACTGTAAGGGCGCGGCGGAGCTTGAGTTTTCGTTTGGGTTTGTGTCAAAGCCGCGCCGCAATAACGGCAATAATTTATTCCGCTTTCATTAAATTTTCCGCATTTTCCGCAAATCATAATTTAGAAAATCACTTTTTCGCCGGTTCTCACCGCTTCGTAACAACCTTCGACCAGTTCGACTGACTTATAACCGTCTAACGCTGTCACGGGCGGCTCTGTTCCGTTTAAAATCGCATCAACAAAAGCCGCATCTTCCTGCACGTAACCCCAGCGTTCTTCTTTCTGCGCGAGATGATATGAAAAATGCTCGGAATTCGGCGCAGTTCCGCGATTATCCAATATGCTTTCCATTTCCTGCGTAATAATCGTGCGATGCTCGCAAAAAACTTCGACACGCTCAAACGGAAAATTCCAGCTTGCATCAGCCGCCGAGCAAAATGTCGCGTGCAATCCGCTTTTGAATTTTAATAAAACCGAGAAATTATCAATTTCATTGTAAGTTTGACGACTTCCAAAGGCAATCATCTCGGTGATTTCGCCGAATTGAAACCGCATCATATCAAACAAATGAATCGTCGTTTCGTACAAAAAACCGCCCGTAACGGAAACATCGCTCGTCCATTCGGGATTTTGCAGCTCGCCGCGATTCATTTTTATATGCGCCGAATGCGGGCGGTCTTCGCCGATCAATTCTTTGAGCTTTTGATAAACCGGCGCATAGCGGCGATTATGTCCGACCTGAAAAACCGCGCCGGAATTGTTCGCCGCTTCCAGTACCCGTTTGGCGTCTTCGAGTTTCGTCGCCATCGGTTTTTCGCAGAGAATGTGCTTTCCGGCATTCGCCGCCGCAATCGCCAATTCAACGTGCCGCGTGTTCGGGGTTGTGATAACAACCGCGTCCGACGATTCAAAAACCTGCTCCGCGTTTTCCAACGTTCGCGCTCCGGTGAGGCGCGAAACGCGCTGCATTCGTTCCGGGCGTATATCAAACAGCGCGGCGACTTCGCAGCGTTCGTCGCGCGCAAAAATCTGCGCGTGCGTGCCGCCCATATAACCTGTTCCGATGATTCCGATTTTGATTTTATCCACTATTTTTCACCGCCGAGACGCAGAGACGCCGAGAAAAAAATAAAGAGAGATTAAAAACTCTTGAAAACTCTGTTTTAAAAACTCTGCGTCTCTGCGTCTCGGCGGTTCAATCTAAGTTAAATTAAGGGCGCTGATTGTAGCTTCGCGCGCTTTGACGGCGACTTCAAACGGGTCTTGTTCCCAATATTCCGGTCGGAAAATCTCGATGCTGACCACGCGGTCGTAGCCGATTTTATCAAGCTCGCGTTTGATTTCACGAATCGGCAAAATACCTTCGCCGGGATAAAGCCGGTGCGCGTCGGTTAATGTTTCGCGCGGTAAATCTTCGGCGTCGTTGATGTGGAAAATGCAGATGTTTCCCGGCTGGACGTTTTCGATTGATTCAAACGTTGAGCCGCCCGCGTAAAAATGAAAAGTGTCAATCACCAGACCGACGTTCGGACGACTTGTTTGTTCGACGATTTCGTTGCACAGCTCAAGCGTTTGTACGGAGCAATCGGTTTGCCCCAAAAACTCAAACGCGAGCGCGACGTTGTGTTTTGCGGCAATGTCCGCCAAATCATTCAACACCCGCACCGATTCGGAAATGATTTCATCGCGCGAAGCGTTTTCCGGCATTTTCCCCGGCACGACGACGACAAACGGGCAATCAATCGCCTCGGCGACGGCGCACAGTTCTTCGCATTCTGCTTTGATTTGGGCGTAATCTTCTGACGTGCGAAAAGTGATGTGTTCGATTGAATTGATGCTCCACGGTTCGAGATTAGCGTCTTCGAGTAATCGGCGGAGGTGTGCCACAGTGCTTTTCTTTAAAAACTCGCGCAGCTTTGCCGCCCAGATTTCAATGCAGTCGTAACCGGCGTCGCGCGCGGCGAGAATGTCCGTAATCAAATCGGCGCGCATCGTCGTCGCGCCGTTTAAAGCAATTTTCATAATGAATTAATGATTAAAGCGAAAAAATCATCTTTTTGCGCTCAAAACTATTTTTTTTGCGCCGTCGCCGGGTTTAAAAGCAAAATCCTGTTTATTGCCAGCAATTCGGCAAGTTACAAGATTTACCTGATCTTTGTGCAGTTCAAAGAAAAGACGATTTTCGAGCGAGGCGTTTTCCAAGCCTTCGGGCGATTTGGCTTCGACGTAAAGCCAAATCGAGTCAGCCGATTGTTCTTTCCCGACCCACGCAAGCTTTTGCATTTCGCCGTTTTTGTTTTTCAGCGCAAATCCGTCGTTCAAATAATCCAGAATAAATTTCGTCGCGTCCGGCGATTTTTCGAGATTAACGCGCTTTCCGGCTCGTTTTTCAATCGCGGTTTCCAAATCGTGCGCGAAAACCTGAATCGTGATTTCCAACGTTTTTTCCTCAGCGTTGTAATCCATTCGAGTCAAGCTGGTGTGAAAAGTATGCGCCGTGGCGAGCGAAGGCAAAAGTAAAAAGGCAAAAGTCAAAAATAATAATCTCGCAATTAAATTTTTCATCGAAAATGAACCTCCAATTTGAAAATCATAAAATTTTGCCTTTTTACTTTTTACTTTTGCCTTCGCAATTTATTGCGCTTTCGTGCCGCTGAAATCGGCATTTCCAATAGTTGCGCTGGCTGTTCCGCTAATGCGATTGCCGCTCACAGTGCCTTGAAACGTTACTTCGCCGTATTCGCTATGTCTGATTTTAAAAGTAAAACCGCCGGCTGTAAGTGCCGCGTCATAAATCGCCGCGTTGCCCAATCCGCCGCTGATTGCGCCGTTGAGTCGGTTGTTTTCAACGCGCAAATCGAGTGTGATGGGAATCGTTTGACCGGGCGCGTCAATTAAAACGTTCCAGCGCCCGGCGAGATTTGCAGCCGCACTTTCCGGCAGCGGTTGAGTTCCGGTTGCGGAGACAGCCGCTGGCGTTCCCGCCTCGGCTCCGGTTTTCTGGCGCGTGGCTTCGCGCATTGGATTCGTCGCGCGCTCTTGTTGCTGCGCTTGCTTGAAAACCTGAAAACGCGATTTTATCGGGCGGCGCGGAAAATAATTGTTTTCCAGATTAATGTCAGCCGTTTCAAAATTCGGGTCAAGCACGATGCTTCGAGCTTCTTTTTTCGTGACGATTAATTTTGAAACATCAAAATTATTAAAACGCCAGATTTCGGCGGGCGTTCTGATTTCTTCGCTCGTGCCGTCGGTGTATTCGACTCGCAAAATCAACGGCATCACGAGTCCGCCGACGTTTTTTAAATCAACGACGTAAAAATAATAACCGCCGCTCAATAATTGTCTTTCCTTTTCGGAAAGCGCCGCAAGAAATTGCTGATAAGCCCGCCGTTCGGCTTCGGTCACATTGAGCGGGTCGTATTCGTTGTAAAAATCTCTCAGGCTCGGATTTTGATCAACTAGCTTTGGAACGGATTCGTAGCGTTGGCTGGAGAGAGTTTGACGCCTGCTTTCACGCTCCTGGCGTTGAATCCCTTTTTCGACTTCGGGATTTCTCGTGTCAATTTGATAAAGCCGGACGTTTTCGATTGAAATATCAACATTGTCCGTGGTGTAAAACCAGCCGCGCCAGAACCAATCCAAATCCGTTCCGCTGGCGTCTTCCATTGTGCGGAAAAAATCAGCCGGAGCCGGGCGTTTAAATTTCCAGCGTTGAGCAAATGTTTTAAAAGCGTGATCGAACAGCTCGCGTCCCATCACGGTTTCGCGCAAAATGTTGAGCGCCGTTGCCGGTTTTCCGTAAGCGTTGTTGCCGAACTGCAAAAGCGAATCCGATTGCGTCATAATCGGCACTTGTTCCTCGCTCGACATATATTCAACAATTCTTTGCGGTTCGCCGCGCCGCGAAGGATAATTTTTCTCCCATTCCGATTCGGCTAAAAATTGCAGAAACGAATTTAAACCTTCGTCCATCCATGTCCATTGCCGCTCGTCCGAATTAACAATCATCGGAAAATAATTGTGTCCGACTTCGTGAATGACGACGGAAATTAAACCGTATTTCGTTCCGGCTGAATAGGTTCCGTCCGGGTCGGGGCGCGGACCGTTAAAGCAAATCATCGGATATTCCATTCCGCCGACCGGACCGTTGACGCTCTGCGCGACCGGATACGGATATGTAAAGGTGTAGCGCGAATAAATGTTCAAAGTGTGAATAATCGAGGCGGTCGAATATTTTTCCCAGAGCGGGTTGCCTTCTTTCGGATAAAAAGACATCGCCATCACGCGGTTGCCGCCGACATTATGACCCTGTGCGTCCCAGATGAATTTCCGTGAAGACGCAAAAGCAAAATCGCGGACGTTATCGGCTTTGAAAGTCCAGGTTTTCGTTCCGGTCGGTTTTGATTTTTCGTTCGCCGTCGCTTCTTCCTGCGTGACGATTTTAATCGGCTGCGTTGCCGTTGCCGCTTGCTGCAAGCGTTGGCGCTGCGCGGCGGTTAAAACCTGCGCCGGATTTTGCAAAACTCCTGTTGCGGAAACAATGTGGTCGTTCGGCGCGGTGATTCGCACAGTGTAATTGCCGAATTCCAAAGTAAATTCGCCCGCGCCTAGAAATTGTTTGTGCTGCCAGCCGTAAACGTCATAATACGCAGCCATTCGCGGAAACCAATGGGCGATTTCGTAAAGATAATTGCCGTCCTGCGGAAAATATTCGTAGCCTGTTCGACCGCCGTAAATCCGCTGATTATTAATCGCGTAATTCCACGTGACGTTAAAAACGTAAGTTCCGCCCGGCGCGAGCGGCGTCGGCAGATCAATCCGCATCATCGTCTCGTTGATGGTGTGGCGCAGGCGATTGTTTTTCGCATCCGTGACTTCCGTAATGTTCACTCGACCCTCGAATTCGCGCTGAACGAGCTGTTCGATGGCTGTGAGCGGCGCGTTTCTAAATTCCGGCGCGGTCTGCGTTTTTTGCGCGAGCGAATCTTTGGCGAAAATGTTGTTGTCCAGTTGCAGCCAGAGATATTCGAGCGCGTCGGGCGAATTGTTTTTATAAGTGACGGTTTCGCGCCCGGAAATACGCTGATTAACGTCGTCGAGCGTTACGTCAATCTGATAATCGGCTGTGTTTTGCCAGTAAGCGCGACCCGGCGCGCCCGAAGCCGTGCGATATTCGTTCGGCGTCGGCAAATCTTCTTCGAGCTGGCGAAATTTATCTGAGGGTTTTGATTTTGATTGGGCAAAAATGCCAATCGAGAAAAGCGCAATCAGCACAAAAATAAAGCAGCGTCGGACGAGCATTCGATTCTCCAAATAATTTGATTTTGTTTGATAAACTCGCAAAATTTTACGCTTTTACGAAAGCCTTGACAATACCTTCGCCAACCTTTCGATTTTCCATCGCGTCTCAAATTTTGTTAATCTGTCTCCCCGATAGTTGTTTTCTCAAATTTGTCAAAATATTTTCAATGTCAAATTTTCTTAAATTCTTTCTTTTGCTTTCGCTTTTTTGCTTTGTCGCCAAAGCACAGGTTTATAACGATGCAACGCTCAGCCGCGTTCGGCAACAAGACTCGACCGCGCGAGTCGGCGGCAAACTGCCCGCGCTCGCGCCAGCCGAACATCTTTATCGCGCCGAAGTTTATTTTTCCAATCGCGCTTTTCCCGAAGCGCGCGAACACGCTGCGAAAATTTTGGAAAGTTATCCGAACGATCCAGCCGCGCAGCGCGCCACGTTTATTCTCGGGCGGTCGTTTATGTGGGAGCGGCAATACGATTTGGCGGTTACGTTTTTGGATGAAGCGGCGCGTAAATTTCCCGGCACAAAAGACGGGCGCGAAGCTCTCGCGTTTAAAGGCGCGTGTCTCGTCCGGCTCGGAAAATCAGTCGAAGGCGCTCGCGCTTACGAGCAATACGTCGTGATGTATCCGGCGGGCGAGCGCGTCGAATCTTCTTATTTAAATATTATTGACGCTTATCGCGAAGGCGGAAAAAATAAAGAAGCGCTCGATTGGGTGGCAAAAATTCGACAAAAATTTCCGCGCACAGCGACCGAAACCAATGCCGTTTTCGCCCAACTTCGCTTGCAAATCGGACAGAAAAATTGGCAGCAAGCCGCAAACACAGCCGATGAGTTAAGACGTTTGCGTTTCGTCAAGGGCGTAATGACGAATGTTGATGAAGCCACGTTTTTAAAAGCCTATGCGCTCGAAAAATCGGGCAGAAAAGACGAAGCCGTGAGTTGGTATTTAATGATACCGGACAATCTGAATTCTTATTACGGCGCTCTGGCGACGGAGCGTTTGCAAAATCTGGTGAAAGACGCAGCAGACTCGCGCCGCGCCGCAATTTCAAACAGACAGGCAAGCGTCAGAGCCGCCGCAGTTTCGGTTTTAGATCAATACCCAGCGCCGTTTCAAGCCGATTTGCTCCGCGAAGCCGCGTCTCGTCGCGTTGACCCGCGTTTTCTGCTGGCGATTATGAAACAGGAATCGAGCTTTAAAACCAACGCTAAATCTCCGGCTGCCGCGCGCGGTTTGCTGCAAATGACGGTTGACACGGCGGCGAGATATACGAGACAAGCCAAATTAAATGTTTTGCAGCCCGAGGATTTATACAAACCCGGCGTTAACATAGCGCTCGGCAGCGTTTATGTCGCCGAGCTGCAAAAGGAATTTCCCAATCTTCCCGAAGCTGTCGCCGCTTCGTACAACGGCGGCGAAGACAACGCCGCGCGCTGGCTCAAACGCGCCGATTCAAAAGAGCCTTTTATATTTACTTCCGAAGTCGGTTTCGCCGAAACCAAAGATTACGTTTTTAAAGTTTTGACGAATTACCGCGTTTATCGAGAGCTTTATACGGAAGACCTAAAAAGAAAGTAGATGGCTGGTCATACTACTTCTGTATTGATTAATAAGTGATAAGAACGTTAAAACTTGAGTCTGTGTTTCAAGGTAACAGGTGTTTGCTTGTCCTTGAAAAATATTGTGATGTATATATCAAGAGTTCCCAGGCTTTTACCGCTATATGCGAAAGGTTGATTCCCGGTTCCGCGAGTACATACTTTTTTACTCGAATTAGTAGAGGTGGATTGAGGTTTATACTCTACGCAACTAATGTTTCGAAGCACTTGATCGTAAGCATTTATAAATACAGTCCATTCCCATTGGTCTTTATTTAAGCGGCGAGATGTATTTACAGCAGATATATCTTGATTTATACGACGAGGTGTATATGTAGTAGATTTATTTTGTTTCTGAGCCGCTACAGGACTAATTAAAATTAAAAGAGTCCACAATACCAAAAGAGCTGATAGCTGATTGTAGATTAGTTTTCGCATTATAAATTTTATTCCTCGTATTTTTTCATCTCCACTTTTCGTTCCTCGAGGATAGTAATATCATCACTCATCCAATGTATTATGTCTGGATTATTCTTATCTAATGCAAAAACTCTTACTATTTCATCTCCAAGAAGTCCTAAAATTTGGAATTCAAATTTATTTTCAGATTCAATATATTGAGGTTCGATTTTTCTCTCTTTGCGACTTTCACCTTTCTTTTCGGTACTAACTACAATTTTTAAATTTTTGATCTCGGCTTTTTTTACATCCTTCGGGAAAACAACTTCAATATCTAAATTGTAGCCGGAAGATTTATTTATCGTATTTTCTATCCTTACCAGCGTCTCTTGATTCTTACTGACTTCAGTTTTCAAACTCTTAGTTATATTTTCATATTCCTGATATTTATTCTCATAGTTTCGATAGCGGAAAAAGACTCCTACTGCAATCAGCAAAAGTCCAACTACCAGAACGAAAGTCAATCTGTCCGCTTTAAAATCCAAACCTAATTTGGAGAAATTAAAAGACACAGGCGCGCCTAAACGTTGGCTTAAGAAAAATGCCAATGCAATCACAAAAAGACCCGCGAAAAGTAATATTGTGTCTGCCCAAAACATTGAAGGAATGTAACTTTCACCGTACATGTTTTTCAATTCCTTTATTTGCAAGGTATTAGATAAACTTTAGGCATTAATATAGCTAATTCGGAAAACGCTGCTACCGATTTATCTCTTTTTATCAAGAGAAATGATTTGAAATCGGGATGACAAATCTTCGCTTCACAAATATTAATCAAGTCAATCGCGTTCCTGCCTTTTCGCGTTTTTTGCCTTCATTAACTAACGCACCGAAACGGACAAAAAACTATCATCACT
>DASVRD010000102.1:0-31771 GCA_036388775.1 Pyrinomonadaceae bacterium | reverse complement strand
GGAACGGTCTGTATAGTTTTCTTCTGTTCGCGTCGTGTCCAAACGGCTGTCGTCGAGCGCTTCGTCAAACCTTTTGGTAAAGGCATCGCTTCTTTCCTCGATTCTTTCGAGCAATTGCTCGATATATTGTTTGGAATACACGTTTCCGCGCGCTCTTCTCTGGGCGCTGCTAAAGTCAGCGATTAACAAAATCGTAAAAAGAACTGTTAAACCCGTCGTAATAAATTTTAGTTTTTTTCTCATTTTATCCTCCCCTTCTCTCATTTTCGCGGCAAAATAAAAGAATTAATCAGCCGCGATGAAAATTCTGATGCCGAAAATTTTGGAAAAGTTGAAGAAATTTTAACAAACTGTTAACACAAGAATTTATAAACAAACCAATTAAGAAATAGTCAATACCGGCTTTTGCTCGCTTTATACGAAAAAAATGTTTTCAGTCAAACCATTTTTCGGTCATATCGCACCACAAAGCCAGACCGCGCCAAACGCCGAATCTTTCGTAAAAACTTCTTATTTCGGCATCTTCGCAAAAAGTTTCGGCGTTATGTTTTCTGTAAAATTGCGCTCGCACCCAAGAGTCGAGCGCCAAGCCTTCGTAACTGCCGACGAGCTTCAAAAGGTTTTCTGCCGCGTAATCGCCGACGCCTTTCACTCTTTTCATTTCTTTTTTCAGTTCTTTTGTCGGCAAATCCGAATCGAGCCAGTTTTCGGGATTTATTTTTCCGCTCGCGACATTTTCGGCTAATTCTAAAAAAAACGGCGAACGATAGCCGGCGCGGATTTCTTCACGGTAAAATTCGGCGGAGACGCTCGCCATCGCTTCGGCGGTCGGAAAAGCTCGAAAAACACCGCTCGCGTCCGGTTCGCCCAACTTTTCAACCAGATTAGTCACCATTTTTCTGGTCAAGCTCCACGAACAGTTCGTCGTGCAGATAGTTTTTACCAAATCTTCGTAAACCGTCGGTGAGCGCAGCAATCTTCCGGCGAAAGTTTTCGCGATCCACCGCAAACTTTTTTCTTTTTTGACCAGTCGGTAAAACTCGCTCAAATCATCATCGAGCCGCAAACAGTGGCGCACGTCGCGTCGAATTTTTTCTTC
Source organism: Pyrinomonadaceae bacterium (assembly GCA_036388775.1). Classification (GTDB taxonomy): domain Bacteria; phylum Acidobacteriota; class Blastocatellia; order Pyrinomonadales; family Pyrinomonadaceae; genus JALZCH01. Next base: position 30,672 of record DASVRD010000102.1, on the reverse strand, counting down.
ATCGCAATGTTCTGCGGCAACTTCAACAAACAGATTTCCGTTCATTTCGCTGATTACAGCGGAAACAGGATTTTTATTGTTTTCATCAACAAAAACACAGCTTAAAGTTAGATTTTCCTTGTTCAATCGAAACGGCAGAAGATCGCTCCAGCCGTGACTGTAAATAGTATGTTTAAAGCTGAAGTTTTTCGGACTTTCGATAAAAAAAGCGACAGGCATATTGAAAAGTTTATTCTCAAAAAAAATTCTGCACAAATCTTTATATTTTTTCGGCTAAATGTCGCTTTGCTTCGTCTAACGCGTTGAAAAATATTTTCGGATTGATTTGATTTTAAGAAAACTCGGTTAAATGCCGAATTCTTCTTGTTTTTTCCGCTGAAATCATTTATAAATGTAACTGCAAAACAATATTTAACGGCTATTTCCCTACTTGTCGTTGAATTCCATTCAGTCAACCCGAAAATATTCGAGCAAATTCTTGGAGGCAAAGGCTTATGAACAGCAGGAATTCACGCTTTTTACAGTGTGCATTGACAGCCTTTTTAATAATAATACCGTTTATCTTTCCGACGTTCGCGCAAGAGGACGGCGACCCGAATTCACCGGCTCCGATTTTGATCAGCGAAGACGGCTCGACGCGCGCCCTCGCTTTTGAATCAGATTCCGTTCGCCGCAATAAAGCGCCGAATTCAAAAAGCAGCGCTTTTTCACTCGGCTCGAAAATCGTCGTTTACGCGACAAACATCGAGCTGATGAACGAAGAAGGAGCCAATGCTTTTCGTCTTTACGTTCAAGATAGACAAGGCAGAAAATACCGGTTTCCGGTTACCTCGATAGAAACGCTTCCGAAAAAAGATTGGATTTACGCGTTGACTGTGGAACTGCGTGATGAAATCGGTTTCTGGGACCCGCCCGCCGAAGACGGCGACGTGCTGATTCGTCTTACTTGGCGCGGTCTTTCGAGCAATCAAGTGCGTTTAGGATTAGGAACAATCGGCGGTATCAAAGACGAGAAGGGCGCAGTTCCGACGCCTTTGAAAAACTATAACGTCAAGCCGCCAATTGAGGCATACGCGCCGAAAACAACGGGTTACCGCTGGTCGGGCGATAGAATGCGCTTTCTCGAACAAGCGACGTTCGGTCCGACTGACGCGCTTGATGCGCGAATTCGCCGAATAGGTCTGAGAACGTGGCTGGCTGAACAATTCGATGCGCCGTACCCGAGCGCGAATAATCCGTATCCGAACATTCCTCTAAAAGGTGCCGATGCGCAGAATGCGACCACCGGCTGCGGCGCGAATGACGGTTCAGCCACTTATAGAATTTGTATTCGCGATCATTATTCGCAATACCCGCTGCAAAGATGGTTTTTCAAGGAAGCGTTTTACGGCGACGCTCAGCTTCGGCATCGCGTCGCGTGGGCTTTGAGCCAAATCTGGGTGACTTCCGGCGTTGATATTCAGCAATCGAGCCATATGATCGAATGGCATAAAATTCTGTCGAAGCACGCGTTCGGCAATTACCGCGATTTGATGAAAGATATGACGCTCAATCCCGCGATGGGCGATTATCTCGACATGGCGCGCAGTACGCGCACAAGTCCGAACGAAAATTATCCGCGCGAGATTCTGCAATTGTTTACCATCGGTTTATTTATGCTCAACCAAGACGGAACTGTTCAGACGGATGTAAACAATGTTCCCGTTCCGTCATACGATCAAACGACTGTCAATAACTTCACGAAAGTATTTACCGGCTGGGGTTTTTGCAACAATAATACCAATCCCGCCTGCGCTAATATTGTGCTCGGAACGGTAAATTTCAAAGACCCTCTGCTTTTGAATCAAAACAATCACGATGTGACGGCGAAAACGCTGCTCAGTTACCCGAACGCGCGAAACACGAACATCGCCGCCGGACTGAACGGCAACACCGAACTGGACTTGGCTTTGGATAATATTTTTTATCATCCGAACGTCGGTCCGTTCGTCAGCAAACTTTTGATTCAGCATCTCGTTACGAGCGATCCGACGCCCGCCTTTGTCAGTCGGGTTGCGGCAGTCTTTAACAACAACGGTTCGGGCGTGCGCGGCGATTTGAAAGCGGTCGTCAAAGCGATTCTGCTCGACCCGGAAGCGCGCGGCGATAATAAAACCGATCCGAATTACGGAAAACTGCGCGAACCCGTTCAACTTTTAACGAATCTGCTGCGCACTTTTAATGTTCGTTCAGCCGACGGAACTCAGCAAAGCGACGGAGCGGTCGCCGGATTGCCGCAGGGAATGGCGCAAAACCCGTTTTACGCTCCGACCGTTTTTAATTATTACACGCCAGATTACGTCATTCCGGGGACTTTCCTGCTCGGTCCCGAATTTAATATTATGACGACCGGAACGGCGATTTCCCGCGCTAATTTCGTCAATACGATGGTTTTTGCCCGCGTTACTACAAGCGAAAACGCTCCTCAGGGAACTTCGATTGATTTGAGCGAAATGCAGGCTCTAGCAGCGGCTGACACGACAAGCAATCAACTGCTCGACGCGCTCAATCAAAAAATGATGCACGGAACGATGTCGCCGAGTATGCGCAGCGCGATTTTGACGGCGGTTCAAGCAGTTCCGGCAAACACTCCGCTGGCGCGGGCGCAGCAAGCAATTTATTTAATCGCGACATCGTCGCAGTATCAGGTGCAGAGGTAAAGTTTATGAAACAAACAAGAAGAGAATTTTTGAAGAAATCCGGTTGCGCCTTGAGTATGGTGACGCTGGCGACGCAGTTTCAGCATTTCGGTTTGATGAGCGCGCTGGCGCAGGACGCTGAGAACTATCAACCCGAAGGCGGCGAAAATTATAAAGCTCTCGTGCTCGTTTTTATGGCTGGCGGAAACGACGGAAATAATACCGTAATTCCGAATCACAGCGACACTTCGGTCAGCAACTATGCGGCTTACAGCGCCGCACGCAACACGCAAGGTTTGGCGATTCCGCAAAATCAGCTTTTGCCGATTTCCGTGCCGCGAATGAACGGTTTAACCTACGGTTTGCATCCTTCGCTCGGACCGGTAACGGGCGGCACAAACAACGGCATTCACGAGCTTTGGGCGCAGGGGAAAATGGCGATTGTTCCGAATTGCGGAACTCTCGTTCGACCGACCACTAAATCGCAGTATCAAGGGCGAACCGTTCCACTGCCGTATCAGCTTTTTTCGCATTCCGATCAGGTTTCGCAGTTTCAGGCGGGAATTGCCGGAACGCAAGCCTTTACCGGTTGGGGCGGAAGAATTTCCGACCGGATGACTGCCGGAAACAATCCGAACGGTTTGATACCGATGGTCACTTCGATCAACGGAGCGCAGCTTTTCACTGCCGGGCAGACGACTCTGCCGATGGCGATAAACAATGCCGGCACATCGCTGAGCAATGTTTTAAATCCCGCGGGCTTCGGCACTTCGACCGCGCAGCAGGCTCGTATGACGGCATTTAATCAACTGCGAACGCTTGATTTAAATTCAAATTATGTGAAGGCAGCAAGTCACGTCACGAATCTTGCGATGCAGGCAAATCAAGCGCTCAGCACCTTTCAGGAAGTAACCGTAACGTTTCCGACTTCGACAATCGGACAGCAGTTAAAACAGGTTGCGCGCTTAATCAAAAAACGCACCGATTTAAACGTCAACCGGCAGATTTTCTACGTTCAGATCGGCAGCTTTGACACGCACAACAATCAAACAAACACGCAGGCAACTTTGCTTTCGCAATTCAGCCAGGCGGCGCGCGCCTTTTACGATGAAATGACGGCGCAGAACGCGCAGAACGACGTGACAATGTTCACTTTGTCGGACTTCGGGCGCACGTTTAACCCGGCAGGCTCGGGCGGTTCGGTCGGCAGCGACCACGCTTGGGGAAATCATTTGTTCGTTATCGGCGGCTCGGTTATGGGCGGCGATTTTTACGGCGTGAACACGACAAACGGAACGCCTTTCCCGACTCTCACCTTTAACGGACCGGACGATGCCGACAGCGGAACGAATGCTCGCGGGCGCTGGATTCCGACGACTTCCGTTGACCAGTACGCCGCGACTTTAGCCCGCTGGTTCGGACTGCCGGAAAATCAAATGGCGAGCGTTTTTCCGAACATCGGTAATTTTGCAACTTCAAATCTTTTGTTTATGCCTTAAATTAACCAAACAGATAAAAGATTTAATAAAAAAAAGGTGAAAGTCAGAAACGATTTTCACCTTTTTTTTATTAAAAATTGTCGGGGTGTTAAATCCAATTTAATCTTTTCATTCATAATCTTGAACTTTTCTGTTGCAAAACATACACTTGTGTTGAAGAGGGATTACCGGAAAATAAAGTGAACCTGCCGAATTATCTGACATTAGCGAGAATTATCATCGTCCCGTTTCTGGTTGTCGTTCTCCTGACGCCTTTTGCCGATGAGTGGTTCGGCATCAGCAGCTATGCGCTGGCAATCGCAATTTTTCTCGCCGCTTCTTTTACAGACATTCTCGACGGACATTTGGCTCGCCGGCGAAATCAAGTTTCAAATTTCGGTAAACTGCTCGACCCGATTGCCGACAAACTTCTCGTTTCAGCCGCTTTGATCGTTCTGGTCGAAAAACATCTGGCGCCGGCGTGGGCGGTCGTCATCATTCTCGGCAGAGAGTTTATTATTACTGGTTTGCGTTCGGTCGCCGCCACGGACGGAATTATTATACAAGCGCAATCCGTAGGGAAAATAAAGATGTGGGCGCAGTGTGTCGCGATTGTAGCGCTGCTGGTCGCCGGTGCGACGGGAAATCCTCCGGTTTCGAATTTCGGCTGGAGCTTTCCGACCGTGCGTTTTTGGGAAGTCGCCGAAGTTCAGACAGCTTTTTCAAACCTTACGACTCTCGCTTTAACGACCAATGATTGGAAAGTTTTCGGTTATCTCGTCGGTCGCGGCGCGCTCTGGGTCGCGGTCTTCACCGCTTGCTGGTCAATGTACGATTATTTTTCGTACTTTTTTCACGAAAACAAAAAGCGGAAGGCGAAGTTTTCAGTTTCTCAGAGCGTTCCGGGCGTAGAAACTACAAAACTTTAAACACAAAAAGAAAAAGGCGGAGAGAATAGATATAAATCTTCTCTCCGCCTTTCCGCTAGAATTTTATTTTAGTTTTACTGCAATTCGACCATATCGCCGGTGTGAATTTCCTGCGCCGTTCTGGTAATCAACGCCGTCGCGGTTTTTTCCTTGACATTTAATATCACAATTTCGCCGACGACCTTTCGCAAACCTCTCGGACGACCTTCCTTCGCTTTTTCAGTGGTAACAACTTTACCGCGCGCTTGTTCGCCTGATTTTCTCGCCGCTTGATTTGAAAAAGTGCCGCCGCGATATTCGTCGCTTTGAAAATCTCCAACGCGCGCTTCGATTGATTCGTTCTCGTCGTTTTCAAACAAGTTCCCTTTTCCGAGCGTTCGGTAAACCGTCAAATAATCGCCGACATTTACCCGGTCTTCCGCGCCCAAATCAATGTAAACGATTTCTTCCCGTCCGAGCAGTTCGCGCCCGTCGCGCGCCATAAAGATTCTACCCGAAGTTTTGCCGGTCGGGTCGCGAAATACGTCCAGTGCCGGTCTCGATTGCGAAACAGGACTCGTTCTTTGCTGAATCGGCTGCAGCAAATCGCCGAGCAATAAATTGTCGCACGAATTTTTTACGCGTACGACGGACACCTCATTTTTCACCTTAATGACTTCCACAGCGCCTACTTCCTGCACATAAAAACCAAGATTTTTCTTTCTCGACCAATGCGTCTGAACCTGTCCGCGCGGGCGTATGACCGAAAACATATCGCCGACTTTCACGCCGCGATTCGCGCCGAAACTGATGTAAAGATTATCGCCTTCGGCATAAATATTCTGTTCCTGTTCGTCTTCCGCGCCAACGATTCTATTGGCGGTATTAACCGGGCTTGTCTGCACGTAACCGGCACAATACAGATTGCTGCGCGTTGCAACCGGCAAATCTCTTTGGGTTTTGCCGGTAACAACAGTCGGACGCGGTTGCCTCTCGTTTTGAGCGAAAGCGGCTGCGGATAAAAACAGCAAAACCAAGAAGCTTAGCCCAAAAAATTTGTTGTAAAACTTTTGAAAATTCACGATTTTCTCCTTTGTTGAATACTAAAATTGAAATGATAGAAAAATTGCTTTATGAAATAAAAGATTATTACCAGGCGGGTTATAAAAGATTCGCTCCCGTTTGAGCTGGTATTATCGTAACTTTTTGCAAAATAAACGTCAACATTTATTTTATAAGTTAAAACATTCAAATTTTCTTTCGGCTGCTTGCACAAAAGCTTCCGATTTTGTAGTATTTTCGCTTGCGCTTCTTTCGCCGCGCAACAAGCCGGTGTAGCTCAGTTGGTAGAGCAGTTGATTTGTAATCATCAGGTCGGCGGTTCAAGTCCGTTCACCGGCTCCATTTATCTTTAATACAATCAGTAGTTTAGAAAAATCAAGGGCTGCGTCGATGCAGCCCTTTTCTTTATGTTCCCTTAATTGTTCCCTTATTGTTAATTTTCTGAAATTTTCGATTTTCTGCTAATTTTTCAACTTAAATCGTTAAAAAATCTCAAGTCCGAGAATGTCCTTCGCTAAAAACTTGGTTTTTTAGCATTAACGATTGAGTCGAGTACCTCGCTTCGGTTTTGTCAGCTTGCTATTTTGAAAAACATTTTCCTGTTTATTTCGGACAATGGTTAAAGGCAGCGAATAATAATTGTTCTGACCGTCAATTAGGATAGCCGTGCCGTCCGGCGTAACATAAACAACTTTCAACGATGAATTTGTCGTTAAACCGGAGTTTGTTAATTGTGGTGCGGGTGAAGGTCGAACTTTTGCCGCAGCCGGTTTGTCTAAATTTGAAGTAATCACGACAACCGGAGAATAATTTTTGCTCGACGGTTTATATTGCGGAACGTTGTCGAATGTCGGAACGTTCGAAGATGGAGCCGAAATTGAACTCGACCGGTCGAGAATGGGTAATTTATTCATGTCCTTTTTTTTGTGCTCAGTAATCATATTGATTAAGCCGTTCGTGACCGTTCTCGCCAGATCAATCTTTCTTTGGTTCTCGATAAATTTGTTCCAATCCTTAAGAGGCTCGATTTTCGGTTTCGCTGCAGGAAAATTGAAAACAGAAATCGGCTTTGTAGCCGGCAGCAGAAGAGGTAAACGGGCAGCGGGAGTAAGTTTCGTCGCCCAGGGCGGAAGCGTGCCTAATGCGGGAGCCGGTTTTGAAACAGGCGGCGGCGTGCGAATTATCCAGATATTTCCTGACGGCAATTTGATAACTCGTGTCGTCGTAGGCGTCGGACGAATTTGCGCCGACGAAATTAAGACGGACGAAACGATGAAAGCGGTGACGATTGCGATTTGCAGGATGGTTTTCATAGTTGATTTTCTCCTTTTCGGTTATTGAAATTGTTACGGGCAAATTTTTCGTTCCGCTTGATTTTCTGAAGCGATCTGTTGTCCCGTTACTTTGCTATGAACAAAACCGAAAAAGTGTTTCAACTTTTTTTGAAAATAATGAAATTCCTAATTTTTTGTAACTTTTCATCCCCAGCTACAGAATCGGTGCATCGGCACAATGCACTTAAATTAACGATATCGCCGCGTTGCCTCACCGCTTATTTCCAATTACCGACAAGAATAAACGGTGACCAGAAATAAGGGTGCGCGAACTTCGGGTTTTTGGCATAATCAAATAATTTTTGTTTCGCAAGGTCTATTTTGAATTTCTCAGCCGTTTCCAAATCGACACGCATAAGTTGGCGATTTGCCGCACCCGCTGTTTTGTATTCGCCGGTGAGCAATGCCAGTTGTGCTGTCCGCAATGCAGATGCTTTGTTTGCACCTTTTTGATTGTTGTAGGTTTTGTAAAACCGAGCCATAAGTTCAGCGGTCGAATCGTCCCGCACCGCCCACAGCGAAGCTATCACCGAGCTTGCGCCTAGACGTTGAGCCAGCTCGGCAAATCCATCAACTTCGCGCCCGTCCGCGTTCTCTCGCTGCGCGGCGGTGTCGCAAGCCGAAAGCGTCAGCAATTCGACGCCTGCGAACAAATCCTTTTGCCGTTTCATTTCGTCGAGCGTGAACGCATTGCCGTCGCCCAAAAGTAAAAATGAATTCGCTTCATCGCCCGGCTCAAATTTGAAATGCGAAGCGATGTGAACGAGCGGACGGCGTTTTTGCAGAGTTGAAATCATTGCCGCCCGCGTAAACTGCGCGTCGAGCACCGTTTCGCCCGTTAAAATGCCAGTCGGTGAGCCGCCGTTCTTGAAAATCCGTTCCAGTTCGGGTTTAACATACACTAACGGAGGAAATTCAAAACTTTCGCTGCCGATTTTGACTGTCTGCCGCCGCGAACTTCCGAAACCGGCGCCAGTCAAATTCGCCGAAACACTGCGCATCAGGCGTTCTTTGTCAGAGCGGGTGAACACGACGTTGTTGTAACGCTCGACAAGATATTGTTTGCCGTCGTGCAGCGCCGCCATCGGCAGATAACGCAAACTGCCGTCGAGCGACCAGAGAATCGTTTTCGTGTCGGCGGGCAGTTTTGCGGCAAGGGGCGCGAAAACTGCATCGTAAACTTCTCTGGCAAGCGGCTGCGGGTCATATTTCGGTTGATGCAGAAACCACCACAACTGCCGTGCCTTTTTGTTCAGTGCCGCGCCTTTTATCGGAGTCGAAATCGCAGAAATCGAATCGGGAGAGACGATTAAAGCGCGGTAATCGTCCGCACCGACGAGTGTATAAACGGCGACGCTTTTTTCTCCCGTTTGCGCGGATAGTTCGCGCAAGGTCATTTGCATCTGCGTCAAATCGGGAACGTCGGGAATTTTGTCTTTATCTGAAGGCGGCGCGGCAAATTGTTGTTCGGCGGTTTTGAGAAACGCTAGGTAATCTTCATTTACGGCGGTTTGTTTGTCTGCAAGAGATTTTAACCGCGCGGCTTCATCATTAGTCGGCGCACGTTCGCCGATATTGCGTTTGTATTCGTCCAGCGCGCGAATCGCGGCAACAACATTTTCAAGTTTCTGATTCAAAGCTGATGTTAATTCAGCTTCTCGAGCAGTAACAGCGAGCGGCGCAAATTGTTTGCTTTGGTCAAAATCAAAAAACTGCTGGTCTTTGAAAGCATTGAGAACCTGCTGCGCTTCGGCGTAACGTTGTTGTTTAATAAGCGCGTCGGCAAGTCTGCGATAAGTCATTTCGACAGATTTGAGAAAATTCTGCTGAAGATTTTTGTCGAGACCCTGCACATTCGAGCGCAGAATTTGCAAATTATTGACCGACTGTTTGCCGTAGAAAATGCCGAAACGCGGATTATCCGATGCCAAAAAAGTATAAAAAAGATTTTCGAATGTATTGGCTTCTCCATCTTTATCACCAACCGCGCGCCGAAGCGACAACCCTTGTGCAAAATATTCGAGCGCTGTTTTAATTTCTCTTAAATCAGCGTAAATTGTGCCGATATTGCTAAGCGTTACGGCTTCGTCACTTTTGCTGTTAATTTCACGAGTGAGCGGTAAAGCTTGATTGTAGTATTTCAAGGCTTGCTGTTTCTCATTTAAAGCAGAATAAGCTGTACCGATGTTGTTGAGTGTTCGCGCCTCACCGCTTTTATCGCCGAGCGCCTGAAAAAGCGGCAACGCTTCGTTGAAATATTTCAAGGCTTGCAGACGCTCGCCCAAATCATCATAAATTCTACCGATATTGTTGAGCGTTGCGGCTGTACCGCTTTTGCTACCGGCAGCGCGAGCAAGCTCCAGAACTTCGTTCAAATATTTTAAGGCTTGCTTTTTTTCTCCTAAATCGGAATAAATTAAGGCGATATTGTTGAGCGTGGCAGCTTGATCGAATTTATCGCCGAGCGTACGCTTAATCTGCAGCGATTCATTGAAATATTTCAAGGCTTGCTGTCGGTCGCCTAAATCATCATATACCGCGCCGATGTTATTGAGCGTGGCAGCTTCAGCACGTTTATCGCCGAGCGTACGCTTAATCTGCAGCGATTCATTGAAATATTTCAAGGCTTGTTGCTGTTCGCCCAAATCACCGTAAACTGTCCCGATATTGCTTAACGTCCGAGCCACACCGCTTTTATCTTCAACCTCACGACGCAATGCTAATGCCTGGTTGTAGAATTTTAAGGCTTGTTGCTTTTCGCCTAGATCAGCATAAATTGTGCCAATGTTGCTGAGCGTCTCTGCTTCACCGCTTTTATCGCGAATCGCCTGAAAAAGCAGCAACGATTCGCTGTAGAGTTTTAAAGCTGTTTGTTTCTCACCTAAATCATCGTAAATATTGCCGATGTTGTTATTTTCGGTCGCTATTCCGAATTTGTCGCCAACTGCTCGAAAGAGCAATAGCGCTTCATTGAATATTTTTAGGGCTTGCTGTTTCTCGCCCAAATAAAAATAGGCTTGACCAATATAATCGAGCGTTTCCGCCTGATTCTTGCTGTCTTCGGCGGCGCGAAAAAACGATAACGCTTCTTCATACTTTTTTATCGCATTTCGTAATGATTCAGCTGTTCCTTGTTTGAGTAATGCGTCCGCTTCGGTAAGGACTTTATTTGCGGCAAGACGATTTTTCTCTTTTTCCATTGTCGCCCGAATTTCTTTTATGTCTTTTTCCGTTGCCGTTCGCAGCTCACTAATCTTTACTTCATATTTTCCGGCGGCGGCTGTTTTTTCCGGCGAGCGTACTTCCAAACGGTGATTTCCGCTTGTCTCGATAATCATGGACAAAAGTTCTGGTCCCAGCGCTCCGTTAGGGCTATCCACTTCGGTAACTTTTTTACTGTTTGCGTCAAATAAAGTGACGACGACATCAATACCTTTTTGTTCGACCACGACATTGAGATATTGTCCCGCCGTCAGCGCGAGGCTATATGAATGCGCTTCGTCGCCTTTGAGTTGGCGTTCTATAACTTGTCCTGTCGTCAATGGAGACAAGACCGGTGTTTGTGCTGATGTCAATACGCCGCCGAGAGCCAAAATCAAACACAATGCCGCCATCAAAATTGTTAGTTTGTATTGCCGATTATTCATTTTTTCCTCCTATCTAGAGTGCGTTTACTTTACAATGCCGCCGCTTTTTGATTTGAAAGCATAACAGATGCGATCCGGTCGGCGAAGCATTTTATACTTTACGCCGTGTTTTCTTTACTCGCGATCGCGGTCTATATCTTCAATAGCCTTTTCCCAGCACCAGCGTTCGGAGCGTGTCGGGTGTTTTTGTTTCAAAAAATTTACTATCCTTAATGCTTTATCGTGGTCGTGTAACAGGCGGATAAACAGTTTATTCATAAGCTCGTCATCCGCTTTTTCTTCATACGGCGCCGAAACGGGCGATGAATTTGGTTCGGGCTGTTTCGTTTCGTAGGTTTCCCCTGCTCGTGACATATGCGATTGATAGACATTTGTTTTCCAGCTTTCGTATTGAAACATATCCGAGTCAACATCAACATATTCAGTATCAATAAACACCTGTGGGTAAATTAAATCTTGCAACGCGCCGCCACACTTGCCGCAAACAGGTTTCAAACTGATTAAGACCGCTTTCGATAAGCGATTTTTAATGCCGCATGACTGACAAATTTGTATTTTATCGGTTTTAACTCGCGCGTCGCTGGCTTTAATCTCGACAAAACGCGGCGGTTCAGTTTTCGATTTCGTTGCACCCGGGCGAAACAAAGAGCCGCAGCCGACGCCGACAGCAGCTGTTATGACCAAAACGATGCTGCCGATTGCCCATTCGACAAGCGACTGTTCCAATAACCCCACGGTAAACGGCAAAGGAATCAGCGCGCAAAGAAACAGAACCACTAGTGCGTGAAGATTTGGAAGTTCTCGTTGTTCGAGCGACAATTTGGCAAAAGCAGCGATTATGATTATGATGTTGGCTAATCCCGTAAGAATGACAATTCCGAAAGGCGCGGATGTTCCCGCTCCGGCGTAAAGTCCGGTGATAAGACCGAATAAAAATCCTGCTAAACCTGTCGCGGCAATAATTAGCCCCGTATATTTCCAAATGAGTTTCCAATTCATTTTTGTAGCTCCTTAGTGGTTAACATGTCCGGTTATCTGTCCGCAAACTTTTCTTCATCAATCGAATCAACAGGCGAGTTGCCGAGAATTGAGGGTTTTAATCTCACCGAATAGTTTGTCCGCCGAAAATTCAAAGCGGTTTCAAACTCGCTGTATGCGGCATCACTAAGAAATTTGCGGCTCTCGACATCCCAATCCGCGCCAGTGGCGAAACGCAGACGGCAATCTTCACCGGCGATGCCACGAATTGTAGCGCGACTGTTAGCCCGCACATAGACGAACCGGCGCGTCTTTTCGCTCGCGCTTTCGACGAGTTTGACCGCCGCGTCCGAGTCGGTTTCATTGATAATTATTAAATACTTTTTACCGCGCGGACCTTGCCCAGGCGCGATGCTGGCTCCGTTCGCCAATGAGACGGGCGCACGTTTCGGCGCATTATAAACCGGCGGAACGCTGTTCGCTCCGTTGTAATCATAATGGGACGATGCGCTCGACAGCGGTTTGCTTGTTGCCTCCGGTGAGGGCGGAGTATAGGTCACGTTTGCGGTTTCTTTGCTTGCCGGAGTGTAAAATAACTGGTAACTGACGACCATTATCAAGCCAATGACAAAAGCAATTCGGGCGCCGCTTGTCACTTTTTGTCTGGAAAAGCCAGAAAAAAGCAGTTTCCATGAAGCGCGTTTGCCAGCAGGATTCTTCAGTTTGGTGTTTATTTCAGGACTTAAATTCACCACTTGCGACGAATCCGCAATAAACAACATAGCGCCGCAAGCGCATTTGATATAGCTCCCAGCGTGCCGCACGGCAACAAAATATGTTTCGCCGCAAGCACACCGTAATACAATTACCGAATCATTTGACATAAGCTTTTCCTCCGATAATGCTTCTCGAAACCTAAAAATTCTAAATTTGACCGATTTTTTCGAGAAAATCTTTTTGCTTATTTCGTTATGATCGAGTGCAGCTATTTTGTTTCAATTTTTTCTGATTCTTTAAATTAATTTACTGATTGTCCAAAATACGGAGTTCGATGCATACCGAAAAGGCAAGCGGAGTGCCGTATAGAAAGATGTTTTCGGAAATTGTCTATTTGAGGACTCTATCTATTTGAGGACTCTAAAGGAATATCTAGCCGCTTCTTCATAAGCCCCTTTTGTTGAGCCGCTCAAAATAACTGTGTAATCGTCGGGCTTAAAGGACGCCGCGGGCAATGTCGCGGTGACGCTGGGTAAACCGCGTTTTTTTGTTGCTTTCAATTTATCGCGCCGCCCGATTTCGTTGCCATCAGAATCCTGCACGATGATGCGGAAATTCTCATACTCGCGCTCGACATCGAGCCGGAGTTGAAGCTCGACGACTTTTGCGCCCGGTTCGATTTTTTTCTCCGCCCCGCCGTTGCTTTCATTTCTTGACACACCGGTAACCAATGCGAAAACAACCGAGCGTGGAGCATCCACTGCCGGTTTGACGAAGGGCGTCGGCGCGGGATTTTCGTTTTTTTTCGGCTCTCGAATGCTTTGCGGCGATTTTGTTGGCGCGGGCGAAGCGGCGTTTGTCGGCGGCGTTATGTTTGCGGGCGGCGCGTTTCCAGCTTCGCCTGTGTTGACCGGCTGATTTGAAGCGTTCGGCTGATTAGGAATTTGCGTCGAATCGTTTGTTGGCGCGCTGACAACCAGCGGTTCGCCGCGCTCAGATTTTTGATTGAGCCAAAACAGAGCGCCGAGAGCGAGAAACAACAGAACGCTCGCCGCCGCTGCTGCCGCGAACATATTCGACAGGTCGAAAGAGGCGAGCAGAGACTTCCACAAGGGCAAAGACTTCGGTTCGGGCTGCTCCGGCGGTCGAACGCTCCGTGCGCCGAGCATCAACAGTTTTGTGTTTTTTAATTTTTCCCGTCGTTCGGGCGTAACCAGAAAATAGCGGTCGAATCTTTGCTTTTCATCCGCCGAGAGCGCGCCGCTCAGACGACCTTCGATCAATTCGCTTTCGATCATTGACATCCGCTCGAAATACCGCTCGTCTTCAATCGTCAAATCCTCGATTTCGGTTGTTTCCTTTTCGCTTAAAGTCGGGTCGCGCAGCAAGTATTTTCTGAGTCTGTCGTCGAGCGCGTCTTGCTCGGACTGGTTTAAATCATCAAATAAAGGTTCGGCTGAAAAAGTTTCGTTTGCAACCGATTCGATTTGCAAAAGCTCGCGTAGCAGCGCCGGATCGTTCGCTAGCTCTTCGGTCAGACGCCGGTTTTCTTCCGCCGTCAGATCGGTTCGCAGATATCGTTCTTTTCGTTTATTTTCGGTTTTGCCTGACATTGATAAATTTGTGCGATGCGTTTCTCTACTTTCTACTATGATGACAAAGCGGAATTTGTTTCAACTTTTTCCTGCCGCTTCATACATTTCTCGATGCAGTCGTGCAGAATCTTTCGAGCGCGATGCATCCAGATACGAATCGTCGCATACGGAACGCCTAGTTCTTCGGAGAGATTTCTCCTAATGTCTTTTATTTTTTTATTTTCGCCGGTCGTCTCGTCTTCGTTTACTTCGACTCCGCCGAAATATTTAATAAATATCACGCTGTGAAGCGGCGATAATGCTTCCCGGCTGCATTTTTCCGCACATTTCAATCTTAATTCTTCGCGTCTTGCTTCTTCCTTTCCTATGAGCAGTTCGAGCGGGTCTTTGCCTTCTGTGTCGGCGATCTGTAATTCTATTTCCCTATCATCGGACGAATAGCCGAACGGCACTTCAGCCTGCAATTTTTTTATCCGCTCGCTCAAAACCAGCCGGACGTAACGTTTACAGCGGGCGAGTTTTTCATTGTCTGGCGTATCAAATAGATTTCGGGTGATTTTTGAAGGAAAAGCTGCTTCGAGGAGACGGCGGTTGAATTGTTCGATTTCGGTTTGCCGCAAACCCGACAATCCTCTCGATAAATCATTTTCGATTTTTTCAATTATCTCGTCCGGCGAATTACGGCTGCTCATAGCAGGAAAATACGACAGGTTAAAATCTTTCGCGTTATAGAAATCCCCGCGCCGCAGCATCTCGTTCAATGCCTGACTAAGCGATACTCGCAGGCTTCCGCTGCATTCTCCAGTTTTGGCGACGGCGGTCACGACCAAGCGGGCGGCACTGGGTAAAAGTTGCCAGATTCTGCGGCTTGGTGACGATTGATTTTTTGTTCCTTCGTCGTATATCTGCTTACACAATCCTGAGATATCCCGAATATCTCTCGAATTGTGATGTTCGCTTAAAAGCGCGGTCGTAAGTTTTTCACCGATACGATCAAAAGCTTTGTCAACCGCATCGTCGGCGACATTTTCTCCGCCGTTCTGCCGCGCGTAAGCGATCATTTCATTTTGAAATTGAACGTATTTTCCGGCAGCTTTGTCCGAATCTTCGTCTAGCCACGCGAGCATACCGGTGAATGAAAAAGATGTATCGGCACTCATAATTTAGTGTTGGTCTCAAACGTTTTCAAAAATCAACTCACCTTTCAACCAGCTCAATTTTCTGCCACTCGCCTTGAAGAGTAAAGCCCGCCCAATATGCGGGAGACCGCCATCTTTCCTGCCGACGTATCTCATTCTGCGCTGCTCGCAGAGCAGCGGGCGGGGAAAATGCTTCGCGCAGCATTTTCCTGTAAAAGATACTCATTAGTTCAGCGGTTGCCGCGTCATCAACAGACCAGAGACTGGCGACTACACGTGGCGTGCCCGCATACATAAAGCCGCGTGTCAGCCCGACCAAACCTTCGCCTTTTATCTTTTTGCCCAAGCCTGTTTGACAGGCGCTCAAAACGATCATTTCGACGGGCAGATTTAAGTTGTAAATTTCGTGCAGGCGTAGAAATCCGTTTTGTTGTTTGCCATGCTGATCAACGAGCGAAAGGACCACACCGGAAAGCTCCGGGTTTTCTTCGTTAAGCAAGCCGTGCGTAGCGAAATGCACAATCCGGTAATCGGCAAGATTACTCGACATAACGCGCTCGCGGCTGGCGTCGAAGCCAAGCGCAATGGTAGATTGACCGGTTGATGCGGCATTTTGAATCGCGGCGGCTTCATTTTTACTCTCGACTAATCGTTTTAATCGTCCGCGATCAGTCAATCCGACTTCTGCTGCCGAGCGAAACACAGTGCTTTGTAAATCCGCTGATGGTACAACACTATCAGACTTTTGAATTTGCCCGCGCTTTGCGACAGTTCTGCTTGCAGTCGGACTGCTCTTTAAAGCAACACCCGAAACTCGCTGATCATCGGCATCGAATACCGGATCGGCGAATACGGCGACCGTTTTTGTATATGATTTACGGTTGCGGCGCGCTGTTTCTTCACGCCTTAAGATCGCCAGAGTAGAAGCCGAGGGCAAAGTAACGATTTCGTTAGAAGCTATCAATGGCTCGCCGACGTTAGTAGATTTATTGGTGTTGTAAGGGTTTGGCAAAGCTGCAAAAGGAGCGTATTGCAGCACGCCGTCCCCGACAATCAGAAGGCGCTTCCCTTCAATTTCACCAGCGATTTGTCCGAGCAGCATTTTACTTAATTCGGCGGCGGTTTTTGGGTAATTCGCTTTTGTCTGCTTTATAACTGCCTGCCGCTTGAGATATTCCGCACTCTTATCCATCGGCACGTTGTTTTGAATAGTAATTGTTTCAAGCAGACGGTTGGCAGTCTCTTCTATCTGAGCGCGCTTCGGCAGTTCGTAACTTTTGAGCGATTGCGGAGTTACTAACCACAAATAGCTGCGTTCTTCGCCAAGTGAGTATTCAAGCAGCGTTGTGTCTTTATCGAGTAATCGCTGTATCTCCTCAAAGGTTGTAGGAACAGGCTGCGTCAATGCGGCATAGCGGGGACTTTTAACACGAATTTGCGCTTGAATATCTTGGTATTGTGCCAGCAATTCATTAACTTCTTTTTCGGCGGCTGGTTTCTGCGCCTTCAATCGTTCATCATTCGAAATTCTCGTCAGGCGTTCGGACTTCCCGGCAATCAACTGCTGTGTTGAGCGTTCACGCTCAAGCAAAGTCGGATCAATGCCCTGCCGAATGTCAGCGTTTGCCTCCGTCAGAGTCTCAAGCAGCGAACGCGCCCGCGCCCGTTCGCTTGCCTGTATTGCTTTCGCATCGTAACCTTTCGCAGGTTGCTGTTTGTGCAGCCGCATCAAAATGTCAATGTAAAGTTCATAAATGTTTTGGACAGTCGCAAAATATGATGAGCGCAACTCATGACTGGCGATTTTAGTTCGTAGTGATTCAATGATAATAAGAGCGGTTTCAATCTGCACCAGTGATTCTTCAAAATTGCCTTGGTCACGAACAACACTAGCGATTGATGTGAGCGTGATGGCTTCGCCGCTACGGTCCCCGACTGCCCGCCTGAGAAGTAACGCTTGATTATAGAAGTCGAGTGCCTTCTGCTTCTCACCTAATGAGGAATACAACACACCGATACTGTTTAGTGTTTCGGCTTCGCCACTACGGTCGCCAACTGCCCGGCTCAAAAGTAACGCTTGATTATAGAAGTCGAGTGCCTTCTGCTTCTCACCTAATATGTCAAATACTGCGCCGATGTTGTTTAGCGTATAGGCTTCACCATTGCTGTCGCCGACTGCTCGCCTTAGAGGCAATGCCCGATTATAGAAGTCGAGTGCCTTTTGCTTCTCACCTAGTGAGGAATAAACAAAGCCAATGCTATTGAGCGTAGAGGCTTCTTTCGCAGAATCATTAACAGTACGCCACAACGGAAGTGCTTCTTGATATTTATCAATAGCTTTACGAAGCGACCCAGCACTTCCTTCTCCTCGCAACTGGTCTCCCTCCGTATAGGCTTGTTGAGCAGCATTTTGAGCGGCAATTCGATTCTTATCTTGCTGAGTTCCTGTCCGTAACTCCTCAACCTTCACCTGATAGCGTCCGGCTTCCGCAGCTGCTTCGAGTGAACGAACTTCCAACCGGTAATTTCCCGCTGCCTCAGCCACTACTGAGATTGGCTCTAGTCCATGCGTTCCGTTTGGGCTATCAACTTCCGTCATTTTTTTGCCGTCAGGGGCAAAAAGAGCGACGACAACATCAATACCGCGTTGGTCGACAACGACGTGCAGATATTGATTGGCGGCGAGAACGATTTTATAGGAATGTGCTTCGTTTCCGGCTAGATTTCGTTCGATTGGTTTGCCCAATTTTAGTTCTGCATCTTCCTGTTGCCCACGACGTTCAGTTTCATTATTTGTTTGTCGAATCTTTTCTCCGTCAAATGGTCGCTTCGCATTGATTGCAAAAACGGTGAACAAATTGCTCGTCGCAAAAAGCAATGTAACAGATAAAGTCGATTGGTAAATTGTTTTTAGTGAGATCATTTGCATTTATGGACTCCTTAAAAAATGAAATTTGCGCTGATATGCAGCCTCGTCCGTACCTTTTTCTATTATTTAGGGGACTTCAATAGGATTTAGAGGTAAACAGGATTAGAGATTGTAAATTAATATGTACTGCAAAGTAGGACATATCGGTTCTTTTGTCAACAACTTTTTAAATCTTCATACAACCGCAAAAACCGTCAATCCAAGCATCTTCCCGTGAAAGTTGAAAATAATTTTAGTGTAAAAAATCATCAATATAACAGTTTTCGACTTTTTTGAGGGTCACTCGTTTTCAACATTTTCATTTAATGCCAAATATATCAGTCTAAATAAAATAAAGTTTTCAGTCTGAAAATTTAACAGTAACTATACAAGTTCAATTTTTTGTTTGCCGTATATACGCTATAAATCAGTACAGATTGAAGAACATAAAAAATCAAGGATTTAATTATTTTCAAAAAAACTTGAAACACTTTTTTGTTTTTGTTCATAGCAAGACAGCGGACAACTTATTGCCATAAATAATTAAACCGAAACTGCAAATTTATCCTATAGAGGTTTAATTAATGCAACCGTTTTCCGCTAAACAAGAGAAGCAAAAGCTTCAAAAAATGAAAATAAAAACTTAAGAGGAGAAAAAATGAAAAACTTAAAAAACACTTTAATAGCGATGGGTTTAGCGGCGATTTTGGGAGTCAACTCGGTAACAACAAATGCATCGGTTACCAACGAGAACCCCTTTAAAGGAACAAAAAACCAATGTTCGAATACAAACAACGGTATTCTCGGACAATTTGCAGGCGTCATCATTTTCGGCATGACCGGAATAATGTTGCCCCAGAGCTTAAGTTTGGGCGACGAATCGTGCGGCACTGACGAAGAGATTGTCCCGACACCGACGGTTCTTAAAGGATATAGAAAGTGCTGAGTATTTGTATCAGCACGAACTACTTGTGAAATGAACAAATTGATTTTGGACGACTAATCAGACAAAAAACTTAGAGGAGAAAAAAAAATGAACAAATTAAAAAACACTTTGACGGCGGCGAGTTTAACGGCGGTTATGGTTTTCGGAACGGTTTCGGCAAATGCGGGCTTTCGCGCCAAGAACAGTACGTCGGGCTCAACAAAAGGTCAATGCAAAATCGAAAGCAACTTGTTTGTCAATTATCTGACAGGCATCATTATGGCTGGCTTGAAGGGATACACCTTTATAAACGTGCCCACGCCTGTGTGCACCGAAACAGATGAATCAGCGGTTCCCAAGAGGGTGAGATGGTCGTAAGTTGAAAAACAGTAAAAAAGTTGTTTGCCTCGGACAAGCAATCCAGCGAAAAGTTCCGTTGAGAAATCATCGGAACTTTTTTATTTCTGTTTTTCACGATTTTATTATTTTCAATAAAACTTGAAACACTTTTTTGTTTTTGTTCATAACAAAAGAACGGACAACTCATTATTTTAAGTAATCAAACGAAATTGCGGGTTTATTCGTCGAAAATCGAACTAAAGTGAGAATTTTAACTATGAAAAATATATTCCTGATTTTTATTGTCGTCGGTACATTGCTTTTATTGCCGATTGAATTTGCCGCGCAAACTGCGAATCCGGGAAAAAGTTCTTTGCCCGAAGGCTCGAACAAATCGGATACACTCGAAAAGCAAAAGACGAGCGGCGAATTGCCGTTAAGCCGCTTGTATGAATACATTAAACCCGACCAGGACAAAACAAACCGGTTGCCAAAATTAACCGAAGCGCAAAAGGCATCGGCTTCAGGCAAAAAAAGAATGCAAATCGGAATGGTTCGTAAGCTCGGACAGAAAGTCTCCAAATATGCCCACGGAGATACTTTTACCGTCGCTGACGGCAAGGTTTGGATTTCTCAAATAACATCTGAAGACGCCATTCAAACACGTCTGGGATTTACGAAAATGAATTTGCCTGAAGGCGCGAAAGTCTTCGTTTATTCAGCGACAAATCCAGACGATGTTTACGGACCGTATGAAAAAAGCGGCGAAACCGATTCCGGCGATTTCTGGACGCCGCCGGTCGAAGGCGACAGCGTAATCGTCGAATATATCGCTCCGGATGAAAGCGGATCGATTATCAACGAATTACCGTTTCAAATTACAAAGGTCAGTCATATTTATCGAGACCCACTGAATGTCAGCGCCAACAAAATGGCTGATCCCCCACAATTCCCGTCGTGTCACGTCAATGTGCCCGCGGGGTGGAGCGAGGTGGCTAAATCCGTCGCGTATCTGCATTATGTAGATGACATATCCGGTGAAAGTGTGTGCACCGGAACTTTGCTTAATCCGGTCGCGGGCGATTTCGACCCAATACTTCTGACGGCAAACCACTGTATTAATACGACTTCGGAAGCACAATCGCTCAGGGCTTACTGGTTTTACAACAGCGCCGATTACCCATCGCCCGCAGCGCTGCCATATTCTGATGGAGCGACGATACTTCGGACAGGGACAGCAACCGATTTCACTCTCCTTAGAATTAAAGGCGCGATTCCTTTGAAAGAAGGGATTTTTTATTCTGGCTGGGATCCGACACCGCCGCCTGCTGTTGGCACGCCGGTCGCCGGAATACATCATCCGAACGGCTCATACAAACGGTTTTCGTCCGGCAATGTAATTTCCGGTTACTGCACTGAGGGACTTCCAGGACCGTGCGCGAATTTTATCGGTGTCGGCTGGAGCGCGGGGATTACCGAAGGCGGTTCGTCCGGTTCAGGGCTTTGGAAAGTTTCCGGCGGAAATGCGTATCTGGTCGGTAATTTATACGGCGGAGAAAAGGGCTGCGCTGATCGGCGCGACAATTACGGAAAGTTCTCCGTGACTTATCCTTTAATCTCTTCGTTTCTGCAGGGCGGCAGCGACGACGCTTTCGACACCGGAAACGGAAACGACGCTCGCGGCACCGCCGTCGGTATCGGGCAAGGCTCTTTCTCGAACTTAATCGTTAAGTATTTGGATTCGGATTGGTACGCCGTTACTGTCCCTGCGGGCTATCGGATTACGGCAACTGCCGGTTTTACGAATGCCAACGGAAACGTTGATTTGCGACTTTACAGAGGCAGTGAGTCTTTCCCCATATCGTCATCCGAGTCCTTCACAAATTCCGAGACCGTAACGCACGCGGCTACAGGTGGCGCGACGACTTATTATCTAAATGCCTATTTATATAACGGCGCGAGAAATGAATACAATCTGAACATTTCACTTCAACAAGTTTCGACAACTACTGTTCGCTCTCCGTTCGACTTTGACGGCGACAGAAAAACCGATCTGTCGATCTTTCGTCCGTCATCCGGGCAATGGTGGTATCTGCGCAGTTCCGACGGCGGAAACAGAGCGCTTCAGTTCGGCGTCTCACCTGACAAATTAGTTCCCGCCGATTATACGGGCGACGGCAAAACCGACATCGCATTCTTCCGTCCTTCCACAAATTATTGGTTCATTCTGCGAAGCGAAGACAATTCATTTTATTCGTTTCCGTTCGGCGCGGCGGGCGATGTTCCCGCACCGGCTGATTATGACGGAGACGGACGCGCTGATCCCGCTGTCTTTCGAGCTTCGACTAAAACGTGGTTTATTTCCCGCTCGTCGGGCGGCACGACGATTCAGCAGTTCGGTCAGCCCGGAGATGTGCCGGCAGTAGCGGATTATGACGGAGACGGAAGATCGGACATTGCTGTTTATCGCCCGTCGTCGGGTCAATGGTGGCTGCTCCGAAGCAGTTTGGGAGCGATTGCGTTTCAATTTGGCAACAGCTCAGACAAACCGGTTCAGGGAGATTACACCGGTGATGGAAAAGCGGATATCGCCTTTTTCAGATCTTCGAGCCGGGAATGGTTTATCCTGAGAAGTGAAAATCAAACTTATTATTCTTTCCCATTCGGAATCAGTGGAGACAAACCATCTCCGGGAGATTATGACGGCGACGGAAAAACTGATGTGGCAATCTTCAGACCGTCAAACAACACTTGGTATGCGCAAAGGTCTGCGTCAGGAACATTGATTCAAACTTTCGGTCAATCAGGCGATGTATCAGTTCCCAACGCATTCGTCCCCTAAACTATTTAATCATAGAACAAATAGAAAACCGTGAGTTTTTCAGCTCATAGCAGAGATAGACAGATTTTATGCTAACTGAATTTTTTAATACTCGGTAGATAATTTTAATTTTCAATAATCTGTTTGGACTATTTGAGATGGTCAAGCTTTTCAGGGCACTAAACTCTCTTTACTTATATCCTTGATTTTTAACTGTTTTCAAAGTCCATCGGGCTTTTGTTGCCTAAGCTCGAATGTCTTCTGATTCGATTTGAGGTGGTTTAATCATTCAGCAGCACAGAAAACTTTCTGTAAAATGAGATTATGAAGGAATACGACGAATTTAAACGATCGACGGTCAAGAAGATTTTTGACGAGCAATAAGTAGTCAGAGAATTGGTCAAAAGGGCAACAATTACACTGTTACCTGTAAGGGGTCGAATAATAACTATCGGATTGTCGAATGTACTTGCAAAGGCGGCGCGCGCGGTTTTGTATGCTATCACGCGGTGGCTGCGCTTGCTCTGCACACAGGACTAGCACGACAACGTGCTGCGGTCTAAAACACGAAAGGCTTAGGTTTGCCGCCAGCATTCCTAAGCCCTTCTTTCTCTGATCACGAGGGATTAAATTAACTAAACAGGAGTATACAATAATGAAAAAAACAGAACAAGAAAAGTTGAATGACTATGTAAGCGGCTTCGATAATCCTAAAAGAGCAAGTGCTTTTTTAGACGATGTTTTGGTTCGTCATAATGACGAAAAGTGGGTAATTGGCGGCTTGGTTTCAATGCTCGATTCAATCGCCGATCAACAATCGCTAGAACAGGTGAAAACGTATATTGCGAAATTACAGGTGAGTTTGTTTGATTGGACGCACGAACCGACAATTGAAGACAAACATAAGAACCGATTAACGCGGCGAGCAGTTGAGGCAAATGCTCCGGTCATTATTCCTTTTTCAAAAAATGACATTATCGCGCGCTATGGTTTGAATTGTTATTTATGTGGAGAGTTGTTAACAGAAAAGGAAGCCACAATTGATCACGTTGTTCCGCTCGCTCAGGGCGGATGGCATTGTGCTGAGAATGCAAGAATTGCTTGCGAAAAATGTAATACAGAGAAAGGAAATAAAACACGCGCGTAATTAACACTTTCAAGAAGATGAATGGCTTTGACGCTAAATCTTACCCGGTTTGTAATCGGGTGCAGGTGCAGGCATCGAAGCCCTTTTTATGTTTAAGGAGAAAAAGAATATGGCAAATACCTATCAAGTTTTTGTTGATGATAATTATCACTATCAAGACGAAGACGAGCGTTATAAATTAGGCGATTTCGAGACATTCGAGGAAGCAGAAAGCGCGTGCAAAGAGATTGTTGATGAATTTCTGCAAAGAGGCTATAAACCGGGGATGACGGCAGTAGAACTTTACAAGGCTTACGTGATTTTTGGCGAAGACCCATTCATTCGTGGCGAAAATATTCCTTATCGTTTTTCGGCTTGGAGTTATGCAAAAGCTCGGTGCGAGGAAATTTGCGGTTAAAAGATTATTTGAAAAAACATTTGAAAACTTATATTCACAGAAGGAGAAGACTATGGCACAAATTTTATCAATAAGAGGCTATTCCAAATCTACCGGCAAAGAAATTCTTTATCTGGAACCTTTCTGGTGGAAGCATCAGCAGTTCTCCGATCACTCGCTTGTTAAAGAGATAATCGAGGAAGGTTTTTATGATTTTGAAGCGACGCTCTCACCGCAGCATCTCAGAGAAATGCACGAACTGTTTTTAATCAATCTTGATAATGATTTATACAAAACCGATCATTGGCGAAAACTAGTCCGCGAAAGAGTTGCAGCTTTGGATTGGGCGACAGGCGAAGGTGCAAATGAGTTTTCGCATTTCATCGCGGGGTCATACGAATGGGATTCGGGAATGTAATATGCAGTATAATTGGTTAATATATGGAGAAGATTTACTCTAAAACACAACTAAGAAAGGCGAGTTAACCTAGATAAATATTGATGAGTTAGAAATTTATGTCAAAATACACTGGCAAAATTATTTTCCCGTATCATTACTATCCTTACTACCCTTGTTTTCCTTATCTGAATATGCGTTATCCTTACCGTTATGTGGAGAGTTCAATCAAGTTGTATAAATACTGTAAGCGTGAACATATGGAAAGCCTTTTAGAACGCGGTTCTTTGCTTGTCAATACACTCCATAATTATAAAGAAATGGAAGAGTTAGGTAATGAGATTCACGACCCGCTCGAAGGAGTAAAAAGAATGGATGGAAAGGGAGAAGGCGGAGCTACTCCACCCGGACTTCAAAGACTTATAAAATTTGGAAATGTTGGAAGCTACACTGTTTCAAATGTAGTAGAAATAAGCCCGAATTTGCTCATATTTTCAACGTCCAGTGAATATTCCGAAGAGGCACATCAGAGATGGTTCAAAGATAAGGATGCGCAGTATGATGCTTGCTACGAGATTTTTTCGCCGGATGAATTTTTTGCGTCTATCACACTTGCTCTCGGAACTGATTATGAATACATAGGTTATTCCAAAGTAAAATATGCAGATAGTATTGATATTCACGAACCTGATATACATTCAGCACTTGTAAAACCTGAAAGATTGGCACATCAAGTAGAAGTTAGGGCAGGGTGGAAATCAAAACACAATAACAGCTTAGAGAGGATTATAATTGACCGCAGTAATGCTGGTAATTTTTGTAGAGAATTTCGCGTTATAAATTGATAGTTGAAAAGGTTTTAATAAATTTATTTTAGCGAGTATTGAAAGCTTTGAAATTGGTAGTCTTGCAATTTTTCCACTTGAAGTGAGGTATTTAAGGTTACTTGTTCTCTTAATTATTACCTTTTTGATTGATGATTTTACTGTTAAATCTCAAATTCGGGAGCATTACCAATACTTCTACGGAAGTTAAATCAGACGTGTCATAAACGACCCTTTTTGAGATGGATTATGTAAGTAAATTATTAGTCTCAAAGGGAAAGGAAACATTCTTTTCTTACTTTCCTATTTTATTGTCAAAAAAACTTAGACTTCTTAACAAATGGCTGATACAGTGTCGGAACAAATTCCAGCACCAATATCAGGACTTTACTTATGAGAAATCTACGTTATTTCACCTTTGTTTTGTTAATCATTGTCACCTTCACCGCCTTAGCTTTCGCGCAGAAGAAAGATTACAAACCGGGCGAGAAAATCGAATGGAAAAGTTCTGATTATCCCGAAACGTGGGTAGAAGCCACCTTTGTTCGATCTAGCTCGGATGGCAGGCAGCCCATTATTCGTGAGATGCCGAATGAATTTCACAAAGACGGTTTTGAAAGGGGAACACAGTGGGATAAAATTCGCCCGCTTTCGGCAAAAACTGCTGATAAAGCACCTGTTAATACCAATCAAAATAACAATTCAGTAAATGATACAAAGGCAGAAAACAATCGAAACACTTCAGAAATAACAACGGATTTCGGCACTGGTTTGATTACGCAAGCCGAAGTTTTCGACTTTTTGCAAACAAAACTTGGTGATAAGCCGTTTCAAAAGCCGAGCCGGGAAGAAATCAAGAAAGAACTCGCCGAAATGGTAAAACGGCGCGGGTTGGATTTTCGTTTCGATTCAACTACGGATTTTTACAGCAAACTCAGCAAATACATTGGAATGACCAGCGACATCACTTTTCCACTTTCATACAACTACGGCGTTCCGACCAAAGAAAGCTGGCTAACGGGCGCGTGGCAGTTGAGCAAAATAGGCGCGGCGGTTGATTACGAAAAGAACAATCGGATTTACCGACAAGGCGAAATCGCCGTTGGCGGCGTCGGAGCGTTAACGGTTAAGGCTGACGGCACTTACATCTGGAAAGCCACAGCGAAAGATTCAACTAGCGGAAAATGGCGCAAAGCGACAAGCGAAGAAATGAAATATCAAGGCGGGGACGGAATAGTTTTACTAAAAGCGAAAGGTGGTGAAGACTGGATTGTGATTCACGACCGCTCAACAACGCTCAAAGGCGATTGGGTTAACATTTACCAACTAAATTGGCGTCAAATCAAAGAAGTCGGCTTTCGCAATGGTAAAAAGTAGAAAGTAGCGCGTTTCACTGGTTGCATTGCTAATCAAATCAATGGACGTGAGGGCAAAACAGGTACTTTGTTAATATCTCAAAAACGCCCCCATATGAGATAATAACAGTGTCAAAACCGACCCTTTTTGAGAATGTTTTATAGGTATAAAATATAAAATGTTAATTTTACTTACATATTGAATTTTTCCGTTTATTGATATTGATGTATTGTTGCTTTTTATAAAATTTTGGAGACCAAATCTAATGAAAATTCATGTTCTGTTTTTACTGATGCTTTTGCTAACTTCATCAATCTACTGTCAAGCGACGGCTTCTGCGACATCTGCTGCACCTGAGATGAAGAAGATGGATTTTCTGGTCGGTCAGTGGCAAGGCGAAGGCTGGATGATGTTTGGACCAAGTGACCGTCGAACATTCCGCCAAACAGAAACTGTGCAGAGTAAAGTGGCGGGAACTGTTTTGGTGATTGAAGGATTGGGGAAAGGCAAAATTGCCAATAAAGGCGAAGAAGTTACAATTCACAGCGCATTTGCAGTTATCTCATTTGATAAAGACGCAAATGTTTATCGGTGGCGAGCATTTAAGGCTGATGGCACTTCGTTTGATGTTGTGCCGCAAGTAATGGAAAACTCTATTGTATGGGGATTCAAAGATGTCAGAGCAGGCGATATTCGTTTTACTATCAAGTTGAATGAAAAGGGACAATGGGTAGAAATTGGTGAAATATCTCGCGATAGCAAAACGTGGAATAAATTCTTTGAAATGATACTCAATCGTGTTTCCTGAATAATAAGTAAAATGTATCAAAAACGACCCTTTATGAGACGATTGAAAGTGTTTTTATTTTTTCGAGCTTTAATTTTGCTTTAAGTACAGAAAAAGCGCAGTATAAAGTTACAGACATATTTCATAGCAAAGATTTGCTTGTTTAAGGAGCTAATTTTTGACGATGAAGAAAAAACGAATCCTCTGCGTGGAAGAACACGAAGATATCTGCGCACTAATCTCTAAGGTTCTTGAGAAATACGAGATAAAATCAGCCAAAAGTAAGTCGGAAGCTTTAATCCACGCCACCAAAGACAAATTTGACCTTTATTTGCTTAATTACCACCTGCCTGACGGGGACGGACTTGAGCTTTCGCTTCTTATTAAGAATTTCGATTCCGAAACACCGATATTATTTGTCACAGGAACAAATTATATAACCGAACGACAAGCACTAATGGTCGGAGCGGAAGGTTTACTTAAAATAGATGATGAGTCTTTTTTATCGAACTTGGAGAAAAAGGTTTCTGGGTTGTTAGAGGATTAGTAAGCTGTAAAACGATTTAACCAATTATTTTGTAATAGAATAAGATTGCGCTGATTAGCGCAATACACGGGAAATAAAGCTAGGGTAAATAAAAGTGGAACGTCGTAACAATTAGCCTTTTTTATTTTTAACCAACTAGCAGCAATGCTACATTGATTAAAACAAAACGACTTTGACACGTTTTGTTCTTCCTTTATAAGGCGCTATTTGAAGAAGTCGCGCCTTACTTTTTTTGTTCGTTGTACAGGTAAAGTAATTTTCACTGGAATCAATTTGTGATTGAGCCTATATGTTTACTTAAATAATGAAGTAATGCTCGTCAGGTATCGGGAGCATAAAATCAAATAAAAAGCCGTAAGTGGTGCGCTTTCGGCTTTTTTATTTCAATTTGTAAATATCAATTCACATCAATGGAAGCGAAGCTTAAAATAATTCACTCGAAAGTTAATTACTACGCACGTCAGGGAAAAATTGCATGGGAATATCTCAGCAGAGAAGAAAGAGAAATCTATGCCGATTTCTTGGCGAGGAAAAAACATTTCCTTTGTGCAGCCAGATATACAGCAAACAAAAATAAAAGAGCGGAGTTTTTAGGAAAGCACGAGGAAGTTTGTAGGTTTGAATACAGCTGAAAATTTTCTGTCAAAAATGAGATTATTTGAGATTGCAAATTAAACAAAAAAGAGCCGTAAATATAAAAACTTACGGCTTTAATATTGTTTTTCTTCTTGTTTTTACTCACACGTGTCTAGTTAAAAATTCGCAATAATTTATTATGCGAATTTGCAAAAATAATCTTTTAACAGAATAAAAGTAAAATATTTATTGATTTTTGCAGCAATATTGAATTATAAATAATCCCACATAATACAGATTTAATCCGGTAGATATTAAAGTTACGCCGATTTTCATGAGTATGAAAGATTTCGGAAAAAATTCCGTTTTTCTTTCGTTACTTTTGCCGTTTTCATCTTTTATTGTTTTCACCAAGCCACAAATAAAGTGAAATGTTTTTGTTTGTTCGACATTAAAACGTAAGGAGAATTTTTATGAACAGAGCAGAAAACGGATACAACATCTTGAGATTGAAAAACTTTAAAATCACAGCAATGTTGTTTTCGCTAATAGTCTTGTCAGGACATTTCGCGTTCGTCAGCGGGCAGTCTTCGGGCGATGTTTGGACTTTTAAGGAAGTCCGAGTTTTTAGAAAAATGGACGGGAGATACGGCAATGTGGTTAGGGAGCAATTTAACATCAACGGCGGCAGCGTGGACATCATTCTGAGCGGCAATATCTCAAATTTCTGTCCGGGCGGAACAGAAACGCTTCGTTTTAACTGGAAATTTCCCGACAACATCTCGCGCCTTAACAGAGGCGGCGGATTCGGCGTGAGTCTCGAAGCCGGTCAAATCGGGCGAAGCGGAACTTGTCAATCGGCAATGGCTGCCCGCTCTTATTTATCTTTGGGCGAGTGCTGTTACGCTCTTTTCACCGATAAAGACAAAGAATACAGCTTGCTTGAGTCAGGGAGAATTTACAGCGCATATCCACCGCGTGCGGTTCCCAATGACGAATTTAACGGAAAACCCGTCGGTTTCGCCAAAGTCGTAGTGGACGACCGAGTTCCACAGGCGGAAAAAACGGTCGCCGTCTTTATAATCGACATAGCCGTGCCGACCGATCCGGGAGGAGGCACAGTGAAGTATGTTTATATTTACGAAAGAAGCGGCGGCACTTCCGTTAACACGCCTATCAGTCCCCCCTTTAGCGGAACAACTCCGGGATTAAATTCGCCGGACAGCGGAATAACGGATACAAACAGCACGCCTGACGTATTGAGCACGCCAGCCCCAACAAATGGTCAGGGCGTATCTGCTCCGCCTCCGCCCCCAGCACTCGGAGGTAGCTCAAACACAAATCAGTCGAACACAAACACTAAACCGTCATCAGGGGGAACATGCCCCGGCTTTTTCATTTTGATTGCCGGAGTATTCAGCTTAATGGTAACGACCGGCAAGAGAAAGCGATTTTGAACGTGGACTGAAGCAGCACGTCACCATTTGAAAGCTGATTAATAAATTTTTGAACCCAGAAGTCGTGCTCCGAATGGTCTTGATAAAGTAGTAGAGAGGAAAATAATGCTAAGTTACCCAGTTTATATCTCCGCACAACATGAAGATGGGCGACGTGAACTATCTGATGTATGGGTAACAGCTGCGAGTCCTGACGACGCGATTGAGAAGGCGTTGCAGCAGTTTCTGCCTCGCTTTGGCGGGGAAGAAGGCTGGCGGATTGGGGCGGTCGTTAACGAATTGCAAGCGATTGATCCGAACGAAGATGTGGGTAAATCAATGTAGAAAATAACATTTTTTTACGTATTTCTGTTCTAAGTTCTGAAATATAAATCTTGTTATACGTTTATATAAATTGTCCTTAAATGGATCGTTAGTTGTGTTGTATATGCGTAGAAGAGGTTAGTTCCCCTATCCTCTTCTTTTTTTATTAAAGTTTTTGGAACAACAATTCGATTGGTAGTTTTAAGTTAATGCCTTGAAAAAGGTCTCATAGTAACACTCCATGCTTAAGAAGAGGGTAAGGGAAGATCCTCTTCTTTTTTTATGCCCATCAAGCGATTACATCTTCTTAAATAAGGTTTTCATCTAAAATTTGCGAGCATTCTTCATGCTCCTCCTGATAAGCCGCGTTTAG
>DASVRD010000101.1:0-12941 GCA_036388775.1 Pyrinomonadaceae bacterium | reverse complement strand
AAGGAAAAAGAGCAGGGCGCATCAGTTTCCGACGAGGAAGCGACGAAAATCCTGCAATCGCTGGTCAAACAGCGCCGCGATTCGATTGAACAATACGAAAAAGCCGGACGAGCAGAATTAGCCGAAAAGGAAAAAACCGAGCTTGCCGTGATCGAAACATATTTGCCGCAAGCAGCTTCCGCCGAAGAAATCGAACGCGCCGTCGCCGAAGCGATTGCCGAAACCGGCGCTTCGTCGCCGAAAGATATGGGCGCGGTAATGAAAGCCGTAATGCCGAAATTAGCCGGAAAAAATGCGGATGGACGCGCCGTCAGCGAAGCTGTCAAAGCTAAATTGTCTGGTTGAAGAAACAGAAATAAGAAAATTGAAACCACAGATGCACACAGATAAACACGGATAAAATCAAAATAAAAATCTGAGCTTATCTGTGTAAACGCGAAGCGGGATGGTTTCTTTACTTTTCAGCCCGATTTGGAAATTCAGTTCGATGAATATCGGCGGCAGATTGTCGAACACGCTGGCGGGCGCGTTTTGCCCGCCGAGTCGTGGGCGAATCGTGACGGCGGATGGCGACGTTGCGGGTCCAATCCGACACACGGCGTAGCGGATGCCATGAAAGCTCGCTGTGCGGCAAGACTTCGGATTTCGACTCTTTGAGCTTGAGCGTGAAAATGGCTAGGGAAAACAACAGCGCATTAAAAAAGATTCCCGCCGTAAAGACAAACCAACCCGGCGCAAGTCCGACTTCGGCGCGTTTGACAAAAGTATCCAAATCCGGCGCGGGAAACGGGTGAATGTAAACTTTCAGATTGTAGCTCAACGCCAACAGGATAAAAATCCAGATGTAATTGCTCCGAAGGCGGCGTCCGATTGCTTCCCATTCGCTGATGTTAAAATGCGGCGACATCAAATCCGCCGAAAGATGTTCCGCCCATTCTTTGTCGGTCGGCGTGTGTATGGCGGAGAGCATCGGCGCAAAATAGCCGGTTTCAAGAACGCGGACTCGCCCAGCCCAGACTTCGTAATAACGATAACGTCTGGCTTCCATAAACATAAAAAACGCGACCAGAACCGAGTTAATCGGAATCACGAACGCAGGATTAGCCGCCGAACTGAAAACGAATGAAAGCGTTGCGCCGGTTGTTAAAACCGCCCAATTCGTCGTCGTATCGAGCCGGTTGCGCCAGGTGTTTGAACGCTGAATCTCGCCGCGATAAAAATGCACCATCGCCGTCGTAAACTCGGTCGAGGTCATATGCAGCGGCGCGGCGACCGGATTCGGCGTGATTTGTTCGTTATTTGACGGTTCGGGTTGCGGTGCGGCAGAGGGAGAAACTGGCATTCGACCGTTTTTTTTGTTTGTTTCGCCGGGAAGTGCGGTGTTAATCCGACTTTCCGACACGATTTCTTTCATTACTTACAGCCCTAAAAAGTCTTTAAAAGACAAGCGAGCGTGCCGTTTATCCGAGCGACAAACTCAAATTAAATTCTACACCCACAGCAACAGCCAAACAAGGCTTTGCCGCAAAAAACCGTTGCTTGACACTGTTTGCGGCGAAACCTATACTTGCAATTTGCGCCCTTCGGCGGGCATTGTCTTCTACTGTGAACGGCAATTTTGACAAAAAGTTTGATGATGCGGATTGGATGCGCGAAGCGATAAACGCCGCGCGTTTTGCCGCCGCCGAGCTGGACGAAATCCCAATCGGCGCGTGCGTCGTTTCGAGCGAAGGCGAGCTTTTGGCGACAGCCGGAAACCGCACCCGAACGCATTGCGACCCGACGGCGCACGCCGAAATCGTCGCTTTGCGAGGTGCAGCCGCAGCCGTTGGAAATTATCGTCTGACCGGCGCGACCATTTATTCGACGATTGAGCCATGCGCGATGTGCGCTGGCGCATTGATTCAAGCGCGAGTTAGACGGCTTGTTTACGGCGCGCCGGATGAACGCTTCGGCGCGGTTCGCACACATTTTCAAATTTGCGACAACAGTTCTTTGAATCACAAAATAGAAATCGTTTCCGGCGTTTTGGAGAACGAATGCAGACAATTAATGCAGGAATTTTTTCAGCGCCGACGAGAAGAACAAAGGATGAAGGCGAAAGGATGAAGGATGAAATTATTGATTTATTTCATCCTTCATCCTTCATCCTTCATCCTTTTAAAAGCGGAGAGGTCGCATAGTGGATTAGTGCACCGGTCTCGAAAACCGGAGTACCCGAAAGGGTACCGTGGGTTCGAATCCCACCCTCTCCGCCATCTGCCTTCACGCAGCAGCCATCACAAAAGCGGTAAAACTCACTCTCGCGAGAAAGTTGAATTTTCAGGAGGAGTTTTCAATGTCTTTGATCAAAAAATTATCGGCAGAGTTCATCGGAACTTTGTGGCTGGTATTGGGGGGCTGCGGCAGTGCGGTTCTGGCGGCGGTTTTCGCTCCTAATCTAGGAATCGCTTTTGCGGGAGTTTCGCTCGCTTTCGGACTGACGGTTTTAACGATGGCTTATGCCGTCGGACATATTTCCGGCGGGCATTTTAATCCGGCTGTGACGCTCGGGTTGTGGGCTGGCAAACGATTTCCTGCGGCGGAGATTTTGCCCTACATCATCGCGCAGGTTTTAGGTGCGATTTCCGGGGCGGGCATTTTGTACGTTATTGCCAGCGGCAAAGCCGGTTTTGCGATTGACGCAACCAAAGCCGGAGCGTTTGCGACAAACGGTTACGACGCTTTTTCGCCCGGCGGTTATACGCTTGTTGCGGCTTTGGTCGCGGAAGTCGTTTTGACATTTGCGTTTTTAGTCATCATTCTGGGATCAACGCACACGCGCGCACCGCAAGGTTTCGCGCCGATTGCTATCGGATTAGGTTTGACTTTGATTCACCTGATTTCGATTCCGGTGACGAACACATCGGTTAACCCGGCGCGCAGCACGGGCGTTGCGGTTTTTGTCGGCGGGACGCCGCTTATGCAGCTTTGGCTGTTTTGGATTGCGCCGATTGTGGGAGCGATTGCGGCGGGCGCGTTTTACTTCTGGTTGTCGAGCGACAAAGCGATTGAACCTGAAATTGTGGGCGAGAAACCGCTCGTGCCGGCAATTTGACAATTTAATTTTTTAAATGCGGAAAGGTGCAAGAGTGGTTGAATTGGCAGCATTGGAAATGCTGTGAACTCGAAAGGGTTCCGTGGGTTCGAATCCCACCCTTTCCGTCAGAAAGATTTGAGATTTCAAATGTTCAATTTGAGATTTCAATTACGGCTTCAGACTCCGCACAACGTATGCGTTGTGAATCCGCTAGGCGGGGAACCGAGCAACGGCAGCAGTAGCAGCGTGTGTTGCGGGTTAGTCTGGAGCCTTCCCAAGTTTAAATTAAAAGAAAAGGCAGGATTACAGTTTCAAGTAATCCTGCCTTTTCTTCTTTAAGGTGAAGCGACAAAATCCGCATCTTTGTTTTCTACGTTTAAATTCATCACTCGAACCGAATTTGCGAAATTAAATCTTTTGCTGAAAACTTTCAGAACTACGGTTTGACCGGCGGAAACATCCGCAAAACGGTAATAAACGAATGCTTCCGCCGATACGATTCTGACATCCTGCTCACTAATTTTTCGTAACCGATTAACTTTTTAAAAAAAATGTTTTTGCCCGTGTCCGTTTTCGGTTATTATTCCCGCATTAAGTTATGGCGGACGAACGAGCGCAGCACGAAGTTACGCAAATTTTGGAGGAATGGCGCGCGGGCGACAAAAGCGCGGCGGACAGATTGTTTCCGCTCGTTTATGACGAACTGAAACGCTCGGCTCGCGCTTATCTACGCCGCGAATCGCGTGGCGGCGAGCACACTTTGCAGCCGACGGCGCTGGTTCACGAAGCATATTTGCGAATGATCGGGCAGACCGCGCTGGCTGTCGAAAACCGCACGCATTTTTACGCTC
Organism: Pyrinomonadaceae bacterium; assembly: GCA_036388775.1. GTDB lineage: Bacteria > Acidobacteriota > Blastocatellia > Pyrinomonadales > Pyrinomonadaceae > JALZCH01. The sequence continues at coordinate 9,011 of DASVRD010000101.1, read as the reverse complement.
TGGCGTCGCGCGTGATGCGCCGGATTTTGGTTGATTACGCGCGCCAGCACAATGCCGAAAAACGCGGCGGCGCGGCTCAAAGATTTGCGATTGAAGACATTGACATTCTGCCCGAACAATCCGCCGCCGATTTGCTTGAGCTTGATGAAGCGCTCGCCCGGCTCGAAGCGATTGACGAGCGCAAATGCCGCGTGGTTGATATGCGATTTTTCGGCGGTTTGACCGAAACCGAAATCGCTGAAGTTTTGGGCGTCACGGAAAAAACCGTGCGCCGCGACTGGCATTTTGCCAAGCTCTGGCTTTACAGAGAACTGACGCAGCATCAAAAGCCCACCGTTTGAAAAAGAAGAATTCTCAACCGCTCACGCAAAATTTGGGGACGGAGTTGAAATGAATTCGATTCAAGAAAAATGGAAAAAAATTGAAGAAGCCGTCATCGAAGCGTCGCAGATGTCCGGCGAAGAACGCGAACGCTGGCTCGCCGAATTTTGCGGCGGAGATGCCGAATTGCGAGCCGAAATTGATTCGCTGCTCGCGTTTGAAGACGAAGCCGAAAGTTTTCTCGAACGCAGCGCCGACTCTTACGCCGCGAAAATTCTACCTGACGGCGAAGAACCGCAAATCGCCGGCAAGCAATTCGGACATTACAGGATCATTCGCGAAATCGGGCGCGGCGGAATGGGCGCGGTTTTTCTCGCCGAACGCACGGACGGCGAATTTGAGCAGCAAGCTGCGCTCAAAATCGTTCGGCAAACGATTTTCGACCCGGAATCGGAACGCCGTTTTCGCCGCGAGCGGCAGATTTTGGCTTCTTTGAATCACCCGAACATCGCGCGGCTGCTCGACGGCGGAGTTTCCGAAAACGGCGAGCCGTTTCTCGTAATGGAATACATCGAAGGCGAGCCGCTCGCCGAATTTGCCGAAAACCATAATCTCGCGCTTGAAGAAAAGCTCAAATTATTTTTAAAAATCTGCTCGGCGGTTTCTTACGCGCATCGCAATCTAGTCGTTCACCGCGACATCAAGCCTTCAAACATTCTCGTCACAGAAGAAGGCGAGCCGAAATTGCTGGATTTCGGATTGGCGAAAATTCTGGACGAAAGTTTGTCCGACAAAGATCAAACGGCAACCGTTTTTCGCGCTCTGACTCCGGCTTACGCCTCGCCCGAACAAAAACGCGGCGCGCCCGTCACGACCGCCTCAGATGTTTACAGTCTGGGAATCGTTCTTTATGAATTAGTCAAAAACAACCGTTTCGAGCGTCGCGAACCCGGTTATTTGACGCACAAACCGAAAACCGAATTAGACGCGATCTTACTCACTGCTCTTGACGAAGAACCCGAACGCCGCTACAAATCAGTCGAACAATTCGCCGACGACCTTGAACGCTATCTGCGCGGGCAGACTGTGGGCGCGCGACCGAACACTTTTTCTTACCGGGCGGCAAAATTCGTTCGCCGAAACAAATTAGGAGTTTCCGCCGCGCTCTTGATTTTGCTGGTTTTAATCGGCGGAGTAGCGGCGACGATTTGGCAGGCGAGACGCGCCGAACAACAGCGCGTTCGCGCGGAAAAACGATTCGGCGAGGTTCGACAGCTTGCCAATTCGCTGATGTTTGAAATTCACGATTCCGTGCAAAATCTGCAAGGCTCGACGCCGACCAGACAACTTATCGTCAACAAAGCCTTAAATTATCTGGACAGCCTGGCGCAGGAAAGCGGCGACGCCGACGCTGGACTCAAAATCGAGTTGGCGACGGCTTACGAAAAAATCGGCGATATTCAGGGAAATCCGTATTCGGCAAATCTCGGCGATACGGCGGGCGCGCTCGCCAGTTATCAAAAAGCCGCCTCGATTTACGAGCAATTGCCCGAAAATCAACTGACAACCGAAGCGGAAATCGGATACGGGCGAATTTACCGCGCGCTCGGCGACATTGCCGAAGTCAAAGGCAATACGGCTGAATGCATCAATCATTATCGCCGCTCGCTCGAAATTTTCGCTTGGTTAGCCGACAAAAATCCGCAAAACTTTGCAGCGCAGGACGAATTGGCGCGCGCTTACGAAACGCTCGGCGACGGTTTGAGCCGAACGCCTGATGCGGCGGCGGAAAGACTCGACAGTTACCGGAAAACGTTGGCGATTCGGCAAAGTCTGACTGCTCAAAATACTTCGGACAGAAAAACAAGGCGCGGCGTCGCCATCGCTTTTACGAAAATCGGCGAGGCATCGGGCGACAATTACGCTGAAGCCGAAAATAATTTACGCAAAGCGATTGAAATTCTCGAAGATTTGTCTCGAAACGACCCGACGAACGCCAGAGCGCGCCGCGAAATCGGTTATGCATATTTTCAGCTCGGAATTGTTTTGACTAACGTTAGAAATTTTCCGGCGGCGCTCGAAGCCCGGCAAAAGGCGTTTGCGATTCGCCGCGAGTTTGCCGCCAACGACAGCCAAAACAAACAAGCGCAATTCGATCTGGCAACGGCTTACGCCGATTTATCCGAAGCGTTTACAAACACGGGAGACACAAATCAAGGTCTCGAAAACGCGCGCGAGGCACTGAAATTAATGTCCGCTTTGGCGGAAAGCGACCCGGAAAATAACATTTATCGCCGCAACGTCGGATTGTGTCACGAGAAATTCGCCATCGCGTTTGCCCGCAAAGCTGCGGACGAAAAACTTTCAGCCACCGAAAGAATCAACAATTGGGATGAAGCCGTTTCGTCGTATCAAAAAACCCTGCAAACGTTCGTCGAGCTGCGCGACCGAAACGCTTTGCAGCCGCGCGACGCCGGGCAAATTGATAAATTCACCCAGCAAATACAAATGTGCGAAGCTGAACGGGCGAAACTCTCCGGTTCTTAATAGTTTACGGAGTCCAATTACCGTTGACTTCACCAATCAGAATGGCTGTATAGTTATCGCCCGAAACATTGCTGTTTAAAGGCTGATACGGACGAGAAACCGGATCAAACTTCCAATTACCGACTTGTCCGGTGTTGGCATTCGCTCCTCCGGCAGCTATATATCTCAAAATCAGCGTTGCATCAAACGGAGAGATGCTGTTGTCACCGTTTACATCGGCTGCAATTTTCTGATTTGCAGTTAATTCGCAGTTCACAGATCCGGCAGAAACGCAGCGCAAGATGAGCGTGGCGTCAAACACTGAGATGCCGTTAGCCTGTCCGCTTTTTGATGGCGTCACGGTATATCGTCCGGCGGAAAGATTACTCAGCAGATAAGCGCCGTTTGAATCAGTATTTACCGAGGCGGAACTAGCGTTTGTCGGCGACATCAACACTCCTGAAACAAATTTAGCAGCTTCGTTTGCTGGTGTTGTCCCGTAGATAACCGCACCGGAGATGTTGTATGAGGCACCGGCTTGCGTGATGATGAAGTTTTGTCCTGCAATAGCGATTGTTCCTGTTCTTTGTGCTTCCTTGTTGGCGGTCACAGAGTAGGAAACAGTTCCGTTTCCGTTTCCGGGCGTTCCGCCGCTCACGGTAATCCAATTGTCATTGGAAACAGCAGTCCACCGACAGCCTTCCTCAGCAGTGACGGAAACAGTTTCAATCAAGCCTGCGACAGGGGCATTTGTTCCGTTTGGCGAAAACGAAAACGAGCATTGCATTGCTGTAAAGCTTGCCGTTTGATCGGTAGGAAGATTTTCGAAAGCTGCCGACGGCGGAGTAAATTGATAATTAGCAGACGATGGCGTAACCGTGTAATTACCAATTGACGGTACTTCTGAAAAAGAATAGTTGCCGAAATTGTCCGTTTGTACGGAAGCCGAAGCAGAGCCGGTTAAATTTACCGTGACGTTCTGCAAAGCATTACCGTTTGCAGTGATTTGTCCTGAAATTGATTTGTTGAGCTGGACGACGACAAACGGGGACAAAGAAGAAACCGTTTGGGCGACGGTACAAATCTTCGTGCCGCCATTATAAACCGGAACAGCATTTGTATTCGCCGTCCACATTCCCGATTCATAATGCAAACTTCTCAGTTGAGAACAATTCTCGGCATTGGCAATATTGGGAACATTAAAAATAACTTTAATGCTTCCCGAATACAAAGCCGAAGTTTCAATGTCATACATCGGCGAATTTCCCAATAAGCTATAGCCGCGCGGCAAAGTGTTCAATTGCGATTGCGTTAAAGGCGCGGCTGTTGTGTAACCGGCTTTTGTAACGCTGCTGAATGTGATGTTGACGTTGCTTGCAGGCGTCACAGAGATGTTTGAGCGAACCGGCTGCCACGACGGGAAATAGCTGTCCTGCTCATCGGTTGTCAGCCGCGCCGGATTGCTTCCGTCGGAATTCATCACATAGATGTCGGTGTTATCGTTTCTTTGACTGGTGAAAGCTATCTTTGTCCCGTCGGGAGACCACGCCGGTTGATAATCGTCTGCGGTGTGGTTCGTCAAATTAACAGGATTGCTGCCGTCCGAGTTAATCACCCATATTTCCCCGTTACCGCTTCTGTGGCTGGTAAAGGCAATCCGCGAATTGTCCGGCGACCACGTTAGCTCATAATCATCTGCGGAATTGTTAGTCAGATTGACGGCGTTTGAGCCGTTCGCGTTCATAACCCAAATCTCTGCGTTGCCGCTTCTCTGGCTGATAAAAGCAATTTTGCCGCCGTCGGGCGAGAACTTCGGGAAATAATCAACTCCTGGGCTGTTGGTCAAGCGAGTTTGATTCGAGCCGTCCGCATTCATCACATAAATTTCATAGCCGCTGCGGTCGCGGTCGCTTGCGAAAACAATCTTTGCGCCATCCGGCGACCAGCTCGGCGTATCGTCAAAAGACCCATTTGCAGTCAAGCGGGTTTGATTCGAGCCGTCGGCTTGCATCGTGAAAATGTCTATGTTGCCGTTATTATCACTGATAAAAGCAATCTTGCCGCCGTCGGGCGACCACTCGCCGGAAACATCCTCATCAGAATTGTTGGAAATGTTTGTTTGGTTTGTGCCGTCGGAGTTCATCGTGAAAATCTCACCGGTTCCCGCGCGGAGACTGTTAAAAGCAATTTTGCCGTTCGAGGCAACGGGCGTGAAGACCGAGCCGGACGAAATGACGGTTGCGCCTTCTAAATTCGCGCTGTCAGTCTTGAGGTTGTCGCCCGTGGTGTGAGCAGGCACCGTTATTTGTTGCCGCAATTGATCCGAATTTGTGATCGTGTTTCGCAGAATAGCTAAAACAGGTAAACAAGCTATTGTGAGCAAAACACAAGGCAAAACAAGTCGGCGGATAAAATTCTTACTTTTCATTCGTTCTATTTTTAAGGCACTGGAAGAGGGAAAACCGATAAAAGCAAATACACAATTTGGGGATTTAGCGTTGTTCTTGAATTAACTGATAGACAATCAACCTCATCCGGCAAAAAATTGCTTTAGAAATAATTATGCTTGACAGCAAAATATAATATGGTTCGAAATTCATTTAAGACTATAAAATAGTTAGCGCTTTATAACAAGTTGAATATTTCGCTTACAGAGATATTGTTTGCCCGCAAAATAAGCTGCCTTTGCTTTTTTCCCGCCTGTGTCTAAAAATGTATCTGCCGCTGACTGGAGCAGAGTGTTTTTGAGTCTGTAAACTTGTTAAAAAATTAACTCAAAATCGCTCTATAATACTCAGTGCGTTGAGATGAATTAACCTTTTATGTCTTATCAAGTCATCGCCCGCAAATGGCGTCCGCAAACTTTCGAGGAAGTGACCGGGCAGGAAGCAATAACGCGCACTTTAAAAAATGCGATTGAACACGACCGCCTGCATCACGCTTATTTGTTTTCGGGCGCGCGCGGCGTCGGGAAAACCACGACCGCGCGGCTTCTGGCAAAAGCCTTAAACTGTCACAAATCCGACAAACCGACCGTTCATCCGTGTTCGTTTAATGATCCGACCGCGTGTGCTTCTTGCAAAGAAATCGCCGAAGGGCGCTCGATGGACGTAATCGAATTCGACGCCGCTTCAAACACGCAGGTTGATAAAATCCGCGATCTGATTTTAGAAAACATAGACATCGCTCCGGCGCGAGACCGCTATAAAATCTTCATCATTGACGAAGTTCATATGCTTTCAACTTCGTCTTTTAACGCCTTGCTGAAAACTCTCGAAGAGCCGCCACCGCGAGTCGTTTTTATAATGGCGACAACCGAATTGCACAAATTACCCGATACGATTTTGTCTCGCTGCCAGCAATTCGAGTTTCGCATCATCGCTTTAAATAAAATTGTCGAACGCCTCAAAACAATCGCCGAAGCCGAAAAAATCAACGTTACCGCCGCCGCTTTGCGCGAGATTGCGCGCGCCGGGGAAGGCTCGATGCGCGACGCGCAAAGCGCGTTTGACCAGACAATCAGTTTTTCCGGCGAAAAAATAGACGTTGAAGACGTAACCATCGCGCTCGGAATTGCCAGCTCGGAATTGCTCGTTCGCGTCATCGCCGCGATTGCCGACAAAAAGCCCGCCGAAGCCTTAAAAGTTGTTGACGAATTGGTTTCGCGCGGGCAGGATTTGCGAAATTTCTGCCGCGATTTGCTCACGTTTTTGCGCGATTTGCTCGTCGTCAAAGTCGCGGGCGACGCCGAACATCTTATCGAATCTTCTTCGACAAATTTAGAGGAATTGGAAAAATACGCATCCGTTTTTACCGAATCGGATTTAACTCGTTTTTTCCATTCGCTGAGCGAAACCGAAACAAAACTGAAAGAGGCTTTGCAGCCGCGCTACGCTTTGGAAGTCGGGCTTGTGAAACTGATTGAGATGAACCGCGTCGCTTCAATCGAAAAGATTCTGGAACGCCTCACGCAGCTTGAAGCCGCTTTGACGAACGGCGGCGGAAATTTCCCTTCAAATTCAACGCCGCCCGCGGGAAACAAACCTGCGACGAGCGACAAAGAAACGCCGCCCTGGGAATCTTCTTCGGCGCAGTCCGCCACTCCGAAAAGTTTTGCGCCGCCGACACCTTTTCAAGCGCGCGCCTCGCTCGATTCGGCTGCGGTCGAGCATCGCCAAAGCAATCATATTTCCAATTTCGTTCCTCCTTCGCGTCCGGGTTTTCAAGCTGCGGCGACCGCGCAGGCTGCAACAATCGCTCCCGCCGAAGTCATTGATTTTGCCGCCGCGAAAGCTGAAAAAATTGCGCCGAAGCTCGATGCGCCAAACGGTGATTTGCGCCAAACGCTGCTGCAAAAGTTTGAAGAGCGAAATATGATGTGGCTCGCGCTTTCAATTGAAAAGGCGAATTTCGTCAAAAACGACGGCAGCGAATTGTTGATAGAATTTGCCGCCAATCAGAAACATCACCAAATAACCTGGGAAAAACCGGAAAACGTCAAGACTTTGCAAGGTGTCTGCCTTGAGCTTTTCGGGCGCGAATTGCCGGTTGCGGTTTCAGTCAGCGGTTTATCAATCGAAGCCCAACTTTCGCCGGAAGAAACGCTGAAAAAACGCGAAAAAGGCGAACTCTGGAAATTGGCTGAGGAAGACCCCGGCGTGCAGGCGTTTTTGGAAGTTTTTCGCGGCAAAATTCTGGATGTTTACAAAGTCGAGGAACCGGACGAGAATCAATTGCAGGAAAAAGCCGGTTAATTTCACCACAGAGAACACAGAGAAGTCACAGAGAAAACACAGAGAGTTTATTGTTTCTCCATGACTTCTCTGTGTAAAACACTGTGCGCTCTGTGGTGAAAATTTTCAGAACAAACCGCAAAAAACTTCGTAAATTTAAGGCGGAGGTAACAAACAAACGAAATGAAAGAGCGTGATCCTTTTATCGCCGGACTGCTGAGTTTCCTGATTCCCGGAACCGGACAGATTTATAACGGACAAATTTTGTGGGGCGTTTTGTGGCTGCTGCTGACGGGCGTTTCGTGGATCGGTTCAGCCGGAACTTTGGGCTGGATTATCCATTTCATCTGCGCCTATTTCGCTTACACCTACGCTAAAGAACACAAATACAGATAATCAATAAATTCTAAAACCGTAAGGGAGAAGAGGAGAAAAGGAAAAGAGGAAATTCTTGTTCTTTATCTCCTCTTCTCCTTTTCTCCTCTTCTCCCTATCTTAATCTCTGTGTCTCTGTGGTAAATTTTATCTATTTGGAGATTTTGTCTTGTTAAATTTTGCTCAAAATATTGCCCGCGAAGCGGGTTTGATTCTTTTGGAGAAATTCGGGCGCGTTTTAAAAACCACCGACAAAGGCGACAAAAACATTGTCACCGAAGCCGATATTGCGGCGGAAGAATATATCGTCGGGCAAATCAAAACGCATTTTCCGAGACATCGGATTTTGGCGGAAGAAGCCGGAGAAGTCATTGTCGAAGCGGGCGAAAGCAGTTTTCGCTGGGTGATTGATCCGCTTGACGGAACGACGAATTTTTCACACGGTTATCCGTGTTTTTGCGTTTCAATCGGATTGGAACGAGAGGGAAAACTGCAAACCGGCGCGATTTACGATCCGACGCGCGACGAAATGTTTGCCGCCGAACGCGGTGGTGGAGCGACTTTAAACGGTCGGCGAATCCAGCCCTCCTCAGTCGAAAACCTCGACCGCGCATTGGTCGTCACGGGGTTTCCATACGACATAAAAACAAGAGAGCGTTTTGTCGAATTGTTCTCCAAATTTGTCTTGAACGCGCAAGCGGTCAGGCGTGACGGTTCGGCGGCGATTGATTTGGCTTACGTCGCCTGCGGGCGTTTTGAAGGTTTTTGGGAAGAAGGCTTAAGCCCGTGGGACACGGCAGCCGGAGCTTTAATCGTCGAAGAAGCGGGCGGTCGCGTCTCGCATTACGACGGCGCAAAATTTGACATTTATCGCCCGCAGATTCTCGCCACTAACGGCGTCGTTCACGAGCAAATGCTCGAAATTCTGCGCAAAATATAGCACAAAAATAAAAAGAAACTTTCGTTTAGCGGCGGGCTTGCCCGCATCTTTGCAAAGATGCGGGCAAGCCCGCCGCTAAACGAAAGTTTCTTTTTATTTTTGTGCTATATTTTGCG
>DASVRD010000100.1:0-9302 GCA_036388775.1 Pyrinomonadaceae bacterium | reverse complement strand
GCCGTCAAAGGCGCAAGTAGGATGCCGTTGCGATAATGCCCGGTTGCGAAATACAAATTGGAATTTTCGGGAAACTCGCCGATGATCGGCAAATCGTCGCGGCTCACCGGACGCAAACCAGCCCAGATTTCGGAAACCGTCGAATTGCAGAGTTTGGGAGAAATCTCCTCAGCCGTTTGCAGCAGAGAAAGCAAACCTCCGCCCGTCACGCTTTTGTCAAAACCGACATCTTCAACCGTCGCGCCGATTAAAACTCGATTATCGGCGCGCGGAACGATGTAACCGCGCGCCGAATAAACAACGTGGCGCAAAGGTTTTTCTTGGCACGCGAAACTGAGCATTTGACCGCGAACCGGCTTGATTAACGACTCAAGAGGCAAATCAAAAGGCATTTCCGAAAATGCGCAAGTCCACGCTCCGGCGGCGACAATCACGTTTTGCGCCCGTATTTCGCCCGCATTTGTGGCAACGCCGACAGCTTTGCCGTTTTCAAACAAAATCTTTTCGACTTTGGTCGAACATCTAAGCGAAACATTTTGTTTTTGGAGTGATTCGACGAGCGCGCGAATCAAATTGCGGTTTTCGACTTGCCAATCAAGCGGAAAACGCAGCGCGCCCAAAACTTTTTCGGAAACGTTCGGTTCAAGCTCTAAAACCACTTCGCGACTGATTTTTTCCAGAGCCAAATCTGCCACTCGCTGCCATGTGAAGCGTTTTTCCGTTTCTTCCAAATCCTTTTCATCAAAAGCCAGATAAAGCGTTCCGGTTTGATCTAGTTGAACGTCAACGCTGGTTTCGTCAAGCAGTTCGGCTGCAAAATTCGGATACAAATCACGGCTTTGGCGGCAGAGATTGAAAAAATCATCTGCCGAATCGGCTTCCGCTTGCGGCGCGAGCATTCCTGCGGCTGCATTAGACGCCTCCGCTCCGAAATGCGCGTTTTTTTCGAGAATCAAAACGCGCCCAACGCCGCGTTTTTTCAGTTCGCGCGCAATGGATAAACCGATTACGCCGCCGCCGATGACGATTGCGTCAAACGTCTCGCGGTTCGATTTTGGCTGTTCTGTAAAATTGAGCTTGTCCGAAAACATCAGTTGTGCGCGGGCGAAAACGATTTTTAAATTATGAGTTTGTTCGCCTCTCTTCCGTTGTGTTTCAAGTGTAGCAAACCGTTCGCCCGGTCAAAAACTCACGGCTTGAAACATTCGGATTTAAAAAATAATAGTCGGAAACCGTACTGAAAAACGGTTGGAAAAACTACATTATCAAAAGCCGAAACTGAAATTATGACAACGAATTATCAATCAATCGAATTCGTAATTCGTAATTCGTAATTCGTAATTGACCAAAAAATGCTTTTTCCGATTGGCGACGATAACAGCGACCTGCTGCGATTTCCGTATGTAACTTATTTGCTGATTGCGGCAAACATCGTGGTTTACATTTTGTTTCAGGGCGCGGGTTATAACGACGCTTTTACCTACGCTTTTTCGGTCGTCCCGCGCGAGATTACGACCGGCGTTGACCTTGCCGCGCCGCAGATAATCCGCGATTCTTTCGGCAACCGCGCCGTGATTCCTTTGCAGCCGACGCCGATTCCGGTTTGGGGAACAATTCTGACCTCGATGTTTATGCACGGAGGTTTAATGCATATTTTCGGCAATATGCTTTATTTATGGATTTTCGGCGACAATCTCGAAGACCGTTTGGGACACATTCGCTTTGCGGTTTTTTATCTTGTCTGCGGAACATTTGCGGCTCTGGCGCAGATTTTCACCGACCAGAATTCGATTATTCCGATGCTCGGCGCTTCGGGCGCGATTTCGGGCGTTCTCGGCGGTTATATTTTATTATTTCCGCGCCGCAGCATAACCGCGATTATATTCTTTACCGTTATCCAAATTCCGGCGTTTATTGCCCTCGGCATTTGGATCGGATTGCAGCTTTTTCAAGGTTATTTTTCGTCAGCCGAAGCCGGCGGCGTGGCTTATATGGCGCACATCGGCGGTTTTATCGCCGGATTTTTATTGATTAAAGTTTTTGCGCTTGGGACCAAACCGACGCCGCAAAGAGTTTTTTAAAACTCAATCCACTCGGTCGGTTCTTTGTGATGCGTGAGCGTGATTTTTGTTTCGGCTTTGAAAAGCGGCGAGCGCATCGCGATGGCTTGTTCGGCGGTTAAACGCGCCAGATGCGGCTCATTCGCTTTTTGCGAGAGATGCGCGAGAACGATGTGACGCGCCGCGCCGTCGAATTCGGCGGAAAGCCAGACGGCTAAATCTTCGTTTGAAAGATGCCCGGTACGCGACGCGATTCTTTGTTTTAAATCCCAGGAATAAATCGGACACGCGCGCAGCATCGGCAAGCTGTGATTGGATTCGATAATAATCGCGTCGCAACCGCGCAGTTTTTGTGAAATCAGAGTTGTCATCTGCCCGAAATCCGTCACCGCCGCTAATCTGATTCCGCAATATTTGGCGACGAAACCGAAATTATCCGCCGCGTCGTGCGGCACGCTGAAAGGCTCAAACTCGATTTCTCCAATGCGGAAATCCTGGCTTGATTGAATTTCGACGACTTTGCCTTTAATCGCGTCGGTTCGTTTAACGCCTTCGTCCGGCTTAACGTGACGCTTTTCAAAAAGATATGCTTCGAGCGTTTCGCCCGACATATAAACCGGACAATTCAGACTTTTCAACAAAACCCGCAAACCGCCAGCGTGATCCGAATGTTCGTGCGTGACGAGAACCGCGTCGAGCTTTGCAACGTCTTCGCCGACTTCAGCACAGCGGCGCACAATTTCTTTCGCGCTCAAACCGGCGTCAATCAGAACTTTTGTTTTTCCGGCAGAAATCAATACCGCATTTCCGGTCGAACCGCTGCCGAGAACCGTGAATTTCATTTTTTGACAATAAACCTGAGCGAAATTAACATCTTCAGTATGGAAACTACGATAGTAATTGATGACGACATAGTTGCCAAACTCGAAGGCGAAATGCGGCAGCGAGACGGCGCGACATTCAAAGAAATCGTTAACGAAACTCTGAGGCTCGGTTTGCAGGCGAAACAGACTAGCAAACCCTTTAAAATCCGCCCGCATTCAATGGGCAAGCGCGAAAACTTAAATTACGACAAAATCAATGAACTGCTTGAAACAATCGAGCAAAACTAAACCGAATGAATTTGCCCGATGCCAACATTTTGCTTTACGCCTATAATTCTGATGCCGCCGAACACGAAAAATGCCGAGAATGGCTCGAAAACCAACTCTCCGGTACAGATTTGGTCGGTTTCGGCTGGCAAACAATTACGGCATTTCTACGCATTTCGACAAATGCGCGGGCATTTCCTAATCCTTTGACTCCAACTGAGGCCACTGAAATCGTGAACGATTGGCTTGAGGTTCCGAATGCGCGAATACTGTTGCCCACTGAAAACCATTGGACGATTTTCAAAAATCTGATAACCGTCGGACAAATTAAAGCCGCAATGATTATGGATGCGCATCTCGCCGCGCTCGCTATCGAACATAATGCCGTTCTCATAACGACGGACAGCGATTTTAGCCGCTTTTCAGGCTTGAAAACAATCAATCCATTACAATCTTAAAACCGCATTTCCGGTCGAACCGCTGCCGAGAACCGTGAATTTCATTTCAATACGAATGCTTAATCAAATCGGAGGCGATATAGCCTCATTAAGCCAATAATAATTGCAATTAACCCGCTAAGGAAAAGTATTTGACCGGCGGCGACAAGAGCTACTATGAGAAAAACAGAGGTTGTTTTAAGTATTATGACCAGAACAAGATCAATTATTCCGCTCAGAAATACTGAGATTGCACCGCCGATTACTAAAGATTTAGGCTTCATTTTTAAACCTCTAATCTGCTACGTTCTACCTTAAAACCGTTGAGATTGCCAAGCGCGGCGAGGGCGATTCGTTCGGTTTGGAAAAATTCTCGCGCAACGGCTTTAATATCGTCGGTCGTGACAGCTTCGATGTTTGCCAGAGTTTCCTCAATCGGAATCGTTTTGCCGTGAACGATTTCCTGCCGCGCCAGAGTTCCCGCTCGCACGCTCGTTGATTCCAAACCGAGCAGAATCGAAGCGATGCCTTGTTCTTTGACGAGTTCGAGTTCTTCCGCCGTTACGCCTTCGCGTACGGTGCGGCGCATTTCGGCGACGGACAAATCAACAACCTGATCAAGCTGTTTCGGCGAAGTTCCCGCGTAAATCGAAAAAATACCGCAATCCTGAAATGCAATCGCGCTTGCCCCGACCGAATACGCCAGCCCGCGTTCTTCGCGGACGGCTTGCCACAAACGCGAGGAAGTTCCGCCGCCCAAAATATTTGTCAAAAGATTCGCCGCATAACGCTGCGGGCTGTTTGACGGAACAAACGGCGTCGCGATAATAAGATGCGTTTGTTCCAATTCGCGTTTTTTCTTGAGCAAAATTGGAGATGCGGGAATTGGTTTTCGGTCTTCGGTCTTCGGTCTTCGGTTTTTGGAAAATCCAAGAGATTTTTGAGCCAGATCAACGATTTCGTTGTGTTCGATATTTCCGGCGGAGGCGATGACGATGTTTTCGGGCGAGAAAACATCGGCGTGAAAAGCTGCTGTTGTTTCGTGATTAAAAGTCTTAACTGTTCCGCGCGTGCCTTCAATCGGCAAGCCTAACGGATGGGTAGGGAAAAACGCGCGGTTGAAAAGCTCGCCCAAATATTCTTCGGGCGTGTCTTCAACCATTTTCATTTCTTCGATAATTACCTTTTGCTCGCGTTTTAACTCCTTCTCGTCAAAGCGCGGATTCGCTAACATATCGGCGACCAAATCAAAAGCCTGCGGGACGCATTTGTCCACGATTTTCATCGTAAAACCCGTGATTTCGTGCGAGGTAAAAGCGTCGAAATTTCCGCCGAGCTTGTCGGATTCAACCGCAATATCGAGAGCGGAACGCTTCGCCGTTCCTTTAAAAACCGAGTGTTCGATGAAATGGCAGATTCCGTTTAAATGTTCGGGTTCGTGGCGCGAGCCGCTTTTTACCCAAAATCCGATTGTCGCGGAGCGCACGCCCGGCATTTTTTCCGTCAAAATTGTGAGACCGTTTTCTAATCTTGTTTTCTTTATGTTTTCGTTCATTCGATTAATGCAATCATTTATCGTAACACGCCCGAAAAACGTCCGCCAAACAAGCAAACCGTCGCGATTATCAGAACTTTTTAATATTTCTTCACAATCAAAAGTTTGACATCATCGAAACCGCCAAATATAGTCTTAATGAAACTGATTTTCACTTTCATTTTATTTTAAAACCTTTAGCCTGCTGATTTGCTAAAGGTTTTTTCATAAACGGATTTATAAAACTGATGAAAATTTTTCGCAAAGTTATCTTTTGGCTTCATTTAACGTCGGGCGTTTTTGCCGGCGTTGTCATTTTGATTATGTCCGTGACAGGCGCGCTTCTGGCGTTTCAGCCGCAAATCGAAGCGTTTGTCGAAAGCGACGCGCGGACGATTCAAATTCCCGAAAACGCCGGGCGGCTCGATGCGAACACGCTTCTCTCACGGATTCAAACCGTGAAACCGGAAATCAAGCCGACAAATCTGACGATTAAATCCGCGCCCGATGAAGCCGCCGCGCTCGCGCTCGGACGCGAAGGAACTTTGTATGTCAATCCTTACAACGGCGAGATTACGGGCGAAAATTCAAAATCAGCGCGAGCGTTTTTCCAATTCGTCACCGATTGGCATCGCTGGCTCGGCGCTTCGGGCGAAAACCGCGCGATTGGAAAAGGAATTACTGGCGCTTGCAATTTGGCGTTTCTGATTTTGGCGATTACCGGAATTTATCTCTGGATGCCGCGCAAATGGAGCCGTAAAAACGTCAAAGCCGTCGGCACGTTTCGTTTCGATCAAAAAGGAAAAGCGCGCGATTTCAACTGGCACAACGTCGCCGGAATCTGGACATCGCTCGTTTTAATTGTTTTGACCGCGACGGCGGCTGTTATTTCGTATCAATGGGCGAGCAATCTGGTTTATTACGCGACCGGCAACACGCCGCCCGCGCCTCAGCAGCCTGCGCCGCCGCAGCAGCAATCAAACGGCAATGCGCCTTTCGTAGTTCCGGCAAACGTTTCTTCCCTGTTTTCACGCGCAGAACAGCAGTCGCCCGGTTGGAAATCAATCGCGCTGCGTTTTCCGATTGGCGAAAACGCAGTCTTCACGATTGACGAAGGCAAATATTTGAACAAATTCGGGCGTTCGACGCTGACGCTAAATGCAAACACGGCTGAAACCGTCAAATGGGAATCCTACGGCGAACAAAACTCAGGGCGGCAACTTCGCTCGTGGATGCGTTTTACGCACACGGGCGAATCGTTTGGAATCGTCGGTCAAATCATCGCTTTTATCGCGTGTTTAGGAGGAAGTCTGCTCGTTTATACCGGACTTTCGCTAGCCTTCCGGCGTTTTCGCGGCTGGTTGGCAAATCGTTTAAAAAGCTCGGGTTCGACCGCTGTTCCTGTAACCGAAAATGAATGAATATTATTCGGGAATTTGCCAATCAATTTCTCCGCGTTTGGCTTTTCTCAATGCTTCGTTGATTTGTGAAAAAGGGCGGCTACCCAAAAAACCTGTGGCAAGCGGTGACGGATGCGCGGCTTGCACGATTTTGTGTTTTGTTTCGTTAATCAGCTCAATTTTCTTTTGAGCCGGTTTTCCCCACAAAACGAAAACCACAATTTCATCTTTCTCATTGATTTGCCGGATAATTTCGTCGGTAAACTTTTCCCATCCTTTGTTTTTGTGCGAATTTGAAACGCCTTCGCGGACGGTCAAAACAACATTGAGCATTAAAACGCCTTGCTTTGCCCAAGCTGTTAAATTCGCGTGATTGGGCGGCTCGACGCCCAAATCATCCTTTAATTCGCGGTAAATATTCCTGAGCGAAGGCGGGACAGTCTGGCTTTTGTCTTCAACCGAAAAACTCAATCCGTGAGCCTGACCTTTTCTGATATACGGGTCTTGTCCGAGAATCACAACTTTAACGTTTTCGTAAGGCGTCAAACTAAGCGCAGTAAAAATCTTTTCGGCGGGCGGAAAAATCGTATGTTCCTGCTGTTCCTGCTCGACAAACTCTTCCAATTTCGCAAAATAAGGCTTTTCGCGCTCCGGTTGCAAACGCTCGCGCCAACCCTTCGGAATTTCTGGAATCATAATTTTCTGACAAAAATTCTGTTTTAAAGTTAAGGTTTATAACTTTACGGTAAAATAAAATCAAGGCTGCTCGTTTTCGGGTAGCCTTGATTTTATTGAATTGTGAAGCCTCCGAGAAAAGAACCCCGCCGCAATAATAAATTTCGATTTTGTTTATGAATAAATTATGGCTGCCCATTTCCTGAGCAGCCATTTTTCTTCATAAAGCGAATTTAGCTTACTTCGCCCCGTTTGTTGGAACAACATTTGGCGCAGCGTTGCCGTTTCCGCCCCCATTTTTGTTCATCTGGTCGCGGAAAAGATTGAGCAGCAGCAAACTGCCGATGCCGCCGTCACCGTTTCCATTTCCGCCCGAAGCCAGAATGTCAGGCGTAATGCGGACGCCTTTTTCGCCGATGACTTTTAAAGTTTCTACGAGCGCGACGCCGTTTGCGCCGAGCGCGTTGACTTGTTCGGCGTAAGCGACGCCTTGCGCTTCGCCCATCAGGCGGACTTTTTCGGCTTCGGCTTTACCGGTTTCCGAAATGTAATACGCCTCGCCCTCGGCTTCTTTTTTGCGCTGTTCCGAACGTTTTCCGGCAATCTCGACGCCGACCGTCGCTTCCATCAAGCTCTTTTGATTGTTGGCTTGCGAGCTGGTTTTTTCCAGTTCGATGCGTTTAACCTCGGCTTCGCGCTGCGCGTTATACATATTTTGGCGCTGTTCGGCGAGAATTTTCTCGGTCTGCGTTTTCATCAACTCTTCGGGCAGATGAATGTGGCAAATCAAGACGTTGACGACATCAACGTGATATTTCAAAAGATGCATTCGGACGCGGGCTTCGGCGCGTTCCTGTTCTTCGTGACGGTTTTGCAGATAAGCCATCGCCGAAGATTCCGATGCTTGATTGCGGAAAATCGAATCAATCAGCGGGTGCATCACGTTTTGCACCAATTTGTCCGTGTTGCCGATTTTCGCCACCATAAACGGCGCGTCTTCGGGTTTGACGCGAAATACGACGCGGACTTCGAGCTGCATGGTGAAACCGTCTTTTGAGATCACAGCAAACGGGTCAAACGATTGCGCAACATCTTCCGCCGTCCATTCGACCGTCATATTCGTCGTCGGAATAATAATCGGCGAAACCGCCAGAGTATTGATGTAATAGCGTCCGGGTCCGACAACCGCTTCCTGAATTCCGCGAAAACCTTCCGGCACAACATAAGCCTCGTGCGCTCCGCCGTCGAGACGCTTGTCAGCCGGATCGCCGTCCGCCTGCAACTCGGCTTTGATTTCTTCAATCGAAACCGATTCGCCGTCAACTTTGTCCAATTGTTGGGCAGCGCGTGTGATTTGTTCCTGTTCCTCGCGCTCCAATCTTTCACGCACTTTCCGCGCCATCGCCTGCCGAATTTCTTCGCCGGGGTCTTTGCCGACGTTCGAGACGATCACGGCGACTTCGCCGGGTTTTACTTCTTTTGCCTGTTCGGGAATTATTTTAAACATCAGCGGATTGATGTAATAAGTTCCGGGAAGAAGAATGTCTTTCTGCGGTCCGCGCTGACCGCCGCCTGCAATAAAAGTGTTAGAGTCCTGAAAGTTATCGTGTCCTGTGACGGCTTGCGCTACGTAATCGCGGGGGTCAAGCGGAGCGCCGTCGAGAGCTTCGACGAGAGCGATTTGATTTTCGGAAACGACTGTTGCGTCATAAAGCCGCACGTAAAAAAGTCCGGGTTTTTGCTCGTTGCTCCCGTCAATCGCAACCGAAGCGGTGTGAATACGATAGGTTCCGGGCGTCAAAGTTTCGACCTGCGGTCCTTTTTGACCGCCGTTATAAACAAAGCTCTCGGCATCCTGAAAATTTTTGTGTCCCTGAATTGCGCTGCCGTGAAGTCGTCCGGCTTCGAGTTGCGCGCCGTCGGCGCTTGTGACGACGCCGATTTTTCCGGGCGGGACGACTGTAGCTTTGGCAATCGAAACGCGGAACAAAAAGGGGTGAATCGCCCATTTTCCGGGCGGCAGCGTGCGAAGCTGAATGCCTTTGACGCCGCCTTGTTTGATAAAAGCAATCGGGTCTTGGAAATTGTTGTGCGCGTTTTGTGCT
>DASVRD010000099.1:0-19939 GCA_036388775.1 Pyrinomonadaceae bacterium | reverse complement strand
CCGTTTCGACCGCTCGTCGCAAAATTTCCAAGGTATCTGTTTGCTTTAAATCTTTCGCATCATCCAATTGCCAGTCCAAGACCAACAAATCTCTATTTCTGAAAATATAATCTGCGTCTGATCGCCAATCTCGTTGTGCCTTAAACTTATAAAAATCGATTGACTTATTTTTTTTCTTAAAGGAACTATACAGTCCCTTTGAGACGTTATAATACTTCTTGTTTTTATCCGTTGCTTTTTCAAAGGGTTCTACGATTTTATCGTCTATATAAAGTGATGAGAGGATTGAATCTTCAATTATTTTTTTCGCTGTATTTGTGAAGGGCATAGATTAAATTTCTTGTTTGTAAATACAGAAACAAGCTCCGTCCAATTGATTGTAAGCAGGTTTGTTAGTCGCTTCGATTTCGAATCCTATTCCGTTCAAACTTTGTTTCGCCAGGTACAATCCAATCCCCCTCCCACTGGGGCGATTGGAAAAGAAAAGTTTGAATACATCTTCCAACAGATAATCCTCTATAGGTACGCCGGAATTCATAATTAGCAGCTTGTTATCTTTTACGTCGATGCGGATTTCTCTGTTATCAACGGGCTGCAACCAATAAATAGCATTGTTAATTACATTGATGAGAACCGGTTTGAAAATTGATTCATAAGAATTAACCGTCCATTTTGCAGCTTTTGGGGTTATTGTAAATTTGATTTTATTATCTTTGAGACGAGAACCGAAAAAGTCCTGTGAGTATTCTTTTAATTCAGATCCCGTAATTTCTTTTCTTACTCTTCCTGTCGTTCTGTACAAAGGCTGGAGTAATTTATAGTTGTCTTGAAGATGAGCAAAAGTGGTATCAAGATTTCTAAATCTCTTTTCCGAATCCTTACCTGACTGAAGATAAGATTTTAAGGATCTGATACTTTCCGCTAATTGTGAATATAAGGTGTTAAATTGATGATCAATTATTTCTACCGCGATGCCTAATTGAGCCAATTCATAGGTTTTGTTCCACTCTTCCTTCATTTCCTCAAATTTAGTCTTATAGAAGCCAACTAAATTATCTTCATTCACTTCGAAACTTAATCTTTCCAAATGCTCCAAATAAGGTGATACCCTCTCGGACATTCGTTCGCGGGATTCTGTGAAAATATTTTCGAGAAGCTTCATGCTTCTTGTGATTTCTTTAGCATCCTTTTTATCGGGAATAATAGATTTGTATTTATCAGTGAAGTCATTAGTAAAACCTATTTTTTCGTTATTGAATTCATCTCTTATCTTTTTGAAAATATTTTCCAGACGGCTTCCGAATTCAATAAAGTCATCTGACAATGTATTCCTATAAAGCTGGCTTCTTGACTCAAACTCATTAAATAACTCATGAACTTTAAGTCTTTCACGTACTGTTAATATTAATGAATCCGAAACTTCAACATGTTCTAATACTTCATGATATTCCTTGTTATAGGCGTGATAATTTTTCCTTTGTAATTCGGTTGGTTTAAATCTTACAGGTTTAGTTAATTTAAGATCAGCAATTCTTACCTTGTAGGATTCGATTTTCGAAAGTAGAGTTTGTATTTCCTCATAAACAATTTCGGATGCGTTTGATTTTTTTTCAAGCTCCGTTACTAGATTATCGTATTCATTTTGTAATGTTTTTAGTTGCTGAGGCAGAGTTTTTAGTTTCTGGGCAAACTCCTTCCTTGCTTGAATATCTCTTTCCTTCTCCTGTTTTTCGGCATCTGCTAACTTCTTCAATTCCCCTTGCTGATCTCTTTTATAGTCATACGTTGCTTTGGTTGCGAAATATTTCTTCGCCAAATCTTTAAAAAAGGCTATTAAATCAGTTCTAAAATCTCTGAAAGCCGCATTATTTATGAAACCCTCGCGACTTGATTTATCCTTTAAATTTACGTTTTTCTCACGTGAGATTTCTATGTAACCAAACATTCTCCTCTTAGAGAAGAAATATGTTCCCGCCCCTGTGCTCCGTCTTTCCTCAAATTCCAAAAAATCTGTATCAGGTCTTCCATATGGCAAAACTCTAAATCCGTCTCTATAAATAAAGACACCGCTGTAATAAGATAGCTTTTCTTCAAATACTTTTTTCCTTTCTTCATTTAATAAAGTTTCAAAATCTCGGTCTTGCACATAGCCGAGTTTTATCTTAAAAGGACCATAATTAGTTTTCCCTTTTTTTCTTATCGGTTTGAAACTATGAGATACCGTTTTTCTGTAAATTCGCACATCCCCGTCGAATTTACCCTCCTCATCAAAATACCCGTCAATCAGATGATCGCATTCTTCAAAGTCATTAGGTGTAAAAAAGGATTTGAATGTTAATAAATCGTATTTATCCTTTTCGCTATCTTCATAGATCCAAAAGTATGTTTTGTGCTCTGGGTTTTCCGTCTTAAACAGATTAAAAAGCCCAACCAAAGAAGCCACAGTATGCTTTACGGACGTATCGTCTCTGTTATCTTCATCTTCCGTTTTTTTAGTAAAATTTTTTAATTCTATAATCTGTAGGTCAGGCTTGAATATAACAAACTTTGTGGCGTGAGTTTTCGTGGGGTTATCCAGCAAACTACTTATGGCACTTTCGACGATATAATCCGGCACAACCAGTGCTTTGCAGTCCTCAATAATCGCTTTTTTTAGGGTTTGCTGATCTTTCCACGGATCCTTCTCTCCTTCTATTACAGCGGGAAAGTTCCCTAAAAATTCTTTTTTCAGTTGTTCATAAGTTTCTTTAAAGCTTGAAACGGATTTTATTGTTTTGAGAGGAATATTTACATCGCTTAAGAACAGATCGTAATTTTCCAGTATTCGCCAATCAAAAAACACTACTTCTAAAGGATAATTCAATTTTTTAGTGAGCATTAACATTTGAGGTCCCAAATAGGCAACGGCTAATCTGCCAATGCCTTTTTCGCCCATTTTTACGCGCGGCTCTTTATTAAGAGTTTCAGGACCTTTCTTATCCGGTTCGCCCCTTGTCTTCGAATCTGTTCCGAGCACGAACCACTTATCTAAAATATCCTCCCGACTCATCCCCTTCCCGTCATCGGAAATTACAAAAACAGAATCGGGATACTCCATATAATCTTTCATATAGAGAAATGCTTCGAGCTCATCTCCGTAAGCATCAAAGCCGTTCTTCCATAATTCGGAAATGGCTGTCGGTAAGTCGGCAATTTGTCCCTTACCTAAAAGGTCAACAGCCCTTGCTTTTGCTCTGAATTGTGCCATTGATTTGGGTTGATTATAGTTTCCGCTATTCTTCTAGAGAGGGCTGGGGGAACAGCATTACCAATCAGTCTGGCTACTCCCGCAATTGAGGTTGAGAAAAATTTATATTCCGGATCGAAGGTTTGAAGTGTAGCTCCTTCACGAAGTGAGATGCCTCTGTCTTGATCTGGATGTGCGAATCTTCCATTCGTAATGCTATAAAACTTTGTCGTAATCGTAGGAGCAGGCTTATCCCAGAACATTCTTCCGTAAATGTCCTGAAAGCAATTATCTTTTCCCATATATGCGGGAATTTGCAGTTCGGTGTCACTCCATGCCTTTCGAGTTCCTCCGTCCTGTGGAGTGAGTTTCAGACGTTCCTTATTATTAGCTGAAAGTTCGCACGCCGTATGTAGGAAATCAGTAACGTCCTTATGCCCAGCCGGTATTACTTTAAATTTCTTCTGGTCTCCGATGAACTGTCTGACAGTAAACGGATTGTTTTTTGTATCGGCGATAGGTAAATATACTTGTTCCGTTACACGGGAAGCGATCAGAAGAAATCTTCTTCTGGTTTGCGGAACTCCATAATGGCTGGCATTAATTACTTTGCAGATATAATGGTACTTTTCCTTATCTAAAAAGTCTAAAAAGTCATTCAACGGACTTTCCTCAACTCGTCTTAGGATACCGGGTACGTTTTCAATCACCAGATAGCCGGGCTTAAAATGTTTAACGAATCTTTGAAAATCCACAAGTAGATTTTTGGACTCTTTTGATTTGAGCTTGATTGTCTTTATCTTAGACCAATACTGACAAGGACTACAGCCAATAAAAATTAGGTTATCATCATTTCTATGAATTTTAGTTTTTTCAGCTAATTCCTCTACGGTAAGCATTTTTATATCGGCTTCAATAAATTTCGAAGGTTTATTATTGAATTCGTAGGTTTTCTTACAATTCGGATCATTATCAATTCCTGCAAGCACACTAATTCCTGCCTGCCGGAATCCGGAAGTCATACCGCCAGCACCACAAAAGAAATCAATTGCCGAAAATTTTCGTGTTTGTTGGTCTGCCATGCCAAGGATTCTTGAAAGACTAATCTCCCACTAAGCTATTGATTACATTCAGGATACACAAACCACCCAGAAGCTCTAAACGGTTATTTTACGGAGATTTAAATAAATCGTCAATCTATTTTGAGGATGTGGAGCAATTTTAATAGTTGCGTTTCATTTCCTTAAACATTTTCTTCAAAGTATTTCGTTATAGTTGCACCTTGTCATCTGCTGCTACAAAAATTTTCTCTCAATTGAAATGGAAACTTTATGCGTAAAAACTAAACCACTCTGCATTGGAAATGCAGCGATTTCGAAAGTCGAACACGAGTGAAATTTGCTTGATTGTGCTTTTCAGATCAAGAAAAAAAGGCATAAAAATTCTTGCAAATTGATTGCAAGAATTTAGACCTGCGTGTTTCAAAGAATAAAAGCGCTTTAATTTCCAAGAAATTATGATCTATAGGTTCGGAGTCAAACTGAGGTAGGAAATGAATCTCACTAAATTTTGAGTCTAGTAATGGAGGCTGGTAATAAAGAACTTCGAGTTACAATTTTTTGTAACTTATATTCACTCTGCCAATATATATTGGAATGAATCAGTGATGATTTAAATTATCGGAGTTTTTTGATTTCAGAAACTGCTTTAAACATTTCGCACACATTTCGCACACAAAATGAAAAAAGCCACCTATTAGGTGACTCTAAATTATTGATTTTATTGGAGGCGGCGATCGGAATCGAACCGATGAATAAAGGTTTTGCAGACCTCTGCCTTACCACTTGGCTACGCCGCCGTTTTGATTTTATTAAGGTTATTAAGTTGTAAAATTGCTGATAAGTGAAAACCGCACCGTTTCATAAAAAACTCATTACAATTTCCAATACGCTATTTTGATAAAAAACAGTGATTATTCAGCAAAATCAAACTCATTTGTATCAAGGAACAGTAACGAAAACCAGTTGTGTCGTTTAAACCGTTAATTATGCCGAGAGAGCGATAAATTTGCAAGCGTCACTACATTATCATTACAAACCTTATTGAATTAAATGCCAAAGCGTTTTCGCAGGATTTTAATTGAATTTAAGTTACAGCTTCGGAAGAATATCAAAAACATTATTGAATTATCAATTTATATTTTACTTATAATGAAATACTAAATGCCTTCCAATCAGGGGCGTTCTCAATTAAATCAGCCAACTATCGCACACTAATTGTTTTCTTTAAGTAACAATCTTATCGTCTAGCGAAACCACGAGTTCAATCCCGATATTAGAGATGATTTGGATGATTAATCTTTTTCAAAAGTTAGTTAGAGTGTTGCGAAATGATGCGCAAGCCTGATTGAAATCCGGTCGCCGGATACTAGATGTTGTCTTTTTAACTAAGTGGCATATTGTTTGCTATCGTCAAAAACATTAATGGTTTAGGAGAACTTAAGGAACGCCGAAAAGTTGAGAATGCCTCGTCAAACAATGAATTTAATTGATTAGTTTTTTACGTTACTTTTATTTTTATTTGGAATCGTACTCTGATTATAGTTTTTCTGAATTAAAGCATTTTAATGAATTTCAACGCGGCTAAGAAAACATTACGAATCGGTATTGTGAAAATAAAATGAAAAAACTTTTCCTTTCTCTCACTGAAGTACACACTCAATTATTTATCGGCAGATTAACACTGGCTTTAATCTTAGTTCTTTCGGTTGTAAGTCAGGCAAGCGCGCGAGGGACTAATTCAATTCCATTAGACGTTAGCAATCTCAGTTTTACTCCCGCAACCATTGATACAACCGACAGTTCACAAACTGTGACGGTAACCATTCGCGCGGCAAACACTGTTACAGATGTCAAGTCCATTTTCGTTAGATTCCGAAGCCAGACAGGAAACCAATTTGTTTATACTTCGATGGACAGCCAGAACCGTATTTCCGGCGATGGCAGAGACGGATATTATCAAGCTGGAGCAACGTTTCCTCAGTACAGCAAGGCTGGAAAGTGGTATGTTTTTGAAATTACTGCATTTGATAGCTTAAACAACTACAGTAATTTTTCTTACAACGATATTCTGGCGCGTAATCTCCCCACTGAATTACAGGTTATAAATAATAATGAAGATACAACTCCTCCTGAAATATCAGATTTCAGTTTCACTCCATCTGCTATTCATACAGCTAACGTTTCACAGGATGTCACCATCACTGTACGAGTTACAGACGCAAAAGCGGGCGTGAGTGCCAGCGGTGTTAGTGTGGGGTTCGCCATCCCTAATCAAGATTTTGTGTATGCTGTTTCTATGAACCGTATTTCAGGTGATGACAAAGACGGAATTTATAGAGGGGTTCTAACATTAGGTCCAAACACGCCTTCAGGAGTTTATGCTGTTCACGTATTTGTGTCCGATGCGCTTTCCAATCGCATGTCTATGACGGCATCTGAACTTGCCGAACGCGGTTCTCCCTCCCAGTTATCAGTCAATATGGCTGCCTCAATTGCATCTGTTTCAATCGGCGGACGAGTATTAGCTAAAAATGGTCGGGGCATATCAAGAGCAGTAGTTAATCTGACCGAATCGAACGGTAATGTGAGATACGCCTTTACTAATCCGTCCGGTTATTACTATTTCAATAACGTCAAAGTTAGTGAGACTTATGATTTGGAAGTAAAACACAAACAGTATAGCTTCGCTCCGCGAGTTTTGTTTGTTGGCGGACAATTGTCTAATTTGAACTTTACGGAAAATAACAAATCGGAAAATTAAATTAACATTGACTTTGTAAGATAATTTTTCGCCTATTTTTTATTACTAACTTCCGGCTATATCACTCGGCTTTGACCCGGCTTTGAAAAGGCGTAAGGCTAATGCTAAAGGGGAAAGTTTGAAATTATAAATTTCAAACTTTCCCCTTTAGCATTAGCCTTTAAAATCTTTGGAGCGGGAAACGAGGCTCGAACTCGCGACCTCAACCTTGGCAAGGTTGCGCTCTACCAACTGAGCTATTCCCGCCCGTCGCAAAATGTAATTCTACAAAACGAAACAAAATTGTCAAGCGTGCCTTAATTATTCGTTTTTTGATTTAATTTTCGCGCAATTTACCTGACAAAAAAATTACAAAGCATATTGCATATTTTAGCGTCGTAAAATCGTATAATTTCATCATAGAAGGGCTTGTGAACAAGCCTTGTTTTCTTGCAGAGCCTCAATAAAGCAAGTTAAAGTTAAAAAGCGTTTGTTTTGTTGATTTATAAAGGATTTTTAAAATGGATTTTGCAACCAAAGAGATTTTCAAACGTTACGCCAGCATTTTGGTCGGACGACCGATTTCGCCGGTTTTCCTCAATATTCTGGTCACGTCCGTGTGCGATATGCGCTGCACGCATTGTTTTTTCACCGAAGAATTGGATGACCGCAATCGCAAAAAACTGCAAATGAAGGCGGACGAAATCGCCCGCATTTCCGAAACATTGGGCGGCAATCTCGGCGTTTTGGTGCTAGCGGGCGGCGAGCCTTTTACGCGTAAGGATTTGCCGGAAATCGTCCGCGCTTTTTATGAAAATAACAAGCTTGATTCGGTTTATTTGATGTCGAACGGGCAAATTCATCAGCGCATTTTCCCGGATGTGACGCGCATTATGGAAGAATGTCCGAATTTGAACGTGACTGTCGCGCTCGGAATTGACGGAATGCAGGAAGCCCACGAGAAAATCCGCCGCAAGCCCGGTTCGTGGGATAAAGCGATTCACACGGCGCGGACTTTGCAGCAAATGAAAAAGGAGCAGTTTCCGCGCCTTAATATTCAAACCTGCACGTGCGTGATGCGCTCGAACGAGGACACGATTTTCGATTGGTACGACTTTTTGAAGCACGATTTGAAACCGGACAAAGTGAATATCAACTACATTCGTCCGCCGTCAGCCGATCCGAATGAATTGAATTTCGATCACAAGCGTTACACCACGTTGTCGAAAATGATTCTGGACGATACGAAAAACGCGGCTTTAAAAAACAATTACGGGGGCGAATCCGGCTTTTTCAAGGCGGCGGTTGATATTTATATGCACGATGTCATCGCCAGAACCAAAGAAGAACAAAAGGCGCAGCTTAAATGTTACGCCGGAAGCGCGGGCGCGGTGATTTACGACACCGGCGCATTGTCGTCGTGCGAAAACAAAAAGGATGTTTTGAATCTGCGCGATTACGATTGGAATTTCCAAGCGGCATGGCGGACTAACGAAATGAACGCGCGCCGCAAAGAAGTTTCGGCGGGCTGTCACTGTACGCATGAATCAAACTGTTATTATCCGTCGCTGCCGTTTAATCCCGGGCATTTGCTTAAAATCAAAGGTCTCGAAGGCAAGCTGAAGAAAGCCGCCAAACAGCTCCTCGAAACTGAGGCGCGAGAAGCAGCCGATGGTGTCGCCGTAAAAGTGTAATCTGTCCGTTTCTGTACTGTCTTTGAAAAGCACGGATGACACGCTTGTTGCTCGTGCTTTTTAATAAAATTTGGTAAATCAACGTTTTATTTTAATGTCTCAACCGGCACCCAAAATTCTGATTATTTCGTCCGACACCGGCGGTGGTCACCGTTCGGCGGCGGCGGCGCTTGTCGAAGGCGTCAATCGTTTTTGGAACGGGCAATCGGCGATTGTGCGCGTCGTTAAAGCGGTGGAAGAATCGCATCGAATTACCGGGCGTCTGGTCGGTGTTTACAACTGGGTTTTGCGGAATAAACAGCATTGGATGAAATATATCTATTGGGCGATGAATCGTTTTCGCCCGGAAACGCGGGAGTTTTTTCATCGGCGCTGCATTGGTTTTGTTCGTGATTTGTTTGAAAAATGGTGTCCGCACGTTATCGTCAGCGTTCATCCGTTGACGCAGCATATTTTTGGGCGAGTTCTTCGGGAACTCGGTTTGCAAAATACAGTTCCGCTCGTGACCGTTGTGACCGATCCCTGCTACGGTTTTTGGAAAGGCTGGGCGTGCGATGATGTGACGCTGTATCTCGTCGCGAATGAAGACGCCCGGCGGCAGTTGATTGATTACGGCGTCACGGCGGACAAAATCAAGATTTCGGGAATGCCCGTGCATCCGAAATTTCATTTTGCCGACGAAAAGGATGCGCAGGCAGCACGCATCGCTTATAATTTAGACCCAGAAAAATTCACGATTTTTGTCAACGCCGGTTTCGTCGGCGGCGGAAATATCCCGCAGATTTTCCGCGAACTGGTGCGCGGCGAATTGGACGTGCAGGCAATTTTTCTCGCCGGAAAAAACGAAGAGCTTCGCAAAGAAGCCGAAGAAATTGCCAAAAGCGCGAAATTTCCCGTGCGCGTAATCGGTTATTCGGATGAAATCGAAAAGCTGATGCAATCGGCAAACGTAATGATTAGTAAATTAGGCGGTTTGACGACTTTTGAAGCTCTCGCCTGTCGTTTGCCGATTATCGCCGACGCGACCACGCCGCCGATGCCGCAGGAAGCCGGAACAGTTAATTTAATCAAACTGCGCGGCGCCGGAGTTTTATTGGAAAAAGCGACGGACATCGTGCCGATGATTCAAAATCTGCTCGCCGATAAAAACAAATACGAAGCGATGCGCGAAGCGACAATCGGATTGGCGAAACCAAACTCGACAAAAATGATTGTCGAAGAAATCGCCGCGCTTCTGCCTGCATTCAAAGAAAACCCGATTCAAACTGCCAAAGCCGCTTAAATTGTTTTCTCCGATTTTTTAAGATTTCGTTAAATGTAATTTATTCCTCAATTTCAGGCGGAAATTCAACGCGGTCGAAAATGTCGGCTAATTTAAAACGGCAATTTAACGTTTCAACTGTGAAATCAGCGGCTAAACCGGAATATCGGTATAAAGTCCAACCGCCGTCTGTTTGCCGAATATAATGCTCGACGAGCGGCTTGTCCTGCGAAACCAAAACGTAATCGGTTAAAGTCGGATTCCAATTTCCATAACGCAAAAACTTCTCGCCACGATCAAATTGTTCGGTTGATTCGGACAAAACTTCAAAAATCACCGAAGGATTTAAAATAACGTCGCGGTGTTCGTCCAAATACTGCGGCTCTCCGCAAATCACAACCACATCCGGGTAAGAAAACATTCCCTTTGTCGAACGGGGCTTTTGCGGCAAAGAACCGCTACGAACTTTTGTATCTTTTGCGCGGGCGCGGCAATTTGTTCCTTTTAGATTATTGTAAAGAATCCCAATCAGATTCGTCGAAATATCGCCGTGAGCATCGGATTCGCCCGCCATCAGATAAATTTCGCCGTCGAGATATTCGTAGCGTTCGTCCTCGCTGCGGTCAATATTGAGATAATTCTCAATCGTATAAACAAATTTTGTTTTCGGAAAAGCCATAACCTGTTAGTTTGCAACAAGGGTTAATCGGGTTGTCGGGCTGATTTCATTCAAAGCGTTTTGCAAAAGCGGCGCGATCTGTTCGGCTTCGCAATAATTTTTGCCGAGCATTTTCAAAATTCGCTTGCGTTTTGTTTCGCCGTTTAATTCTTTGAGCCACGCCTGGCAAAACGCCGTCACGACTTCCGGCGTAAATTGCCCGCCCACGTTGCGCTGCAAGTCTTCGATGACTTCGTTTGCCGCGCGGCGGCGTTTATAAGGGCGATCGGTCGTCATTGCGTCGAACGAATCGGCGAGCGTGACGATTTTAGCGATGTACGGAATCTCGTTGTCGCGCAGATTTTCGGGATAACCGCGTCCGTCCAATCGTTCGTGATGATATTTGGCGGCGAGCGGAACTTCGGCAAACGGGTGTTCAATCGGCGCAAGAATATTGTAGCCGACGGTTGTGTGCCTGGTCAGCGCGGCAAATTCCTGTTCGGTGATGGCGCGCGGCGCGTTGATAATGCTGCTGTCAACGACGAGCTTGCCGACATCGTGCAGATAACCGGCAACCGCGACGCCCTGCACACGCTCTGCGTCATAGCCCAATTCTTCGGCGATTATTTCGCTGTATTTTCCGACTCGCTGGCTGTGTCCTTCGGTGTATTTGTCTTTACAGTCAATCGCCGCCGCAAATGATTCGACCGTTGATTTGTAAGTAAATTGCAGAGTTTGATAAAGCTGGAAATTTTCTTCCGCGCGCCGTTCAAGCTCTGTCAACATATTACGCTGGACGATTCCGACGGCGATGTGGCGTGCCATCGCGCAAATGATTTCTTTGTCTTCGGCGGAAAACCGCTCGCCGCTCGCTTTGCCGCCGAGCAGAATCAATCCGATTAATTCATCACGAACCACGAGCGGCACGAGCAGTTCGATTTCGTTGACGACCAGAATTGAAAGATTGTCTTTAACAAACGGCGTCCAGTTTTCGGCGTGCGAATTGATTTCGATTGCGTTTAAACCGGCGTCGAGAAATTCGCGTTCGGCTTGGCGGCTGAGAGAAAACGCGAGCGGAAATTCATCGCCGAGACCGCGCACGGCGAGAAAATTCAGTTCTCCCGAAAAACGATTAAATTTCGCCACGCCGCCGCGCATAATCGCCAGACTGCCGACCAGCAAATGCAGGCTGGTGCGAATCATTTTCTGGAAATCAAACGCGCCCGTTATTTCCTGCCCCAATTCGGCGAGCGCGGCGAAAGTGTGTACGAGCTTATGATTCTGTTCAGCCATTTTGTTTTTAAGAAACCGCGATTTGAAATGATTTTATTGCCGCCGATTCGTCTTTTTCCAGACGAACGTGACGCGCGAGACCGAGCATCTCGAAAAGCTCCGCCGTGTGTTCGTTGATTTCGGTAAAAACCAGGTCGGCGTTTGTTTTTTTCGCCGCGTCAATAATTCCCAGCAGAATAGAAACGCCGATGCTGTTCACAAATTGAGTGTCCTGGAAACTAACTACCAGAGCAAGGCAGCCCGCGTCGAGCAGATTTTGCGCCTCACGCTCGATGCGCTCGCCCGTCAGTTTGTTTAAATAATCTCCGGCGTAAATTACGCCGATGTCTCCCTGACGCCTCGAACGAACGTTGATTAAGCTTCCCGTGTCTTTATTCACAAAAAAGAGGTTTCCTTTCGACGCTGCCTATTTTACATTAAATAGTTCGTAGTTCGTAGTTCGTAGTTCGTTGTAAATCGCTAATTAACGTCGTCGCTTGAATTTCAAACGATTCTTGAAAGAGAAGTCTGCAACGAACTACGAACAACGAACGACGAACTATTTCCTCTTTGTCATTCTGATTATCGTGCCGTCGTCGGTGCGGATGAATTCCACTTCGTCCATCAAGCGGCGAATCAGGCGCAGCCCTAATCCGCGTCTGCCGGTCGGATTTCCCTCCGGTTTGCTGCCGTTTAACTTTTCCGGCGGAATCTGCAAACCGCGATTTGAAATCGTAATCACAAGCTCGTCGGCTTGCATCTCGAATTTTTGATAAATTTTGCGGTCGGGACTCAAACTGTGTTCGGCGGCGTTGATGCAGGCTTCGATCAGCGCGGTTTTGATTTGATTTATAGCCGCCGTTTTAAAACCATATTTCCGGGCAAAGTCTTCCGCCGCCTGCGCTGAAATCAATTCGGTGTCGCCGCCCATCGGCATAATCAATTCAAACTCGTTTCCCTTTTCTCTCCCGGTCGAAACTAATTTTGCTTCCAGCATTTCGGCTAACAATTCAACTTGTCTCCGGCTCGACGAAAACGCGCCGCGCGCATCCAAAAGCCGGGACGCTTCTTCGGAAAAACCCTCTGGCGCGACAAGCCAGAATTGCGCGCGCCGGAAATTGCAGAAAACCGCGACAGCTTCCAAACGGTCGAGCCAAAATTCGGTTAATTCCCCGGTCGCTTCTAATTTTGATTCGATTTCCGCCGCAATCCAGACAATCTGGCTATCATCACGGTAATGCCCGCTCTCGAAACCGACCGCGACCGCCGAACGCTCTCGTTCCGCGATGCGTTCAATTTGCGGGTAAAATTCGGCGCAATTCGCAGCGAAAACAATCTGCGGCAAAACGTTTTTTTCAGTTTCGCTTGTCAGATTTCCGTTAACGAGTTGGTCGTCTTCGCCTTTGTAAAACCGCCGAAACCGATTGTAATCAAACAAAACCGTCGGAATTTCCTGCAAATTAAAATTCTGCAAAAGCCCGCGCAAACCGAGCGCCGACGAGCGGCGATAAAATCGCGCCATCGTCTCAGGCGCGCGTTTGAGCGCCGTCGCCAGAGTTTCGGCAACCACGAGCGAGCGCGGCTCGTTTTTGATTTCCAAACGATAACGCGCCGTTACGTAATCGCGCGCAATTTCCGCTGTTTCCGCTGTTTCCGCGACGCTCGAATCAACGCGAACGATTTCATTTAAATGCAGAGCGCGCATAATCCGATTGAACTCTTCTGTTTCAACCGCGACTCGATTTTGCCAAAACTCGATTGAAGATTTGTTCTCCACGCCGTCAAAAGCATTTTTCAAGACATTTAAAATCTCGCGCTGCGTTTCCAGATTCGGCGAAATGCGCTCGAAAATTCGGTTGAAATAGCGGCGCGTTCTTCCGCCCAAAACCTCCGCCGCGTAAACCTGCTCGCACCGCCGGAAACTGTCCAAATCAACGCGGCGGTCGCGCGCCGATAAAATCAAATTAGTAATAAAAGCGGGGTTTGCGTTGAGCTGCTGAACAATCAAATCTCTGGTTTGTTCGTTAGTTTTAACCGCATATTTGGCGGCGAGTTTTTCCACCAGCAAACCGGCATCAGTCGGAGAAAGCGGCGGCAGATTTAAAACTTTCGCATTCTCCAAATTCGCGCCGCCGTTTTGCAGCGCATTCAGCAAAAACCGCCGCCGCCCGCCGATAACGAACCGGGCGGTCGAACGCGCGTAAATCTGCTTTATTTCATTGATTAAATCTTCACTCGCCTCGTGAAAATCATCGAAAATAACAAAACACGGCGCGCCCTGCGTCGTTGCGCGAAGCGGAGCGGTGAAAGCTTGCCTGACCAAAGCTCCCGAATCGCCGCTTTGCGATTCGTCTTCATAACCAAAAATTAAACGATCAATCCATGCGCCGTCGGCTGGCGAAGCGAGTCGCGCAATCTCCGCAAGCTCAAGCGCGGTGTCGAGCAATTTTGCGTCTTTGCGGCGAAATGCGACGGCTTGCTGCAAAAATGTCTGCAAAAAACGACGCGCCGCCGTTTCCGCCGTTTCGTTTATCTGAAAAGCAAAATAAATTGGAAAAACGTTTGATTCTTCGGCGAAAAGTCGGTCGTAAACCTGCCGCAAAAGCTCGGACGCGCCCGTCGCCGGAGCCGATAAAACGAGCAAGCCGCTCGCTTTTTCGTCTTTTCCGGCGCGGGCGAAACCTAATATTTCGTCCCGTTCGCGCTCGCGTCCGACAAAATCCGCAGCCGCGATTCGGCTCAAAATTTGTCGGATGTCGGCAGATTTTACATTTTTCCGTTCAGGCATATTTTCATGCGGCAATTTGTTCGATTCTTACGAAAGCGCGCCGTTTCCGTTGCCGTAAATCTGGATGTTGTTTCGTCCCGCATTTTTCGCTGCGTAGAGAGCCTGATCGGCGGCTTTGATAATCAATTCCGGCGTATCGAGCTGCGGCGAAAAAGCCGCGATTCCGATGCTGATCGTCACTTTGTCGTGCGGGAAAACGGTCGCTTCGATTCGCCGCCGAATTCTTTCGGCAATCGGTTTTGCTTCGCTTTGCGTGGTTTGCGGCAAGAGAATCGAAAATTCTTCGCCGCCGTACCGCGCCGCAATATCTGCGCCTCGCAAAGCGGCTCGCAGAGAATTTGCCACGATCCGCAAAGCCTCGTCGCCGGCTTGATGACCGTTCAAATCGTTGTAGCGTTTGAAAAAATCAACGTCAATCATCATAAAGCTGAGCGGAAAACCGTGTCGCTGCGAGCGCAATACTTCCTCTTCAAGACGCTTTTCGAGATAACGACGATTCGGCAAGCCGGTCAGCGCGTCGGTAATCGAAGCCGTTTCAAATTCGCCCGCTTTTTGATGCAAACGGGCGCGGTCAACTTCAAACGCAATTTGCGGCGCAATAGCTTCGAGAAGTTGCAAATCGGTTTCATCGAAAATTGCTCCTCCGCGTTTTTCGGTCAAATTTAAAACTCCAATTGCTTTGCCGCCGATTGTCAAAGGCAGAATTAAAAACGAGTTTGATTGATAATCACGTTGTTCGACGGGCGGCAAATTTAAATGCGAAGCATCGCCAACCAGAATCGGCATATTTTCCTGAAAGACGCGAAAAGCAATTCGCTCGCCCAAATTTGCGGTTTCGTTTTTGATTTCTTCAGCTTGCGCGCCGGTTGCCGCAACCCCTCGCAAAACCTGTTCGTTTTCGTCGAAAAAAAGCAGCGATGCGCGTTCCGCTCCGATTAGTGCCGCGCAGTTTTCGACGAGCGCGTCGAGAAAGTTTTCCGGTTCGGCGTTTTGCAAATCGGAATTAAATTTCTTAATTGCGGCTTGCAAACGAGCGCGCTGCTCGACCTCTTCGCGGAGTCGCAAAACTTCGAGCGGCAAAGCGATTTCGGTTAGAAAATCGGATAAGCTACGCCTGGTTTTTTCGTCAAGCGTTCCGTCGGCAACCACAATCGCGGCGCGAATTTCGCCGATGCTCGAAACGACTGGGAAAAGCTCGATTTCTTCGCCCGTGTTTTTGTTTTCGAGACGGAGCGAAGCTCGGTTTTCAGCCGCTTGTTTTATAAGCTCGTCGCTCGGCTTTAAATTAATTCGTCCGATGTCTCCGCCGAACTTTTCGCCTTTTTGAAGCAGCGTTTTGAAATTTTGTCCGCGTTGTTCGAGCCAAGCCAGGCTCTCAAAACCAAAAGTTTCCGTAATAAATTCGGCGGTTGCGGTTGCGGCGGCGAGATAGTTTTGTCGCAAAGCCGCGCCTGATTTTTCGCGCCACGCGCGCACCGTTTCGGCAGTCAAATCAATAACCGGATTTTGAGATTTTGCTTCATTAATCCTTTCAACCGGTTTTGCCTCGCGTTCAGGCTCGGAAATTGTTTCGTCCTCGTCAAGAAACAAGATTTCCTCAGAATCAGGTTCCGGCGCGTCAAGCTCTAAAACGTCGTTTTCCGTTCCGGCGAATTCATCGGAATTCGATTCGGGCAAAACAATTGTTTCTTCATCGCTAAATTCCGGCGGCGTTTTGGTCAGAGCCGACAAAGCGGCGCGTTCTTCCGCGCTCAAATTTTGCAAACGAGCGGCTAATTTCTCCAAATCTTCGAGCGAGCCGGAAAGATTGATGTTTTCAAACAACTCGATTTCCGGCAGATTTTGCCAATCGCCGAGAAAAATCCGCTCGGTCAAATCGCGGTAATCCGAAGTTTGTAAAAAAGTTCTCCCGACAATCGCAACAAGCGGTTTTTCTTCGGTTTCAAGCGGCGCGGCGACGCAATAAAGCCCGGCGTGACAGCGGTAATTGACGGGTTTTCCGGCTTCTGTCGCTTTTTGAAACGCCGCTCCGCAAAACGGCTCGCAGCGCTCTGCGTGCGTGGCGGAAGACTGAACGACGCGACAAATCGAATTATTGTTGGAAACGGCGAGCGCCGGCGGCTGGTGTCCTTCGACGACAAGCACGGACAAACCGGCGCGTTCCGCCAGCGCGTCCTGCGTTTTTTGCCACGGGTGTTCCCCGGTTTGTTTTTCTTTGGTTTCTTCCATTTCTGCCGTTGTTATTATCGCTGTATTGACCGAATTCTGAAAATACACTTTTATCCCTCTCGAAAAAAAACTGTTCGGATTTGATGAACTTTATTGCTGCTACACTCGGTTAAATACGCCGAATCAATCGTTGTTTTCAATAAATTTAATGTCAGGCTGGAAGCAAGCAAATTAGAACCGCCGAGACACTGCAAACGCCATTTTTTTATAAAAAATCCCAGGACTCTGGAATTTTCATCTAACTTCTCATTATTGTCCCCTTCGGGGACAGTTATTTTGGCAGCGAGCATGGACGCTCTGAAATGATTGCGCCGAAAGTTAAGGCTGAACGAGCTGAAAGAAAAATTATTTTGATTTTTTCGAGTGCTTACGGTTAATTGTGATTCTGATTACCGATAAAAAAGGCTTGGAAGAAACCGTTTGCGACTGCTACCGGATTATCAAAAAAGCAACGGGCGAAATCTTAAAGTAGATGAGTTTTTGCAAGTGAAGAGTTGTTGTGATAACAGATTTTCATTAAATTTCAAAAAAAATGAAAAAAACTTGCTGTAATGTCTAACATTAGACACACAAACGAGAAAACATAGTATAATCTCCCATAAGTTCGTAAATTTTTCTTCTTGTTCAAACCCGATCTCATAAGTGCACAACTGAAACAGAAGAATTGGCTCGCGAATAAAACAAATACAAACGAATAATGTTTTTAAGAGATTTTCTCTTTTCACCCGAAAATTAAGCGAAGAAAAAGAAAATATTTGTAAAAGATAAAAGCCCGATCTCTCCCGTGTAGCTGCTAACTACACTAGAAAACCGGGCTTCTATAAAAATCGCTTGCGGGTTTTTGGTTAAATGCGCCGCGAAGCAGGACTAGACCACCTGCATCCTACCGCATTTCAAAACCGCGAATCAACCTAAAAGCGTCTTGCCGACGAAAAAAATCAGCAAAACACTTCCTGTTTACACTGTTTACAAATTTAAGGCTCATTGCTGGGAAAATTACAAAATTAAGTTAATCTACAATGCGAAAGAAAGAAACTCAAAATATCACCACAAACACGGTTTCCAATCAAAACAATAAACAACGGTTTAATAACCGCCGAAAAGGCGGAAGAGGGATGGGACGCGTTAAATCTAATACTAATCGTGCTAGTATCTGCAACACTGCATTATTTGTTCCCTTGATTGGAGTTATATCGAGCATTCGCCTGCTTGGTCTTGCTGATTACTGCAAGCGCTTCACCGCCAGAGCGTTATGTTCATTTCTAGTTTTCAGCCTTTTGGCAACTACTGTCCCAGCTGCCGCTCCACGATCAATTGTCGTGTCTTTAGGTGAGATTCACCAGGACATTCGCTACGGTTTGCTATCAAGCAATTTCGGAGCGGTTCTGGGCAAATGGACAGACAGCTTTGTGCCCTCATTCTTTTCAAACAAAAAGCAAACTCAGGCAATCAGCCGAATCGAAATTCAACCGGGCGGAAACCTGACCATTAGACAAGGCGAGCCGGTTAACTTTTCAGCGATTGCGTACTCATCCGAAGGAATTCCGGTCGGCGGTTTGAAGTTTAAGTGGGAAATTAAGGATCTGAGTAGAAACGCGTCAGCGCGTAATTTACCGGGCGGAACTTTTCACGCACCCTCAACCGGCAAGTTCCTTGTTACGGCTGAAGCCGAAGGTGTATCGGCAGAAGTTAGTATCGAGGTCGAAAAGAACGTGCCGTTGATGATAATGAAAAAAATCAAGGACGACGAAGCGAAAGGCAAGCCTGACTTAATTAAAAAACTTAAGGATCAAAACAAATACAAGACAGAAGAGATTTCTTCCAGAAAAGATTATAGGGACAGAAACAATAACCACCAGGCAGAGTATTCAGAGAATCATCAATCATCAGACGACATTACCCAGGCTGTTGTTACATCTCAGGAAAGAGTCAAAGGGGGACCACACGCGGGTGATGAAGAAACGGCGTTTGAAGGCAAAATAACTACGCCGACCGCCGCCGCAAGGATGCTGCGCCCTAGTGATGAGGACGGCTGGAACAATAATAACTGGTGGTTGGCTGACGACCCCTATAACTCGGTGGGTAATCCTCCCGGAACTTCACCTGAGGCTGGAGCCGGAAACGGTAACTTTCAGCTTTCCGCTCCTGTTGTGGCGCTTCCCGGAAGAGGTATAGATCTGAACTTGGTCTTAAACTATAACTCGCGCGTGTGGAGTAAATCCGGAAACCAGATGATTTTCGATTCAGAGAGAGGATTTCCCGCGTCGGGCTGGTCTCTCGGTTTCGGCAGAATGATGTTTATGGGAACGGGCGGCGGTTGTATGTTAATCGCCCCGGACGGCACTAATCACGGATACACCGGGACGGTTTCCAACTACACATCCGGGAATTATAGCTCAACCAGTTTTAACGGGCATACGACCGATGGAACTTTTATTGACTATAGCTGCTTTGTGTCAACTTCTAACGGCGTTACTTCGATGACGGCTTCAGCCTCGCTTCCGAACGGAACGCAAACTCAATATTATGCAAATTCCGCGAACGGCAAACAGGTGTTTCCGACTCAGATTACCGATTCTCAGGGAAACTACATTACCGTTTCTTACCGGAACAATCGCGGACCTGAGATTCAAACCATAACCGATACGATGAGCAGAACCGTGTCGTTTGATTATGATTCGTCAGGGCGCCTGATTTCCGTGTCAGCGCCGAAAATTGGAAACGCGGGGACGAGAACCGTCGTCCGGCTGCATTATAAAACATTAGCTTTGAACGCGGGGTTTGCTTCGGGTATCACAACAGATACAAATACCAGTTACCCTTCAGTCATAGACGCTATTTATTATCCGGGTACAAATACCGGGTACTGGTTCGGAGCCAATTCCAACGCTCCCGACTACTCATCTTATTATTCCTCTTACGGGATGCTTGCCAAAGTCGTCGAACAACGCGGAATGAGTTGGTCAGGCACAACGGGCGATCAGGGACCAGTGACGGCGGGAACAATGTC
>DASVRD010000098.1:0-7929 GCA_036388775.1 Pyrinomonadaceae bacterium | reverse complement strand
ATTTCGTGCGTCAGCAGTACGGCTGGGTGCGGCTTTACCGGGGGAAATTAAAAGAGAAAAACGACTGGGGAAAATGGATTGATACAGCAGCAATTTATTTGGCGACAGTTTACCCGCTCGTTTACTGGCACGCGAATTTGCCCAGAAATTTTCAATGGTTTGTCCAAAACGATTTTAGCGGTTTGCCCGCCGTTGCTGAAAAGATTCTGTTTCCGATTTATGTTCTCGCGCTGGGAGTTTACGGGGTGAAATCCGCTTATCTTGCGGTTTTTAAAAACTTTTATAATCCGGGCAAAGACATCGTAGTTTTGACGACCGCCGTTTGCTGGTATTTGGGAATCGTTCAATTCGATTCGGATTACGCTTTTACAGTGACGAACGTTATTATTCACGGCGTTCCGTATTTTGCGATTGTCTGGTTTTACGCGAAAGCAAAGCGCGAAACGGCGGCGAAAACTTACCGTTTGTTTTCGAGCAACATCGTATTTTTTCTTTCGATTTTGTGGCTGCTGGCTTACGCCGAAGAAATTTTGTGGCATCGTTCGGTCTGGCACGAACGCGAATGGCTTTTCGGTGCGGGCTGGAATTTTGAGGATTGGAAAATGTATTTTGTGCCGCTGCTCGCTTTGCCGCAAGTAACGCATTACGTTTTGGACGGCTTTATCTGGCGGCGCAAATCGAATCAAAACCTGCGTATTATTGAGCGATGAAAAATCTCGTTTCGACAATTTTAATTTTAGCCGCGTTTGCTCTGGCGTGCGGCGGTTCGGATTCCGGCGATTCGAGCAGCGGCGGCATTTTTTCGTTTAGCGACGAAACGGGCGAAGCAAATCAGCTCGCCGGAAAAGCCAACGAAAATTTAATTAAAATCGGCAAAATCCACAAAGCCAACGCCAAAAAACTCGACGATTTGCAGGACGCGATGCGCGAGCGCGACACGGCGCGAACGCAGCAGATTTTGGAAGAATTGATAAATGCGATTGAAGAAGGCTTGAGCCTGGGCGAACTGGCTTACACCAGAGTCAGCGAAGCCGCCGGAAAAAAGACGAACGAAATTTTTTCGGAATATCTGCGTTTGAAAAAAGAAGCCTTGAGAAAGCAAATTGACGCCTACGAATTTCGCCTCAAAGTCGCCAGAGATTTGCGCGACAAATTTGGAAGCAACAAGCCGGAAGAAATCGAACGCGCGAAATCCGATTTCGCCGTGAATCAGGAAAATTTTCAAAAACTCTGGGACGCCGCCGAAGATTTAAACGAACGCGCCAACCGCCTCGCCCGCGAAAATCCATCCAAGATTAAAATTAAGTAACCGCAAATCGCCTTAAATTGTTCAACGCGGAGACGCTGAGAAAAGAACAAAGAGATAATCTCTCTTTATTAAACTCAGCGTCTCCGCGTCTCTGCGTTGAAAATAACGATTAAGTGTCCAAGTTGTATTCGCGCAAGCGGCGATATAGCGTCGAGGGAGAAATGCCGAGCAATTCGGCGGTTTTGCCTCGATGCCAATTGGTTTGTTCGAGAGCGTGGATGATTTGCTGGCGTTCGACTTCGTGCAGTGCGAGCGGCGAGCCATTTCCGTTGGTTGCGGCGACTGAGACGTGACTGTTTCCGTTGACCGCGCCGTTTCCGTTACCGTTGCCGTTTGCGCCGACAAAATGCGGCGTGCCGTTTCCGTTGGAAAAGACCGGAACCTGGACGGTTTTGTCGGTTCCGGCAACTTCCGGCGGCAATTCTCTGACGGTAATTACGCCCGTGTCGCAGAGCAAAACTGCGCGCTCCAGGCAATTTTTCAATTGCCGGACGTTGCCGCGCCATTTGTAAGCGCGGAGAGCTTCGAGAGCGTCTTTCGACAATTTCGGAGCGTTCGCGCCGGCGAGCTGTTTGAGCAGATGTCTGGCGAGCGGTTCGATGTCGTCGCGGCGTTCGCGGAGCGGTTGGAGATGAATGCCGAAAGTGTTGACGCGGTAGAGCAAATCCATACGAAAAGCGCCTTCGTTAACGGCTTCTTCGGGGATGCGATTCGTCGCGGCGACGAGCCGGACGTTGACTTCGACTTTGCGAGTCCCGCCGACGCGGAAAAACGAGCGGGTTTCGAGAGCGCGGAGCAATTTCGATTGCAGCGCCATCGGCATTTCCATTATTTCGTCCAAAAACAGAGTGCCGCCGTCGGCTAATTCAAAAAGACCGAGCTTGCGGTTTTTAGCGCCGGAAAACGCGCCTGATTCGTAGCCGAAAAGCTCCGATTCAAGCAAGCTGTCGGGCAGCGCGGCGCAGTTTAAATCAACGAAAGAATTGCTCGCGCGTTTCGACATTCGGTGAATCGCCTGCGCGATCAGCTCTTTGCCCGTTCCCGATTCGCCGGTCACCAAAACCGAAGCGTCCGACGGTGCAACGCGTTCGACGAGCCGCAGAGTTTCTTTCATCGCTTTTGATTCGGCGATAATGTCGGTTTGCGGAATGCTGCATCGTTCGATTGTGGCGCGCAGGCGTTGATTGTCGGTGCGAAGATTGCGTTTTTCCGACGCTTTTTTGACCAGCGCCGAAAGCTCGACGATGCGGTAAGGCTTGGTCAAATAATCGTAAGCGCCGAGCTTCATCGCCTCGATTGCCGAATCAACCGTCGCTTGCCCTGTGAGCATAATCGTTTCGGGCGGATTCGGGCGGCGGTCGCGGATGCGGCGCAGCAGATCAATGCCGTTCAAGCGCGGCATCGAAATGTCGCAGAGAAGAACGTCGTATTCTTTTTTCTCAAGCAAAGACCAGGCTTCTTCGCCGTCTGAGGCAACTTCGGTGTCGTAACCTAAACGGCGCAATTCTTTTTGAATCACCAAACGCAAATTGGTTTCGTCATCAACTACAAGCAAACGAGTCATTTTAATTTGCAGATTTCAGATTTCGGATTATAAGGCGAAGATGGGGGTTTAAAGTTTTTAATCCGAAAACCGAATCATTTTTCAGGGGCATTATCAAATTTAATTGGAAGCGAAATGGTAAATGTCGAACCGATTCCGACGGTGGAGCGGACGTTGAGACTTCCGCCGTGCTCGGTAACTATACCATAACAGACAGCCAAACCTAAACCAGTTCCTTTGCCGACTTCTTTGGTCGTAAAGAATGGTTCGAAAATTTTAGCGATATTTTCCGGCGGAATGCCGATTCCGGTATCCTCGATTTCGAGAAAAACCCTTTGACGACGGGCATAAGCGCGAAACGTCAAGCGTCCGCCATCCGGCATCGCGTCAATCGCGTTTGTCGCCAGCGCGATAATGGCTTGTTGAATTTGTCCTTCGTCGGCGGAAACTTTTGGCAAATCGGAATTGATTTCAACCGCAATTTCAACGTTTCTGCCGCGTTTTTGATGTGCGAGAAGATTTGTCGAAGAGCGAACGATTTCGGCAACATCGGCGAGCATTTGTCTGCCGGTGCGGACGCGCGAAAAATCGAGCAGACCGTTGGTGATTGATTTGCAGCGAAAAGCCTCGCTGCGGATTAAGTTTAGATAATCGCGCAAATCGTCGGCGTCTTCGCCGGTTCCGTAAGCGCCTTCGTCGGTTCGGGCTTCGAGAGCCTCGGCGCAGGCGGCAATCGTTGCCAGCGGATTGTTTATTTCGTGAACCACTCCGGCGGCAAGACGACCGACGGCGGCTAATTTTTCAGCGCGCGCGACGGCGTGCGTCGCTTCGACGCGAGCCGTAATGTCTTCGCCGACGCTGATTACGTGCGAGACTTCGCCTGTTCCCGTATCGCGCATCGGTACTTTGCTGACGAGCCAATGTTTCGCCGCGCCGTTTTCGTCGGTCGTTTTTTGTTCGACGCGCTCGATTTTTCCGGTCACAAAAGCGCGTTCAAATTCGCGTTCGAGCGTTTCGCGCGGCTGGCGCGGGAGAACGTCGAAAACGTTGCGCCCGATTGCCGATTCGCGCGGAATCCCCTGTTTCCCAAGCTCGCGATGCTTGTTCCAGGCGACGACGCGATAATCTTTGTCAATCGCGTAAAGCGAAACCGGCAGCGCGTCCAAAATCGCTTCGGTAAAGCGTTTTTGCTCTTCCTGAGCGAAATAAACCGAAGCGTTGAGCGCGGCGTCGTAAAGAGACGTGATATGAACCGACATCGCCGCTAATTCGGCGGCTGCGTCAATAATGCGGCGGTTTTCCTCAGTGCAGTCGTTGATGTTATCGAAACCGACGACGAGCGCGCCTTTCGTCCGGTCGCCGATGATCAAAGGCGCGAGATATTCGCATTGGTGAAACTCGTCTTTAAGAAGAAAATCGCGCTGATCGGTAAGCAGAGCCGATTCAACGGCTTCGGTTTGCAGCCATTTTTTGAGCCGTTCCGAGTAAATCTCCGAAGCGCCTTCCGCAGAGCCTTCGCGGTTGAAAGACGAAACGGTGGCGGAATTCCCGGTAATCAAAGCGGCGGCAGCGCAAGCGGCGGCTTCCGTAACTTCGTAAGTCGCGGCTGCGGTTTGCGTCAAAGCCTGTTCGGGTTCGAGCGTGACGAGCAGATTGCGCCCAAGCTCGGACAAAAAAGACGAAACGCGGTTTTCTCCGACAAAAGCGCGGCGTTCGCGCCCGGCGCGAAGCTGTTTGCGGACGCGCCACAAAAATTCTTTTTCCGAAATCGAAACGCGCAAAAAATCGTCTGCCTCGCAATCGAAAGCCGTTTCTTCCAATTCGTCTTCGATTTTGGTGGAAAAAATTAAAATCGGTAGATGCTCTTGGCGCATTTTTTTCGCGCGCAAAAGCTCGCACAAACCGACGGGAGAGACTTCGGAAAACGAAGATTCAAGCAAAACGAGTTCGGGCGAATGACGGTCGAATTGATCGAGCGCCGAAACCGCGTCCGAGGCGAGGAAAACCTTGAAATTGCCGGTTTCGAGAAACGAACAAAAAGATTCGTCCGCCTGTTCGGAAATGACGAGAATCGGCGAAGTTTCGCCCGTTGTCGGGGCGGCATTTTCGGTTATGGATTTTTCAGTACGGGTTGCCAACATTAATTTGTCGGTTTGAAAGGTTTGCAAGATGGTAAAAACTGTCGTGAGAAGCGGGGTAAGGGACGCGCAATTCTTCTGTTGCGCATTGAAAGCTAAAATCCAAAAAGTATTAATAGTTTGGTCTTTCCATAAAATTTACCGGATTGTAAAAATAATTTTCTTGCGTTGCAGTGCAAACGAGTAGATAATTTTAAAATCAACTGAAAATTTTAGAAGGAGAACACGGGAAATGGGACTTTTTGATTCAATTG
The DNA here is from genome assembly GCA_036388775.1 of Pyrinomonadaceae bacterium. Classification (GTDB taxonomy): domain Bacteria; phylum Acidobacteriota; class Blastocatellia; order Pyrinomonadales; family Pyrinomonadaceae; genus JALZCH01. Next base: position 2,685 of record DASVRD010000098.1, on the reverse strand, counting down.
GAAAAATGTTTGGATACGGCTCTTCGCAACCGCAGGAGCAAGTCGAAAACTCAGAACAAAAATTTGGGCGTTTGAAAGGAAAATATCTTTCGGCGCTGAATATGGCAGATTCGATGGGCGGGCGTGTTGAAGCGCTTTATGTTGAAGGCGAGCGACTTATCGCGCGAATCTCGGCTTCGGATCAATCGTCGGCTGACCAGATCGTAGGCGCTTTTAATTCGATTGATTCGAGTTATGGCGATTTGGATTTACAGGTCAACGCGCAGCAACAACAATACGAACAAGCTGCCGCTAATCAGCAACAGCAAAGTTACACCGTCCAATCCGGCGACAGCTTATGGAAAATCGCCAAAAATCATTACGGCGACGGCTCGCATTATATGCAAATCTTTTACGCAAACCGGGACAAAATCAAAGACCCCGATATGATTCAAGTCGGACAGGAATTGGTTATTCCGCCCGACAATCAGCAAGGCGCTTAATCAAAAGTAAGCAGTAAGCAGTGAGCGGTGAGCAGAAGTTTGATTTTCTGCTCACCGCTCACTGCTTACTGCTTACTTTCTTTGGACTTCAATCAGCGGAGAAGATTTTTTCTCGCTCGTCGCGTAAAGAGTTTTTCCGTCCAAACCGTAGCAAATCGCTTCGCCTTGTTCGCGCTCTCCCAAATCAATCGCAGCGCCGGTTTGTTTCCAAATCTCGTCAAAGTTTTTTGCTTTCGCGGGCAGGACAAATTCGTAAGCGGCGAAATAATCGCTCAAAACAATTCGTTTGCCGTCAGGCGAAACCGAGCCGCCGGTTAAAAATCCGGGCGTGATGCTCGGCACGCTGACGTTGCCGAGATGTTCGAGCGTGTTTGATTTATTAATTTGAAATCCGGCGGCGAGCTTATAAACGTCTGCGCTGCCGATTAAGGATTTGCTGACGATGTATAAATCTCCGTTTGCCGGATTGACGAGCAGAGTTTCGGCGTCGCGGCGCGCGTCCGGGTATTTGACGCGAATCGTTTCGGCGCGCTCGATTTTACGCGCGTTTTTCTTTGTTGAATTTGCGTCTTCCGGTTTTATTTCCGGCTCGCGCACGCGGTAAATGACAACTTCGGAACGCTTGCGCCCATTGTCGCCGATGTCGCCGATGAAAAGATAATGTTCGCCGGTTTTCGGGTCGGTGTAAGCGGCGATGTCTTCCCAATCGTAGTTTTTCGCGCCCGCGACTCGAAAGATTCCGCGTCGTTTGCCGCTCCGGTCAAAAGCGTAAAGAAAACCGTCGTCGCCCGAATCATTATGCGTCCAGAAAATGTCTTTGTTACGACGCGACGCGGCTAAACCGCTGCTTTCCGTAATTAAATTGTCTTGAAGCGTCGCAATTTGCCGCGCTTTTCCGTATTCGCCGGAAACAGGCTGGACAACGGTATCTTTCGCGGTTTGACCGTTGCTTTTCGCGCTGAAAAAGCTACAGGCTGTGCTAAATGAAGCACAGCCAAGAATTAAGATAAAAAATATATAAGCTCTCGGTTTCATCCGAAAAATAAAACGAATTTTCACAGTCTTCGGATGCAGCTTTTTTAACTGATGATAGTCGAAGCGTCTTGAATTTCGAGAAAATCAAAGGTTTCTAGCTGACTAGCTTTTGTCAGGCGCTGGCGTTTATGCGCGGCTTTTGTCGCATACATATTATGGTCGGCGGCGATCAAAACCTGGTCGAGCGTTTCGCCGTCGCGCGGATAACATGCCGCTCCGATGGAAATTCCGACCCGCGCCGAGCCTTTGTTGCCGACGGGCAGAGAAAAATCCAGAACGGCTTGTTCGATGCGGCGGCACAATTCTTCAATCGGAAAACCGGGCGTTTCCGGCACGACAGCGACAAATTCGTCGCCAGCGTAACGCGCCAGAAAATCGTATTCGCGGAGCTGCGCGCGCATTACTTTCGAGATTTCCTTGAGCATCATATCGCCCGCTTTATGACCGAATGTGTCGTTGACCGCTTTAAACTCGTCCAAATCGAGCATCACGACTTGAAACGGGCGGTTGTCTCTGCGCGAGCGCGCCGATTCTTTTTCAAAATGAAGCTGCAAGCAGCGGGCGTTCGGCAATCCGGTCATCGGGTCGGTCAAAGCGCGCGATTCGGTTTCGGCGTGTTGAATCGTCCGCCAGATCGCGTTCGCGGCGATATGCGAAACGGTTTCGAGCAGCCGCAAATGCTCTTCTTCGTAACCGAGCAGATTTTCCGAATAAACCGCGATTGCGCCGATGAGCTTGTCGCCTGATTTCAAAGGCAGAGCCGCCATCGTCGTGTAATCCTGCGCGATTTCGAGATGTTCGGCGCTAAAATCGAGCGCAGGGCTGACGGAGCAAACCGATTTTTGATTTTTTAAAACAAATCCGGTGACGCCTTCGCCGAGCTTAACGGTTCGGCTGCGCAGGAGCGCGGCGTTTCTGCCGACGGAATGCGCCGCAAAAGCCGTTTCGCCCCGTTCGTTGTAGAGATAAACGACGCAGGTTTCGAGCGGGACGAGCTGCTGCACTTTCTCGACAAAAAATGTGACGGTTTCCTCCAAACTCAGCGACGAGCTTGAAGCGCACGCCAGATCGTAAAGCGCGAAAACTTCGAGATTCGCGCGTTTGATTTCCTCAAAATAGTTGATCGTGAGCGACGAGTCTCCGAGCGTGCGAAGCTCGCTTCTCGCTT
>DASVRD010000097.1:0-19403 GCA_036388775.1 Pyrinomonadaceae bacterium | reverse complement strand
CGCGCCGCTGCCTAAAATTGTAATGCTGCGGGTGATTGTTAATGCGCCGAGAGTTAAAGTGATTGTCTGGGGAGAATTAAAAGGCGGAGTGGCAAACTGCACGACATCGTCCGTCGCTGCCGCCGCAATCGCTTCGCGGAGGCTGCAATCCGCATCGCACGCGCCGTCGTTTGTGTCGGCGGTTTTGTTGACGGTAAAAACTTCGGCTCTCGCTCCAGCGGCGAACAAAATCAAAACCAAACCGGATATAGTCAACGCAGAGGAAAAAAAGGTACGAATTGAAGACATTTCTCAATCTCCTTTTTCGGATAAATCTAAAATTTGGTGCATTATGCGCCTAAAGACGTTTTTTTTCAATAAACATCTCAATTTAGAGAATTGATTGAGCGGCGTTTTGCCTGTTTTCTTTAATGCGAAAAGGCAATCCATTATACGGATTGCCTTTTCGGTTTGTTGATTGCTTGAAGCAGCGGGAAAGCGCAGCCGGATCAGTCTATCTCATATTATCTAAATGGAATCGGAACATCGCCGGTCATCCCGAATTGACTGCCGGTAAAAGCTCCCGTAAAGCTGCTGAGACTATACCAGGCTCCGTCTCGATAAACCGCAATGTCGGCGCGCCCGTCGCCGTCGTAGTCAGCCGGAACCGGAGAATCAGTTGAAAGTCCGAACAGAGCGCCGCCGTAACCACCGTCGGAGCTTCGCCAGATGTACCAATTGCCGCCCCGGAAAACCGCGACATCAGCGCGTCCGTCGCCGTCGTAATCGGCTTGAACCGGGCGGTCGCCGTTTTTGCCGAAATAAGCAGCGGCAAATTGTCCGTTCGAGCTGTTTAAGCGATACCAAAAACCGCTTGACGGGCGGAACACCGAAACGTCCTCTTTGCCGTCACCGTCATAATCTCCCGGCGTCGGAATGTCGCCGTCAGCGCCGAATTGCGAGCCGCCAAAATTGTTGTTGGTTAAATCGAGCGTGTACCAGAATCCGCCATTGGGACGAAAAACCGCTATTTCGGCGCGTCCGTCGCCGTTGTAGTCAGCCGGAACCGGAATGTCGGTGGGAAATCCGAAACCAAAGGCGCGGAAAGCGTTGTTCGAGCTGTTTAAAATATACCAGACGCCAGCGCGGAAAACCGCTATGTCGGCGATTCTGTCACCGTCATAATCTTCGGAAACCGGACGGTCGCCCGCCGAACCGAATCGGACGCCTTGAAAATTGCTCAAACCGCTGTTTAAAAGATACCAACTGCCGCTCGAAGGGCGGAAAACCGATAAATCGGCTTTTGAATCACGGTCGAAATCGAATTTCGTTTTGGTTAATTGACGAGCTGAAAGACAACTGTCGCCGCCGGCAACGCTGCCGCTTACCTCGTTGCGCGAAGCCTGACAAAATGTCAGGGGCGTCTCGGTCGTGAGCGTGGCGTTCATAATCGTATTGTCGCAGCTTTGAGTCGCGTCAACGTGATTGGCGTTGAAATTATGCCCGATTTCGTGCGCCGGAACAGAATATTTCGCCGTTCCGTAAGGAAACCGTCCGTGCATCCCGTAAGAAACATCCGGTCGGCAAATCGTGTTCATATAAGCGTGACCCCGACCGCGCAGAGCTTCTTTCGACGAAAAGAGCTGCGCCGTGTCGCGCGGATAACTGCCGGCGGGATAATTCGCGTTCCAGTAATTTTTAAAGAACTCCAGAACCGTGACTGTGTTTTGCGCCGGATACGGATCCGCGGCTGTCCAAACGTGCTGGAAAGTAACGCTGAACGTCACGCCCAACTGGTTTTCATAAATGCCCTCGACCACGTTTAAGATGTTTAATATCTCGTTATTAGCCGCCGTCGCGCCGCCAAGTTCGGTGACAAACTGAAAATCGGCTTCGGTGGCTATTTCCGCAACTCTCACCATTTGCGGTGACGAAGAAAGAAATTGTTCCGGCTGAGGCAGATAAGTTTTCGCCGCCTCACCGATTCTATGGGCTAAGGCTTCGCAATCGAGCGGCGTTTGACCTAACAAATCTTCGGCGCGGTAAACGATTAAGTCCTTGTCGCCCGCGCTTTGGGAAAACCGTTTGGCGGGTTCAATAAAATAATTAATGCCTCGGCGCACCATTAAGCCTTCGATTTCTTTATCGGAAATCGTCAAACGCAAACGCGAGTTTTCCTCGCCGACGATTTCGCCTTGAAACGTTTGCAGCTTCGGCGCGGGCAGCGCGCGTTTAACTCCGTTCGCGCCCGTTTCTTCGGCGCGATAATTGGGCGACAGCAAATTTCGCGGTCTTAGACGAAGCTCCAGATTATCACCGCCGGTTTTTATTTTGAGATTTCGGTTGCTGAGAACATCGCGGAAAGCCGTTTGCGGGGCTGTTTGAACCAAATCAAATTTGCGGAATTTCTGATTTAATTCCGAGGCTAATTGTTGAGGAATCTGTTCGCCGCCGGATTGCGCCGGAACGCATTGGCATAACGCGAAGACAACTAGAAATAGGGTAAACCCCTGAGGGAATTTCTTTTGAGCCATTTTTTTAAATAAACTTTTCGGGCAAGTTTCGCCGTTAAGTTTCGACTATCTTGAGAGTGCGGTGAAGATGTTTTTAAGGCGGGTTGCGCCTAAGAGCAAATTACTCTTTTAACTCATATTTCGTCAATAATTGTTCGCAAACTTTTGTCAATATTTATAGAAAGAAAATAGCGGTTTGTCAAACAGACCGAAAATGTAAAATTTTGATAATTTTTCGTTTATTTTGACGATTGCCTTTTGGAGATTTTTTTTTGAAAAACAATTTCGTGAGTTGGAGCTGGCGGCGAATGCCGCGAAAAATGCGGCGATTTTTGGTGCGCTTGACGCAATCGAGCTTTACGGTGTCCGCCGTCGGCGTTGTTTTCGATTCGGCGCAAAACGTACTTCTTCTCAAACACTTGATTCGCGCCAATCGCTCCGGCTGGGGACTTCCCGGCGGTTTTATAAATCCGGGCGAGCAGCCGGAAAACGCGCTCAAACGCGAATTGATGGAAGAAGTCGGAATCAATATAACCGACTTGCGGCACGTTAAAACGCGAACAGTAGGCAGCCACGTTGAAATAATCTATGTTTGTCGCGCCGAAAACACCGATGCCAAACCGAAGAAAGGCGAAATCGTTGACGCGGGCTGGTTTCAAATTGATGAGGTTAAAACTGAAATTCCGACAATCGAGCGCGAACACATTCGGCTGGCGCTCAAGATTTCTGAAAAACCGCAAAATTGAGTTATTCTTTTCGATAGCAATTTTAGAGTTTTTATTTTAAGGAGGACGAATGGTTAATTTGATACCGACATCAGAATCGGTAATGGAAATATTGGAAAAAACCGGAGCTTATCGAAAAGGACATTTTGTTTACCCGTCGGGCAAACACGCCGGGCATTATTTTCAAATGCCGCTCGCTTTTCGTCATTACGACACGGCGAGAATTTTGGCGGTCGGCTTGAGCCGTCTGTTCCGGCTCGAACGCGATATTTCGAGCCGTCTGCCGAAAATTTCGATTATCAGCCCGAGTCCGGGCGGAATTCCGGTCGCCTTCGGCGTGCGCGAAGCCTTGAGCGCGAATCAGATTTATTGGACTGAGCTGGAAGACGGTAAACGGCAATTCCGGCAATATATCAAAGAAGGCGAAGTTTATCCGTGTATTTTGGTTGACGACATTATTCGTTCCGGCAGAGCGATGCAGGAAGCCGCCGAACGAGTCAAAGAAATGGGAGCGGAAATAATCGGCTGCGGTGCAATAGTCCGGTTTAAAGACGCGCCGACCCATATCGCCGATATTCCGATTCAATCGCTCGTCGAATTCGATGTGGATTTTTACGAGACCGGAGAAGAATTGCAAAAAACCGAAAACGTCGGCGCCGACGAAGCCGAGGAAAAAGTACGCTTTTAAAGCAATTACGAATTACGAATTGAGTAATTTATTTTTTAGAAAATCAAAATTCGAGTCAATAATTCGTAATTCGTAATTCGTAATTGATTATATCTCGTGCCGGTTGGCGAGGGCTTTATCCATCGTTACTTCATCAACGAAATCCAAATCCGAACCGACCGGCATTCCCATTGCGATTCGCGTGGTGCGGACGCCCAAAGGTTTTAATAATCTGGCAACGTAGCTTGCCGTCGCTTCGCCTTCGGTGTTCGGATTTGTCGCTAAAATAATTTCCCTGACATCAATACCGTCATTATGTTCAGGGTCGAGTCGAGGAATCAAATTTTGCAGCATCAATTCATCCGGTCCGACGCCGCGAATCGGCGACAGCGAGCCGTGCAAAACGTGATACAAACCTTTGTAAGAGCGGGTTTTTTCCACAGCGACAAGGCTGTAAGGTTCTTCGACGACGCAGATCATAGCGCGGTCGCGTCCCGGCGACGAACAAATCCGGCACGGGTTTTCGTTGATTTCGGTTAAATTGTTACAAACTTTGCAAAAAGTGATTCGGTCTTTCACGTCCCGAATCGCGTCCGCCAGTCGTTCGACTTCTTCTTTCGGACGCCGCAGCAAATAAAAAGCCATTCGCTGCGCAGACTTCTGCCCGATGCTCGGCAGACGTTTAAATTCGTCAATTAATTTGGCTACAGATTCTGAATATTCAAGCATTCCGATTGCGGATTGCGGATTGCGGATTGCGGATTGAACATGGAAATTAGAATTAAAAATACAATAAAATCCGCAATCCGCAATCCGCAATCCGCATTTAAAACATTCCGGGCGGCAGTATTCCGCCGATTTTGCTTTGCATCGCTTCTTCGACTTTGCGATTGGCTTCGTTGACGGCAGCGACAATCAAATCCTGTAGAATTTCAACGTCGTCCTTCGCCGCTTCTTCTTGAATTTTAACGCTGACGACTTCGTGATTGCCGCGCATCTGCACCGTCACGATTCCGCCGCCGACCGACGCTTCGACGACGAGAGCTTCCATCTCTTTCGCCATTTTTTCCTGCATTTGCTGCGCCTGTTTCATTAATTGTTGCGGGTTAAACCCGCCGCCCGGAAATTTCATAATTACTCGCTTTCTTTGGTTAAAATTTCAAACTTTAAGCTTTAATTATAACATTTGCGCCCGCCGCTTGTCTCAAAGTAATCATTGCAAAAATCAAAGTTTTATTTGCCTCAGCCGCAAAGCATTCGCAATAACCGAAACCGAGCTGAACGTCATCGCCGCACTCGCAATCATCGGACTTAAAAGCAAACCGAAGAACGGATACAAAACTCCCGCCGCAATCGGAACACCGACCAGATTGTAAACGAAAGCGAAAAACAGATTCTGACGAATATTTTTCATCGTCGCGCGGCTTAAATTTTTCGCTCGCAAAATTCCGCGCAAATCACCGCGCAAAAGCGTGATGTCTGCGGATTCGATGGCAACATCGGTTCCGGTCCCCATCGCAATTCCGACATTTGATTGCGCAAGCGCGGGCGCGTCGTTAACGCCGTCGCCAGCCATCGCCACAATTTTGCCGCGCGATTGTAGTTCTTTAATCTGGGCGGCTTTTTGTTCGGGCAAAACATCGGCAAAAACCCGGTCAATGCCGAGTTTTTTCGCTACGGTTTCCGCAGTTTTCGCATTGTCGCCCGTCATCATTACGACTTCGATATTCTGTTTGCGCAGCGCCGTGATCGCTTCTTTCGCAGATTCTTTGATTGTATCCGCAACGCCGAGAAGCCCCTTTAATTTGCCGTCAGCCGCGACAAACATCACGGTGTTCCCGGCGGCACGAAGCTCGTCAGCCGTTTCGACGCTCGACAAATCAACGCCGTTTTCTTTCATTAATGTGCCGTTGCCGAGCAAAATCTTTCTGCCTTCGATTGTTCCGAAAACTCCTTTGCCGGTAACGGTTTCAAAATCTTTGACTTCCGTAAGCACGATGCCGCGCTCTTGCGCGCCGCCGATGATTGCTTCCGCCAAAGGATGCTCGCTCGATTTTTCCAGACTCGCGGCGACTCTTAAAATTTGGTCTTCGCTCAAATCAGCTAACGCGACAACTTTTTGCAGACGCGGTTTGCCTTCGGTCAAAGTTCCGGTTTTATCAACGACAATAACGTTGACCTTCTCCAAAATTTCAAGGGCTTCGGCTTTTTTGATTAAAATGCCGTGCCGCGCGCCGTGTCCGCTGCCGACCATTATTGACATCGGCGTCGCCAAACCGAGCGCGCACGGGCAGGCGATAATCAAAACCGAAACAGCCGCCACAAGCGCGTAGGTCAAGCTGCCGAAAATCAGCCAGACGACAAATGCGACAATCGCAACCAAAACCACCGCCGGGACAGAGTAGCTTGAAACCGCGTCGGCGACTCTTTGAATCGGCGCGCGCGACCGCTGCGCTTCGCCGACCATTCTGACGATTTGCGCAAGCAAAGTGTCGCTGCCGACTCGTTCCGCACGCATCACAAAACCGCGTCTGCCGTTGATCGTTCCGCCGATTACTTTGTCGCCCGCCGTTTTCTCGACCGGAACCGACTCGCCCGTAATCATTGATTCGTCAATGGCGGATTCGCCTTCTAATATCGTGCCGTCCGTCGGGATTTTCTCGTTTGCCCTGACTCTTAATTTTGCGCCTGCCTCAACGTGCTGAAGCGGAATTTCTGTTTCCGATCCGTCGTCGGCAACGATTGTCGCCGTTTCCGGCGCAAGCTGAAGAAGCTCCCGGATTGCGCTCGAAGTCCGGCTGCGTGCGCTCAATTCGAGAACCTGACCGAGCAAAACAAGAGTTGTAATCACCGCCGCGGCTTCAAAGTAAGCGGCAATAATTCCCGTATGTTCGTTTCTGAGCGTTGCCGGAAACAAATCGGGTAAAAACAGCGCAAAGAGACTGAAAATGTATGCCGCGCCCGTGCCGAGGGCGATCAGCGTAAACATATTCGGGCTGACGTTTTTAATTGAATCCCAAGCTCTCTGAAAAAAAGGAAATCCGCCCCAGACAACAACCGGCGTCGCTAAAATGAATTGAATCCAGAGCGAGATTTTCGGCGAAACTACGGTATGAAAATTCGGCAGCATTTCCGCCATCGCCAGAACCAAAACCGGAATGGTCAAAATGGCTGAAATCCAAAAACGCCGTTTCATATCCAGAAATTCGGCGTCGGGTTCGTCATCGAGCGAAATTATTTTCGGTTCGAGCGCCATTCCGCAAATCGGACAATTTCCGGGACCGATTTGAGAGATTTCCGGGTGCATCGGGCAAGTGTATTCGACGTTTTTCGAGCTTTCCGGTTTTTCGACCGTCACAGTTGCAGGTTTGTGTCCGTGATGATTGCAGCAGCTCCCAGCCTGCGCATCGGCTTTCGGTTTTAGAAAACTTTCCGGGTTTGCCTGAAATTTCCCCAGACAACTTTTGCTGCAAAAATAATAAGTTTCACCGTTGTAATCGTAGCTGCCTGCGGCTTTTTCAGGGACGATTTTCATTCCGCAGACCGGATCAATCACCTGTGTCAAAGTTTGTAGTTCCTTCATTTTCCACCTCACGTTTTATAGCACTGAGCATCGGTAAAATTTCGTTCCGAATCGCTCACATTAACAGCTTACAACCTGTCAGCAGGTGTCAAGTCAAGCGCTTTTTTGCATTTCAGCAACCGATTCGATTAAATGACAAACCGATTCGCCGTTGGGCATCGAATTTTCCATTTCCGACCAATCCGTCAAAGCTCGTTTCATCTTCTTTTGAAGCTGTTTTAATTCTTCGATTTTCCGCCTGTTTTCTTCGATCCGCCGTTCGACAATTTCTCTGACCATCGGGCAGGGCGAGTTGCCGTGTTTGGCTTCGTCCAAAATTTGCGTAATTTCCGCGAGCGTAAAACCCAATTCTTTTGCCGCAACGATAAAACGCAGTCTCGTCGCGTCCGAAGGTTTATAAATCTTGTAATTGTTGCTCGGCTGGCGCGACGGTTTTAAAAGCCCGATGCGCGTGTAATAACGAACCGTAAAAAGCGACACGTCAGCACGTTTTGCTAAAACACTTCCGGTCATAGAAATTTTTCCTTCTCTAAACGAATTCTTGTTTTAAAGTTAAAATCTTCTTTAAGTTTAGCTGAAATAAAAACCGTTACGAATTAATGGCTAAAAAATACGTTATCAAACGCGGCGCATCCGGTTTGCCGGAACATTTGACGCGCTATCGCCAGGAATTAAATGACGAGCAATTTCGCGTCGTGACGGCTCCGCCGGGCGCGGCTTTGGTTGTCGCGGGTGCGGGAACCGGCAAAACGCGGACGATAACTTATCGCGTCGCTCGTCTCATCGAACAGGGCGTCGCCGCGCCGAAAATTCTGCTTGCGACTTTTACCAACCGCGCCGCTCGCGAAATGCTCAATCGCGTCGAAGCTCTGACGGGAAGCCAAAACGTGCATCGCATTTGGGGCGGGACGTTTCACCGAATCGGCAATCTGATTTTGCGGAAACACGCCGCTTCGCTCGGTTATTCTTCAAACTATTCGATTTTGGACAGCGAAGATTCTAAAGATTTCCTCGCCGTCTGCATCGAAGACGCCGCGATTGATACAAAAGCCAAACGGTTTCCGAAACCCGAAGTTTTGCTCGACATTATTTCTTACGCAACGAACACAGATAAACCGATTGAAGAAGTTATCGCGCGTCGCTATCCGTATTTTGAACCGCTCACGGCGCAAATCCGGCGCGTTGATTTCGCTTATCACGACCGCAAACGGGCGCGAAATGCGATGGATTATGACGATTTATTGCTCAACTGGAAAAAGCTGCTCGTCGAAAAACCCGACATCGCCAACATTTACGCCGAACAATTCGAGCATATTTTGGTTGACGAATATCAGGACACGAATAAATTACAAGCCGAAATTATTGATTTGCTTGCCGTCAAACATCGAAACGTAATGGTGGTCGGCGACGACGCGCAGAGCATTTTCGCCTGGCGCGGCGCGGAATTTACAAACATTTACGAATTTCCCGAACGCTACCCGGAAGCGACGGTTTACAAGCTCGAAACAAATTATCGTTCGACGCCGGAGATTTTGGGTTTGGCAAACACGGCGATTGCGGGAAATAAAAAACAGTTTCCGAAAATTTTGCAGGCGGCGCGAAAATCGAAAGGCTTTTCACCGGCTTTGATTCCCTGCCGCGATGTCGAGCAGCAATCGGCTTTTGTCGCTTCGCGGATTTTGGAATTGCGCGACGAGGATACATCGCTCGCAGAAATCGCCGTGCTTTATCGCTCGCATTATCATTCTCTCGAATTGCAGCTCGAATTAACCAGACGCGGAATTCCGTATCGCGTCCAATCGGGCGTCCGTTTTTTCGAGCAGGCGCATATCAAAGACGCAGTTTCTTATCTGCGTTTAATCGTTAACCCGCGCGACGAAATTGCCTGGAAGCGGGTTTTAAAATTAATTTCGGGCGTCGGCAACGCAACGGCAAACCGCGTTTGGGAACAAATCGCAATCGCTGAAAACCCGCTGGCTTTGATCAAAGCCGAAAATTTCAATGCCGCGCCGAAACGCGGAATCGGCTGGGGAAATTTCATCAAGCTTTTAAACGATTTGACGACGGACGAAACGCGCAACAGCCCTGCGCGTCAAATCGAGCTGGTTTTAACGAACGGTTACGAAGAACATCTGTTATCAACTTACGAAAACGCCGAAGCGAGAATCGAAGATTTAAAACAGCTCGCTTTGTACGCCGCGCGTTACGATTCGACCGAAAGTTTTTTGTCGGAACTGGCTTTGATTCAAACCGAAAATTTCAATCGTCCGCTTTCCGGCGAAGATGTAGTTTCAGGCGACGAAGAAGATGAATTATTGACTTTAACTTCAATTCATCAAGCCAAAGGTTTGGAATGGAAAGCGGTTTTTCTGATTTGGGCGGCTGAAGGCAAATTCCCAAGTCCGCGCTCTCTGCGCGACATTGAAGGCGAGGAAGAAGAGCGGCGTTTGTGGTATGTCGCGCTGACGCGGGCGGCTGACGAGCTTTATATCACTTATCCGCAAATTATGATTGATTATTCGCGCCAAGCCGTTTTGCAAAAGCCTTCGCGTTTCCTTTTGGAAGTCCCGGCGGCGCTTTATGAAATTTGGAGCTTGGAGGATGAATCGGACGCAATCGAATTGCTGAAAATCAACAAAACCGAAGAAGAGCCGAACGGCTTTCTTAATTAAGTTTATCTACAAGAACTTAATACAAATTTCAATTTGTCGAAATACAAAAAATCAGAAAATTAACAGGGATGAAAAGGATAAAGGGGATGTTTCTTGTTTTGATTTATCCCTTTTATCCTTTTCATCCCTGTTAATTATTTGTATTCCACTTTAATGAAATGCGTTCTGATCCCGGCGTTTAGAAGTTTAATCTCAAAGCAAACTGCATCAATCGCGGTCTGCCGACGGTATTGGAGATTCTGCCGAAATTAGGACTGTTAATGTCGGTTTCGGGATTATCAAAATTAACCGTATTCAGCACGTTGAAGATTTCGGCGCGAAACTCGATGTTAAATCTTTCATTAATTCGCGTGCGTTTCAGCACACTGAAATCAAAATTAAAGTTTTTCGGACCGTAAAATGAAGACAGCGGAGTCGAACCGATTGTTCCGGGTAACGGATTTGTAAAGATGACTTCGGAAGCATCGCCAGTGCTGCCCGGCGCGAGATTCGGGTTGATGTAATAGACGCCGTTTGAATTTGATTGAACGCCAAACAAATCCTGTAAATTGCCGGAAAAATTGCCGGACAAATCAGCCGTATTTGATGCCGAACGGTCGTCTCGATTATAAGTTCCGCGCCCGGAGATTATGCTCAACGGGTCGCCGGACGTATAACGAATGATGCTTCCGATTTGCCATCCGCTCACCAAATAACCCGGAATTCCTTTTACATCCCGGAAGAACTTTTGTCTTCTTCCAAGAGGAAGCTGATAGATAAAATTCGCCGAAAATTGGTGCGTGTTGTTGAACTGGACATATTCACGCCGGGTGTCGCGCAGAGTCAGAAATGAATTTGTGTCGCCCGTCGAGCCGACAAAATCGGACAATCCTTTTGAGTAGGTGTAATTTGCCTGAATTCGCAAACCGCTTGAAAGTCGGCGCGTCAGCTCAATCTGCAATCCGTCGTATTGCGAAGTCGAGCCGTTCGTGAAAAGCTGCGCCCCGCGAACGGCAGGATTGGCGCGGAAAAAGTTGATCGGCAATTGTCCGCGCCGAACCGCTTCGTAAAACGGCGCGCCGCGCGGGTTAGCGATTGCCTGATTTGTTGTCGGATTTGTACTGATTAAGCGAACGCGCGAAACGTAATCGGCGAAATCGCCGACGCGATTTTGGTCAAGCCGCGTTATATAATTGGCGTTGGTAAATTCAGCCGGAAATTGAAAAAACAAAACGTTTTGGAAAAAGGGATTGGGAAGGCTGCCCGCAAGAGCCGCATTGTACCCGAAATTATCCCCCGCGCCCGCTGCTCTTGAAACTTTCAGGTTATTTTGAGCAATCAAAAATGCGTCGAGAAATGTCTGTCCGGTGTTTGTATCGCGGGCAAAAATATTAACTTCGTTAACGTCGTAACCGCGATACAGCTTTCGTCCGCGATTTCCGACATAACGGACTTCGAGAGAAGTTTTCTTGAAAATTTCATATTGCACGCCGAAATTGAAGTCGTGAAGATAAGGAGTTTTCAAATCTTCATCAAAGGCTCGAATATCAACCGTTGAATTTGTTTGAATGCTTTGCGACGCCGGAATTGAAAGCGTCGGCAGAGGCGCCTGGGCAAAACCGTTTCTCAAAAAGCCGGTATTTATCGCGCGAGTCGTTGTTAAGACCAAGCCTTCGTTATCATCAAGCGTTCCGTCAATTGTATTAAACGTGCTTTGGAAATAGCTGACGCGATAACCGCCCCGAATTGACATTTTCCCATTCTTAAACGGGTCCCACGCAAATCCGAGGACAGGCGCAAAATTATTCCTGTCCGGTTTATAAAGCTCGCCGTTCGGAGCAAAATCTAAAACCGGCGCGGTTCCGGTCAAAGTTCCCGGTTGAAACAGATTGCCTTCGCCCGAAACGCCGTATAAAGCGGCGGAACCGCCGACGGGCAAAAGCGCGAAATTATTCGCTTCTTTTACCGATGTGATGTATTCATAGCGCAAACCCAGATTAAAAGTCAGATTGGGGCGGAAACGCCACGTGTCCTGGAAAAACAAGTTGTATTCCATATTTGAATATTCCCTGACTTCCGGCGCTCCGCGCTCAAAGCCGGAATTGAGGTCGGTAATATTGAAAGTTTGCGTAACCGTCCCGATTGCTCCGGTCAGCGTATTGGCGAGAACGCGGGCGGCTAGATAATCGTCCGACGTGCTGCCGGCAAAATTTGTCGCCTGACTAAATCCCGTCGGGTTATCGGTGCTGAAATTAACAGTCGGCAAAGTTCCGTCGAACGAATAGCGGCGCACCCATAACGAACGGATTTCCGCGCCCGTTTTAAATGTATGTTCGCCGCGAATAAAAGTTAAATTGTCAGTCCATTGCAAAACGCGCAAATTGCGATTTGAAGCGATAAAGCTGTTTTCCGGCTCAAAAACTGTGGAAATGTCCAATTTATAACCTCTGGAAATATCGGCTGTATTACCAAAAGTCAAAGTTGAAAGCTGCGCGCCAAAACGTGCTTCGTTGATAATTGTCGGGCTTAAGATTGAACGCAGCGTGGCGGAAATCCCGCGCCCGATGGTGTTTCGAGTTCGATATGATCCACCGGGGAAAGTTTCCTCGCCTTCGTTAATATAATCGCCGAGGAAGTTAATATCTCCGTAATTAAACGTGCCTTCGAACGAGTGCTTATCATTAAAGCGATGGTCAAGGCGCGTTGCAAACTGATCGCTCGGAGCTAGTATTCGAGCGTTAAAACGAAAGCCGCCCGTATTTAAACCGTCCCCGATCTGAAAATTATTCGGAGTAGGCATATTTGCCAGATAATCACTGATGATCGGATCCATCGAACTGCGTTGCGCGTTGATTCCCAACACATTTTGAACGCAGATTGTGCCTGTCGGAAGAGCGTTTGCTCCGGTCGTCGCACAAGTTCTCGTTCCCGCCGGAACGCCTGCTATCGCGCTTGCGGGAGCGCTTCCGGGCGCGGCGGCAATATTCGCCAGCGTGGTTACGCGCCCTTTTAAATATCGAAAAATCCCGTTTCGCGCCTCCTGCGTATAAACCAGACGGTTGCGCGAAAGCCCGCGAGATTCGCGTTTGCCTTCGTAGGAAAAGAAGAAAAATGTGCGGTCTTTCATAATCGGACCGCCGAGTCTGCCGCCGAATTGGTTACGAATTAAAGGCTCTCTCGGAAGACTTTTTCCGGTTACGGAATCAACCGTCGCATTGTTAAAAAATGTGTTCGCGTTAAAAATCGTATTGCGATGAAAAAGGAAAAGCGAGCCGCGAAAATTGTTTGTGCCTGAAGCCGTAATGGCGTTGATCTGCGCCGTTCCGCGTCCGAATTCCGCCGAAGGCAAAGAAGTTGTCACGCGGAACTCGCCGATGCTCTCGACGCTCACGGGAATTACTCCGAGAGTAATGTTTGCGGGAGTTTTAAGAAAATTATCCGATGCGTTCACGCCGTCAACAGTGAGATTATTTGCGACCGTGCGGTTGCCGTTAATCGAAAATCTCGTTGTCTCGCCGTCAGAACCCGTTTTTGTCTGAACTCCGGCTTGCAGCGCGGTTAATTCAAAAGGATTGCGCCCGTCGAGCGGCAGATCGAGAATTCTCTGGCGGTCAACGACATCGCCGACTTCAGGGTTTGACGTATTGATTACTTCCTGCGCCTCGCTGGCGTTAACGGTTATTTGTTCGGCTACCGTGCCGACTTCCAGATCAATATTGACAGTTGAAACCGTTGCGACTTGAACAACGATATTTTCGACCGAAGTTTTCTTAAATCCGGTCGCTTCCGCCGTCACCTTGTAAGCTCCCGGTTTTACTTCAGGCACGACAAAAACCCCTTCTTCCGAAGATGTCGCCTGTAAAGTCTCGCCTGTGCCGACATTATTAATTGTCAGCGAAACATTCGGCACAACTTGTCCCTGCGGGTCTTTAACCGTTCCTTCAATTCGCCCGCGCACTGCCTGCCCAAAAATTAACGATTGAGAGCAAATAACAAAGGCAAGGGCAAACATTAAAATATTGTTTTTTCGCTTCATATTTTTCTTTTCAACTTTTCAAATTTAAATTCACTTCTACTTTATTGGGACATTAATTTCGCCGGTTTGCGGCTTTTGCAGTGTCAATCTACTGTTTGTCGGATTTAACTATAAATGCCCGCTGAGGCATTGATTCTATGTGATAAAGGCGCGTCTGCAAGGATATAAACCAGCCTTCGGCTATATTCGCTCTTTTTAAATCAAGCATTAGAACAAGCAAAATAGTCAATTCCTATTTAATAGTCAATTGATATTTCGCCGAATGTGCGGCAAAAACCGCTATTTTTGACAGGTGTATCTGATCGGGTAGAAAGTCGGAATTTTTTAAGGGCTTGCGGTTGATTTGAAAAGGGCGAAAATCCGTTACATTTTCGCCCAGGTCTCATTTTTTCGTCGCCTCTTAAAGCATTGATTTTAAATTTATTTCGGCATCAAACGCGCTTTTCCGGCTTGAGCTTCCAGATATGCGCCGCCCTTGACTTCGCCGATTGTAATCGCGGCTTGATATTCCTTTAAAGCCTCTGCGTTTCGGTCATAAAACTCATAAATTCGTCCCAAAGCGACGTGCGACTGCGAAAGCAGATATTTATAATCATCGCCCGCAGCGGCATCAATCGCGCCGCGATAAAACGCTTCGGCTTTTTTCAAACGCTCGTCGCGCACCGTCTCGTCAATCGCTTCACTGGCTGATTTCCCCGCCGTGCGTCCGAGCGCAAAGAAAATTCGCGGCTCGCCTTTGTAAACGGTTAACAGTTCTTTGAGCCGGTTTTCCGCCTTATCGTAATCTCTCAAACTAATCATCTGTTCGGCTTCTCTAAGGTTTTTAACAAGTTCGTCGTCTTTTGACTCAACTGGCAAATCAGCCGGCGTGACTTTTTCCTCGCCACGCTTACTGCGGCGCGCGGCAAGCTCGGCGAGAGCTTGATTGCGCGCGGTTTCGGTTTCTTTGAGCCGCGCTTTTTCTTTTGCGGCGTCGAACGTCTGAATCATATCGGTCAGCGAGCTTGCTATGTCGAATCCAGAGCCGCCTAAACCGCGCAGTTGGTCGGCGAAGAAAAACACCAAAACCGCGCCGTCCGAATAGGCTTCGGAAAGCGTCAGAAAAGTTTCTTTTTCAATCGCCGTTTTTGTTTGTTTCAAATTTTCCGAAACGGTTAATTTCTCCGGCGTTGTTTTGACTTGCTCGATTTTGGCGCGCGCCTCGTTTGTAGTCGAAGCAATTTTTGCCGACTCAATTTGCTTGGCATCCGCCGCGACGACGAGCGAACGAGCGACGGCAAGATAAACATCGGGCGAAACAGTCGCGCCGTTTTTCGACAGATCATCGAGCAGCGTGCGTATCGCTTCTTTCTGAACGGTAATTTCTTTGGCGTTTTTGAAAACCAGCGCGTCAACCAAATACTGCAAATAAGCGCGGCGCAATTCGCTCGATTCCGGCGGTTTAACGTCGGTCGCTACAGTCGCGTAATAATCGTCGCCGATCACGCGCAGCTTGACCGTTCCCGGAACGGCGAGCAAATCCGGCACAACATAAAAATTTCTGGCGCGTTCGCGCATTTCGACCGTCTGCATCGCCGGTTTTTTGCTTTTTTCTTTGGCGGGCTGGCTTTTTGTAGTGATTCGTTCAAAATAAATCGTCTGCGGGCGCGTGTTGAGATATGCCGTTAATTCGCGCACCATCGCCGATGTTTCCGGTCTCAGCTTATCGCCAAAAGCCTGATATTTCACCAAAAGTTCGGGCATTTTCTCGCTCAAACGCATTTTTCGATAAAACTCCTGCACGAGCGGCGCGAAATCCAAAACTTCGAGTAACCCTGCGGGCAATTCGGTGCTGCGCGCTGGTGTTAAAAAATCCGGCGGCTGTCCGAGAGCGTAAGCGAGCGAAACATAACGCGCGACCTGCTCGCTCGGCGCGGCTTCGATTCTCTGCCCCGATTCGGATTTCGCGTAAATTTTGTTGCGCTCGTAAAAAGCCCGCAGGCGGCGCTGCAATTCCGGGTCAATCGTTTTCAAGTCGTCTTGTATTTCCGTGCGAAAAACAGAATTTTGCTTGCTCTCGAAACCCGCCGCTTCGAGCGCCGTCATCACGGAAATCAAACGCGCGTCGGGCTGGATTTTAATTCCGAATTCGGACAAATCAAACGCTTTCGGCGTTTGCGCCGTCGCCGAATTCGCCGCAAAACATAAAAGCAGAAAGAAAAATAAATGCTTTTTCATAACAAGTTGTAATTTTAGAATTTATCGCCAAACGAAAAGGGTAAATGCGATTATTAAAAGATGCAGCCGGACGCCGAAACAGATGCACACGGAAAAAGACGCCGCAAGGCGAAAGATAAATTCATTTCGTCCTGCGGCGTCTTTTGAATTTGTAATATTTTTATTTGTAGCTGTTTAAGGCTTCCTGTTCGTCATCGTAAACGTCGAAAACGGTTAAAAGTTTGGTGATTGCCAAAAGGTCGCGCAATTTTTGCGTCAATTTCAAAAGCTTTAATTGCCCCTGTTCTTTGTTGATTGCGGTAAAGCTCGAAACCAATTCGCCGATGCCGCTCGAATCAATGTAGCCGACGCCGCCCAGATTGAGCAAAATTTTCTTTTTGCCTTCTTCGAGCAAACGCCGAATCGCGGTTCTGAGAGCGACGCTGCCTTCGCCAATCGTAATTCGTCCGCTCATATCAAGCACGGTGACATCTCCGGCTTGTCGTTCGTTGATGCTAAGTTCTGCCATAAATTTCTCCTGTTTTAAACTCCGATTTCCTTTTTAGAATAAAATTAAAGGTTTTTTGTCATTGTAACAACGCTGCCGCCCGCTTGCCAGCGAACTTCGTCCATAAACGAGCGCATTAAAAATGCGCCGCGCCCCGATTCTTTCAACAAATTCGCCGGGTCGGTCGGGTCGGGAAGATGCTCGAAATCAAATCCACCGCCTTCATCCCGAATCGTAATCTCAAACCGCTGCGGCGTTGTCTCAAACGAAATCCGAACCTGCTTTGTTTCGTCGAGCCGGTTGCCGTGTTTGACGGCGTTGGCGACCGCCTCGCGCACCGCCAAATCAATTCCAAACAACGCCCCTTCATCAACGCCAGCCTCAGTTACGGCTCCGGCAACAACTTCCGCAGCCCGATCAATTGATTCGATACGGCTGGGCAAAACTATTTCTTTATTTTCCGCGCTCACGCTCGTTCTTAAAATTCTTTCCGGCAATTTTCTTCTCGTTTCAATATTTTGCGGCAGAAAACGGTGTAACACGGCAATCCGCCGAGTGTCAAGAGAGTTCGGATAAAACCTCTGGAGTTTCCGATTGAGAAAAAAACTTTATGCGCATTTAATCGCAATAATTATCCGGTTTCTTGACATCGGGCGGCGGCTTCAAATAGTCTGGACGGTCAGCCGCCGCATTTTTCGGCGGTTTTTGAAAACGCTCATTATCAGAACTTAATATTTTATAAATCAATGGTTAAAGAAGAATTAAAGAATCTCATCATGCAGAAAGCGGCGCGCATCGGCGTCATCGGTCTCGGCTATGTCGGTCTGCCGCTGGTCGTCGAATTTGCCCGCAAAGGTTTTTCCGGCATCGGTTTTGAAGTTGACGAGCGTAAGGTCGCCGAAATCAATGCCGGGCGCTCGTATATTCCCGATGTTCCGACCGCGCACGTCGCCGAATCGGTTTCCGCCGACCGTCTGCAAGCGACTACGGATTTTTCGCATTTAAAATCATGCGATGTAATAATCATTTGCGTCCCGACGCCGCTGCGCAAAACCAAAGACCCCGATATGAGCTATATTATGGCGGCGTCGGAAAAAATTCAGGAAAATTTGCGTCGCGGACAATTAATAGTTCTCGAATCCACGACTTATCCGGGAACAACCGACGAAGTTTTGCTCGCCGATTTTGAAAAACAGGGATTCAAATTAGACGAAGATTTTCTGCTCGCCTTTTCGCCGGAAAGAGTTGATCCCGGCAATCCGCAATTTTTAACGCACAATATTACAAAAGTCGTCGGCGGCGTGACGGATGATTCGACCGAGGTTTCCGCTTTGCTTTACTCGCAAATCGTCGAAACCGTTCATCCGGTTTCCTCCGCCCGCGTCGCGGAAGCCTGCAAATTGTGGGAAAACACTTTTCGCGCCGTCAATATAGGAATGGCAAACGAAATGGCTAAGCTCTGCAATACGCTCGGCATTGACACCTGGGAAGTTGTCCGCGCTGCGGGAACCAAGCCTTTCGGTTTTATGGCTTTTTATCCCGGTCCGGGAATCGGCGGACACTGCATTCCGCTCGATCCGCATTATCTTTCGTGGAAAGCGCGCCAGCACGGTTTCGATTCGCGTTTTATCTCGCTCGCCGAAGAAGTCAACTCTTCGATGCCGCAACACGTACTTAATCTCGTGCGCGACGCGCTGAACGACGACGGCAAGGCTTTAAAGAATTCAAAAGTTTTGATTCTCGGCGTCGCTTACAAAAAAGACATTGACGATATGCGCGAAAGCCCCGCGCTTTCAATCATTGATTTGCTGCGCGCCAAAGGCTCGGATGTGACGTATCACGATCCGTTCGTGCCGGAAGTCACGTTTGATCATTCGCACACTTTGGGACACGGCAAGCCGCTTTACAACGCGGAATTAACCGACGATTTAATCAAAAACGCGGATTGCGTCGTGATTGTGACCGAACATTCGGGAGTTGATTACAAGCGAGTTTGCTCGCTCGCGCCGCTCGTCGTTGATACCAGAAACGCTCTCACAAAAGAAACACGCGGCGACAGCCGTGCCAGAATCGTCAGACTTTAAGTTCAAGGCTCAAAGTTCAAGGTTCAAAGTTAATTGCTTTTCAACCTTGAACTTTGAACCTTGAACCTTGAACAGTTGTTAAAGGTTTTAAATATAGTCGGGGCGCGACCCAATTTTATGAAAGTTGCGCCGATTGTCGCGGAAATGAAGCGGCGGGAAAACGAATTCCTGCCGCTTCTCGTACATACGGGGCAACATTATGACGCCGCGATGTCAGATTCCTTTTTTACGGATTTGGGAATGCCGCGCCCGGACGTTTATCTCGGCGTCGGTTCGGCGAGCCACGCCGCGCAGACAGCGCGCGTGATGATTGAGTTCGAGCCGATTTTATTGCGCGAAAAGCCCGATTGGGTGCTGGTTGTCGGCGATGTCAATTCGACGCTGGCTTGCGCGCTGGTTTGTTCAAAATTGGGCGTCCGAGTCGCTCACGTTGAAGCCGGGCTTCGTTCGCGCGACCGACA